>NZ_PVWN01000089.1:7799-11806 GCF_003003885.1 Chlorogloea sp. CCALA 695 | reverse complement strand
ATTGGTGCTGAACTAGGCAAGTCGGCTGATGCGACAAGGATGGCATACAACAGAGCGGTCGCTGCGCTCAAACTAATGTTAGCGAAACCGCCTGAAGTTGTCGTACCTAGCGAGGTAATAGTAACTCAAGAAAATCAATCGGCGTTTCAAATACCAGCAGCCAATTGGATGAAGCGATTATGGTCGCGTTCACGGGTGAATGTTCGTTTTTTGAAGCGAGGGCATATTTTAAGTAGGACTATTGGAGAGATATCTATGCATAGACAGCTACTAGGCTCAACCCGCACTCCGCTTCATAAATCTAGAACCAAGGCGATCACCAAGTTTATAGACTCACCTGCGCTAAAATATATTTCGTGGCTGACTGTTGCCTTGCTAATTCTGTACCGGATGTTGATGGGCGAGTGGCTAATGTTACTCCTGTGTGGTGTGGGTGGCACAATAGCCGCACTACTTTGGCAGCACTGGAGGGCAATATCGAAACACCATCGACAACAATTGCTTTTTGGCTTGTGTGCTGTACTCTCATGGTGTTTTTTCACCCTGCACTCACCAGCTTATGCTTTATTTTTTGACACCTTGGAGACGGGGCTAACAACTTTGTTTGCCAGATTCGGGGTTGCTGACACTACTAGCTTTCCGCTATGGATTGGTGCGTTATTTCGTATCCTAGGGATTGTCTTTATAGGTATCCTCGCGCTGCGATTTGGGAGATCGCGTGATGAAGACGATGAAGGGACGCGCCAAGTTACTGGCAAGGTAGTCCAGGTAATAGCTGCCCTAGTAATATTCGATGCCATGCTTGAGCTTTTTATTAGTTAATCTCTGCACTCGGAGCAAGATAGTTACAGAAAATTCGTGGAAAAATTTATGCCGATTGTTAACCAGCCGATTGTACCAAATCGTGCATTAGGAAAGCAGAAGAAGTTGTTAAACTTTTTCCCCTCCTATCTGACTCCAGGCTTATTAGCTGGATTTGCGGTCATGGTAGTCACCAGTGAAGTAACCGATGATAAAGTGAAGACCGCCTTATCTGGAGGCACAGTAATTGCAATTTACTGGCTGTATGCGGGGAAGGGTGAGGAATCGGCTTGGTCTAACTTTGGCAGATTTGTTTCAGTGCCGATTTTACATATGCCAGATTCGCCGAACTCTGATACGTTACCGCCCAAGGCAAACAATGTTGCACGAAGACGATAAGTTATACAAAAAGGAAAACGCTTTAGACTTAAAAATTACAGGTCAAGCAGAGCATGGTAGTATTTCCGACTACCTACCACTGCAAGCGACGTGTGAATTTGATGTGTTTGGGGAGAAAGTTGGTTCATTAGTTCTCCGACATGGCTTTGCATCCCGAATCTTTACATGGGGATGGGAAATTTACGGTACTCATGTATATGACCTTGCCGAGAACCTGGTTAGTCTCTATGATGCGGAGGCTGAAGGATTATTAAACATCCCTTATTACTTAATCTGGGATATTCACATTGGCGGTGAAGCGACAAGTTACGACCGTACACAGCAATTGCTACGCCTGATTGAAAATAACACTAATCCGGAAATTGACCAGTTGTTGGTTGCTGAATTGAGTAGAGCGCAACAATTGGCGCGGACAGGAATGCGAGAGCCAAAGTTTGCCAGGTTGTACGTGACCTATAAGCCAAAGTCGGATAAACAAGGGCGCAAAAGCTCTGACAAGATTGAAGCGTTTGGCAAGGAAGTTTATGAACTATGGGCGGGTGTAAGAGACTCGATTTCCAACAAAAAGACGCAAAATAAAATCATTGCTGTAGAAGAGCAGTTTAAAACTGCCTTCTTACGGGGGTATAGATCAACTTCAACCTTGTTGACTGGCACATTTGGGGTATCAGTACGCCCAATGGGAGAGTCAGAAATCTGGACAAACTTACGCCACCGTTTTAGTGGCGAAGCGCCAGGAAAATCACCAAATATTATTCGCTGCAAAATTGACGAGCGTGGTGTACGTCTATCGAGCGAAGTCACGGGGGAAATGCATATTACTGGGCATCTGATTAAAGACTATCCGCCCAAGCTCGATCCAGAATGGGTATATACCAAACGCTTCGACCCAGAATCCGGCTTGCTTCAAGATCGCTATACAGGGATTTTAAGGGCTACCGGACAGTACAAGAGCCTAGCTCATGAATTCCATCAATGCCGCGCGCTGTGGGATTTATTAGCAAATGAATCGTCTTCGGACACGGAATTTTGCATCCAGCTAACACCGAGCGACTCAAAAATTGCCCGTGAGGCTGCCTCCCAATTGTACCGTCAATCAGTCAAACAGTTTGAAGCTACAGCATCGAAAAGAGACTATGATGCCACTGCTGATGAAAATACAAGACTGGCAAGAGAGGCACTGCGCTCTTTGCATTCACAAGGCGCTCCGATTCGAGTAGGCTTTTGCGTCCTGATCCACCGCCAAAGCCTAGCCCAGTTAGATATTGCTTGCCGAGACTTTATCTCGCGCTGCCGATGGCTAGAATTGGTGCGCGAGTACGTGGTTGCTCATCGACTGTGGTTGCAAACGCTGCCCTGCAATGATGACCCAATGTTGCAGTACAAGGTATTTGGCTATGACTATGCCAGGATAAAACGTACAGGCGCTCAGTTTGACCGCCGGATTTACTACGGCGTGAAAGATGCGATCGCCTTCTTCCCGATTGCCCGTACCTTACCCAATGACGAGCATGGAATTGAGTTCATCGCTCCAGACAAGCAACCGTTCCGAGTAGATTTTTTCCATCCAGGCAAAGAAAAGCACTGGTGTATCGTCGCAGCACAGCGTAGCTCTAAATCAGTTCTAGCTAACAATATTGCCGATCATGCCTTAGCAATGAATCAGCCCGTGACTTGGCTCGATTACCCTCCGCCGGATGGTAGCTCTGCACTGCGAGATCGCTGCAAGTATCTCGGTGGTACTCATATTGACATCCAACTTGAAAGCTTTAATATCATCCAGATCCCTAACTTTTCTGGTTTGCCCCAAGAGATTCAACAAGACCGATTGCGCTCTTTGGTTAGCTACTGGCTCGAACAGTTAATGATTCTGGTGGGGCCAACAAGGCAAGATGTTCAGTTAGAGCAAATTGCGCGCACGATTCTTGAGCTTTCGATTACGACCTACCTAGACGATCCAGTAATTCAAAGCCGCTACGGTAACTCCATTCGTGACGGATTTGGTTCTTCGTCGTGGCAATCTACGCCTACGCTGCAAGACTTGACGCGGTTCGTAACGCGCGAAAAACTAGAGTCGCGTTTAGCCAATTTAGGGGATCGCGTCCAACAAGCTCTCGATCTTCTTCAATTCAATTTATCTCGAATTACCGACACGCGGACAACTATAGGTAAAGCAATTGCTCTACCTTCCACAGTTTGTATTGATAAAGCGCTCACGGTATTTTCGTTGCGGAATATGAATGAAGGTCAGGAATCTTTAGCTTATTCGCTGGCAGCATATAGCTCTGCGATTCAAAAGTCTTTGAGTCACGAAATCAGCCACGTACTGATAG
Organism: Chlorogloea sp. CCALA 695; assembly: GCF_003003885.1. Taxonomy (GTDB): domain Bacteria; phylum Cyanobacteriota; class Cyanobacteriia; order Cyanobacteriales; family Chroococcidiopsidaceae; genus Aliterella. Next base: position 8,273 of record NZ_PVWN01000089.1, on the reverse strand, counting down.
ACGAAGCTCAAAACTTGGTGACGCATACTGGGGTACTCAAGCTTGCATCTAATTTAGCAACTAAGGGAGGTAAGGACGGTATTCGCCTAGGGGTGATTACCAACAGTTTTACTAGGGTGGCACAGTCAGAAGCGGGAGCGGACTTACTCGCTAATATCAGCACTAAGTTTGTGGGCAGAATTGAAGCAGGTAGCGCCGAGCCATTGTCGCAATCTTTAGGTATTCCGCGCGAATTGGTTAACCAATGTGCCTCAAATAAATTTTACACCAACCGCAAAGAGGGCTACTCTTCTTGGCTGATCCAAGATTACAGCAAACATACGATGGGTCGGTGGTATGCGCCTTGGGAATCAGTTGTATTAAGCGCATCTAATGCTAACGAGCGAAATATCAAGCAATGGTTTTTTGACCGCATTCCTGATAAACACGAAGCTCTAGCTGCTTGTACTCGCTACTTCCGCGATTGCTGGCAAA
>NZ_PVWN01000089.1:4641-7224 GCF_003003885.1 Chlorogloea sp. CCALA 695 | reverse complement strand
GTGGATTAAGTATTGGCGGCATTGATCTTTCTAATATAATTATGGATGCTGTTTTCAGTTCTGATGGATTATTGAATGGGGGTTCTATAGATGTTGGAGGACTACTGGAAAGCATTTTAGGCACAATACTTGATGGATCTAGTGATGTCAGCAGTAGTCCATCTGCTGGAGGAGGAGAGACAGACATCATTGTTGATGCAACGATTGGTAGTGGTGGGGTATTAGGAACAGGCTCTGTAACTTGTTTGTATGCGTCTACTTGTCGCCCCAACAGTAACCCCCATCAAACTATATTTAAGCAAGCTTCCGGCGCTCGTGGCTACCCAAACCCAAATGAAGTGCGCGGGAAAATTTATCAAGCAGCGACATCAGGAAAAATTTTGAGTGATGTTTATGCACCAAATCCTAGCATTGGTGCGTATTACGCTGGAAATCAGAGCGACCGCGATATAAACCGAGCAACAACCGAAGCTTATTTAAGCAAAGCAGGTCAGGCGCAACAACAAAAGATTAGCGAAACTGCGATGGATACAGTTAAAAGGGTTTCTGAGTTAGTGAAAAACTGTGCCAATAACGCCAAAAGTTCTCAAGAGTTAATCCGATGCAATCTCCTTGTAGACAGCGTTAGCCCATCAATGGATGCTGCCCAACTGTCTGTGCTGATGAAAATGCAGACTGATGACCAATTTCAGAAACTGCAACTCGGTAACATCTCTGCCTCAATGGATGCCCAAAGGCGGCAGCGAGATGTAGAAAATGCCGGATTATCGATTAGCTCCATGAAGGCAATTTGGACAACTCCTGACAAATGGTAATGCACAAATTTTTAGAAAAGTGGAACGCTTTACCAGTTCACAAGCAAGTCGCTTCAATTGGGGTAAGTTTGGTACTGAGTTATTCCTTATACACTTCCATCGTGACAGTGCTTGTAATACCTGTTATTAATCAATTACAGCAGGACGCTGACCATGAAGGGTAATAAATACAACAGATACAGTTTGGTTAACTTTATTAAGCATCAGATGGCAGCGATTGCCATTAAACTGCGTCAAGTTCCGCGTCGCCAAAATAAATCAATCCTCTTATTTGGATTTTTTGCACTTTGTACAATAACTTTTCTCCTCACTCCCCAAAAAGCTGAGGCAATTGTTTTCAATGACATTGCCGAGTGGGGACGTAATGCAGCCTTAAAAGTCTCTCAAAATCAAGAAAAGATAGTTCAACGATATTTCGGGCAGTACAACGCATCTTTCGCGTATCTGTGCTATTGCTGTCAAGGGTTTGCCATCTTTCCTTTGTCAATCGGTTTTATGAAGTGGCTGAAAGAAGATGATGACTTAAAAATTTGGATTGAGCTAGTTGCGCCTGTGGTGGTTTTCATTGGACTTGCCAACGGTGGATATATCCTTGGTCAAATTATTCTTGCCCTTTACAAAATTTTTGATGGAGTGATTAATACCTTTGATAGTTATACGGGATTTTATCAAACTATCAAAGAAGGAAAAGCAAGAGCGCTAATTGGTCCAAGTCTGTCACCATTATTTAAGCAATGCGAAGCTCTAATAGGGGCTGAACAATCCGCGTGTTTTGCGGATTTATCTAATCAAGTTCAGAATATGGGAAATGAATACAAACAAGATTTTTTCAATTCATCTTGGTTACAGGACTGGCTGGGTAATATAAATGAAGCGATGGAGCAGTGGAATGACCCGCAAAAAAATGTTGGGGATAAAGCTCGGACTGTTTTTTGGACAATTACATCTCCAGCTTGGGAGGGGATTTTAGCAATAATTTTGTCCAAAGTTACAGAGGCGTGGCAAGCTTTGTATGGAATTGCTTTCATCTTTACGGGAATTGCTGCGCCAATGGCGGCAACTGCAAGTTTGTTTACTAGCAATACTTTCTTAGCTTCGGCTTATGCTCTGTGGTTAACAGGTACGTTCACAATTTTTTTGGCTAGACTGCTGTTATACATTGGCTACGGATTAGCAAGCGATCTGATGGTCAGTGCTGATGCCTCGGTGGACACGATATGGTTTGGTGTGGTCATGGCATTGGTGATCCCGTTTTGCGTGTTTGAGATCGCCAAAGGTGGCGGGGCTGGGGTATGGTCAAGTCTTGTTGGCACAGCTTCTGCGGCAATTAATGTAGGAACTACGCTAGCTGGGGCTGCGCTAGGTGGTCCCGCAGGTGCTGCGGCGGCAAGCAAGGTTTCAATGCAATCTTCATCTCCACCACCTGTGAACAATGTTCAAGTCGAAACCAGATACTAAATTTTGTTCGTTTTTAAGAAAAGCTTTCTATCTTAGGTAGAGCGTTTCGACTCGACCACTATGTTTCTCAAACAACGAAAAAAGATCCCCAAAAATAAACCAGTTCTTCCTGACGAACTGTCTGCTGTTGCATATCAAGTTAATGAAGAATCTTCAGAGTCGGACGAGCGGGATGTATCGGCATCAAAGCGCGTACCAGTATTAGCACCTCAGCTATCGTCTTATTTAGTGCGATTAGGGATAGCAGTCGCAGTGCTGCTAATATTGCAAACTCTCAATGCTTTGTCCACCTTCTTTCTGGCAACCAAGC
>NZ_PVWN01000089.1:2992-4395 GCF_003003885.1 Chlorogloea sp. CCALA 695 | reverse complement strand
TTCATATATTAGGGACTCTGGTGTATCTGTAACTGCTACAAAAGGGGATGACGTTCTAGTTCCCACACCGCTTTACAATGAGCAATTCATCTTTGACGAACCAATCCGCGAACCAACGTTGAAGGGAATTGCTCAAACGATTAAAGAAGGGGAAGTAGATAAAAAAATCTTTGCTAACGATCCAGCACAACCATCCCTAGCGGCGATCTACCGTTTTATTCTCCGGGGCAAGATCCAATATCCGGTTGAAGTGAGTACGGGACGTTGGAAAGTACGTGTCGCGGCAGATATTGTGCTTTTTTCTCCTAATGAAACTTTAGGGGTCAAGCCTAAACACATTGCCGAGTTCGTTCAGGACATCTACGTTCGCAAAGCATCTCCTATCCCCCAACTTTTTATCCACGACCAAAAGCGTCAAGACTTGGTGTGGTATGGGCGCAAAGATGGTTTTGTGATTGATGCCATGCTGCCAGTAGGACCAGCCCAGGAAGTTCCTGGCGTTCCTCGCAACTAAGCTATTACAGGAGTAATAAATTAATGCCTACTAAAGAAGAATATTTAGTTAAATTCGCATCAATGACTGGGGCAGAAATCCCAGGCATTGGCAGTCAACAGAAGGGTAGCGTTGATATCAATACTGATGCACCCGATTTGACTGCTACATCTACTTCTACCGAAGTAACTGCTTCAACTATCGAACCTACTCCCACCGAAGCAGTCGCTCCAACTGAAAGTCCAGCGATACAAGAAGAAGAAGAATTATTCAAGGATTCCTATAGCGATCGCACTAAAGTTCCTCTGTGGGAAGATCCTAAATTTAAAGGAATAATTGTTGCTCTATGCGTCCTCCCTGCTGTGTTGGCTATAGGCTGGGTTTTTAAAGATGGTATTCCTAAGCCCAACTTAAGTACAAAGTCTTCCAAACCCGCTCCTGTTAGGCAAGAGGCGGATGAAGATAAGCCTAAAGATGCTACTGATGGTGAATGGGCAAGCTATGCGTCAACCAATGGAATGCGTCAGCAGTTTTCCGACGCAGCAGAAGGTGAAGATACAGATGCCCAAAAGAAATTACAAGAGCGAGTTAACGCCAGAAAGAAGAGTCAAGGGGCAACGGTTAAACCAAATACTCGCATAGAGCGCACAAGTGAAAGGACAGACAGCGTTCCGCCCTATCAAACTGTAAGCCGCTCCTACAGTCCACCAGCACCCGTTAGAACGGCACGTAGAAATATTCCTGAAGACTATACCCAAAGCTCTTATCGGGTAAGCCGCTCCTACACTCCACCAACTCAAAAACCTACTGCTTATAGAGTCCCACCTGTTCGCGCGTATAATTCACCTACCTTGTCAAAGCCGCCTGCTGTTTCGCCAAATAATTCTCAAAGGTTAGACTCATCGCAGCA
>NZ_PVWN01000089.1:0-2434 GCF_003003885.1 Chlorogloea sp. CCALA 695 | reverse complement strand
GAAGTTGTACGCCTTAATCCAACCGCGATTGTAATTGGCGACATGGAGATGCCTTTACCTGACGGAGCGATCGCTTTATCTGGTTCTGATAACGCTCCACTAATTGCTAAGACAGGGGGTAGTAGTTTTCGTCGATTTGTTGGTGGGTTAGCTGGCACAGTTGCAGGCGGTGCTGGATTAACAAACTTTGGTGCGTCCCAAAATGTCGAGATTGGTGACTCCAGCTACTTTAAATCAATTGGGGCAAATATCGCCACAAATGTAGTCAGTAATGCTGCACAAGAGTTACAGCGCTCAGGATCGGGTAACGGAATTCTTGTGCTTAAAGCAGGTAGCTCCATTACTATTTCAGTGCATAAGCCGTTCGTTTTACCAGATTTATAAGGCATTCAGAAAGATGCAACCCATTATTAAAACCTTTTCTCTATCTCTTGTTTTATCGGTCGCAACACTTTCTCCGGCATGGGCGCAAAGGGTACTGCGAGTTTCATCTGTTGCTGCTCAAGAGGGAAACGTCCCCATTAAAGTTCATGTTGAAGGTGGTGGTGTATTGCTCGATTTTGCTCCTACAAATGAAAGGATTACAAAAATTTCTATCGATGACCCTAGCCGGATAGTGGTAGATCATTGCCTTGTAACTAAATCTTGCAATGATCTCCCTAGTCCAGTTATTCGGCTGTTTCGCTCTAGTGGAATTAACTTTCAAGATATTCCTGCTGCCAAAACTACTATGCTTTCAGTAGAAACGGTTGATGCTCAAGGAAATTACCATTCTTATCCGTTTCCAATCACGATCGGGACAGGTCGCAGCCTCATTAGCAAAATCTTGATTGAAGAAGAAGATGCGAACGATAGTCCCTTCCAGACAGGTACGGTGGCGCGTAATCGGGTAACACCTACCATTATTACCCTCGGAGTCGAAGAAGCTGAGGCTAAATCCTTATTGGTCGATCCTCAATTAAAAGCACGTATTCGCAACTATCTTGCTCTAATGAAAAGTGGGATGAGTAGCTTGAAGGCAGCCAACAGAGCCGGAATTTCTGCTGATTTAGTTGCTAAATTAGTACAACTTGGACAAGCTAAAGTTTGGGAGGCTGAAGCTAGACGACCAGTTGCCTTGCGCCCAAGTTCTCTACCTCTAGCTGCTAATCCTCGCGTAACCATACCGCCTAAGAAGACAACGCAAAACGTTCACCAGCCGAAGTTGGCGATGGTCGCAAAGCGAACCGCCGAAGGCATCGCTAAACCTACTGCAAGTATCACGCCTGTACCAGTTGTTAATTCAACTCCTCCAAGTGTGCCAGACAATAACCAAATTCAAAACACTCGTGAGTCCAAGTCAGCCATCGCTAGACCTACATCAAAAACTGCACCTGTATCTAAGCCGCAAGTTACCAAACCCGCGCCAATAGTTGCACCTTTACCCAAGTCGTCTGTTACGGGAGCTTCAAAGCTGACTTACAACCCAGCTAAGAATCATCTCCAAGCTAATGCTTTAGTAAGGGGACTAATAATCGCTAGACGACAAAAAAGTATCAACAAGACTATTGCCGCTAAGGTACAAGATGCGATCGCCACCCTACGCTCAGGGAAGGACATCAATACTGCGGCTAAACGAGCGGGTGTGAGTATAGACAAAATCAATGAATTGCTTACTCTAGCAGGGGGATGAGCTTGTGCATAGGTGCTTGGCAATAATTACTGCTTTGATTATTGGTGTGACTGCTTTACCCTTCGCCACGAAAGCGCAAGTAGATGTCATTGATAACGATGCTCCAACAGATAACGAGTTAACCCCAAATACATTTTCCTTCGACGATATAGAACCAATTCAATCTCATGGTTCTTTTTCGGCTCCTGGCTGGGGAAGTATTACCTGGACTCCTGGGACTCCCCCTGAGCAACTATTTACGGTGGGAATGTTTCTTGATTCCTTTGAATTTCAAAACTTATCACTTAATCAAATCGGCGACATAACAGGTCAAAGCGTCACTGATGCTCCCTTATCTAGTTTTGGTCCCGTTCAAAATCTGACAGTTTCTCAGCTTGTATCATTGATTCCGCAGTTGGGGCAATTACCTGTATCAATGTCTCCCCCAATTCAAGCACTAGCCCAGCAGCAGGGCATTGATACTGCTCTTGGCTCTGTTGCGATCAAGGAAATCTCGCCCCGAATCCAAGGAACTATTAGTCAACTTGGCAATAGCCAAACTGAGTATTCAATCTCTCAAATACCTGGACTTGAAAATGTAGCATTAAAGCAAATTCCTGATTGGGAAAATGCTCAAATTGCCGATATTCCAGGATTATCAAGCGTCCCTCTTATCGATCCACTCTCACTTAAGGATTATTTCATCCCGTTTGATATTCCCTTTGGTATGTCTCCCTGCAAAGTTGGCAAAGAATGTCGAGAGTTCAATATTGATAATACAGC
>NZ_PVWN01000088.1 GCF_003003885.1 Chlorogloea sp. CCALA 695 | reverse complement strand
CTGAACTTGCTGAAGCTTACTACAACCGGGGTATTCTCCGCAATGAACAGAAAAACTACCTAGGTGCGGAAGCAGATCTTAATCGAGCAATTACGATTAACCCTGAATTTGCTGAAGCTTACTACAACCGGGGTACTCTCCGCTATGAACAGAAAAACTACCTAGGTGCGGAAGCAGATCTTAATCGAGCAATTACGATTAACCCTGAATTTGCTGAAGCTTACTACAACCGGGGTTTTCTCCGTAGTGAACAGAAAAACTACCTAGGTGCGGAAGTAGATTACAATCGAGCAATTATGATTAACCCTGAATTTGCAGAAGCCTACAATAACCGGGGTCTTCTCCGCACAGAACAGAAAAACTACCCAGGTGCGGAAGCAGATTACAATCGAGCAATTATGATTAACCCTAAATTTGCAGAAGCCTACAATAACCGGGGTCTTCTCCGCACAGAACAGAAAAACTACCCAAGTGCAGAAGCAGATTACACTCAAGCAATTAGAATTAACTCGGTTGACGCAGGAGTCTACGTCAACCGAGGGATCGTCCGCGCCTATCTAGATAACAAACCAGGTGCGATCGCAGATTTGCAAACAGCCGCCCAACTATTCCGCAAACAAGAAAATATAGAGGCATATCAAAAAACGCAAGAACTCTTAAGTGCATTGCAAGCATTGCCAAGATAATCTACTCGTTTGAGACCGTAGAAATCAAAGAAATTATTGAAACAACTCATCTGAATAACAACCTGGTGAAGTTTTCCTCACATCTCGAACTGTTAGGGTGAAGTCGAATAAGATACTTAACAATTAAAGAATTGAGCCAAATTGATGAAGACAAGTTTTAATTCTAAGCTCAATTACATCATTGCATCAGGTCTTAAAATGAACAACAAATTCTTCTGGCTGGGAACAGCGATAATTGGGACAACTTTAATTGGTTTAGCGCCAATGGGTGCTTTCGCCCAATCTCCCAAACTTACTAAAGCAACTCAAACCAAGCACCCAAAACTCTTATTGAGCCGAAACTCTGAGGAACAAACTCGGATTGAGTTATATGCAAAAGCAAGCCCTGCTGTAGTTGCAATTTCTACAGGATTAGGACATGGTAGCGGCTTCATTATCAGCCCAGATGGTCTAGTTCTGACCAATGCCCATGTTGTTCAAGGTAGCCCTTCCACCGTCACTGTAGTTTGTCAAATGGCAAACAAGTCTTAGCCGATGTAGTTGGTTTTGCCAGCAACGGTTTAGATTTAGCCGCCCTCAAGATTCGCAATCAAAGCAACTTGCCTACCCTAAAATTAGCAAGTCCACGCTCCGTGCGCGTGGGGCAATCAGTATATGCGATCGGCACACCCTTAAGTGTGACACTGCAAAATACTTTTACCGATGGCATTGTTAGCCGGATTGATTTGGAAAATAGCTTAATTCAACACGATGCGGCGATTAATCCCGGAAATTCTGGAGGCCCATTACTAAATTCTCAAGGGCAAGTAATTGGGATTAATAGCGCTATAATCACCGACGGCAAAAGTTCCAGCTATATAGGCATTGGTTTAGCAATTCCCATAGAAGCAGCCCAACCTTTTTTGGTAGCTGTAGAACGAGGAAATGCTCCTTTAATCAGTCAGCGCCAACAACCCAATCCAAAAAGAGAAGTTCAAGACTTGGTTTTTAATCGGGGTAAAGTAGAAACAACGCTCAAAAAAGGCGATCGCGTTTTACCAAACAATAGCTACTTTCATTTGTATGTCTTTGAAGGTAAAGCGGGTCAACAAATAACTATTGAAATGGATAGTAGGCAAATTGACCCATCTTTATACTTGCTGCTTCCTGGCAAAGAAAAGCTAATAGCGCAAAACGATGATATATCGCCCACAAATTTTAATGCTAAATTAAGTGCAACTTTACCAGAAGATGGGATCTACTTTATATTTGCCAACACTTTTGAAGTAGGAGAAACAGGCAAATATAGTTTGCAAGCATCTGTTAAATAGTGCAGACTTAGAAGCAATATTTTTTACGAACGCACTCAAAAGTTATTCTGTTTTATTAAGCATAAATAAGTGAAAACCATGAAAATTAAATCAATTATTGCCTTATTAGCTGGCTGTGCCTTCACTACTTTTGGGGTAACGGCGATGGTAAATCAAGTCCAAGGGAGTGAAGATGTACGGTTTATTTGTGCCACAGGCTTTGATAAACGGACTAATAAGCGCTATCCCACCACTTATGCTTGGACTGGAGGGCAGAAAAGAACAATTATCCGTTGGAAATATAAGTGGTTTAATAGTCCGGCTAATACGCCTCAAAAGCGGTGTCAGGACATATCAGCCCGGCTGCAAACTGCCTATAACAACGGTAGTTTGAAGTTTATTACCAATAGCAGAATTAACAATCAACCAGTAATTTGCACAGCGCGTAACAATGGTGGGGCTTGCAATACTACTTTACTTACGCTGCGACCAGATGATGACCCGCTAGTGGTTCTCACCAGTCTTAAAGACGCACTGAGGGGACGTGGTAGTTCACCGTTAGAACATAGTTCTGGAGACAAGCAAGTTTATTATCAAATTGATATTGATAAATTTCTCCAAACTGCTCCCATCGAGGAAGAATAAAGCTTTTTTCCTAAGAAATGCAATTACCTATTAATTAAAAATTAATAGGTAATTGCTGACATATTACCTATTACCCAACAAATGAATCTTCGACACCTAGGTATCATCCCCCTGTTGGGCAGCTTATTAATTCTGCCCATTACTGCTGTCGCTTTGACTAACCCTATCTCCGCCAATCCTGATTCTATTCAGCTTGCTAGGAGCTTATCCCCTACCCAAATCCGTCAACTTGCCCAAGCTATTACCGTCAAAGTCTTAACTAATAGAGAACTTGGTTCTGGTATCCTCATTGCCAAGCAAGGGACAAACTATACAGTTTTAACTAACGCCCACGTCCTTAATGCTAAAGGTAACTATCGCCTCCAAACTCCCGATGGCATCATTTATTCCGCCCTCGTCATCAACAAAGGTAATTCTCTCCAGGGTAATGACTTAGCTATATTACAATTTTCCTCCCCAAAAAACTATCGTATCGTTACTTTGGCCACCACTACCACTAAAGCCGAAAATCAAAGCGTATATGCCGCAGGGTTTTCCATAGATAGTCAACAACTACTCATTACCACAGGCAAAATCTCCCTTATTGCCCCTAAACCCTTAGCGGGGGGATATCAACTTGGCTACACTAACCAAATTAAACAAGGTATGAGTGGAGGCCCACTGTTAAATCAATCGGGAGAACTAATCGGAGTCAATGGCTTACTTAATAATGCAATCTTAAACGATACTTATACTTACTTAGATGGTTCTAGTCCTACTAACGAGGTACGCCAACAACTGCGCCAACTTAGTTTTGCCGTACCGATTGCGACCTTAGCCCAACTACCAACACAAGAGGCTGTAATTCCTTCCCAAGAGCGTAATCAGAATCCTCAACCTGTACCCGTCCCCAAGCAATCAGCTTTGACTGGAGTAGCTGGAGAGGTAGACCTAATTGCTCAACAGATTACCTTGAGAATTGACTCAAAAAACAATGGTAATGGTTCTGGGGTAATTATCGCTCGTCAAGGACAGATTTACTATGTTCTTACAGCTTCTCACGTAGTCGAAAACCAAGACCAATATACTGTCCTCACCCCAGACGGAGAAACCCATCCAGTTGCAGCTAACGATATAGTTAAGGAAGCAGGGCTAGATGTAGCAATTCTCAAGTTTAGTAGTCAAAAAGAATATCCCGTAGCAACTCTAGCTAGATATAACCTGTCAGATTCTAAAAGCCATTGGGTATTTTTATCAGGATTTCCAGGTTCACAGAAGGGACATCGCAAGTTTAGCCCTGGTGTGCGTTTTGATAAAAACGATGGATTTTTTCAAACAAAAGACACTACTGCCAATTTAAGTAATGGCTATGAGTTAGTATTCACTAATCTGTCTCTACCAGGGATGAGTGGAGGACCACTGCTAGATGTTAAAGGGCGAGTAATTGGCATTGGTGGTCGTTCAGAAGGGGAAGAATTTAGTGAAAAACTGGAGCGGAATTTAGGCTATGCCTTGGGAGTGCCAATTACTACAGGTTTAGCACTAGCAACCAAGGCGGGACTCAAACCCCAATGGATGAAGGTAGAAACATCCTCATCACCAACTTTAACAGATGCAGAAGTTAGTTCGATTCGCAATCAGCCCTCATTTACCCCCACAAAACCAGAGATAGAAGGGGATGAGAATGAATGGCTAAATTATGGCAATTTACTATGGCGATTAGAAAGATATGACGAAGCGGTGGCGGCGTTGCAGCAATCCATAGCTAAAAATCCTGATTTCTATCAAGCTTATTATGCTCTAGGGCTAATACAACAGTTTCAGAGAAAATTTCCTGAAGCAGTAGCGACTTTTAAGCAAGTTATTGGTATCAATCCTGATTATTATCAAGCTTGGCGCGAACAAAGTAGTACGCTTGTCTGGTTAAAAAAATACTCCCAAGCCCTAGCCGCAATTGAGCAGGCGATTAAGATTAATGCGGAGCAAGCAGATAAGGATAATAATCCTCAAGACTTTATCCTCTATGTGAATAAAGGGAATGTATTATACGAATTAAAACGATATGCAGAGGCTGAAGCGGCTCTTAATGAAGCGATTAATATTAAACCGAGTGAATTAACTTACAACAACCGGGGTAGTGTCCGCTATATACAGAAAAACTACCCAGGTGCGGGAGCAGATTACAATCAAGCAATTAGAATTAACCCGCAATTAGCTGAAGCCTACTACAATCGGGGTAATCTCTACACTGAACAGAAAAACTACCCAGGTGCGGAAGCAGATTACAATCAAGCAATTAGAATTAACCCGCAATTAGCTGATGCCTACAACAACCGGGGTCTTCTCCGCAAAGAACAGAAAAACTACCCAGGTGCGGAAGCAGATTACAATCAAGCAATTACAATTAACCCGGAAGATGCTGATGCCTATCTTAACCGGGGTGTTCTCCGCAAAGAACAGAAAAACTACCCAGGTGCGGAAGCAGATTACAATCAAGCAATTAGAATTAACCCGGAAGATGCTTTAGCCTACAACAACCGGGGTATTCTCCGCAAAGAACAGAAAAACTACCCAGGTGCGGAAGCAGATTACAATCAAGCAATTAGAATTAACCCGGAAGATGCTTTAGCCTACGGCCTCCGGGGTATTGTACGCAAAGAACAGAAAAACTACCCAGGTGCGGAAGCAGATTACAATCAAGCAATTAGAATTAACCCGGAAGATGCTTTAGCCTACAACAACCGAGGTAATCTCCGCAAAGAACAGAAAAACTACCCTAGCGCGATCGCAGATTTACAAACAGCCGCGCAACTATTCCGCCAACAAGGGAACCCAAAAGCGTATCAACAAGTGCAGTAAGCATTAAGTCAGTTGCAAGCATTACCATCTCCATGAAATTAATTACTAGCTGGGATCGTGAGAGACATTTATTATTGGTTCTAACCTCTATTACTTGGTGTAACTATGCAATGCTGCCTTAATCCCGATTGCTCTCTACCCCTCAATCCTGACAATACGAAATATTGCCAAAATTGTGGAAAGCACCTAGCGACTTTAAAAAATCGCTACTACCCTATCAAATTTTTGGGGGCAGGAGGATTTGGCAGAACCTATTTAGCAGAAGATAAAGATAACCTCAACGAACTTTGCGTAATTAAACAGTTAGCACCAAAGTTACAGAGTATCCAGGCTCTCCAGAAAGCAGAGCAGTTGTTTAAGCAAGAAGCAGAAAAACTCAAACAGTTAGGCGGACATCCACAAATCCCAACTTTGTTTGCTTATTTTGAGCAAGATGAGTGTCTGTATTTAGTCCAACAGTACATCCAAGGACAAAACTTGTTCCAAGAAATGCAAAAAGGGGGAATTTTTAACGAACAAAAAATTCGGCAACTATTGAATGAGTTATTACATATCCTACAATTTGTCCACCTTCATCAAGTAATTCACCGAGATATTAAGCCAGAAAATATCATGCGTTGTCTTCCTATGTCTGTACTTTCTCCTCAACAAAAACTTGAAGGGAAGGAGAGAGTATCTTTAGTCCTAATTGATTTTGGCATAGCCAAGCAGTTAGAACAGACAAACCTAACAAGAGGAACTAATATTGGTACTTACGGCTATACAGCGCCAGAACAATTGCAGAAAGGTAAAGTTTATCCTGCTAGCGATCTATATAGCTTGGGTGCTACCTGCGTTCACTTGTTGACTGGAGTTTCGCCCCATCAACTATTTCAGCAGCAAGGCTATGAATGGACATTAAATTGGCGAAAACATTTGCGATCGCCTATAAGCCAACAATTAGAATTGATTATAGATAAGCTCCTGCGCCAAAACTACGAGCAACGCTATCAATCAGCAGAGGATGTCTTATCAGACTTAAATACTCAATCTGTTCCTACAGAACCAATCACTACTCAAAGCTCATCTTCCCTAACTAGCCCCAGACAAGTTACTACCCCAAATCAAAAACCTAAGTTTAAAAAAATATCGCTCGGACTATGTAGCGTTCTCCTTGTGGGAGTAGTAGGAACTCAAACCTATGGATATTTTCAATATAAATTGTCTCCGTTCAATCAACTCTTTGCAATTACAGGAATGCAAAGCCGACTCTTACTGAAAAATACGATTTCTGTAGCGCCCAACTGGGTTAGCTCCCTTGCCATCAGTTCTAATCAACAAACTTTGGCAACTGGAAACTCTGACAACACACTCGGATTATGGAACCTCAAGACGAAAGAAGTAAAAAAGATTTCAACTGGCTCTAGCTATCCCGCCGATCCCCTAGCTATTAGCCCTGACGTGCAGACTTTGATCAGTGGAACTAATAACGGAGAACTAAAAATCTGGAATCTGAATACAGGTAAGCTACAAAAGACTCTTACAGGGCATAGCTACCCAGTTAATGCCTTAGCTATTAGCTCTGACGGACGTACCTTAGTAAGTGCCAGTACCGACAATGCGATCGCAATTTGGAATTTGCAGTCACAAGCACAAAAAACTATCCCTAGCGAACATACTGATTTAATTAATTCTCTAGCTATTAGTCCAAATGCCCAGACTTTAGTTAGTGGTAGCGCCGACAATACGATAAAAGTTTGGAATTTGCAGACTGGAGAACTGGACAACACCCTTTTGGGGCATACAGGTTCAGTTACTTCCTTAGCTATTAGCCCCGATACCCAGATTTTGGTCAGTGGTAGTGGCGACAATACGATAAAAGTTTGGAATTTGCAGACTGGGGAGCTAGACAACACCTTTTTGGGACATACAGATTCAGTTACTTCCTTAGCTATTAGCCCCGATGCCCAGATTTTAGTCAGTGGTAGTAGCGACAATACGATAAAAGTTTGGAATTTGCAGACTGGGGAGCTAGACAACACCCTGCTTGGGCATACCTATACAATTAAGCTCCTCAACATTAGCCCCGATCAACGAACTCTAGTAAGTGGGAGTTATGACGGTAAACTAAAAATTTGGCAATTACCATAATTAAAACTTCTCATGAGATTAGGTTATGTAAGTTACGGGGATAGTAATATGGCGGAAGAGCGATCGCAATTTGGACAAACTCAGCAAACATAAAGCCTTCGGTTGTTCGCCAAAGTCGAGCTAACTAGGCAACTTCAGTCTGAGAAATTGAGAGAGTTTTAATAATATTGAGAAATTGCAGCAAGATAGGAGATGAATAATCGTGCCGCCAAACAGCAGTTAATTGGGCAATATGCAATCGCTCTGCCGCGCGGCTAAAGCTCTGTTCGTCTGCAACGGCAATAAAGTAGCGGAGATAGCGAAGTTGGGCGCTGACAGCCTTCCCCGCCGTTGGGTTTCTGCTAGTAATTATGATTTGTGATCGCGTATGGGTAGCAATGCTTGAGCCACACTGGTGCCAATCCGTCCCCGACCTCCAAGAATTAAAACCTGGTCTGTCATTGCCCAAAAGTGGTAACACTCCTACTTTAGTGCAGCAGTTTTTAGTTGCTTATGTTGTCCGTAGCAGGGATGAAGTTTGTAAAAGTAGTCCGACTTCTCTTACTTTTGGAATACTCAAACACAATAAATGCTATAGAATTTCTTTATTCAACTTATTAGAAGCAAATGGCTAACTGGCGTTTGAATTTAAAGCAATTCTTTCAAGCTTTGTGCATTGCTCTTTCCGCGCTTTGGAGAAAGTTACAGCGATCGCGGCTAAGAAGCGATCGGTTAGCCAAGACTTGCGAAAAGTTGCAACAACAACTTGCGAATTCTCCAAGTAGAGAAAAGGCTTGGAAAACTTATACAGAAGCGTTATCTTTAGCAAAAAATAGCGATCGTACCAAGCTTGCTCAAGTTATTCTCAAATTCGATCCGCTTTTCGGCGAACAAGGTTACAGTTTTAGTCCAGCGATTGGACAAGCCTTGTCATTTTTGCTAGAAGCAAAGCCGCAAACCTCTCAAAATCTTGATGCGGCTTGGCGAATTATTCACCGATTAAATGAACCTTCTTCCGTTCGAGAAATCCAGCAGCAGATTTGTCGTCAACTTGGACTGATAGGTGATAGCAATATGCTCTTAGCGAAGTTAGTCAAACGGCGGAGGGAAGATACCCTCAATGTGGAAGAACTCTCCCAAATCCTCAGCACGTTTTTAGAACATCATTCGTTTCAACTGGTCGCCCCTTGGAAAGCGTTTTTAGGGCAGTTGCAACTGAAAGAATTACCCCAAATACATCAAGTTTATGCAATTCTTGATCGCCCCATTGAAGCCTCTGAAATAGCAGAAGCCGTTGGAGACTACCGGGGTGTAATTAGCTACCTTAAACCCTTGGCAAGTCGAGAAATAGAAATCGCCTTTCGCATCCTGACACTATCGAACCAGTTAGGAGATGAAGTTGCGCCCAGGCTCATCAGCAAGTCGCTGAGAGTTTTTGGCAGGAAAATAATTTTATAGAAGCATTAAGGCACTTTCAGAGCGCAGGCAATCTTGAACAGGTTAGCAACTGTCATCAGCAGTTAGGAGCATTAGGGCAGGCAATCCAATGTCGTCCGTCAATCAGTGCAAAATGGATACAAGATATTCGGCAAACCTTAGAAACCACCGTTCGAGCGCAAATCGATTGCCAAGAATTTTTAGCTGCTGTTTGCCTGTTGAAATTAGTAGAGGACGCTTGGCAAGAAAAATCTCAAGCGGCGGAGGCTGAACGGACACAGCACCTTTTAGCGGAAGCCGTCAGAACCGCTCGATGGGCGTTGACTTCGGAGTTACAACGGTCTGAGAGTCAATCCTCAATAGATATATTTAAACGCTGGAGCTTGCTAGAAGAATCCGCAGGCAATTATCTTGAAGCTGGATTACAAGCGGAAAAAGCTCAAGATTACTTCGCCGCATCTGTGCTGTTTGAAAAAGCCAATGCCTTTGGTCAAGCTTTGGTTGCCCTAGAATCAGCCTCTCCCAAGGGACTAGATTCCCACAAAAAAGCCCAACTGCTAGAGCAAGGAGGTAACTTTTTTCTGGCAGGCCTGCTTTACGAACGGCTAGGAGAAATCGACGGCTTCTTCAATGGCAGAATCATTCAATGGTGGCGGGGTTTGGGGTTTAAGTGGGCGCTTGACCTTGAGGATATTCTTAGCATTCATAAAGAAGGTGAAAAGGATTGCAAGGATTACAGTTTGAGCATTTTAGGATAGTTATATACGATTCTAGACTACCTCAAATGCGATTGCTTCCAGCAGTGCCGTAGGCAATCGCCTGCAATCGAAGTAGTAAACGGTAATAAAGATATTGATAAGAATTGGCAAAAGCTTTAGGAG
Organism: Chlorogloea sp. CCALA 695; assembly: GCF_003003885.1. Lineage (GTDB taxonomy): Bacteria > Cyanobacteriota > Cyanobacteriia > Cyanobacteriales > Chroococcidiopsidaceae > Aliterella. Next base: position 2,002 of record NZ_PVWN01000088.1, on the reverse strand, counting down.
AGTTTTTTCATGTCTCTCCACACTTGTTTAATTAGGGCTGAAATACGTGACTGCCAAATCTATTTAGCAGGAGGACTGGATGGCTGAACGTTAGTCTGGGTGCTAACTGTTCCAATCGTATATAGAGCTAAGGGGATCACAAAGATTAGTGCCAGTAGCACCGCCAACCATTTAAGCCAATTCGTTTTCGGGCGACCTTTGACTGGGTACTCGCAGCTTAAACAGATTTCTACTTCAGAACTATTGAGAGTTCCGCATTCTTTACAGGGAATTAAAGCCATTACTTTAAAATATTTAGCTAGGTCAATTGAGCAATTTAAACATTAGAGTTCTGAGATGCGATCGCTTCGTCAATTTCAGCGCGTTCTTGAGTGTAGTAAATTTGGGCAGCTTTCAAGTCATCTTTGGTCAAATCTGGGTAATCACTCAACAAATTTTCTTCTGAGCATCCATCGTTACACAAGGCGATCAATTTCCAAACTGGGATTTGCGTCCGACCTATGCAAGCGGCTCCATTACAAATTCCATGAGTCTTTCTGATTTTTGTCTTCTTCATGTTAGATGCTAATGATTGTAGTGACTTCCGTTGGTTTCTGTACCTATTTTCTATGATAGAGCGAAGCTTATTTAATCGGTATAGCAGGGTTTGAATGTTATTAAACAGTGTCCGCCGCCGCTTGACTACTACCCAGCAGTCTAAACATTCAAAATCTGGACAGAAACAAATTCAGGCTGCTCAATAAGAAACAGGTTAGGCGTAGAGGGTTGATGATTAAGTCTGCTGTGAAATTAGGCGCCAGGGTAGCAGCAAAAGCATGAGCAAATTACTTAACCAAAAAAGGAGCATCAACCACAACACGCTATTCAGGAGCTTTTGTCTAGGTACGATAGTTCGAGTGTTAGCAATTAGAAGCTTTTGACCCTGCCACAATTGCCAAAGGCGGAAAGCTTTACAGATAGTTCCAATCGTCACTGGAATACTGGAAAACAGAACTCCACTTAAAACTCGCTTAGTTACAATTTGAACGATTTCTGTACTATAACGTTAAGGTACATTTGCCTGTATCTTAACGTTATAGTACAGAGTAATTTGCTATGCCTAAAGCTGCTCAACAAATCAGAATTGCAATCGAGAGCAATGCTGGAGGGTCGGGTAAGACAACACTAGCCATCCACCTAGCCTATGCTTTAGGAAAGAAGGGGTATAAGGTTATTTTAATCGACTTAGATCAAAATGGCTCATTAAGTCTATTTACAGGAGAAACGACAACGTATGGGAGAGAACAATCTCTTGCTGCCATCTTCGATGCAGGTTTTGACGGTAACTATCCTTTAGTCGCTATCTGGAAGGATTATGTGGATAACATCCAATTTCTTCCAGGTGGCGCACCACTAAAAGAAATTATCCGTAGTCTGCATCTCTACGAACGAAAGTATGAAATCCTCAAAGACAGGTTGGAAGATTACCCCTTTAATGCGAATGTTGTTATCTTAGATACCCCTGCATCCCTAGAACCAATGGGATTAATTGCTCTCGCCGCATCAACCCATGTCTTGGTTCCTTTAAAGCCGGAGTATAAGGACTCGTTTGGCGCAGCAGGAATGGTCAATTGGTTTTATCAGAAAATAGAAGCTCTTCGGCTACGTCCAAAACCAGAGATATTAGGATTTGTACCTTCTAGAGTAAACGCGGCTAAATTTGCTGCACACCGTAATTTGTTAGGACTTGATAGTAAAGGTAAACCCCGAACAGATATCGAATTAACTGATACGATTCCTTCTCAATTGAAGCAGATGGGCATCACTTGCTTTCCACCAGTTAAAGAATCTGGCTTCATTTTGAGTGCTAGTGGCACAGGGCTACCTGTGCAGATTTATCAACCGGGGGACTCGATTGTGAAATCATTCGACCCCATTGTGGCGTGTAAGCTGATAGACATTTAACTTGTAAGAACTTTATTTCCTTTATTACGGAGCTTTCTATTCCAATTAATTACTAAGT
>NZ_PVWN01000087.1 GCF_003003885.1 Chlorogloea sp. CCALA 695 | reverse complement strand
TCATTAGTCAAATCCGTGGGATAAGGTTTGCGTTTCATCGGCTATAGGTACAACTCGGTCGTTGTTCTGATTATTGCTAATACTTTACAGATACGCTCTTAAAAAATTATTGTGGATTTTGCTAGCAATTTAGGTAAGCTTTGGGCGGGTAGGTGATGAACCAGTCTGATTGGTAATATTAAAATTTTTTAGCTATTTTGGCAACTCAACGCCAGGAGTATTAGCCGGGGATTGTGGGGTATTTGAGGAAACAAAACAGGTATTTGCGGGAGCTTTTTCGACTGCCGCAACTATTTCAGTTTCCGGTATCCAACCACTCAAATCTTGCCCTGGGGTCTGACGGGCGCAGACTTTGAGCAATAGCCATTTTTGCCGATCTAAGGTAGTTACGCGCTCGGCTACCTGTACAATGCTACCAGCAAAAATTCCTACCACGGCTTTAGAATTTGTTTCTGGTTTTTGGCGCAGTGATAATCCATCGATTTGGCTAACTGTTACTCCGACGGGTTTTTTAATTTGAAATACTGATTTTAGGTCAACTTCCGGCGAAAAGCCGGGTTCTGTTGTAGTTATCGTAGAACTAACTTTAGGTTTCCATAAGTTCTGGAGCGGTCCTATAAATAAATAAGCAACTCCACCCAAACCCAACAATAAAATAAGTCCAGCAATTATTGTCTTTGGCGTGGAGTTTTTGGTTGTTGTGACTTGTACTGTAGGTATAGTAGCAGGCAACTCTATTATAGGTTCCGGGGTGTGGGGGAGTGCTTCCGCAATCGTTTCTTCTGCGGGACTTGGGGCAAAAAGTGCCAAAGAGTGATTAAGGGGAGAAGGAGGCTCTACAAAATTGCCTTTGTAGTGAATAACACCAACGGTTACATTATCGTGACCGTTATGAGTATTGGCAATTTCGACGAGTCGAGCGGTGACTTCCGCTACTTGGGTTTTGCCTTCAAGAATAGGCAAAATTTCTGTATCCCAATGTTGTTCGACGCGATCATAATCGCTTAAGCCATCAGAACATAAAAGAAATACGCAATCCTCATCTAAAATAAATCGATTTACGGTAGGATGCAGAACTAAGTTCATGCCTAAAGCTTGAATTAACGATCCGGAGGAAGGCGCAAGGATAGCAGTGCTGTAAAGGGAATAGCCTAGTCGTACTTCCCGCGCCGCCACATCATCATCTAGAGTTATTTGATGGCAGCCAGTGCGGGTAATCAGGTAAGCGCGACTATCGCCGACATGAGTGAGGTACATTTGTTGCTGGTGAGCTAAAGCCATTACTAAGGTTGTCCCCATCCGTTGACGACCAGTGCGATCTTCGCTATCGTTGCGATCGCTAATTCGGTCATTAGCAGCGTGAGTTGCTTGCTCTAAAGCGCCGATTAGTGAGTTCTCGCTGTTTTCGGGTTCGGCTAATATTAGTTGCTTTACTTGCTCAGAGATAGTTTCAATAGCTAGGTTGGATGCAACATTTCCGCCTTCGTGTCCGCCAATGCCGTCGCAGACAATAGTTAATGTAGAGGCGATCGGGGCAGATTTTTCAACAGTTGTAGTCGTTCCGCTAGGGGGAAAGCAGGCATCTTCGTTGCGCTGACGGCTGGGACCTTTATCGGTAAGGGTGCTAGTAGTTAGATTGTAAGAGAGCGACTTTCCGCAGTCGGCTAGGGCTTTTTCTAAGCTGATAACTAAATCATCTGGGTGGCTAATTTCTCCCATCATTAAACCGTAGCAAAGCTGCTCTAAATACTCCCTAATAGTTGGTTTCGCCTGGGCTATCCGTTGATGCCACAATTCTCCTAATTGAGCAAGTGTCGGCGGCATTCCGGCAAAATCAAGCCTGAGTTGCAAGAGGCGGATAATCGATGCTTCAACTCTTACTAATTCCTCGTCAAGCAAACTTGACGCTACGCCTTCAGCGCATAGAGGTTGCCATAGTCCGGCAATTTGCCATAACCAGTGTAATTGGCGCAAGGAAGTGGCATCTTTCCATACAGTGCTTAATTGTGGCATTAGTTGCCCTGCTATTTCTCCCACGCCATAAATAGCAGTGTCTTCTAGGAGCAATATTTTGGTTGATTCAGGTTCTTTATCTGCTGGTATCTGGGCGTAGACTTGAGGTATGTGGAGGCGATAGGGAACAAGTCTTAAGTAAGGTTTAATATCGTAAGAAATATCCGAGGAGCGAGTTTCTGGGGGATTAATGGGTAAGGTATCCAAAAAAATGCGATCGCCTATCAGCAGGTAGCGCGATTGAACCATGTCGCCAACTTTAAGTGTTGTTCCTGCACCTACAGCCCACAAGTAGCGTTTGGTTAGGGGCATACCGCATTGCTGACAATATTTATCGGTGTCATTATTAATTGCTTTGCAGGCTTGGTTGGAACATTGGATTGTTGCTGCTACATCATTTTGCATAGGTTTCGCATCGATCAGAAAAAAAAATTAAGTAAAAAATCGCCCGGCAATTGCTTTAGTTTTCTTTGCCTAATCTAGACTTATTATATTTGCTACAGTGCGATCGCACTGTAGTTGGTTAAACTTACTTAGTTTTGGTGGGCAACAGTTTTAGCAGTTATTTTGTCTTTATCAGCATCGAATACAGTGAGTAAAGTCGCCTGGGAGCAGTCAAACAACTAACTAAAGGCTCAAGGCAGGTTTTTAAAAGAGTAAAGCAAGCGATATTGATTTTAATGGCAATTTTTTTACTTTGGCGATTTCTACCTTATATCTTTCCCATTTATGCGACTAATCTAACCCAAGAAGACCAATCGGTTGAATTAATTAGTCGGCAAAGGCTTCCTTTAGGAACATTGTTGACTCAAAGCCAAGAGCAAACGGCGGTTGTATCTCTAACCCAGGTTTCCTCCCACTTTATTCATGCCATTATAGCCGCAGAAGATGGGCAATATTATCAGCATGGGGCGCTAGAAATTCGGGCAATAGGGCGAAGAATAGTAGAGGCAATTTGCGCCCTATTGCTTGTCTCTAGGGCTTCTACAATTACAATGCAACTGGCACGAATGTTAGAGCTGCATCCGCGCAATTTGTGGGGAAAAAGCTAAGAAATTTGACACTCTTGGCGATTAGCTGCTGGTATGAATAAAAATGAAATTTTACACGCCTATATTAATCGCTTGCCAATGGGAGGCAATATTTACGGTGTTGAAGCAGCTTCAAGAGTTTATTTTGCCCTGCCATCAAGTGACCTAAATCTTGCCCAAGCTACTATTTTAGCGGTTTTGCCTAACGATCCTACGGATCTAAATCCTGCGATCGCAGTCTGTAACGGCGGACGGTTTGAAAATAGTTTCTCCCCGCAATGGCGACAACTTTTTGGTGTATCCAAATTCGCCACAGCAGAGGTTGGAATTGAAGTTAGCAGCTTTACAAGAACAGCCTGTAGAGTGGTGGATGAATGGGGAAAAGTTAGCAGATGAGGGGCTTTACTGGGTTTTACGTCCGGGTAGTTGGACTTTGGAAGTAAGAAGCGGGGAAATGCGCGATCGCATTACTTTTCAAGTATAATTGGCTGAAAATAAAACTATTCGGCGGGGGTTTTCGGTAGCTCCTAAGTAACGTACCGCAAAAGAGGAATAAGAAGAAATAAGATCGGTGAAATTTCTGACGTTTTTTTACTATGAGCCAGCTTAGGATCTAGCAAATTCGTAGCTACTTTGGTAAAAATTATGATAATCGCAGAAAATAGAACTGTTGAACTTGGATCGGCGGGGACAATACAAGTAAAGTCGGGAAGTTTACCTAAATCCCTGTATCAGCATCAAAATACAGCAATTCAAAAATTAAATATTATAAATCGCTCTCCTTTCAAAGGTTTACTTGTCCTTCCTACTGGCGGTGGTAAAACTTTAACGGCTGTCCATTGGCTATTGCAGAATTTTATAAACAAGCATAAAAAAGTGCTGTGGATTGCCCATCGTCATGAGTTATTAAATCAAGCGTTTAATACAATTGTGGATAGTTCTTATTCTGAGTTACTGAGCGATCGCACTAATTTTAGATATCGCATCATATCAGGTAGTAACGAACATGATATACCTGTAAACATTCAAGCTACAGATGACATTATTATTGCCAGCAAAGATAGTCTCAATAGTGGTATGGATTATCTACTAAATAAATGGGCGAATAATTTAGATGAAGTTCTTTTAGTTGTAGATGAAGCACATCATGCTACAGCTAAAACCTATCGTAAGGTTATTCATGCTTTAGAAGAAAGTAAGCCCAGAACTTTCAAAATGTTAGGTTTAACAGCTACGCCTTTTAGAACTGCTATAGATGAAGGAGGCTTGTTAAAGCAAATTTTTCCTGATGATATTATTTTCAAGGAAGATTTGAGAAGCTTAATTACCATAGGTATTTTAGCTGATCCTATATTTGAAGAATTACCTACTAAGTTAGAGATATACAACGACCTATTACCAAAGCATATTAAAGCAATTCAAGCTTTTGATAACATTCCTGAAGATATCGCTATAAGAATTGCTACAAGTTGTGAGCGAAATAATCAGATTGTCGATCAGTATTTCAACAATATAGAGAAATACAAACAGCTAATAGTGTTTGCAATTAACAAAGTTCATGCGAGCGCTTTAAATGGGCTTTTTAATGAAAAGGGAGAAGCTAGAGGTATTAATTTTAAATCGCAGCTTGTCTTAGCTGATATTACAGATGCTGCTACAGGCGTTAAAATTTCTGGTAAAACTAATGCTTTAGCCATCCAAGAGTTTAGAAATGGTCAAACTAATGTGTTAGTAAATGTCAACATTTTGACAGAGGGCGTAGATTTACCCAACTTGCAAACCGTTTTTCTAACTCGCCCAACCACTTCCACAATTTTTATGACGCAAATGATCGGTAGAGCTTTGCGTGGTGAGAAAGCTGGGGGTACAAAAGAAGCTTTTATTGTTAGCTTTATTGATGACTGGAAAAACAAAATTAATTGGGTAAACCCTGAAAAGCTGATTGAAAGCGAAGGTACGTTTAGCGAAACTACTAAGGAAAGAGATACTTCTATTGTCCGGTTGATTTCCATTGAAGAAATGGAAAAATTCGCCGTAATGATGGATACAACGATTGACACTTTTGCATTAGAAAAACTAGATTTCTTAAAGAGAATGCCTCTGGGTATTTATAAGTTTTCTATTCTTGAACATCTAGAATTACAAGAGGACTTAGGTAATAAAAATTACGAAGTGTTACTATATGATGACACTGAACAGGCTTATGAAGACTTTATTAACGATCTATCATCTCTATTTGAATCGCTAACTATAGGTGATAGAGAAGAACTAAATTCTCAGGAACTAGAGGCTTTATTTACTAAAGTCAAAATAGAATATTTCGCAAATTTTCATAGTTTAACTGGCTATCGAGATGAAGATATTAAAAACATCCTGCGCTATTATGCTCAAAATGAAAAGAAGCCAGACTTTTTAGCTTTCAAAAATCGTAAAGATTGCGACTTAGCCAAAGTGGCAAGTCATATTTATGACAAGGGTTTAGGTGGAGTAGCAAGAACCGAGTATGTTAATTCTCTTTGGGAAAACAGGCAAAATTTCTGGCAAGTATTGTTTGGTTACGAAAAACGATATTTTAAACAACAACTTGACATTGAAATTTATAAAATTGAGGAGCCTGAAAAGTACGAGCAAACACATATAAAAGCAAGTGTAGAGCATGATCGCGTAGATATACACAGTCTACCTTTGTCCGAAATTAAAGAGAGAGATTTTGACTATTACAGGAAACTAAAAGACTCAATCTATGCAAAACATACAGATACTAATGGAGATATAACTTGTGCCATTAGTGGAGTTAAAAGTAAAAGAAGATTAGACTTTCAAATCGACCACATCAAGCCTATGGCTAAGGGTGGACTATCAACTATAGATAATCTACAAGTATTATCGAGAAAAGCTCATACAGAAAAAACCCGTCAACAGAATCTTGCTAGAAATTCAGTAGCTTAAATTTTCAATTACGCGATCGCTCTCTGCTAATATATTTTGTCTAACAGAGAACTTCTGTAGCTCAATTGAGAGCGATAGAGCCACAAGCTCGCAGAGCTTCGCACTTTCGCACCATTTGTAGCCCAATATCAAAGGTTGTAGCATACCCCCGTTTATTTTCAGTAACAGAGAGCATTAATTTATCTCCACAGCGCGGAAGGTAAAGCTTTTCCTTCCGCACCACAGCAATAGTTAAGACTGCTTTTGTTGACGGTTTTGTTTTTTCTGGCGCATCTGCTCTAATTCTTGCCTCTGAGCCGCCGTTAAAACTGCATCCATCTTAGCTTTGGTATCGGTGCGAATTGCTTCCATTTGGGCTTTTTGCTCGGCTGTAAGTACCGCATCCATTTGCTGACGGCTTGCAGTGCGAATTTCTCTCATTTGAGTTTTTTGAGCATCAGTTAGTCCACTGATTTTAGGATAACCGCGACCTTTTCGTTCTCCACTAGCAGGTGATGATTGTGCTAGTTGTTGCCTTTGTTCGGCAGTTAAAACTGCATCCATTTTAGCTTTAGTATCGTTGCGAATTGCTTCCATTCGGGCTTTTTGCGCGGCGGTGGGGATAGCTTCAATTTGTTGGCGACTAGCAGATTTAATTTGTTGCAGTTGAGTCTTCTGTGCTTCGGTTATGCCGCTTAGACGGTCAAGTTTTCCACCCCCTCGTTTTCCTTCTCCTGATTCGCGTTGCTCCATTGAGGGGGCTGATTGGGCTACTAAAAACTGGTCTGCTAGGGCTTTGCTAGTGATGAACCCTCCTCCGCCAATCAGTACAGATACAGCAGAAACTACTAATAAGCGATTAATTTTCATGAGCGTCAAACCTTTGGATAAGTGTCATGTTTTAATTAAGCCCTATAAAAATTACAGTTTGACCTAAATCTAAATTACATTTTTGTAATTTAAGTCAGGAAGTAGGGAATATACAATTGAAGTTGTAGGTGAGATGGATGCACATTTTATTTGTTGAAGATGAGGCAAAGATCGCTAACTTTGTTAATGCAGGACTGAGGGAATACGGGTTTGTTGTTGACTATTGCGATAATGGCGATGAAGGCTATAGCCGCGCCCTAGATAACGAGTATGACGCTCTTGTGCTAGATATTATGGTTCCTGGCAAAGATGGGCTAGCAATTCTTAAAAGCTTGCGCCGAGCAAAACGCAATGTTCCGGTAATTTTGCTTACTGCGCGTAATGAATTAGACGATCGCCTTGATGGGCTAAATCTTGGCGCAGATGACTATATTGCCAAACCGTTTTTTGTAGAGGAATTAGTCGCCCGGATTCATGCAGTAGTGCGCCGCAGCAATGGCGATCGCCAAAATATATTAAGTGCGGGTGCAATTAAACTAGACTGTATTAAGCGAGAAGTCACTGGCGATCGCCAAGTAGTAGAACTCACTAGCCGCGAATTTAATCTGCTTGAATACCTAATGCGATCGCCTGGACGAGTTTTTACCCGCACCCAAATTTTAGAACACGTCTGGGGCTACGACTTTAATCCCACTACAAATGTTGTCGATGTCTGCGTTCAACGTATTCGCAAAAAGCTCGATCCGATTGGGGGTTCGCCTTGGCTAGAAAGCGTGCGAGGGGTGGGCTATCGGTTTCGCCAAGAGGAAAATTGATAAACGTGATGCGTTCTTTTCGTACTCGCCTAGCTTTAGCATCGGCGGTTTTAGCAGGTAGTGCGCTAATAGGATTTGGCATGACTTCTTGGTGGCTAATTTATCAAGCTAAAGTTAGTCGCCTTGATGAAGCAATCAAAAGCCAGTTGATGAGAGTCAATCGCTCTAAGCACTTTTTGCCCTTACCGCGCCTATTTGGCATTGATGAAGATACAACGATTGCGCTATTAGTCAACGATAACGAGAATAATACTCTTTATAAGTCTGATAATTGGCCCTTAGAAATTAAGGCAGATAGCCTCCAGTTGCCAGCAGGGACACGCCCCTTGATCGAAGCAGGAAGACCGCGAAATGATGTTTTTCCGCCCCGTAAGAGACTCCCGCCCCGCTTTGTGACTCAATATACATCAACACAAACTTGGCGCGTTGGTGCGGCGAGATTTCCTGCTAATCAAATTGCGATCGCTGTTAATCTTCAAACCATTGATAGTGAAATGGCAGCAATTCGCAATATCTTTTTAATTTCCATACTTATTGTCCTATTTTTGATTACTGGGGGGGCGTGGTGGTTGTCGGGTAATGCTTTGCGTCCTATAGGGCAATTGACAGAGGCAATTAAACACGTGACCGTCAAAGGACTAGATAGACGAGTTCCCATTGATACAACGGATGTAGAATTTGTAGAATTGATTGCGGTATTTAATCAGATGTTAGCGAGCCTAGAACGTAGCTTTAAGCAGGCTTCTCGCTTCAGTGGTGATGCTGCTCACGAACTAAAAACACCTTTGGCAATTTTGCAAGGAGAACTAGAACGCAACTTACAACAAGCTGAACCTGAATCTCAGATGCAGCAAAGCCTAAGTAGTTTACTAGATGAAGTGCGGCGATTGAGTGGAATTGTGCGAAAACTTTTGTTACTTTCTTTAGCTGATGCTGGACGAATGAACTTACATCGAGTAGAAGTAAACTTGTCGGAGATTTTGGCGCAAGTAGAGGAAGATATAGAATTATTAGCACCGCAATTGAAGGTACAAACAGATATTACTGCTCAACTGCACGTATTAGGCGATCGCGTTTTACTTACCCAAGTTGTGCAAAACCTTGTTACCAATGCGATTAAATACAATCTTGTCGATGGCTGGATACGCATTAATGCAACCCAACAAAAAGCCAGCTTATTAATTACGATTACTAATTCTTCTAAAAATATTTTACAAGGCGATCGCGAACGAATTTTTGAGCGATTTTATCGTGGAGATCCGGCTAGGACGCGCTCTGGAGTTGAAGGGACAGGACTCGGACTTAGTTTGTCTAGAGAAATTGCTAGAGCGCATGGGGGCGATTTAATCCTTAACTTGACCCCCTCTAACCAAACTGCTTTTACCTTAACCTTACCTACTTTAATAAGTAATCGCACTTTTTCATAACCTATCTGGATCTATTCCTCGTTCTCGTAATTTGGCTATTAGCAATTCTAGGTCTTGTTGAGCATTTTCGGCTTGTTGTTGGGCGATTTCAGTTTGTTGCTGTGCTTGATTTGCTTGTTGTTGGGCGATTTCGGCTTGTTGCTGTGATGCTTCGGCTCGTTCCTCAAGGGATAGATATCTATATCCTTCAAAGTCGTACCAGTACAACCATTCTCTCGTCCATCCTTGATGATTACCTTGCCCTGTACCTATGGCTAAATTAATTTCAGGTATCCAGATGCGATCGCCTATTTGTCTGACATAAGCTCCATCTACTAAGCGATAAACTTCTAAAACTTCGTGCTTATCTCTTTTGAAATAGTCTGGGTTGTAGATGACATAATACTCTGCCCCTAATTGAGTATATTTGACAAACTTAGTGTCGTATTCGCCGCCGTAAGCTTGGGAAACTACTTCAAAAACTATTAAAGGGACAATGTGATTTTCTTCCCACAATACATAACTTAAGCGTCCTTTATTATTTCTGCGCCTTGGTACACCAATACTTAGAAAACCATCGGGGACTATAGCTGTTGGGCGGATTTCAGGTGTATAGCTGTAGTAAATGCCCATATCTATCGCAAAAAACCAGTCTTGGCGATCTTTCCACAATAAAGTCAAGATTGAACGCAGTAATCCGGGAATTAGCTCTTGAAATTCATTATCCACTGGTGTATCGTCAGAATCCGGCAGTTCGGTAGCCGATGGTAAAGATTGCAATGGGTTGTACTGTAGCATGACGGCTTGTGGGATCTACTACCCAAATTTTATCGCTGTTTTTAATTAGAGAGCTTTGCGATCACGCTTTTTCGTAACGTAGCTGGATCTATTACTTGTTGTCGTCATTTGCCAAGTAGTGCGATCGCGCAACTTGTTACCAACCCAACAAATCACCAATGTTTTTTCCTTGCGCCTCTACCTTACTGTGTATTGCTGTGGTATGAAGCGTTTAAGCTAACTTCTACCAAAGGCTGGATAGAATGAATTGTAAATTTTGCTACTATTGCCTCCAAAGCTGTCAATTATTGCTGCTGAAAATCGCTTACTTTATCTTGAGTAAATTGGTTGAACGCTAACAATATATTGTTGATAGCTGTTTTAAAAGACTTCTAACTAGAACTAAAGGTCTTCTCTACTCAATGGAATAAGCCGATGTACACAACAAATTTTGAAAAGAAAAGAATTTTACGTCCAATAGCAATTCTACTGTCAGCAGTATTATCACTCTCAGTTATCACAGGTTGCGGTAGTAGAGCAAATACTGGCGCTCCGGTAGATAATACTCGCATTGAAAACCAAAATTATGCTAACAATAGTGATCGCGCTGGGCAGCCTCGTCAAGGAATATCTAACAAGCAAAAAGTAGTAATTTTAGCTGGAGCCGCCGCTCTTTACTATCTCTACAATCAGCATAAAAACAAGAAAGCAGCAGGAGCAGAAGGACAATACTACCTTTCCAAAAATGGGCGCGTTTACTACAGAGATGCTCAAAAGCAAGTTCACTGGGTAACGCCACCTTCAGAGGGCATTCGAGTACCGGAAAATGAGGCCCAAAACTACCGCGATTTTCAAGGCTACAATAATCGCTCCACAGGACGTGATTTAAGAGATTTACAACCAGCCCCAGCACTATAAAAAATTTACAAACTACGAATCATAGGAGACAAACATGGGTTTTTTAGAAAATATACTTAGTGGCGGTCAACATTCAGAGCAGAATTATCGAGATTTTGTCAATCGCTACGAACAGGGCGCACCTCACGAGGGATACTCTGATGAAGAAGTTTCTAGTCGTTACCAGCAAGTATCTAGGCAGTTACCCGCCGATGTATATCAAGAGTCTGCTCAAGAAGCTTTTAGTCGGATGTCGCCCCAAGAGCGGATGCAGTTCGGTCAGTATGTTCAACAGCAATCGCAGCAGCAAAACTACAATTTTCCTGATGCAGATGGTGACGGTCAAGATGATCGCTATCAAGATTCTAACTATCTGGCTCAGGCAACAAGTCGTATGCACCAACAGCAACCAGATATGCTTAGTCAAATACTAGGTGGTGCGGCGGGAATGCTTGGTGGTAATAGTCAAGGTGGTGGTGGTATGTTTAGCAATCCTCTAGCAAAAGGCGCGATGGCTGGGATTGCGGCTATGGCTGTCAAGAACATGATGAATAGAGGTGGTACAAGTCAAGGACAGTACGGTAACGTGCGTCCAGCTAGTGAAGACCCCTACGGCGACCCAGGGAATGTACGCCCAGCTAGTGAAGACCCTTATGGCGATCCTGCTGACCAACAACGCCGTTGGTAGTAGCTGTTAAACTTGCAGATTTAACTTGATTAAGAGCCTTTCCCCAATTTGGGGGGAGGCTTTCGGCTTCAGGGGATAATGTGGCGTCTTGATTAAGGAACTGTGCTTTCGCCCTAATTAGTCCTATTTGTAGGTTTTAGTCGATTAGGTGTGATGTGAGAATTATGCAAGCTATTGTCAAATGTGAGATACGGATCTTTTTAATCACTTTTATCCTACTTGGAATAGCAAGCTGTAATGTTGCTATTCTCTCTGGAAACGAGCCTTTATCAACGGTTTCCCCTTTACCTACGCCTCATTTACCAGACTAGATTGAACAAATTAGTCTGGTGGGTGAAACGGAAGTGTGAAGCCCTGCGTGCGCGCTTGCGCTATCGCAAATTCGCCTAAGAGCGTGTTTGTAAAGTATTTTAGGTAAGAGGACAGGTTTGCTCCGTTTGATGCTAACCGCCTTAGTATCAAACGGAGCATGGCAGCGTAAATTATGCTTTCACTGGTCTGCTATCGTCGTTCCTAGTCCTGACT
>NZ_PVWN01000086.1 GCF_003003885.1 Chlorogloea sp. CCALA 695 | reverse complement strand
CCATTGGGGGACGGCTTACCTCCCCCAAACCCCCTGCAAAAGGGTCTTATCCTGATGAACGCAAGCTTTTGAAAGCGGATCTCTCTTGGTTAATTAAACTGTTTCTGTGGCAAATAGGTAAATTTTAAGTATTGTAGTTTATTCAGTAAATATAGGATTAATTTAATGAGTCGCCGTCGTTCTATTCCTTGGATTCATCGATGGTCGCGCCCCATCATTGGCGCGATCGCCGGATTTGGCGCTTTGACTACTGCTTATCTAACAGTGGTGAAACTTTCCCTAAATACTGCTGCTTGTCCGACAGAAAGCTGCGATTTAGTCCTTTCTAGTCCTTACGCAGAAGTTTTTGGGCAGCCTTTGGCTTTGTTTGGGTTTCTGGCTTACGTCAGTATGCTAATTTTTGCTTTAGCTCCTTTGGCGGTTGATAGCACGAAAAATAAAGCTCTAAATATAAAAATTGAAAATACAACTTGGCTATTGCTATTAGCTGGGGCGATCGCGATGACAGTCTTTAGCAGCTATTTAATGTATCTGCTGGCTTTTGAACTTAAAGCTTTATGTATCTACTGTCTAGCTTCAGCACTGTTTTCCCTGACTTTGTTAGTCCTGACAATTGTTGGTCGCACTTGGGAAGATATTGGTCAAATTTTCTTTACGGCGATCGTTGTCGGCATGATCACGCTAATTGGCACTTTAGGAGCCTATGCTGGCGTAAATGGCGCTGGTACGGCGACAAATGCCTCTGGTCAACAAGTGGCGGTGCGCCCTGTAACTCAACCAACTCCTGGCATTGGCTGGGAAATTACAACGGTTTCTGGAGCCTCAGAAATTGCTCTAGCTCGTCACTTAACCCAAAGTGGTGCTAAAGAATATATTGCTTGGTGGTGTCCTCATTGTCACGAACAAAAACTATTGTTTGGCAAAGAAGCTTATAAAGACATTACTCATGTCGAATGCGCCGAAGGTGGTATCGATCCCCGCCCAGATTTGTGTAAAACTGCAAAAATTGAAAGTTTCCCCACTTGGGAAATTAAAGGTAAGTTGTACCCTGGAGTCAAGTCTTTAAACGAACTTGCCGATTTAACTAACTACACAGGCGATCGCAATTTTACGATCGTTGGCGCACCCTAATCAAAAATCGGCGTTGCTGAAAGTGTGATGATTTTTCCTTTTTGCAATCCTGTCTCCTCCCCATTCCTACCCTATTAGGAATTGTTCATTGAAATTACCAATTACCAATTACCAATTACCTATTCAGCAACGCCCAAAAATCTTTACTCTAATAATTGCGATTTCCATACCTTAGCTGCTGTTACTAAGGTATGGACTTGCCACTCTCTATCGGTTTGCGGATAGTCTTGGCGGTAGTGTCCACCTCGGCTTTCAGTCCGAAATAAGGCGCTAGTCAAAATTAAATAGGCAATATCTAGTAAATTACGAGTTTCTCCCCATAATGCTAGTTGTTGATGGGCTGTTTCTATCTCAAAAACACCTATTTGCGCCGCAGGTAAGTTTAATAAAAATTTACTTAAAGGTAACTGGGCAAATTCTTTTCGCCACACTTCTACTTGAGAAATTCCTGACTCTAAGCTTTTTTGCTCTCGACAAATTCCCGCGCTTTGCCACACTAGACGCGGTAATTGTGCGCGGAGTTTTGTTAGAATTGCTTGCTGAGACTCCCACTGGCTACCACTAAGTTTAAATACTGACTCGCTGCTTGGTTGTTCTGCAAAACCTACGTCTTCTAGCTCCAATTTAGCCATCTCAGCGCCAAATACAATACATTCCAACAAAGAATTACTCGCCAAGCGATTAGCTCCATGCACTCCGGTACTTGTGGTTTCTCCTACGGCGTACAAGCCTGGTATCGATGTGCGATTCATCAAATCTGTTACAATTCCCCCCATCCAATAATGAGCCGCCGGAGCTACGGGGATCGGTTGATTAAAGACATCAATGCCCCAGCGTTTGCATACTTGGATAATGTTGGGGAAACGATGTTTAATTTTTTCTGTGGGAATTGGTCTTAAATCTAACCAAACACTCGCCTTAGCTGGATCTGTCGCGGTGTTTTGTAAGTGAGTAAAAATAGCCCGACTAACTACGTCTCTAGGCGCTAGTTCTCCTTTAGGATGATAATCAAAGGCAAAACGTCTGCCTGTATCATCGACTAAATGCGCTCCTTCTCCCCGCACCGCCTCGCTAATTAAAAAGCTATTTGCTCCAGGAATTGTTAGGGCTGTCGGGTGAAATTGCACAAATTCTAAGTCTCGCAGCAGTGCGCCGGAGCGCCAAGACATAGCTACTCCATCTCCGGTACTTACCGCCGGGTTAGTAGTATGAGCAAAAACTTGACCACCGCCTCCGGTTGCCAAAACTACCGCTTTGGCTCGTACCCAAATTACCCGATTTTCGTAAATTAGGCTAATTCCCTGACAGCGCCCCGTTTGTGGCTCTAACCACAAGCTCAATGCTAAGGTTTTTTGAATAATTGAAATATTTTGATGCTGCAATACTTGGGCGGTAAGAGTAGTAATTACTTCTTTTCCTGTGGTGTCGGCAGCGTGCAGCACCCGGCGGCGCGAATGAGCGGCTTCTAAGGTTAATGCTAGTTGCTCTCCCTGGCGATCAAAGGCTACTCCCATATTTACTAACGCTTGAATACAGCTAGGCGCTTTTTCTGCCAAAAAATTAACCGCCGCAAAGTCACATAAACCCGCCCCCGCCGCGATGGTGTCTTCTAAATGCAGTGCGGGAGAATCGTCTTTAGAGATCGCCGCCGCGATTCCCCCTTGGGCCCACTCGCTAGCGGATAAAGAAACTGTATCTTTGGTAATTAAACCAACACTAAACTTTTCTGGTAAACAAAGCGCGGTGTACAGACCTGCTGCACCCGCGCCTACTACTAAAACATCAAAAGCTGGAAAGAGATTTTGTAACTGAGTCAAGGTAAAGAAAATAGTTTTAAGCTAAACATATATATAACTTAAAACTTGCTTAACTTGGGGAAGCTTATTACCCTAGTTTCCCTAAACTACTCTATCTGTAAATGCCGTTGTTGTAACGATCGTCGCCTTCGTTAAACACAGAATCAGACTCAGTTACGGTGAAATTATCCAAGTTTGATTGGAGTGTGTCTTTTTGGCGATCGCTTAAGCCGAGAATCTCCAATACGTCTTCTACTTTGCTGTAGGGCGCATTTTGAATAATTGCTTTAGCTAAAGTTGGATACATCCCCGGATAGCGCTGGAAAGCTCGGACGTTGGTGTTATTTAAGTCAATTTTTTTGCCAAACTCTGTGTCTAGCTTGTCGTCGGCTTTATTCCGCAATTCTTTGGTAGGTACTTCTACTTTTGCTAAGATTTGTACCGATGAATGAAAGTTACTAGAAAATGTTTGAGCGATCGCGCGGTCAGATCCCCCCGCAAATCCCCAACAGCCTACTAGCACTAGCAATATTGTTAATCCACGTATTAAACTTCTCACGTTTTTTATTTACCTCTTGTTTATTCTTGGCTGAAATCAACACAGCACTTATCAGAAACTAATATACAGCGCAGCGCGACCCCTAATATTTACAATGCTGTTAAGGAATGCTGCTTTTTTAACTCGCTCTAGCTCAAAAGCGTAATTAATTTAGGAATTAGCTATAGTCGGGGCTGTAAGTGTAAAATGTATCATTTAGTTTTACTTTTGAGCGGGTAGTCGCAGCCAGGCAGTGTAGATAGTATTAAGCTCAACTATATTAATTTTAAATATGAGTTCCTCAAAACTGGGTAATTTTACTAAACTAGCTTCATCGTTGTTGAGTGGAACGGTACTTGTTGCTAGTGTTGCTGTCTCGGCGCTAGTAATTGGTGGCAAACAACTCTCGCTTTTAGAAGGGTTGGAATTAAGTTTTGCTGATAGTTTAGTTCGTCTGCAACCAGATCAAGGTGTTGATCCTCGCCTCTTAGTTGTAGCCGTTGATGAAGAAGATATCCGCAATTTAGGTAAATGGCCCACTAGCGATCGCGTCATCAATCAGTTGCTAGATAAGCTTAACCAACATCAACCCGCCACTATTGGTTTAGATATCTACCGAGATTTGCCCCTAGAGCCAGGTAATGCGGAATTAGTTACTAACTTGCAATTGACAGATAATATTATTGCCGTTTGTAAGTCGGGTAATGGCGATCGCGAGCGCGGTGTCGCTCCGCCCAAAGAAATACCAATAGAGCGATTGGGCTTTAGCGATATTGTCGTCGATAGCGATAGTATAGTGCGGCGTAACTTGCTAACTATAACTCCGGCTCCAAACTCAGCCTGTCCGGCAGAATACTCTTTTAGTTTTCAACTTGCCTTAAATTATTTGGCAAAACGAGGAATTAAACTAGAAAAAACTGATCAAGAATACTGGAAGCTAGGTAATACTACTTTTACACCGATAAACAATGACACGGCGGAATATCAAAACGTTGATGCTAGAGGCTACCAAATATTATTAAACTACCGCTCGCCTAAAGTTGCCGAGGTAATTACCTTAACTGATGTACTGCAAGGAAAATTCGATCCAAAGCTAGTAACTGGTCGAATTGTTTTAATTGGCGTAACGGCTAGTAGTGGCAACGATTTTCTTTATACACCTTACAGCAAAGGGCAAAGGGAAGATTTACGGATGCCTGGGGTATTAGTTCACGCTCAAGCTGTAAGTCAAATATTAACTGCCGTAATAGATAATAAATCTCTCTTTTGGGCGATGCCGGGATGGGCGGAAGTTCCTTGGATATTTGTTTGGTCTGTGGTAGGAGGAGTCATAGCATGGCGGCTTCTTCATCCTTTAGCGATCGTTGGCGCTGAAATTGCGGCAATAGTTGGACTAGGTGGGGTTAGTTTAATAATATTTGCCGGGTTTGGTAAAGTGCCATTAATCCCGCCAGCCTTGGCTTTGCTCCTAACGGGTGCTAGTGTTGCTTCTTATAAAGGGTATAAAAATTCTTCTCTAGGGGAACAATTGCTTTTAGAACCAGCAAATTCTACTAATTATGAAGAATATGAAACCAAATTACCGCCCTCAGAAACAGCAGAGAGCAATTTACTAGACGGACGTTACAAAGTTATCAGCAATATTGGTAAAGGTGGATTTGGAGAAACTTATTTAGCTGAAGATACAAAACAACCCACATATCCCGAATGCGTAGTTAAGCAATTGAAGCCTACCCGCACCGATGAAAAATTTTTAGAACTTGCTAGACGTTTTTTTTATACTGAGGCAGAAACTTTAGAAAAAGTTGGTAAACACGATCGCATCCCTCAACTATTAGCTTACTTTGAAGCTAATAAAGAGTTTTACTTAGTCCAAGAGTACATCAAAGGTCATTCTCTAAGTGACGAACTTACCCCTGGTAAAAAGCTATCGGAACCCTATGTAATTGCTTTGCTTAAAGATATTATAGAAGTTCTCCAATTTATTCATGGATTTGGCGTAATTCATCGAGATATTAAGCCGGGTAATATTATGAGGCGCGATGCTGACGGACGCTTAGTTTTAATTGACTTTGGCGCAGTAAAACAGTTGGAAACGCAAGTTGCCGATTTGCCAGAAACTAATACAGTGGCAATTGGTACATCCGGTTATGCACCGCCTGAACAACTATTAGGACAACCCGTACTCAACAGTGATGTTTATGCTTTAGGGATGATTGGGATTCAAGCCTTAATTGGCTTGCCAGCAGTACAAATTCCTAAAGACCTAGAAACTAAAGAAGTAATCTGGCGCGATCGCGTCCAAGTAAGCGATAAACTAGCAGCTATTCTCAACAAAATGGTTGCTTATCGCCATCAAGAAAGATATCAATCGGCGATGGAAGTAAGCAAAGACTTACAACAAATTTAAAAGCAAGAAATATTGCTGCTAAAAGTTTTGCAATAGCAATCAGCATAAAGACGATCACTGAGGTAGAAAATTATGAATCTTATTTCTCTGCTTTTACGTTCTTCGTGGTTGACCGTTGCGATCGCAATCTTTACTGGATTAGTTAGCGGTGCTAGTAGTGCTTGGCTAATTGCTCTAATCAATACTGCTGTCAATAACAATGGGACTAATAATTACAAATTGGTTTGGATATTTTTGGGGTTGATATTAGTAGTATTTATTACAGGGTTAATCTCGCAAATTTGGTTAATTCGTCTCGGTCGAAAAGTTATATTTGACCTGCAAATGAGTTTGAGTAAAAGGATTTTGTCAGCTTCTTTACGCCACTTAGAAGAGTTGGGCGCTCCTAAGCTTTTGGCAACTTTGACAGATGATGTGCAATCTCTCTCCAACCTCGTCTTTGTAATGCCTTTGATATGCGTCGATATTGCGATTGTAGTTGGCTGTCTATTTTATCTTGGCTGGCTTTCGTGGCTAGTATTGTTAGTAGTCTTAAGCTTTTTGCTTATTGCTACTTTTAGCGTGCAATTTTTGTTAGCTAAAGGCGAACGCTTATTAGGTTTAGCGCGTGAGGAGCGAGATCGATTATTTAAGGATTTTCGCACTATTACGGAAGGAACAAAAGAATTAAAGTTGCATCAAGCGCGCCGCCAAGAATTTATTGATCGGGAATTACAAGACGCGGCGGAGTCTTCACAGCATTACATGAATGTTAGTCTGAGTATTTTTGCTTTTGCTGCTAATTGGGGACAAATTTTATTTTTTATGGCGATCGCATTATTACTTTTTGGTTTGCCTCAATTAACAAGTGTTGAAACTCCAGTTTTATCTAGCTATATCTTAACTATCACCTACTTAACTGGCCCTCTGCGTAGCATTTTGGAGTCATTGCCTAATCTGAGTAGAGCTAGTGTGGCGTTGCAAAAATTAGATAGGTTGGGGTTATCTTTAGTAGAGCAATCTGAAGATGTAGATTGCCCGCAGCTTAACCTTAAACTTGCTTGGAAACGATTGGGTTTATTAGCAGTTACTCATGCTTATCGAGGAGAAAGTACAGAACATAGTTTTACTCTTGGACCTATCGATCTGACTTTTCGCTCAGGAGAATTAGTGTTTATAGTTGGAGGTAATGGTAGCGGTAAATCAACCCTTGTTAAGTTAATTACTGGGCTTTATACTCCTGAAACCGGAGAAATTAAAGTTGATAATCAACTTATAACTGAGCAAAATAGAGAATGGTATCGCCAGCAATTTTCCGTTGTATTTGCTGATTTTTATTTATTTGAACAATTATTAGGTATAGATAAATCTGATTTGCAGCGAGTCCAAGATTACATAAACTTGCTACAACTAGAGCAAAAAGTTCAAGTTGAGGACGGAAAATTATCAACTATTGCCTTATCTCAAGGACAACGAAAACGCCTAGCTTTACTTACAGCTTATTTAGAAGATCGCCCTATATACATATTTGATGAATGGGCTTCCGACCAAGATCCTGTGTTTAAAGAGATTTTTTATACTCAGCTATTAGTGCAATTGCGGAACCGAGGCAAAACGGTGCTAGTAATTAGTCACGATGATCGCTATTTTCATCTAGGCGATCGCATTATTAAGCTCGATTATGGCAAAATTGAGTATGACAAGTATGTCTAGCAAAAATAGTTTGCCAAGCTAATATTTCAATGCTGGGCTTGTAGAAGCAAAAGTATTGTTGCGGCACAATAGTAGTATAACGACTTGAAGTAGTAGGTAGTAAGGTATTTTTTACCGAACAATTAGCTAAAATTCTTGCTCCCTTTACTAACAGTTTATGCTTCTTTGTGTTTTACAACCCTTTCTAACTAAAACTTAGCTGGAATGATGTTTCTTGGGGCGAAGTTTTCCGCTAGAAAACTTCGCCTTATTCTCAAAAATTGGCATTCCCAATGCCGCTACAACTTAAACTGTTGTAATATCTTTTTCTTTTTCTGCCAACAACTCGTCAATTTTGGCAATGTATTTATTCGTCAGTTTTTGCAGATCGTCTTGGCGATCGCGCGATTCATCTTCCGATAGTTCGCTATTTTTTTCTTGCTTGCGGATCGAGTCAACCCCATCGCGGCGAATGCTGCGAATTGCTACTCGCCCTTCTTCTGCGTACTTTGTTGCTAATTTCACAAATTCTTTGCGGCGATCGCTAGTTAATGGCGGAATATTCAGCCGAATCGCCGAGCCATCGTTATTAGGAGTTAAACCTACATCCGACAAAGAAATCGCTTTTTCAATCATAGTCAAAGTAGTGCGATCGTAGGGTTGAACTAAGATCGTACTAGAATCAGGGGCGTTGATATTCGCCAGCGCTTTCAAGCCCGTAGGCGCGCCATAATAATCTACCGTTACTTTATCCAACAAAGACGCATTAGCGCGTCCCGTGCGAATAGTATTAAAAGAGCGTAAAGTCGCCTCTACACTCTTTTGCATCGTACTTTCAGCCTCAGCTAACTTCACAAAAACCTCCGACAATAGTACCAATT
Source organism: Chlorogloea sp. CCALA 695 (assembly GCF_003003885.1). Taxonomy (GTDB): domain Bacteria; phylum Cyanobacteriota; class Cyanobacteriia; order Cyanobacteriales; family Chroococcidiopsidaceae; genus Aliterella. Next base: position 3,927 of record NZ_PVWN01000086.1, on the reverse strand, counting down.
GATTCTCCCATCACTGCCCGGAGGATGTTACCCCTTACCGACAAATCGAACACAAGAATCGGAATATTATTTTCTTTACACAAAGCGATCGCCGTACTATCCATTACCCGCAAATCTTGAGTAAGAACATGAACGTAATTTAGGGTCTTGTAGCGTTTCGCATCAGGATTGAGCTTGGGATCGCTATCGTAGATTCCATCTACCTTGGTGGCTTTAAAAATCACCTCTGCATCAATTTCCGCCGCGCGTAAGGCTGCGGTAGTATCGGTAGTAAAAAAGGGATTTCCTGAACCTGCGCCAAAAATTACTACTCGTCCCTTTTCTAGATGACGAATAGCCCGCCGCCGAATATAGGGTTCTGCTACTTCTTGCATGGCGATCGCTGTTTGCACCCGTGTCTGTACTTCTAGCCTCTCTAAGCAGTCTTGGAGAGTTAGGGCATTCATCACCGTAGCAATCATGCCAATATAGTCCCCCGTTGCCCGATCCATGCCTGCGGCGGACGCTTTGACACCACGAAAAATATTTCCGCCACCTACTACAACAGCGACTTGAACGCCATTATTGACAATTTCAGCTATTTGAGCAGCAATTTCTTCAACTATGCTTGGATCGATGCCATAGCCCAGGTTGCCCATAAGAGCTTCACCGCTCAATTTTAGGAGAATGCGTCCGTAAGGTTTACCCATACCACATTAGTTTATTTCAGTTCTTGCCTCCAACTTAAGATAGCAGTAGAGCGATGCTTTTTTATATCCGCGTCTCAAGTTTGCCAAAATCTTAGCGCCATCTTACTTCGCTACCTACCGCTTCTGTAGTTGTCGTTTCAATTTCCTCACCTTTGAGCAAAGCTGCGATCGCTTTTACCAAATACTCCTCTTTTACACCCGTTGGGCTATTATCATCAATGGCTCCCCGGTAACGTACTTTGCTTGTAGCATCTAACAAAAATACTGTGGGAATTTTGGTTGCGCCAAAACTGCGTGTCACGTCTTGAGTTGAATCCCACAAATAAGGAAAGTTCAATTTCTGCTCGGTGGCAAATTTTTTCATGTTCTCAAAACTTTCTGATGGATCTTGATTGCCATCGTGAGGATTGATGCCAATGAGCGTAAAACCTTGCCCTTGTAAGGAGTTTTGCAAGGTTTTTAGTTGCTCTATATACATTTTGACATCCGTAGAAGTATTCGCCATGAATACTACAGCGACAGCTTTAAACTTTTCTAAATAACGAGCTAAATGGTGAACTTCGGAGTCTGTACCTCTAATTTCAAAATCTGGCGCGTAGCTACCAATTGCTGTTGGAGTTAGTTCTAAGGAAGTCATGCTTTTTAATTTAGTGATGTTATAAATAGATTTAGACAGTTTTTGACTGATATCCAATCAGTTTATAAACTAATTTAGCGGCTGTAAATTGTGAAACTACTGAATCTACTATTGGTGCTAATTCCATTACATCGCAGCCAATAACTTGACGAGTAGCAAATACTTGAGCTAAAAACACCATTAGTTCGTACCAAGTCAAGCCACCAGGTTCGGGCGTACCCACCCCAGGAATTAAAGTCGGATCGATGCCGTCTAAGTCAATAGTTAGAAATACCTTTTTTGTGGGAATAGAGGCGATCGCCTTTTCAATCCAATCGGTACTACTTGCAATGTCTCGCGCCCGAAAAACTGTCAGGTTTTTTGCTTTAATTAAATCTGCTTCTTCTTTACAAATAGCTCTAATCCCGATTTGCACTGTAGGCAAACCCATGTCAACAATTCGCCGCATCACGCAAGCATGATTGTGGATTGAGCCTTCGTACTCGTGGCGCAAGTCGCCGTGAGCATCAATTTGAACTACTGTAAAGCTTTCGTTGGGGTAAGCTTGACGATAGGCTGCTACAACCCCTGTTGTAATGCTGTGTTCGCCTCCTAAAGCAATTACAAACTTGTTGTCTTTAATTAGGTTAAAAACGGTTTCTTGAGTAACTTGCAGCATTTCCTCGGCAGTAATTTTGGGCAACTTCCGCGTATCGGCGACTTTTTCTGAGGTAAAAATTCCGACTTCTTTGCAAGTTTCTTGATCTAATTCTTCGTCGTAATATTCTACTTGCTGCGACGCTTCTAAAATTGCATCCGGCCCATGTTCGCAACCACGACGATAGGTAGTTGTTGCTTCGTAAGGAATTGGTAAAATAACTACTTTTGCTTGCTCATAACTTACGGCTACATCCGCTCCCATAAATGGCAGTGCTAAAGTAGAAGTTTGTCCGCTCATAATCCGTTAGATAATATATATAATTTTAACAATTAATAGAATAGTGAGGAGTATAAGCCCCTCACTCCTTACACCACTAAGATGAAATCAAAGCATCAGAATTAATTGCCCTGACGGGGATGCTAATATTTGCCTCTGATTGAGGTACTCGTTGCAATATCGCTCCTACTTTCAACAACTTATTTTCTAATTGTTCGTAGCCGCGATCTAAATGATGCAATCCTTGAATTGTAGTTTTGCCTTGGGCTGCTAACCCAGCTAAAACCAAAGCCGCCGATGCTCTTAAATCTGTAGCTACTACAGGTGCGCCGGACAACATAGGTACGCCCCGGATAATGGCATGATTGTTTTTAACGCGAATATCTGCGCCCATGCGGTTCAATTCTGGTACGTGACGCAAGCGATTTTCAAACACGGTTTCTGAAACTAAACTATTGCCTTCACTCAGCGAAAGTAGCGCCATAAACTGCGCCTGCATATCAGTAGGAAAGCCAGGATAAGGCAGAGTTTCAATATCTGTACCTCGCAGATGACTTCCGGGAATAATTCGCAGACAGTCGGGGGAATCGGTGACTACTTGCGCGCCAATATCTCGCAACTTGGCGATCGCGGCAGTAAGATGATCGGGAATAACTGGAGAAATACTTAGTTCAGAATAAGTAATTGCGCCAGCGATGAGAAAAGTTGCCGCCTCAACGCGATCGGGAATAATTGCGTAATCAGCAGTATGCAATTGAGGAACACCACAAATAACTATAGTATTTGTCCCTGCACCCTGAATTTTTGCCCCCATCGCGTTACAGAAATTGGCTAAGTCTACAACTTCTGGCTCTTGAGCGGCATTTTCAATAACTGTTTCCCCCTCCGCTAAAGTTGCTGCCATCATCAACGTTTCCGTTGCGCCGACGCTGGGATAATCTAAATAAATTTTTGCTCCCTGTAATCTTTTTCTATTGCCTTTAATATAAGCATTGACCATGCCATGCTCTATTTGCACGTCAGCGCCCATTAATTGCAGCCCTCGCACGTGCAAAACTACAGGTCTTGCTCCAATGGTACAACCACCAGGCAAGGGTACGCAGGCGGCTCCTAGGCGTGCGAGCAATGGGCCAATAGCAAAGAAACTCGCCCGTAATTGGCTAACTAATTCGTAGGGCGCTTGAGACTTGCTGATCGTAGTGGCATTTATATCTAAAACATCGCCAGTTTGGGTAATCTTCACACCCAAAGATAAGAGAATTTCGCCCATTAGCGTTACATCTACTAGCGCCGGAACGTTACGCAGGCGGCAATCTTCTGAGCAAAGCAAGGCGGCGACAATTAAAACTAATGCCGAATTTTTTGCGCCGCTAATTTTTACATGACCTTTTAGCGGCGCTCCACCCCAAATTTGTAATACTGAGGGATCAGCTTCTGGAGAACCGATTGTTTTAATCAAGTTTTGATGAGTAGTAATAATTTTAGCCTCCTAAATTTGTTGAGTATTTTTACATATGCGAATTTGGTTTTGATTCTACATTGATAATCGCCATCCGTAAAACTAGAGGTTTCTCGGATATTTTTTTGTAGGCATTATTGCTTTACGTATTTTTACGGCTATTGGCAAAGTTAGCTTCAATTCCTCATAAATATTCGTGCCAAAAACCCAATTCTCTGTCGATTTA
>NZ_PVWN01000001.1 GCF_003003885.1 Chlorogloea sp. CCALA 695 | reverse complement strand
CAAAAAGCGGTGTAGCTCTGCTTCCCGCTTTGTTGCCGTTGGGTTTGGGGGGCAGACCCCCCATATCTTGGTTTTTCTTAGCAAAAGATATCAACTTCAAGCGCTTCGCAAAGCAACAATCGGGTCAAGTTGAGCCGCCCGACGAGCGGGAATAACGCCAAAAAACAACCCAATCCCACCAGAAACCCCCACGGCCATAGCGATCGCCACCGGGGAAATCCCCCCTTCAAGGGGAGATAGCGCCCCAACCACTAATATGCCGCCAACACCCAAAGCCGTACCAAGCAAACCCCCGGCGGCGGAAAGAATCACAGCTTCAATAATAAACTGCACCAAAATATCTTGTTGAGTAGCGCCAATAGCCTTACGCAGTCCGATTTCTTGAGTACGTTCGGTTACAGAAACTAGCATAATATTCATAATGCCAATGCCGCCGACAAACAGAGAAATAGAAGCGATCGCCCCAAGCATAATAGTTAAAGCGCCAGTAACTTTACCCACCGTTTCTAGAGCATCTTTTTGGGAACTAATAGTAAAATCATCTTCACCATTAAGCTTATGACGCAGCCGGAGTAAGTTGCGTAATTGAAATTCTGCCGCCGCCACACTTTCAGTATTTTTAGCAGAAGCAACTAAATAAGTTAAAGGAATGCCATAGGGAGAAGTCCGCCCGACAATGCGATTTGCCATAGTAGTAATCGGGACAAAAGCCGCATCATCGTAATCTGTACCAAAGCCCGCTCCTTTAGATTCAAGCACACCTACTACTTGATAGGCAGCATTTTTGAGGCGTATTTGCTGACCGATAGGAGAAGAAGTAGTAAATAATCTAGCGGCTAAATCTGAGCCGAGGACAGCAACTTGATTGCTCCGATTCGTGTCTATTTGGGTAATAAATCGCCCTAAGCGAGTTTCAAAATCGCGCACCATCAGGAAGCTAGGAGTAGTGCCAATTACGCTAATATCGGTGTTTTTGTTGCGGTAAGTAACTACGGCTCTACTATTGACTTCGGGGGCGACTCCCATGACGCTGGGAACTTGATTTGCGATCGCCTCCGCATCAGCTAATACTAAAGTTTTGGGTAAATCGAAAGTAATGCGTTGAGTTTCACGATTGCCGGGAACCACAAATAAAACGTTTGGCCCCAGAGATTCTAATTCCCCCGCAATATACTTTTGCGCTCCTTCGCCAATGCCAATCATGGCAATTACCGAAGCGTTACCGATGATAATGCCTAGCATTGTGAGACTGCTCCGCAATTTGTTTGCCAGCAGAGTAGTCACCGCCATTTTGACGCTTTCTACAGGATTCATTAGTTTTTACCATCTAGTTTGTAATTAGGGGGAGGAGAAAGAAAAATGCGATCGCCTGTTTTAACTCCCGATACAATTTGAGTTTTATCTTTAATCGCCGAGCCAATTTCTACCGGGCTAAACCTTGCTTGTTTTTTATCATCGGGAATTAATACCCCAGTTTGTCCTTTTTTATCGGTGACAATGGCGGCGGTGGGTACGACCAAAGCATCTTGAACGACGGCTCCCACAATAGTTAAATCGACATTCATCCCTGATTTTAATTGCTCTTGACCTGTAGTTAAGATAACTCTGACTTGAAAAGAAGTTACATTTTGTTCTACCACCGCCTCCGGGGAGATTAGCCGTACTTTGCCTTTAAATACTTGATTTGGGTAAGCATCAGCAACAATTTCTACTATTCTGCCTTGCTTAACTTGTCCGATATCAACTTCAGGTACTTGGGCGAGGACTTCTAAGCCGCGAGATACAGCCACGATGGAGGATGAAGTTGCGGAAGCTGTGTTGGAGGCGGAAGTTGTGGGAGTTACAAACGCGCCAACAGTGGCGTATTTTTGGGTAATTATGCCAGAAAAAGGAGCGCGAATAATTGTGTCATCTAGCTGAACTTGTACGGCTTTAAGTTCGCTTCCAGCGGCGGCTACTGATGCCTCAAATTGGTCTATTTGTTCTGGACGCGAACCATTTTGTAATTGCTGCAATGCTTGCTCTAGCTCGGTGACGGCGGCTTTTTTTTGGTCGATTTCTTCGGTGCGGCTGCCGCTTTTTAGGTCTATAAGCCGTCTTTGAGTTTCCAGCAAGGTGGCTTTGGCGCTTCTGTCGTCAGCAATTACTTCGTCTAGAGTGTCTTGGGAAATTGCCCCGGAAGTTGCTAAGTTGCGGTTGCGCTGAACTCGGCTAGAAGTGAGGTTCACTCGCGCTCTAGCTGCTTCTACTTGGGCTTGGGCTTGGGCAATTTCTTCGGGACGGTTGCCTGTACGAGCTTGGTTTAGTTGCGCCCGTGATTGGTTTAGACGCGCCCTAGATTGGGCAATTTCTTCAGGGCGGGTTCCGGCGCGAGCTTCGGCTAGTTGGGCGCGGACTTGGGCGAGATTAGCGCGGGCTTTGCTTAGTTGCGCCTGTAAGTTGGAGTCGTCCATCCGGGCGATAATTTGCCCTTGCTCTACTTTATCTCCTTGCTCTACTAGCAGTTGCGCTAATACGCCGGAGTTTTTGGGGCTAAGGTTAACGCTTTGTACGGGTACAACTTTGCCACTGGCGCTAATGCGGAGGGTGACATCGGAAGATACTACGGGGACGGTTAAGGATGCGATATCTAGTTTGGGTGTTGCTTGTCTATTTATCGCCCAGTAGGTTGATGCGCTAACTAAAATACCAGCGCTTAATAGTCCGATGAACCACTTAGACGGATGTTTGACTTTGCCAATAAAAGGAATTTGGATCGGGGTGGTCATGCAATAACTCACTGAAAAATTAGCAAGCTGTAAGGAATTGATTACTTAAGGGCTTTTTAGGAAAAACCAGGAATTGGGGGGTCTGCCCCCCAAACCCAACGGCAACAAAGCGGGAAGCAGAGCTACACCGCTTTTTGCCTCCCCATCAGGGGACGAGTTGCCTCCCCCAAACCCCCTGCAAAAGGGTCTTATCTCTAATTGACCTAGTTTTTGGAAATTAGCAATCCTATTTGTATAATTTTTGATATTACAAATAACTTTCTACTAACTGGCGATACTGACTTTTTGGCTTAATACCTTTAGATTCAACCAATAATTCCTGATTTTTAAACAATTGAATCGTTGGCGTACCACTAACTCCGGCGTTTTCGGCAATATCTCGGTCTTTTTCGATATCAATCTCTACAAAGTGAATCCGACCATCAAATTCATCTACTACTTTGTTCAAAATTGGTTTCAATGTATGACAAGGACCGCAACCAGGGGAAACATATTTAACTACGAGCAAGCGATCGCTATCATGAAATAATTTACGTAAAGCATAGCCTCCTTCATGGCGTGTAGCCTGTACGTCAAACTCTTTTGGTTCTGTACTTGGCTTCTGGGTTTCCTGTTCCAACTCATTGTTTGCCGCCCGTGGTACTTGACGAAACTCTTGCAGTAAATCGTTTACCGATAGCCACCTTTCCGCCAACATCGCCCCCATACAGCCACTTCCCGCCGCCGTAATTGCTTGGCGAAACTCATGGTCTTGCACATCTCCCGCCGCAAATACACCTTCAACACTTGTTTCTACTGAACCCGGCTTAGTGACAATATAACCAACATCATCTAGCTCTAATTGCCCTTTAAATAAATCAGTATTCGGCTTGTGACCAACTGCGTAAAATAATCCTTTAACGTGTAAATCTGTTTCCTCATTAGTTTTGAGGTTGCGAATTTTTACCCCTTCCATGTGATTGTCATTGCCAAACACATCTACAACCTCACTATTCCAGTGGACGGTAATTTTGGGATTGCTCAACACCCGGTCTTGCATCGCTTTACTCGCGCGCATTTTGTCACCGCGCACCAGCATATTTACCGTATCGCCGTACTTAGTCAGATATATTGATTCTTCCGCCGCCGAATCGCCACCGCCAATTACCGCTAATTCGGCGCGATGAAATATTGGCGTAGCACCATCACAAATTGCACAAGCAGAAATACCCCGACTCCAAAACTGATGTTCTCCGGGTAAGCCTAACCTTTTTGCTGTTGCTCCCGTAGCAATTACAATACTATGGGCTTTAACTTCGCGCTCCTCTGAACGCACGACAAAAGGACGCTGGCTAAAATCTACAAAAGTTACATCTTCTGTATATAGTTCCGCTCCCCAGCGCTCGGCTTGCGCCTTCATGCTATCCATCAACTCTGGCCCTGTAATTCCTTGGGGAAATCCTGGAAAGTTCTCTACTTCCGTTGTCGTCATCAACTGACCCCCTGGCAATCCCCCCGCTTGAAAACCCTCAAATACCACTGGTTTCAAGTTTGCCCTCGCTGCATATATCGCCGCCGTATAACCCGCCGGCCCCGAACCAATAATTACTAAATTTTCTACGGTATTATCTGTCATAGTATGTTAAACTCATAACGACTACGTTTTAGTATAGCGTAGATTGAGAAATTTGTAATGCAGTTAATGGGATTGACGGTAATTACTAAACAGGTATTTTTCGTAAAAAGCCACAATAAAAGAAAGGATAAACGTTAATTAGCTTATGAGTACAACCACTACTGAAAATCCATTGCTAATCGGTAAAGGATTGCCACCTTTTGCCGAAATAGAGCCAGAGCAGATTGTCCCGGCGATGACGCAGTTATTGGCGCAAGTAGACCAAGAACTGACAGAGTTAGAAGTAAAGGTACAGCCTACTTGGAGCGGTTTAGTAGAGCCATTAGACAGGTTGAGCGATCGCCTAACTTGGAGTTGGGGTATAGTAGGACATCTGATGGGTGTAAAAAACAGCCCCGAATTGCGCGAAGCTTACGAAAGTATGCAGCCGCAAGTTATCCAATTTTTTAACAAACTCAGTCAAAGTCAACCAATTTACAATGCTTTTAAAGCACTGCACTCTAGCCAAGATTGGGAGAAATTAGAACCCGCCCAAAAACGGATTGTAGAAGCAGCAATTAAAGATGCTGAACTATCAGGGATTGGCTTAGAAGGAGAAAAAAGAGAGCGTTTTAATGCTATTCAACTAGAATTAGGCGAACTTTCGACCAAATTCTCCAATCATGTTTTGGATGCTACCAAAGCTTTTAGCTTAGATTTGACGGCAAAAGAGGAAATTGACGGTTTACCACCCAGCTTAATTAGTTTAGCGGCGCAAACAGCCCGTGATGCTGGACAAGAAAACGCCACTCCAGAAAATGGCCCTTGGCGGATTACACTTGATTTTCCCAGCTTTGGCCCTTTCATGCAGCACAGCACCCGTAGCGACTTACGGGAAAAGGTTTACAAAGCTTTTATTAGTCGTGCGTCTAGCGGCGAATTAGACAATACTCCCTTAGTTGAACGCATTTTACAGTTGCGCCAAGAAAAAGCCCAATTGCTAGGTTTTGATAGTTTTGCCGAACTAAGCCTAGCGCGAAAAATGGCTCCTAGCGTTGAAGCAGTTGAGGAATTATTAGAAGAATTACGCACCACTAGCTACGATGCAGCTAAACAAGACTTGGCAGAATTAAAAGCTTTTGCAGCAAGTAAAAACCCAGCAAATAGCGACTTAAAACATTGGGATATTAGCTTTTGGTCAGAACGCCAGCGCGAAGAAAAGTTTGACTTTAGCGCTGAAGAATTGCGCCCCTACTTTCCTTTAGAGCAAGTATTAGAAAGTTTGTTTTCGTTAGTCAATCGCTTATTTGGCGTAACTATTACCGCAGCAGATGGTCAAGCTCCGGTATGGCACGAAGATGTAAGATATTTCCAGGTAGCGGACGAAAAAGGCGCAGAAATCGCCCATTTTTATCTTGACCCTTACAGCCGTCCAGCCGAAAAGCGCGGCGGTGCTTGGATGGATGATTGCATGGGTAGAGCAAAACTAACTGAAAATGGCACAACTACCCTGCGTAAACCTGTAGCTTACTTAATTTGCAACCAATCCCCCCCCGTAGATGGCAAGCCTAGCTTAATGACTTTTGGTGAAGTAGAAACGCTATTTCATGAATTTGGTCACGGTTTGCAGCATATGCTAACTAAGGTAGATTATGCCGATGCTTCAGGTATTAACAATGTAGAGTGGGACGCGGTAGAATTGCCCAGTCAGTTTATGGAAAACTGGTGCTATCACTACCCAACTTTAATGGGAATGGCGAAACATTACGAGACAGGGGAAGCTTTACCAGAGCATTATTACCACAAGCTAGTAGCGGCTAAAAACTATATGAGCGGTAGTGTCATGCTCAGACAAGTTTATTTTAGTAGTGTAGATATCCAACTACATCACCGCTACCAACCAGGTAATGGGGAAAGCGCCAACGATTTCCGCAACCGCATTGCCCAAACTAATACAGTTTTGCCACCTCTAGCAGAAGATGCGTTTTTATGCGCTTTCGGGCATATTTTCGCTGGCGGCTATGCTGCGGGTTACTACAGCTACAAATGGGCGGAAGTTTTGAGCGCTGATGCTTTTGCAGCCTTTGAAGAAGCAGGGCTAGATTCTGATGAGGCGATCGCATCTACTGGAAAACGTTTTGGCGATACAGTATTAGCATTAGGCGGTAGCCAGCACCCAATGGAAGTATTCAAATCTTTTCGAGGGCGCGAACCTAGTACCGCACCGTTGCTTAAGCATAGTGGCTTAGTTAAAGCAGCTTAAAACTCATGAGTTACCGATATGTTTTGTTTAATAAACCCTACGGCGTTTTAAGTCAGTTTACCGACAGTAGCGGCGAAGAACGGCGGACGTTGAAAGACTATATATCGGTAACGGGGGTTTACCCGGTGGGGCGTTTGGATTGGGACAGCGAAGGGCTAATGTTGTTGACGGATAACGGACAATTGCAGCATCGTCTGTCTCATCCTCAGTTTGGACATTCTCGCACCTACTGGGTGCAGGTAGAGCGGATTCCTGACTTTAATGCTATTAATCAATTGCAAACAGGAGTCATGGTAGGCGATCGCATTACTCGTCCTGCTATTGTAAAACTATTAACTGAGGAACCATCCTTGCCAGCGCGAGAAGTCCCGATTCGGTTTCGCAAAAACATTCCTACTGCATGGCTAGAAATAATATTAACTGAGGGACGCAATCGCCAAGTAAGGCGCATGACTGCTAAAGTTGGGTTTCCCACTTTGCGTTTAGTTAGAGTTGCTATTAATCGCTTAAATTTACATAACTTACAACTCGGTCAATTCCGTAACCTTACGGTGGATGAGATTAAAATTTTACTTAAATAGATTTTATTTACTTAGATAAATAGTCATAACTGCTAGAATAGCAACTAATAACTTTTAGTCTTTGTTTGTCAAAATAAGCACCTATTACTTAAAAATAAGCGATAGTACCTAGGAAAGGTGACAGCTATTAATTAACATCAATTAACACATTTTAGTTTTACTATAGGTAAAAAATAATCAATTGTGGCAACTTAAATGTATTGCGTGAAAAAACGCTATCAACTTAGAGGTTACAAGCCCTACAAAGCGGCAATAGAGGATATTAGTAGATCATGCTGATTTGCCCCCAGTGTAAGAGCGAAAACCCAGATAACAACAAGTTTTGTCAAAAATGCGGCACTTCGTTGAGCCACAAAATTTGTCCGCAATGTAGCAGCAAAGTAGCATTCAGTCATAATAGTTGTGACAATTGTGGCACTAAAACAGGTTTAGTCTGGTGGGCAGTTATCTCTAAAACTCAAGAACAAATACCTGTATCTACAACTATAGAAGCAAATAGCGATGTTTCAACGCCATTAACGGTAGGATTATATATAGATGCTCAACAGCGCTATCAAGTATTAGAACCCTTGCCCCCGCCTGCGCCTAAAGAAATTCAGTGTAAAGTATTAGATTGTCAGCCGTTGCAGATATCGCTACTGAAAGCCGATACCATTAAGACAGTAGAAATTGGCGAAACTGCTCAAACTTATCTAACGTTGCGATCGCAATTAGGTGAAGTTATCCCAACATTGCACGATGCTTGGCAGCAAGATGGTAGGCAGGTAATATTATTAAGCGATCGCACCTTAGAGCGGCATCTGCTCCAATTGTGGCAAGATAACAGCACCACAGCATTACATATTAACCAATTGCTCCAGGCAATGACCGAACTATGGGCAGCTTTAACTCCCTGGAATGCCTGCCGCAGCTTGTTAGAATTATCTAATTTGCGAGTAAACTCTTTAGGTACTTTGGCTTTACAACGGTTGTACTTTGACGAAACTGTAGACGGTAGTAGCGTTCAAGTAAATTTACAAGAATTAGGCAAAGTATGGCAACATTTATTTGGCGAGTCTCAACGGACTAAAGTTGGCGCTATGGTCGAATTATTGGCTCAAATGCAAGCTGGTGAAATTCAAACTGTAGCAAAGTTGCAATCTCTTTTAGCTGCAATAGCAAAGCAACTACTATCGCCTTCCCCCTCACTATTTCCCTTACCTAGGGTAGAAAAAATTAGCCCTAGTGCTGTTGACATCGATCCGTCCACCGTTATCCAATTTGATAAACCCTCCCCCAAAGTTATGCAGACAGACGACACACCAACTATTGTTTTACCTATGCAATTGATCGGCTTAGAAGATGCTGGTCTTACGGACGTAGGCGGTCAACGTCAACACAATGAAGATTGTTTTGGGATTGAGACGGCGGTTAATAAGCTGGAATTTCCTAGAGGCAAAAACGTTCAAGCACGGGGGCTATATATTCTGTGCGATGGAATGGGCGGACACGCGGGAGGAGAAGTGGCAAGTAGCATGGCTGTAAAGACACTCCAGCAATACTTTCAGGAAAAATGGCTAGGCTCGCAACTACCCAGCGAAGAAGTCATCCGCGAAGCCGTACAGTTGGCAAATAAAGTAATTTATGATGCGAATCAACAAGATTCTCGTTCGGGAGTCGGACGGATGGGAACTACTTTAGTAATGGTATTGCTGCAAGATAATCAAGTGGCAGTAGCTCATGTGGGCGATAGCCGTCTGTATCGACTAAATCGAAAAATAGGGCTACAGCAAGTAACTTTAGACCATGAAGTAGGGCAAAGAGAGATTTTGCGGGGCATAGAGCCGGGACTTGCCTACGCGCGTCCTGATGCTTATCAGCTTACCCAAGCTTTAGGCCCACGAGATGAAAATTATGTTAATCCTGATGTGCAGTTTTTAGAACTCAATGAAGATAATTTGTTTATCTTAGCCTCCGACGGTTTGTCAGATAATAATTTAGTTGAACAGTATTGGCAAAGCCATTTAGAGCCGCTTTTGAGTTCTAGCAGCAATTTAGAGCAAGGAGTTAATGCCTTGATTGACCTAGCAAATCAGTATAACGGTCATGATAATATTACGGCGGTCGTCGTCCGGGCGAAAGTGGCTCCTAGACAATCCTCCTAATTTTAAATACACGATATCAATGTGGTTACGCTGTCGCTGTTACAACCTGGGCAAAACGCCGCTCTTAAAGAGTGGAAATTTCTTGATGAAACATTGATAATTCGGATCGGGCGATCGCCTGATAATGATGTAATCTTAACGGAGCCTTTGGTTTCGCGGCATCATTTAGAACTCCGTAAAACTAAGTCTTTGCCCGATCTTAGGTCTTGGCAGGCAATTAATAAAGGTACAAATGGAACTTTTGTTGATGGCATTTTGGTCGCTCAAAGCGCGATAACTGACGGCTGCTTGCTGCAATTGGCTAAAGGTGGCCCGGTGCTAAAGTTTCAAATTGAGGCAACAATACCAGTAACAAAAAAGGTAATTAACCCATCTTCTAATCATTGTCGGCATAGCGGTAACCCTCCCAACAATTTATTCTGTATTCATTGCGGCGAACCGATCTTAGTTCAAAGAGTAGTGCGCCAGTATCATGTTTTACGGACTATTGGACAAGGGGGGATGGGGACTACTTATTTAGCTTGGGATAAGGCTAGATCAGTTTCTGGCACACCGCAACTGCTAGTTTTGAAAGAAATGAATGCAGACATGGCAAAAGTCGTCAAGGCGCAAGAATTGTTTGAGCGCGAAGCCCGGACTTTAAAGACGCTGCATCATTCTGGCATCCCTAAGTATTATGATTTCTTTTTAGAAGCTGGCAAAAAATACTTGGCAATGGAGCTAATTCACGGTCAAGATTTAGAGAACATGATTCACGACAAAGGTGCGGTAAGTCCAGAAAAAGCGATCGCCTGGATGGTACAAACTTGCGATGTTCTCAATTACATTCACAACCAAAAGCCGCCCTTAATTCACCGCGATATTAAGCCTGCTAACTTGATGTTACGCACTTTTGATCGGCAGATTATTGTATTAGATTTTGGCGCGGTTAAAGAAACTGGCACTTATGCTGGGACTAGAATCGGCGCTGAAGGTTATTGCGCTCCCGAACAGGAACGCGGACAGCCGCTAATTCAGTCAGATTTGTACGCTATTGGGCCAACGCTAATATTTTTGTTGACGGGGGAAACTCCGTTTAAGTTTTTCCGCCAAAGGGGTAAGAGTTATCGCTTTAATATTGACGGTTTAGCGATGATTACTCCCCAGTTGCGGGAAGTAATCGACCGCGTTACAGAACCCCTACCAGGCGATCGCTATGCCAATGCTGCACAACTCTCTAAGGCTCTGTCTGCTTGCCTTTAGGGGCAATTAATCATCGTCCCAATTTTCTACAGCTAATAGGTCGCTGATCGGGTCTTGGGTAGTAAAGTCAAAATCTAGTAGTTCTTTTTTCAAGTAAGACCACTCAGTACCATACAAAAGCGCCATTTTTGAGATGCTATCTGTAGGCTTGAGGATTTTGGATTCTACAAGTGAGTGCGCGTGGCGCTGCAACTTCACCATCGGGTGAATAACTTGTTGAGCCATAAAGTCAATTAAATTCCGATTGAATTGGGTAAATGTTTTGGCAGAAGTGATCCCTAAAAGTTGATTATGATGTTGGGGAATCTTATTTCTACTTTTCTACACTATCACAAGACTTCGCTCTTGGTGCATCGGGTGCGGTAATTACTACCATATAAGTAAGTTTGCGGTGATCGGCTAAAATGCCTAGATTAAAAACCTATCTTGACCAACTGCTAATTGACAGTGCGATCGCTAATCTCCATTCGGTCAAAGTCACAGTACGAACCAGTTTTCTATTTTTAGGTTTTGGAAATCGGCATAATCGGAAACATTGTTTGTGACTAAAATTAGATCATTTACTTGTGAAATCGCTGCAATTTGTCCGTCGCTATAGGCTGGGGTTTTTCCTACTGATACAAGTCTTGCTCTTTCTAGGGCAAACCATTCTGCTGCTGCTACATCGTAGGATAATAGAGGTGTTTTTTGTCTAACTTCCCGATTCAAATACACTTCAATAATTTGACGTTTATTTGAGTTGGTTGGTAATCGATAGCATCCGAACAAAAGTTCATGCAATACAATAGTAGCAGTTGCTATTACTTTTTCGTGTTGTTGCAGCATTTTCACAACGTTTGAGTTGGGACGTGGGCGTAATGGTTCTGAGAGAATGTTGGTGTCTAGAAGAAAGCGAAATTTTGTCAAAAGATTACCTCTGACCCAGGAGATTTATCTCGCACATCTCCAAAGACTACATCGGGATCGATATCAGCTTTTTCTACTTCGTATTCTTGGCGAAATTGTTGTACAGATTCCCAAAATCCTACTTGTTTGGTTAGCAAACGCTCGTATTCTGATGCTGAAAGCATGACAGCAACTTGCTTGCCTTGCCAACTAATTTGTATTGGTTCGCCTTGTTCGACTTCTTGAAGAATCTTGTCAAAGTTAAACGAGATTTGTTCAATCGGGTATTGCTGAGACATATTTACTTTTCTCTACTCGCTAGATTGGCTCAGATGAATAACATAATTTTGGCGCATTTGGCGCGGTAATTACTACCTAGGAGAGAGTTTGCGGCGTATTTTAGTCTTTCTTTGGCGGTTGTACCTTTACTTGTCCGTCGGGGGTAATGGAGACTGTGCCGCCTAAAGCTTGGATGCGGCTAATTGCTATTTTTCGGACGCGATCGTCGAAGGCGTTGTTTAATACCATTGACCAAGCACTAACTTGAGCCGATTTGCTATTAGGGTTTTTTGCTAAGAATTGTGCGGTTTGATGAGAGATTTTTGCTAGATATTTGCTGTCATCATCAGAGTAAGTATCTGCCCACTTGCCTGCGGTTTCAAAGGATTGTTTCGCGGCTTGGCTGTCGCCGAGAAATAATAATTCGTCAGTTCCTTTGTAACGCCAAATGTAGTAAGATTTGTTGGGAATTTTGGGAGCAAGAGATTTTAAGCCTTGTTGCATCAAAGCTACTGTACGCTCTGGCATTCCTGCATACAAGGTTGTACTACTCGAAAGAAACCGATAGGCATCTATAAAGTATGGATCTTGATTTATAATTACTTTAAAATATTCTGGACTAAGGCTATAGTCGCTCTTGTCTCTGGCTGTCTCATCCCCAAAGTATTGAGCAAATTTGATAAATGCCCAATTTCCTATCATGTTATCAAAACCAAAGCTAGGCAATTTTTGCATTAACTCTAGTTGCAGTCTTTCGGATTCTAAATCTTTTTTGAAATCTTCGGCTGAGGCGGTTGCTGATTTTTTGACTAAGCTATTTAATTGAGGCATTTGAAAAGCTATGACTGCGGTAATTCCTAGCAAAGCTACTATCAATGCGCATATTGATTGATTCAGATTTTGGCGAGACAAAGCAACCATTTCTAACAATGCCTAAAACGTATTATTGATCGTTAGCAAATACAAGTTAAAGCTTATAGCTCAATTAATTATATACTTTCTGGTTGATGAGAGTGACGAAAACTTTGATTATTGTAGTGGCACTCTATGAGAACCGAAACCGCAATTAGTAAGGCTAGTTGGTTCGTTCACATCTGTAATACCAGAAGCATCCGCTTCACACATAATTGAGTTTGTAAGCCCTGCGGAGGAAAAAACACCACCAGCATAACCTTTTAAATCGTTGTTTTTTGCGGTTGCTTTGTTTGTTACCTTAACTGTAGGTGCGATAGTAACTACAAAGTAGGTGTAATTAGTAGTATTGTCTTTGATACCAATATTCAGTTTCTCAATAGCAGTGCTAGTAACATTATCCTGAGCAAATTGCTGGTTCTCAAAATAATAAGACTGCTGCGCTCGATTTAATGAACCAATATTAGTTCTAGATTCTGAAGCACGAGCTTTAGTAGCTTGAGCAAGGAAGGAAGGTAAGGCAATAGTAGATAAAATTCCGATGATGATGATGACTACCAGGAGTTCAATTAAAGTAAAGCCCGTGTATCGACCCGTCTTTTGCTTAGGAAGCAACTGTAAATACGTAAGTACAAAGCGATCTTTCATTTCAGTAATACCTTACTATTTTTAGTTGAATTGTCACCGGGGAAATTTTGATAGCAAATTGCAAAAATATTGCTCAAAAGCAAAAAGAGGCGGGAAAAATTTTAACCACCTCCTATAGATATTGTGAATTGAGCTTAGTTAGCTTATTTATTAGTTCAGTGGTTTTGTACTTGCTGCAACGCACGTAACAGAACCAGCATTAGCATTAGCTGTTGGATTCAATACTGGAGGAGCAGCAGCCGCAGTAGTGGAGGCAAGCGTTTCACATAGGTTGGATATGGTAGTAGTATTTGCAGTTCTTAAGACACCACCAACATATGCCTTAAGGTCAGTCTTGCCCGTTCCTGGTGTTCCGTAATTGAATACACCAGTTGTGCTATCAAGAACTGATGAGTAAGAATAGTTTGGTGTATTGTTAACACCTAGACCCAATGCAGCAGGAGCGCCATTATCTGCAGTTACACTTGCAACAAACGCTTGGTTTTCAAGGTAATATGCTTGCTGTGAGCGGTTAACTGCACCGACGTTTGTTCTGGCTTCTGATGCACGAGCTTTAGCAGCTTGGTTTAAGAAAGAAGGCAATGCAATAGCGGATAAAATACCGATGATGATAATTACAACTAATAGTTCAATTAAAGTAAAACCGGAGTTTTTGTTAGCTTTTTTGTTGCTGAGGAATTGGATGTACTTAGCGGCAATTTGAGCTTTCATTTGAGTGTGTCCTTTGGGTGGTGTGTGGCTTTCATTCTTTGTTACTAATAACTTACCCACCTAAAACAGCATTCCTATCACCTATATTCAAAGTTCAGTATTTGTACTTGGTTGAGGTAAGTATTCTGTGGTTATCCCGTAGAAGCACGGTTTCAAACGGGTCGAATTTGGTTAATAAATGTGGGTTTACTTCTATAGGAGAGCCAGTTTGCATTTCACATCTGGTAATGTAGTGCCTTTGACGAACTTGTGATACGCAAGATCCCCCCTAACCCCCCTTATTAAGGGGGGAAAATATGGATTAGTATCCTTTTTAGGAAAAATCTAAACGATTTGAAAAAGGGGAAAATATGGATTAGTATCCTTTTTAGGAAAAATCTAAACGATTTGATACTAATAGAGAGACTTTTAAAACCTTCTTGTAGAACGGCGTAAAATCATTAACACGCTGAAAACCTGTAACTAATGTTACAAAGTAAATTTAATTCCGATGGCAAAAAGAACGCGCAAGCAAACACTCCAAGCAATAAAAAGTCTTCCTCCAGCAATTATCTATCGCCCCGTAGAAGCTAAAAAACCATCAAAAACTAATGGTTGGGGAAATTCGTTACTAGCTTTGGCTCTAATATTGACGGCTGCAAGTGCCGTTGCTGGGGGCGCTTGGTTGAGCTTGCAATTATTTGTCAATCCTGATGCAGTTAATGATGTAAATAAAATTTTGCCTCCGGGAGTAAAATTCGCCGCTACTAATCCCGAACAACAGCCGCAAACCCTCCAACAAGTTGAAGAATACTTGCGTAGACAAGGAAAAATAGCTGGGGAACCTTTGGCGCTAGAAACCGATGCCAAAACTTTAGTTGTTAAGTCTTTAGTTATACCCGTATCTAAGCGACAATCAAACTGCCAAACCAATTGTCAAGAAATTGTCGAATTGCGAACTTATCAGTTAGCAAAAAATGATTTCAAATTCCCCTTACAAGCTGACAACACTACTTATGATCTCATTAATAAGCTATCGGTATCGGGGCCAGATGAGTCTTTTGTCATTGCTCCGGTTGTAGATTCCCAAACCCCTAACTACGGTTCTACGCGGCTATTACCTTTGACTCAACTGCAAAAGTTTTCAGGAGATCCACCCAAGTCAGGCACTTGGCTATATTTAATAGGTCAAAGCCAGCAATCGGATAATGAAATTGCTTACGGTCAGATTCTCCACTACGATACAACTCGCTCGGCGCTTAGTTTAGTATTAACCTGGACTAGCCCCACAGGAATTGTCCCTAAATGGCAACAAGTTACAGGCGGCGGTTTTCCTGAACTAATAGTAGATCGCACTAGCGAACTAGAACCACAATTGCAAGTTTATCAAGTTAAACCTGCCCAAGCTTCTTTTAATCAATTTCAGCTAGTCCCGATTGCCATTGAAGAACCAGCAATCAAAACTACCGCCTACCAGAATGCTTTATTTTTGGCTCGTAATGGTCTTTGGTCGCCAGCGTGGCAATACTTAAAGTCGCTCCCACAGGGTAAAAAACGCCCCTCTGCCGCAGCCCAAGCCCAAATTGATTTCATTAGGTTGTACGCCAAATATACGAGCAAGCAAGCTGATACTGCTTGGGCTAGTCCTAGTCAACAAGCGATCGCAGCCTTGAGTGATGGACGCTGGAAAAAAGGCTTACAAATATATCTTGATTCCCCAGAAAATACTCAAGAAATTGCTACTTTTTTAATTAATGATTCTGGTAGGTTATGGAATCGGGTAAAAGCGGCTCTAGAAATTAGCCCCCGCCCAGAAATTCAAACTTGGGGGGCGCTAATTCTGGGCGCTCAAGAAGGACAAGCAAGCGCTATTGCTTGGCTCAAAGCGCAACCCCACAGTTTAAAAACCTTAAAATATACAGAAAAGCTGCTCAAAAGGCTAGATGGCGATTATGAAACTGTATCTATAGCTAAAGATCGCCCTAGCCGCATTATTGGGTATTTAGAGCCAACAAGGGAAATTAACTTAGCTGATTGGTTGTCCATCGAGCCAAAATCTATAACCAAACAAAAATGGCAGCAAGTTAGAGTAATTTCTTATCATAATGGTCAAACCTGGGTGCGATCGCCTTTTAACCAATTAAAGCTTCCCAATACTGAGCCAGCAAAGTTTCTGTGGCAGCAATTAGGTCTTAATATAGATCCTCATCTCAACATAGTGCTACCCCTACTTGACGGACAATCGCCGACTACTACCGTTACCGTTCAAGCTATGCAATTGCAAAATGGCGAATTGCGTTTACTCATACCAGCGCAGCCAGAAATCGCCCTCAAACAGATACCTTTAGCTGTTAGTGCTGAATCTTTGCAATGGGTAGAACCTACGCAGATGACTATGACAGAATTTATTAGCCAAGAATCTGTAGATGCTACGGAGTTTTTGCCTGCTATTTGGCGCGAGTTATCCTCTAATCGGTCTGTACCCAAATTTGAGCAATTGCAGCAACAATTAGCAACTTTGACTATTAGGCTCGTTGAGCTTACTGGAGACAATAATCAAGACATAGTGCTAACTATTTCTGAACGAGAGATTGCCACTTTGACAAAAAACAAGTTTTACAAAGGTGGACAACGAGCGATCGCCTTTTCTGATACTGGAAAGCTACTATATAGCGACTTTAGCAGCCCTGTAGGCAAACTTAAAGCGATCGCCGATTTAAAAGATAATGCCTTGCCTGCATTGCTAATTGAGAGCGATCGTAAATATATTATTCAGCGCTGGTCAATAGTCAATCAACGATTTGAGTAGAAGCTTACTAGCAATTACTATAGAAATTATTATTTTTAGAACTCCCCAGGCAAGATTCGAACTTGCGACCAATCGGTTAACAGCCGATCGCTCTACCACTGAGCTACTGAGGACTGCGATTTCTTATATTAACTGCAAGCGTTAATATTTTGCAAGGGTTTTGCATAAATTCGTGATAAATTTGTCGATTTTAAATCTAATTGGAAAATTATTTGCAGTTTTGCTACAATCCCATTCGCAACTGGGCTAACTTTTGCCTTGCTTTGGCATCAATGGAATTAGCTAAAAACCGACTCGCAGACTGTTTGCGTTGTCTGTGATTGGTTAAAGAAATTTTGAGCGTTGATTCTACTTGATAATTTAATTGCTGGGCGGACATCCATTCTGCGCCATAGCCGACTACTACTAGCTGCTGTACGCGATCGTTTGTAGCCACAATAAGTCTACAACGGTGAGATTGTTTTAAGTAGGGACGCAACGCCGCGCAGGACTTTTCTATATAAGTATCTGCTGTTTGACCAAAATTGGTGTAATGTACTGATAAGTTTTGATTAACAATTTCTTGACTGCTAGAGGTGTTTTGATACTGAGAATCAAATACAACCTGAGTTTCGTAGCCTTGTAAAGCACTATAATTTGTTAGGGCAGAAACTAATTCTCCGCGTGCGGCTTCAAGTCCTAGGCGATCGCGTGTTTTTGTTAAGTAAGACCAAGCGCCGATGATGTTATAGCCGTCTACTAACAAAACAGCTTCGGGTAAAGAGGGTTGCATGGTATATGCTCACTGAGTAATTGAGATTAAATATAGTTATCCACAATTCTAAGCGTAATTTTAGGGATTGATCTAAGATTGGCGGTCAAAAAAAAGTATCCACCGTTAGTTAGTGTGTTAACGCAAAGGCGATTCAATTTCCTAATTAAACTACATCTAAAAAGCTCTGTATATATTTATCTCCACTCCCCCTGTAATCCAAAAGCTGCCCAGTAGTAAGGCGATTTCCATTTATCTTGTTTCAAAACTTCTATTTGCGCTGCTCTCAAGGCGGCGGCTGGCTTCAAACCCTTTTTTAACATTGCTGTATAAAACCTTGTCATCAATTCGGCAGTAGCCCTGTCGTCTACACTCCACAAACTTACTACGACTCGCGGAGCGCCTGCATACATAAAGCCTCTTGTCAAGCTGATAATTCCTTCTCCTCGTACTTGTTCGCCCAAACCTGTTTGACACGCACTAAGTACAACTAATTCCGCAGGCAAATTCAGATTAAATATTTCGTTCAGGCGCAAAAAACCATTTTGCGGCACACCTTTTTCATCTACTAGCGACAGCACCACCCCCGAAAGCTCAGGATTAACGCTATTGAGGATGCCATGAGTAGCAAAATGAATAATTTTATACTGGCTAAGGTTTGGGCTAGTAACAGCAGCGCGATCGCTCTTAAAATCAAAAGTCTGCGATCGTTCACTTGCTGGCACAAGAGCTAGAATTTGCTCGGCTTCTTGTCTTGTACCAGGTAAACGAGCAAAGTTAACCCCCGATTGAAGTGCGGATCTCTGCAATAGAGAGTTTTGCTCAGTAGGAGGAGTAGACGGAACATTTTTCACCCTTTCGTCATCAATAGTAAATACTGGATCGGCGAAGATTGCTACAGTTTTGGGTGCAGGTGTACGCCCCATTAATTCGCGCCTCAATACATCAATAGTAGACGCTGATGGCAAACTAACAATTTCATGATCAACTAATAGCGGTGTATTATTAACGGGCAAGGCGGCAAATGGCACGTATTGCAACGCCCCGTCGCTGACTATTACTAAGCGTTTTTTGCCAATTTCTTTGGCTACGGGCTTTAAGAGAATATCGCTTAAATTAGCGGCGGTTAAATCTAAGTTTTTCCTTCTCAAACCAAAGCGCTTATCGGTAACTAATTGGTAATATGCCTTGGCGATAGTTTCAATTTGCTGTTGGGGTGGCAACTCGTAGCTAGTTAAGGAGTTAGAAGTTACAGCCCACAAATAGCTACGTTTTTCGCCTAAAGAGTATTCCAGCAATACTGTATTGGGATCTAGGAGTTTTTGAATTTGGGCGATTTTCAGCGATTGGGGTTGAGTTAAAGCCGCATACTGGGGGCTTGTCGTCCGAATTTGGGCTTGCAAGTCTTGGTATTGCTTTAATAGGTCGGAAACTTGTTTATCTACGGCGGCGGCTTGGGTTGGCGTATGGTTAGCGCTAAGTACATTTACCCGCCGAGTTTCTGCTACGTCTAACTTTGTTTGTAAATTACGTTCTTTTGTTAGTAGTTGTGGATCTATGCCCTTACGGATGTCTGCGTTGGCCTCGGTGAGAATTTCCAATAAACTCCTAGCACGGGCGCGATCGCTTACTTCTAAGGCTTCTGCGTTATGCCCCGCTTTCGGCTCTTGTTTGTGCCACTGCATTAGTAAGTCTGTATAAAACTCATAGTATCTTTGCACCGAAGCAAAATAGGTAGCTCGTAACTCTGAACTTGCGATTTTGGTGCGTAATGATTCAACAAGAGCGATCGCAGCTTTAATTTGTGTTTGAGCTTGGGGAAGATTGCCTCTAACTCTTTCGCTGACAGCAATATTGTACAAACTTTCTGCTTCATCAGCTTTTGCACCCAAACTCCTCCATACAATTAGGGCTTCATTGTAAGATGCGATCGCCCTAGGATAATTAGCTTGAGCGTTGTAGGTTTTTCCAATATTATCTAGCGTTGGGGCGGCGGCGGCTCGAATACCCAATTGTTGCCATGTCTTCAATGCTGCATTTGAGGCATTTAGGGCTTGAGGATAATTCCCAGAAGCTAAATACACTCTCCCTGTTAAAGCTAAAGCTGTTGCTTCGGCAAAAGGACTATTTAGGGTGCGAGCAATAGTTAGGGCGTTATTAGCGGCTTCTAGAGCTTTGGGGTAATCTTTCAATGCTTCGTAAGCTCTGATTACACCTGTAAGACTAGCAAGTTCTCGAAACCTGTCGCCGGAAGCCCGTCTGACAGTCAAGGCTTGATTGTAATAATCTAAGGCTTTACGGTAATTGCCCGACAAACGGTAGACACTGGCAATATAATCAAGAGTTTGCCCTTCTTGGACGCGATCGCCTATAGAGCGAAATATTGCTAACGCCGAGTTATGGGAATTGATACTTCGCTGATAGTCGCCTAAAGAAGTGTAAACTAAGGCAATATCATTGAGCGATACAGCTTCTCTAGGGCGATCGTTGACGGCTCTTTGCAAAGTTAAAGCCATATTGTAAGTATCGAGAGCTTGTTGCTTTTCTCCTAAAGAACTATAAACTCCGGCAATATTAACTAAAGTAAAAGCTTCACGTGCGCGATCGCCTATGGCTCTTTGCAAATTCAAGGCTTTGTTTAAAACTTCGAGGGCTTTTTGCTTTTCACCTGTTTGATCGTAAGCAAAGCTCTGTAAATTGAGAGTTTCGGCTTCTGCTAAACGGTTGCCCACATCTTGATACAAGGCTATAGCTTGATTGTAGTTTTCTATAGCTTGAGGATAATTACCTAGCCCTTGATAGCTACTACCAATCCCTATTAATGTCAAAGCTCGATCTGTAGAATCACCTCCTCCCGATTTTTGGATTTCTAAAGCTTGGTTGTATGTATCTAAAGCTTTTTGGTTTTCGTTTGATGAACTGTAAAGTCCGCCCAAGCCTTGCAGTATTTTTATAACTCCAGTTTTATTCCCGTCTGCTGTTTGAATCTCTAAAGCTTGGTTGTAAGCCGCCAACGCTTGCTGATTTTCGCCCAAAGAAGTATAGACTCTGCCCAAATTGGCTAGAGTAGTTGCAACTCCTGCTCTATCCTTTGTACTACGTTGAATTGCTAAAGCTTGATTGTAGGAAGCGATTACTTTAGCTGTATCGCCTAGATTTTCATAAACTCCACCTAAGCTAATTAACGTTGATGCTATTTCGGTAGATTTTTTTTCGGCTCTAAATAGGGTTAAAGATTGGTTGTAGTAATCAATAGCTTTTTGCTTCTCGCCTAAATTTGAGTAGATTCCTGCAACGGCATTAAGTACGAAAGCTTCGCTGAGGCGATCGC
This sequence comes from Chlorogloea sp. CCALA 695, assembly GCF_003003885.1. Taxonomy (GTDB): domain Bacteria; phylum Cyanobacteriota; class Cyanobacteriia; order Cyanobacteriales; family Chroococcidiopsidaceae; genus Aliterella. The sequence continues at coordinate 270,611 of NZ_PVWN01000001.1, read as the reverse complement.
CTAAAGCCCGTCTTATTGCTAATGCTTGAGTATAATTTTCTAAGGCTTTGGGGTAATTGTTCCCCAGAACGTAAGTTAAACCGATTCCTTGGAGTGCTAAAGCAACGAGTGGGCGATCGCCTATTTTTTGCCCAATTGCCAAGGCTTGCTCGTATTTAGCAATAGCATTTGTCCGCGACTGGCTAGTTCCTTGTTTTAAAAGCTCTAGGGCTTCATCTAATAATTTTTGTCCCTCATTGTTCGGACTGTTACGGCTAGGAGAAGTTGTAGCAGGCGGTTGTTGGGCAATTTTACTACTGAGAGTATTAGCGGCTACGGTTTCCGATAATAATAAAATGCCCAGACTCACAGTCAAGGCACGATGTAAAAAATGCTGATACTTTCTGCCGTGTTTAATTTCGTTTGTCATAATTGCACCCAAAAAACAAATTCCTAATAGTTAGTATCAATTGTTTAGGGGTGATTTCCGTAAAACTTCTGTAACTTTATAGCTTTTAGGTTCAGCATTTTACTTAGCTAAAGGTGTTTTAGCAATTGAGTCTTTTATACCCAAGGGCGCTACTAAATCTATTCCTCCTCTCTCACACAACGCATCTTGAGGGTGTTTCTATCTTGTTGTATACGAATGCGCGATCGCATCGCGTCAAATACCATTTACAGCATACAGAACTACATTTTTCATACCTGTATCCTTCAAAATTAATGTTATTTTTAAAAGTAATTAGCTTGTTTCTGTTCAGTTATATTGCAAGCTGTTGGCTATCGAGAAGTAGAGTTTAGGAAACTTAATTTGTGCAAGGTTTTATTAATTTATTCAAGGAAGCTAACTTTACATCTCATGACTGTGTAGCTAAATTGCGGGGGTTATTACGCCTCAAACGTATAGGACATGGAGGTACATTAGATCCAGCCGCTACAGGGGTTTTGCCGATCGCACTAGGGAGGGCAACGCGGCTATTACAGTATTTGCATCCAGACAAAGCTTACAAAGCAACAATTCGCTTAGGGGTAGTGACGGAAACGGACGATTTGGAAGGAGAAATTATTAGTCAAACCCCCGAAGTGAAAGTAAGCTTAGAAGAAGTTACTGAAACTTTAAAGCAATTTACGGGCAAGTTATCCCAAATTCCGCCAAAATACAGTGCAATTCAAGTGCAGGGAAAACGCTTATACGATTTGGCGCGGCGTGGGGAAACTATAGAAGTCCCGCCTAGGAATGTAGAAGTATATAAGTTAGAGATACTAGAATGGCGTAGTGGTGACTATCCCGAAATTGATGTAGCTATTGATTGTAGTACGGGAACCTATATAAGAGCGATCGCCCGTGATTTGGGTACAGTTTTAGGTACGGGTGGGACTTTAGCTAAGTTAATTCGCACTCAAAGCGCTGGTTTTAGCCTCTTAGATAGCCTAACTTTCGACGAACTAACGCTACAGCTACAACAGGGAAGCTTTAGAGCGATCGCGCCGAGTGCAGTCTTACAGCATCTACCACGCGCGACTTTAATTTTGCCCCTTGCTCAAAAATGGTGTCAAGGACAAATAGTTGCTGGGGATGAGGAGGTTTTAAGTAATTGCCCAGTACAAGTTTACCTTGAAGATGGCGACTTTTTAGGCATTGGTCATCAAGAAGACTTGGAAGTGCGAAGATTGATTCCCGATCTAGTCTACGAGCCAATGTAGAGATTTAAAGTTGTAACAACTCCTCTAATTGTTCTTGGCTTAAAGTGGTCAAAATAAACACTTCTTGAACCGTCTTACCTTGTCTAGCAATAATTTTAAAGCCCCCCCGAATTGGTACAGATACTCGGAGCAGCATTCGGGGAATATGACCTCTAGTTCTACTAATAACGCCGGGAGTTATGGTGTGAATCCCTTCTAGCTTCGTCAAAGCTTCTAAAATCCGAATAAGTCCAGGGATATGAGTAGAGTGATTGAGTACAAGCCTGCCGCTAGTGGGTTTGACCATGATGGTTTAAGCTGCCTCTAGAGGAGCCATGGTTAAACCTGCACGTCTAAGTTGCTGATGATAAAGCTCAGCTTGTTCTTGTGGGCCTACCCAGACAATAGCTTGTCCTGCAAAGTGAATTTGATTAGTTAATTCCCAAGCATTTTCGCTGCTCATGGAGGGAATGTAAGTTAGCAAGCATTTGGCTACGTGTTCAAAGGTGTTGAAATCATCATTGAGGACGATAATTTTGTAGTTGGGGTAAGCCTTAGGAGTACCTTCGCTCTTGCGAGTGGGTGCAATAGTCGGTGCTGAATTTGCCATTGAATGTAAAAGAGCCATAATCTGTCTAAAAGAGCTTGTTAAACTACATTCCAAGATACCAGAGGATAGAGAAATCGGGATGAGGGAACCGTGAATAAATCCTCGTAGAGACGTTCCACCGGAACGTCTCCATATTTTTTAGGGTGGAACGTCTCCATATTTTTTAGGAACGTCTCTATATTTTTTAGGAACATCTCTATACTTTTCAGCGCCAATCGTCCCAGCTTTCATTAAAAATGGAAGTATCTGGGAAGGCTGTAGGATTGCCTTGTTCTTTTAATCGCAGTTTGAGCGCTGCTAATTGAGGTTCTTGTTGGGGTAATTGATCGACTAATTCGTAAGGTGCGATCGCCTTATCCAAACTAAAAGCCGCCGTAGTTCCCGCCGCCGCTCCCGATGACCACTCAAAGGAATGCACTCGGTAAGCCGCCGCCGCAATATGGCTTGTGGCAATACTTTTGCCTGCTACGAGCATATTGTCGATCTTTTGGGGAATCATCGCCCTTAAAGGAATTTGAAACGGGTAAGCTTGTCCTGCACCTCGTCTTTCGCCGGGACGCTCGATATTCCCTAGAGTTTCAGGGGGGCTTTTGAGCATACAAGGATGAAAATCGATCGCATAGTGAGCAATCCCTACCGAGTCAGGATATATTGTCGAACGCGATCGCCCGATTTTTTTTACAGATTCACCACCAATTACGGCAGTAGCTTCTAATCCTGATAGCGCCGCTTTCAAGCTACGATAAGTCTCTGGCGATAAAGTTTCTGTATAGTATTTATCTGTATAATCGCGGCGAGAGATATCAATTTCCCACACTGTAAAGCCTTGAGGTTGTCCCCAACTAGGTCTACCAATTATCCGCCGTCCTTCGCGCATATAAGGATACTTAGACAAGCCGTGAACGGTTCCCATAGGGGAATCTAAGCCGGATAAATAGCGGTAATTTGGTTCGGGTTGCTTGACTCCTGCACCTAGTTGAGAATCGGTTGTTCCCGCTACTAGCCAGTAATAATAGCCTTGGGAAATTTCTTCGGCTTTACGCAGACTTTCAACGCGCAATCCTCCCATCCACTGTCCCGCTTCTAGTTGTTTGGTCGCCTGTAACTGATCACGAGCGTAGACTAAATTATCGTTTCTTGTCCCTGGGCGATAGTCATTTCCCCAAGTCCAGTTTTGCATTGAAATATCGCCCGGTGTGGGATTTGTAAATTCAACCCCGCCAAACTTGGCTGTTTCTCCTTTTCCCGGACTCCAAATGCGGCGGTAAGTAAAAACTAACGGAAAACTCGCCAAACGCTGCAACTCGTAACTATAGTAGTTGGAATACTGAAGATAAAACGGCGGCATGGCTTGAACTTGGGGTTCCTTTGTTGCCTCCATGGCGTAAGTATAAGTAAATCCTTGGGTGCAATAGGGATCGTTAGTTTCGCTAGAAGCGGAGGGTTCTAAGTAGGAACGCGCATCAATTCCCAGCCTGTAAGGGACATCTGCCAGCGCCACCAATTCTCCCGTTTCGGTAGCATCAACCACATACCAATTGGGAGCGTTACTTTTAGCTAGAGGGCTGTTTTTCTTTGGTTTGGCAGGGACAAAATTAATAACACTTTTGTCAAAGTTAGCTGAATTAGTATAAGTGTAGGCTTCAGTAATTGTTTGCGATAAAGGCTGAGTATTTAGCGGTGGTGCGTTTTTGGCTGGGCGGTGTTGAATAGCGATCGTACTGCTAATTATATTCGGTGTCCGTTGCAATTGTTTAACTACGGTAGTGGGAAAAAACTTAAACTTGCCTTTACCTTTTTTTGCCGCATCTGTTAATAACTTTGCTAAAATCTCGTTGCCATCTTTGGGCAAAAAGCAAGAATCGCTTACCCAACAGTCTCCAGGGTTCAATTCTCTATATTTTCGTTCAATGCGCGATCGCAATTCCAAATAACCACGAGGATATAATAATTTTGCTCTTTGCGTTGGTCGCTCGTCTAAAGCCGAAGTTCCTTGAGCAGAGATTTGTCCTCCTACCCAGTCGGTAATCTCTGTCAGACAAACAGTTTTCCCCCCAAGCAAGCCTTCGTAGGCTGTAGCCACCCCACTAAGTCCACCGCCAACGACTAATATTTCACATTCTACAGTTTGGTCAGCACTTCTAGGAGGAGCAGCCATTGCAACGGGAGTAAAAAAGGTTGCAACCAATGTCAGACTAACAAGCGGAGCCTTCATATACTAAAGTTTGTTTAACGTAGGTCTAGATAGCCTTAGACGTTACCACTTCAAAAATGTTTATGGCAAGCCTTTGTTACTTCAGTATTTATCTTTACAAACTGCAACATATTTAGAAATTTGGTAATGGGTAATTGGTAATTGGTAATTTTGATGAACAATTCCCAATGCGGTATGAATGAGTGAGACAAGAGAGTAGGACAAGGAAAAATCATTACTCTTTCAGCAATGCCAAAAAATTAACAATGATTGGCGATCGCCAATACCTAACTTCACTGTAATAATACTGTTTCAAATTTATTGCTAGGCGCTCAGTACGGTGTCAAGTTATTACACAAAAACCATATTTGTCCTTGACGCATCCGCGAAATTACATAAATTATAAAAATCTGTGCAAAATATTCCGTAGAACCCACCACGCAAGTTGAATATTAAATATGGCAATCTTGAAAAGTAAACAAAGATTGGAATTTTCCAGCAATTACCACTAGAGTAGCTCTATAAATTTGTACCATGAATATATTAAATAGCCCGAACAACTTTCCTTTATGGCAATTTTTAAACCAGCCCGTCTTTAATAGCCAAACTAAATTAATATTAAACCCTCGCCAGTTTGAACATTTATACAAAATTGACTTACTAGAGCGTTGCTTGACCCAAGAATGTAGCTCTAAAAAATATAATGTGACTGAATAAGTTAAAAATTATTTAATGTATAGATTTAAAAATGCTCAAATTCTTCACAAATTGGGCATTTTTGCTATAAATATTCCTACCACCATTAATTAGAGTCATAACAGTGTTAGCTCGTTGTTTAAAGTAATATTAATTTCCTTACCATCAAACAGTAACAATTGAGCCTTTACAAAGCCCATAACCTCTATACTGACGAAAACACAATATGTCTAGTAGTTTATGGAAAATGCAGAAGCAGACTCGCTAAAGCGCGTATTTGGACTGCCCACGCTGGTTATTTATGGCGTAGGGGATATTCTTGGCGCGGGAATTTATGCCTTAGTTGGTAAAGTAGCCGGAATTTCAGGCGCTTTGGTATGGGCTTCGTTTATGACTGCAATGGTTGTTGCTGCATTCACAGCTTTAAGTTATGCCGAACTTGGTAGCCGATTTCCTCAAAGTGGAGGCGTTGCTTACTTCGTTCATAAGACATTTCACAATCATTTCCTCTCAACTTTAGTCGGTTGGATAATGTTTTGTACCTGCTTAGTTTCAATGGCGACGGGAGCAAATGCCTTTGCTGGCTACTTCAACGCTTTTGCCCCATTGGTTCCTGTTTGGTTAGTTATCCTAGCGCTTTTTTCTGCCATAGCATTTGTCAATTTTAGAGGCATGGAAGAATCTTCAGCCTTAAATATTGTTTGTACGGCGATTGAAGCTTCGGGGCTAGTTATTGTCATTTTAGTTGCCAGCTTATTTATATTCGGGGGAGGTGAAACAACGAATGCAACCTCTATCGTTGCAGCGCCAACCCCTGGTTGGATAGCAATTTTTCAGGGAGCATCTCTAGCTTTTTACGCCTTCATTGGATTTGAGGATATTGTAAATGTTGCCGAAGAAGTAAAAAACCCTGAGCGCAATGTTCCCAGAGCCATCCTGCTATCATTAGGCATTGCGGGGATTGTTTACATTGTTGTTTCTTGGCTTGCTATTCAGGTAATAAATCCCGCAACGCTTGCCAAATCTAGCGCTCCTTTACTTGATGTAGTAAGCCAGTCGCAACCCAATTTCCCCCGAATTGTGTTTACATTCATTCCTCTATTTGCGATTCTCAATACGGGGTTGCTAAATTTTGTCACCGCATCGCGGCTGCTTTATGGGATGTCGCGGGAAGGGCTGATACCATCTTGGTTTGGAAAACTGCACGTTAGGCGCGCTACTCCACATCGAACGATTCTGGTTATTTTACCGATTGCAATTTTTCTGGCGCTTTTCGGGAAATTGCAATTTTTAGCTGGAGTTACTGCAACTTTGCTACTGGCAATGTTCTTTTTAGTTAATCTTTCTCTCTTCATTATCAAACGTCGAGAACCGCGTACCAGTGGGTTTCAGGTTCCTTTGGTTGTTCCGGCTTTGGCGCTAGTGTTTAATTTGGCACTTGTTGCTTTTGCAAGCAATGATAGTCGCATTTTCGCATTAGTATGTACGGGTATTGGCATAGTTTTAATTGGGATTCGGCAAGTTTTAACCAAAAAAAGCTTATCCAGTTCTTAGTACGGTAAGAATTACTTTGTAGTTAGTTAAAAGTAATAATAGCTTATCTTACCTACTTAGCACTGCCAAAGGTAGTGCTAAGTAGGTAGCGGCTAAATCCAATGAACATTACGTAGCCAAGGCCAAACGCCCGTACTTCTTCTCATTTCTATACCTTCACTATAAAAATGAATTACATTACCTAATTCCTCTGTCGTAAAGGTATAGCCTAATTGGTGAGCAACGTTTAAAAAATCTTCAGCACTGGTTGCGGTTTCCAGGGTCTCTCTTAAAGTTCTATTTTGGGCTGCATCTGCGAGAAATTGACCAGCATTTTTCTTACTCATTTTATTGTTCCTTGTTGAAAGGTTTTACTCATAAACATCGTTGCCAAGCTTAGAGTACCCAAAATGATTTAGTAAAATCACATCTAGATAGATTTGTTGCACTAATTTTTACCTTAAATTTATCTAATAAGTAATTTTACTGGTGTCTTGAGCTAAATGTTGATTTCAATTGAGCAGCTATTAAATTTTTGGCTAGTTAAGTATCCAGGAGAAAGTGCAGCGTTAGGTGCAGCAAGTCTGTGGGCGTTGTCATCGGTGGTTTATGGGAGCTTGGGGAAAGAGATTTCGCCGATTTACCTAAACTTACTTAAAGGAGCGATCGCAATTACTTTATTGGGTTTGACTTTATTAGTACGTGGGGAGTTATTTCCTGCCATGACGACGACAAATTTAGGTCTACTATTATTAAGTGGTGCGATCGGCATTGGTTTAGGAGATACGGCATTTTTTGCCGCTCTAAATTGCTTAGGAGCGCGTCGCGCTTTACTAATGGAAACTTTAGCACCGCCAATTACAGCAGTTTTGGCACTAATTTTTTTGCAAGAACGTTTATTAGCTAGTGTTTGGGGTGGTATTTTATTAACGGTAGTGGGAGTTGCTTGGGTTGTAACAGAGCGCGTACCTTTAACCGAAAATTATCCGGTAAATCTGCGTAAAGGAATTATTTGGGGAATAATTGCGGCGATTTGTTTAGCAATTGGGGGAATTTTAGCCCGTGCAGCCCTTGTTACTACCAGTATTTCGCCTTTATGGGCGGCGCTACTGCGAATAAGTGCGGGAGTTGTTAGTTTGCTACCGCTTTTACGCATCGAGAAAAGTTACTTTGTTTGCAAGCCAACTTTACGAGTTGTAGTAGGGATTAGTTTAGCTGCTTTTATGGGAACTTACTTAGGAATTTGGTTGCAACAAACAGCCATCAAATTTACGGAAGTAGGAATTGCTTTAACTTTAACTAATACTGCACCTTTATTTATATTGCCGATTTCCGCCTTTAGCCGCGAAAAACCAAGTATTCGAGCAATTTTAGGGGCAGCGATCGCTATATCTGGGATTGCAATTATATTTTATTTCTAAGTGCGTGAAGATATAGGTTGACGCGTTAAATGAGATATAAAAATTGAAAGCTAGAGATGACCAAAATTGGACAGGAATAGTTGGGGGTGCGATCGCAGCTATACTGCTTTTAGTTGCTCTGAATGCTTTTGTAATTATTAATCCGGGGGAAGCGGGAGTAATTAGTATTTTGGGTAAAGCTAGAGATGGAGCTTTACTTGAAGGTATCCACGTAAAGCCGCCTTTTGTCTCTGTAGTCGATATTTACGACTTAACAGTTCAAAAGTTTGAAGTACCAGCGCAAAGTTCCACTAAGGATTTGCAAGACTTATCGGCTAGATTTGCCATTAACTTTCGTCTCGATCCTACTCAAGTTGTGGAAGTAAGAAGAAAACAAGGAACTTTACAAAATATTGTTGCCAAAATTATCGCCCCCCAAACCCAAGAATCTTTTAAAGTTGCTGCCGCAAGACGAACTGTAGAAGAAGCAATTACCAAACGAAACGAATTAAAACAAGACTTTGATGAGGCTTTGGGAGATAGATTAGACAAATACGGCATTATTATTTTAGATACTAGCGTAGTAGATTTAGCTTTTTCTCCAGAATTTGCCAAAGCCGTAGAAGAAAAGCAAATTGCCGAACAAAGGGCGCAAAGAGCGGTTTATGTAGCTCAAGAAGCCGAACAAGAAGCCCAAGCAGACATCAATCGCGCCAAAGGTAGAGCCGAAGCTCAAAGACTATTAGCCGAAACTTTGAAGGCTCAAGGAGGACAATTAGTATTGCAAAAAGAAGCAATCGAAGCTTGGCGCAATGGCGGCGCACAGATGCCCAAAGTTTTAGTTATGGGTGAATCTAAAAACAGCGTACCTTTTTTGTTTAATCTAAATAACGTCCAAGAGTAAATTAGATTAAGGGTAATGGGGAATTACCCATTACCAATTACCCATTACCAATTACCCAACAATTGCAGATTGATAAGGACTTGTGAGCTTATCTAACTGCTGTACTAATAGACTAAGGAATAAACCAACGTCTGTAACTACGCCCACCGATTCTACCGAACCGCGATCGCTTAATTTGGTTACTACCGCCGGGTTAATGTCTACACAGACCATTTTTACTCCCGCCGCCGTCATATTTCCGACACCAATTGAGTGCAGCATTGATGAAAGCATAAGTACCATATCTGCGCCCACTAGCAACTTTGCGTAATCTTCTTGAGCCTTAATCAAATCCATTTGCGTATCTGGCAATGGGCCATCATCGCGGATAGAACCCGCTAGAGAGAAAGGAATATTGTGTTTTACGCACTCGTACATCACACCACCTGTCAAAACGCCATTTTCTACAGCTTTAGCAATACTGCCATAACGACGAACATTATTAATTACCTTCAAATGGTGACGATGACCGCCGCGCACGCTTACCCCGCGCTTCATATCCACACCCAAAGAAGTACCCATTAGGTTTTGTTCCATGTCGTGAACTGCGATCGCATTTCCCCCTAGCAGTGCTTGTACGTACCCCTCACGCACCAATCTAGCTAAATGTTCGCCACCCCCGGTATGAATGACGACAGGTCCCGCCGTGACAACTACCTTGCCCCCTTGATCGCGGATTTGGCGCAATTCCCACGCTACTTGTTCAACGACAAGTTCTACCCGACGTTCGCTAGAAACTCCCGCCGACATGAAGCTAAATTCTTGAGTATTGCGCTGTTCTCTTAATTCGGGTTTACGGATAGTGCGGATACCTAATACATCTACTACTACCTGTTCGCCGACTTCTAAATCTCGCAACAGTTTACACCGAGCAATTATTTCTGTGGGAGTTCGCTTTACGGCTACTGCGCCATCCATGCGTTGAGATTGAACTTTTATCCACTCGCCATCGATTCTTACTTCTGTGGGATAAATGGTTGTGACATAGAAATCATCTGGCGATACTCCAGTTTGAATTACAGGTTCTAATTTTGCGTCGCGCTCGTCTTGGGGTAAATCTACCGCGCCAAGATCGATTAGTTGCGATACAATCTCTTCCATTACTTCATGGGAAGGCGCAGATACCTTGACTTCGGCGGCGGAGGTACTTTGTCTTTGTTCTCCTAAGTTAAAATTGAGAACTTTAAAACTACCGCCACTTTCTACGACTAAATCCAAAGCTTGATTGATTAATCCCGAATCGAGCAAATGTCCTTCTAACCTAATGGTGCGGCTTTCTACCGACACATTGGCGCTAACTTCTGCTCTTACAGGTTCCGTTACTCGCAGTGTCAAGCACTTCGCCGCGCCGCCAGCTTTGAGAAATTCTGATAATGGCGTTTCCATTACTCTAAATCCCGCCGTCGTCAGCCGCTCTTTTAAAGCAGTGCTGGCTTTATTCATGACGACGATAGAATCGATATTTACGGAATTACAGGCAAAATTTACCGCGTCAGCTTCATCGATAGGTATCCGCTTTTCTTCGGGTACGCGCATTTCGATCACGCGGTTAGAATAGGCATCAAAAGCGGCGGGGTAATACAGCAAATAGCCACCACTAAGCGGACAAAAGCAAGTATCTAAATGATAAAATCGCTCGTCCATCAATCGCAGAGACAACACTTCAATATCTAGCCATTTTGCCAAATAAGGATGGGAATCAAGTTCTGAGCGAAAGCCGTACCCCGCCCACAACCAGCGCCCTTCTCTGTCTAACAAAGCGTCGCCAGCGCCTTCAAAAGGTAAATCTTTGGGCAATTCGTAGACATTGTAGCCCTTTTCCTCAAACCACTGTTTAAAGTAAGGTTCTTCGCCTTGGCGCTCTTTGTGAAAGAAACGGCTGAGAACTACGTTTTCTCCTAAAACTAGCCCCGCGTTTGCTGTAAATACCATATCTGGTACACCTTTGTGCGGTTTAACTAGGTCTACAATGGCATTACCTGCGAGGACGTGGTGTAATTTTTCCCATTGTTCCACCGCGCGATCGCGCGATGATTTATGAATATTCCCTTCCATCCAGGGATTGATCACATAATCTACATCGTAATGATCGGGGGCGCACATGAGAAACTGAATTTCAGAAGTCATAAAAATACTGTGGTGGGACGAGGAACGCATCAATCTTTTACTGCATACAGATTTTTGCTGCTGCAATTCTGCTAACTTAGCTACTAACAGTTTTATATTTCAGTGTATTGTTTAATTACTAACGCGAGCTGCAGATAACCTCTGCTACTCAATCAATTTGAGCTTTTCTCTCAAATAGCTTCAACTTCAATCTCAGGATTTGCCAGTTCAAACGGATAAGGTTGACGATTAGCAGGATTTCGGCGACTCATCAAAAATGGTTGTGATTTGACGAGTAGAAAGATGCAATAATAGCGCGATCGCTTCTTCTGTCAAATCATCATCGCTAGTCAAGCCTCTACAGAAAGTTGCATTGACTTAATTAATTCGGCGGCTACTTCTGGGCGAGAGAATTGAGGCGGTGGAAGTTCGCCCCGGCGCAACATTTCTCTAACTTTTGTCCCCGATAAATGAATCCTCTCCGAGGGGGTGCTAGGGCTAGTTTTTGTTGTCGCCATTGACTCAGTGCGAGTGCAGTAAAAAGCGTGTTCAAACTTCATGGGGACGATGCCTAATTCTGCTGATTCAAATTCATCAAAAATATGTTGAGCGTCGTAAGTACCATAATAATCACCTACCCCGGCATGATCACGCCCGACAATAAAGTGAGTACAACCGTAGTTTTTCCGTACAATAGCGTGAAAAATTGCCTCGCGCGGCCCAGCGTAACGCATGGCGGCGGGATTAATCGCCAAAATTACCCGATCTTGGGGGTAATAATTTTCTAAAATAATTTCATAACAGCGCATCCTAACATCGGCTGGAATATCATCTTCTTTAGTTGCGCCTACCAAGGGATGTAAAAACAAACCATCTACTGTCTCCATCGCGCACTTTTGGATGTATTCATGAGCGCGGTGGATGGGGTTGCGAGTTTGAAAGCCAACAATGGTTTTCCAGCCTTTTTCTTTAAACATTCGCCGCGACTCGATGGGATCGATCTGGTAGGCAGGAAACTGGGGATGATCTTCCCGTTGCAATAGCCAAATTGCCCCTGCTAGATTTATCTCTCCTTGGTTGTAAACTACTTGTACGCCAGGATGATTAACATCATCAGTTTTATAGACGTTAATTGCTTCAGTAGCTTTGTCGTAGCGATATTTTTGGGTTAATTCCAAAACGCCGATAAATTTGCCTGTAGGATCGTCTAAACGAATTAAACTACCTTCTTTTAGTGGCGATGCAACGTCCTCAGTTACAGATAAAGTAATTGGAATTGACCAAGGTAAGCCGTTAGCCAAACGCATTTCTACAACTACGCGATCGTAGTCCGCTTGCTCCATAAATCCTGTTAACGGACTAAAAGCCCCAATCGCCAGCATAACTAAATCTGAAACAGCACGCTCATCAAGCATTACTCGCGGCAAAACTTCAGCTTTTTCTAAAAATTCTTGCTTTTGCTCAGTTGTTGCAATGCGATTAATTAACTGCATTCCGTGAGGAGCAATACCGTCTCTATAACTCATGATATTTAGATTTTATCTACAAGCACCTATCGTACCAAGTTATCGCAGCATCATCGAACCAGGGGATTTTTGTTCTGCGTTGCTGAAATTATTGTTTGCTCAATTCTTTTTAATCTTGTCTCTGGGCGCTTGGCATTTTCAACCCAACTGAGAATATTTTTTTTGGATGATTTGCTAAATAACTCAAAATATTTGTTAGCAGTTTCATTGACTATTAAGGCTTGGCTTAAATCTGCTGGAATAATCAACTGTTCGATCGCATCTAACTTGTACCACGAGCCATTTTGCTTTGCTACTTCGATTTTCTCAAAACCCGCCTCCGTCATCAAACCTTGCGCTATAAGTTCTTCAATATATTGCTTATTTAATTTTGACCATACACTTTTTGGTTTTCGGGGCGTAAATACTTGCTGATAACGTTCTTCGTCTAAGGATTTTACTTTACTATCAATCCAACCAAAACATAAGGCTTCTTTTACCGCTTCGCTATATCGAACGCTTGGCTTACTACTTTTTACTTTGTAGTAGACAAGCCATACACAGAGAGATGTACGGTGGTTTTTCTCTAACCATACTCGCCACTGGTTGCGATCGCTTGCATAAACAGTTTTTAGTTTTTCATCAGGTTTTGACATAGTGGGAAATTATTTTGTAGCTACTTTAGCAAATAAAAAAGGTAAACAGTAATTTGTTTACCTCCTAAAAACTTGCTTGACAATTTCACGTCTGCTTTTCAATAATCCCGCCACCTAGCACCACATCGCCATCGTACCAAACCGCCGCTTGACCGGGAGTAATGCTAAATTGTGGCTCATCAAACACTAACTTGACGCGATCGCCTTCTAAGGGAATAACCGTCACGGGTACAGCACTAGAACGATAACGTATCTGAACTTCAGCGCGAATTGGCGCTATTGGTTCGTCAATACTTACCCAGTTAACTCGGTTTGCAGTACATTCAGTTTTATCGGCGCAGGTGCGATCGCCCACAACTACTTTATTACTGACGGCATCCAACCCCACCACATACAACGCCTCTGGCGCAGCGATTCCTAGCCCTTTACGCTGTCCAATGGTGTAATGATGTACGCCGTCGTGTTGACCTAATACTTTGCCTTCCAAGTCAACAATATCGCCTTTTTTGGGGGCAATATATTGATCTAAAAACGATTGCATTGAGCCGTGAGTTTCGACTAAGCACAAGTCTTGACTTTCGGCTTTATCTGCCGTTTTTAGCCCGTAAGAAGCTGCAATTTGGCGCGTTTCGGCTTTGACGTATTCCCCCAAAGGAAATACTGAAGAAGCTAACATTTCTTGACTAAGATCGTATAAAAAGTAAGACTGATCTTTGTGGCGATCTACGGCTCTACGCAACTGATAACGCCCCGATGTCTCATCGTAAGTAATTTGGGCATAGTGACCTGTGGCAATTTTGTCAATACCCAATTCTTCACGAGCATACTTAACCATAGGGCCAAACTTTACCGACTTGTTGCAAGCCGAGCAAGGTAAGGGTGTAATTCCTTCGCCATAACCTGCAACTAAGTAATCGATGATATTTGCCGCAAATACTTCTCGGCTATCAACTACATAATGAGGAATACCTAATTGTTCGCAAAGCTCCGCCGCATCAACCATACCTTCAGAGCAACATTGACCTTTGCCTTTCATTAACCAAAGAGTCACACCTACAACTTCATAACCGCGACTTTGCAAAATAGCGGCGGCGGTGGAACTATCTACCCCACCAGATAAACCGATCGCAACTTTGTTCATACTTGTCTACCCAAATGCCGGGACTATGTTCTAAGTTAACACTTTCCCATCACAGCAGGGAAACTAGGCAAAAACACCGTGTATTTACGGAGTATTGGCGCTAACAACTCTTTGCTAACTAAATTTTTCCGAGAAATTGCCCTTGAATAGCAATTCAAAGAAACCTATTGTTATTTTTACAGTCTAATTATTCATGAGCTTAAAAAGATAAGCATCGCACCTTTATACCTCTATTACCTAATTAATCCTCGAACATGAATCGGATAAATCAAATTACCGTCTTTTTCGGCTGTCAACTTTTATTAGGAGTATTTGTAGCAATTTCTCCTATACAGGTGGCGAAGTCTGAAACTGTGGTTGATACCTTGCCTGCACCACCCCAACTAAATAAGTCTAAGGCGCCGCAAGTGCTTGAAGAAGTGTTTGTTCCCCGCGATCTTGATTTTCGCGTACCCGATTTGGCTATTAATCAAAAATTTGATAGTTACTTAGTTTATATCGACGATGCTAATCCAACTCAACTAGAACAAATTAAGCAAACGATTCCAACGGCTTTTAGAAAACAATTTCAAGGCAAATTTGTCATTCAAGCTGGAGTTTTTAGCAAAGAATTAAATGCTACTAACCTCGCCCAAAAATTGCAAGATATTGGTATCACTCCCCACTTACTTAATTTGACTACTGCTACAGAAGTCAAATTAAATACCGACAAATCGAAGTTGTATTCTGTCGTGGTTCCAACAATTACTCAAGAATGATCTTAGTTGAATACTTAGAGCTATATTAAACCAAGCAAGGATAATAAAACCATGCTTGGTTAGATTAATTTGTTATTTAATATACAAAAAAACTTAAAGATAGTGTTTTAATCTTCCTTAAATCATGGGATGTTAATTTAAGCTTAATTAAGCTTTACGTTGTAGTAACTTAACTATAGAATTTTCCTAGTGTGGCTCCTACTTGAAGTGTAAGTAAATTGACAGACGGTCTACCCGTCAGCAATAGATAATTTTTTTAGTTAAAGGTGTGAGAAATAAACGATGTCTAAGATATTTTGGCAAGCTCTACTGTTATACCCAGCATTAATAGGTGCATCTGTGGCGATCGCGCCCGTTGCAATGGCGACAGATGTTGCACCGACAAACGAGATAGAAATAGCTGAAACTAATTTATCAGAACCAATAGCAGCAGAAACAGAGTTAAAGATTGCTCAGACAAGTGTAGAAGCCCAGACACCCTCTGTTGATGCTTTAAACCAGATAAATAATTATGGTAATGAAGGTAAAGGAGACAATAGCCTTGCTCAAGTAACATCGGTATCGCAATTATCAGACGTACAACCAACAGATTGGGCATTCCAGGCATTGCAATCATTGGTAGAGCGCTATGGCTGTATAGCAGGTTATCCTGACGGCACATACCGAGGAAATAGAGCCACCACAAGATACGAATTTGCAGCAGGTTTAAATGCTTGTTTAGATCGGGTTAATGAATTAATTGCCACCGCCACCGCCGACGCAGTAAAACGAGAAGACTTAGCCACATTGCAAAGGCTACAGGAAGAATTTGCGACAGAGCTTGCTACCTTGCGCGGCAGAGTAGATAGTGTAGAAGCTGTCACCGCCGAACTAGAAGCAAATCAATTTTCAACTACTACTAAGTTACTGGGTGAAGTAGTTGCCGCCGTTACCGATGCCTTTGGTGAAACGGCAGGCGATGAAAATAATACTGTACTGCAAGCACGCGCGCGTCTTGAATTTCAAAGCAGCTTTACCGGGACAGATATTTTACATACCCGTCTAGCGGCAGGTAACGCCCAAACCTTTGCGACAGGGGGAACTTTTGAAGGATTGCAAACGTTTAACCTCGCACCTTCAACAAATAATAGTGTCTTCTTGGACTGGGCAGCTTACGAATTTTCACTCAGTAAAGTTCGCGTTTATCTTGCTGCGGTTGGGGGAATTTACTCTGACTTTGTGCCGACACTGAACCCTTACTTTGAAGGTTTTACTGGGGGAAATGGTGCGCTTTCTGTATTTGCCGAACACAACCCAATTTATAACATTGGTGGCGGTGCTGGTGGCGGCATAAACATTCCCTTTGGAGAACGTGGGGTGTTAGGTGCGACATCGATTAGTTTGGGCTATTTTGCTGATAATGGTAATAGTCCTGGTAGAATCAGTACCACCAGTACAGATGAGGAATTTGCTGGAGTTGATGGAGACTTGGGCTTTGTTAACGGCGACTTTAGTGCGTTGGCACAAATCAACTTTAACTTAGGCGATCGCTTTGGGATTGCTGCAACCTATGTCAGAGGCTACCACAACGCAGGTGATGGAATTTATGACCTTGGTAGTTCCGCCTCTAGAGCTATTGGTTCCCCGGTGGAAGGTTCGGCTCAGGCAAACGATCCTAGCGCGCTTTTACTCGGCGGAGCAACAAAGCTAAGTACCGATTCTTATGGATTATCGGCGGCTTTACGATTAAGTGATCGCATTTCAATTAGCGGCTGGGTAACAAAAACCGATGTTGAGCTTATCGATGTCGGTAGTGCAGATGTTTGGAGTTATGCTCTAGGGGTTTCTTTCCCAGACTTAGGTAAAGAAGGTAGTGTATTAGGGCTGATTGCTGGGGTAGAACCAACGCTAAGAGATATAGATGTTCCGGGTGCTAGCTACGATCCCAACTATGGCTATCATATCGAAGGCTTCTACAAGTACCAATTAACCGACAATATCTCCGTTACTCCTGGGGTGATTTGGTTAACGGCTCCGGGTCAAAGTGGACCTCGTGAGGACATAGTAATTGGTACTTTAAGAACAACATTTACTTTCTAAACCAGGTAAAGTTTACTTGAATGCTCAAAACCCCGCAACTAGGCGGGGTTTTCCTTTTGTACCGCAAAGCTATTTCCAGAAAAAATTGCTACTTTTAATTAAACTAGCAAACCCCAGTGGAGAACCGTAGTATAATGAGAGTGAAGCCGATAACAAATTTAATTATCTTTCGCGCTCATTTTTGCCTGTGGAAATCTCTTGTAAATCTGAATATGCCTTGCTTGCCTTACTAGAACTAGCAGGTCATTATGATGGCGGCGAACCACTACAAATTAGGCAAATTGCCGCCGAACAAAATATCCCCGATCGCTACTTAGAACAGCTACTAGCAACCTTGAGGCGTGGGGGTATAGTAAAAAGTCAACGGGGGGCAAAAGGTGGTTACATCCTGGCAAGAGAACCTTGGAAAATTACCCTATTGGAGGTGATGGGATGCTTGGAGGGATTAAATTCTAATTCTTCAACAGAGGAAGAAGCTAATCCCAAAACGTTGGAAAGTGCGGTAATTCAAGAAATCTGGCATGAAGCACGGCAAGCGGCGGACTTAGTTTTACACAATTACACGCTTCAGAATCTTTGCGATCAACGCTCGGCCAGAAAGCAATTAAATTTAATGTATTACATCTAAAGTAGGAGTAATTTTTAGATTAAAACCTACTGTCAAATAGCTCGTTACTCAATAAACACAACTAACTAAGACTATGCGTATTGCTCGCGATATTACAGAATTAGTCGGTCGCACTCCTTTAGTGCAGTTAAACCACATTCCCCAATTGGAGGGGTGTGTAGCGCAAATTGTGGTGAAACTTGAAAGCATGAATCCTTCTGCTTCCGTCAAAGATAGAATTGGCGTGAGTATGATTAATGCCGCCGAACAAGAAAAACTAATTGCGCCCGGAAAGACAATATTAGTAGAACCAACTTCAGGCAATACAGGCATTGCTCTAGCCATGACCGCCGCCGCTAGAGGGTATCGCTTAATTTTGACGATGCCCGATACCATGAGCGGCGAACGTAGGGCAATGCTACGGGCTTATGGAGCAGAGTTAGAACTTACGCCAGGAATTGAAGGCATGAGCGGGGCAATTCGTCGGGCGCAGGCGATCGCAGATCGGACACCAAACGCGTACTTGTTGCAGCAGTTCCGCAACCCCGCCAATGTCCAAATTCACCGCGACACCACTGCCCTAGAAATTTGGGAAGATACCGACGGACAAGTAGATATGATTGTCGCTGGAGTCGGCACTGGGGGAACGATTACGGGAGTTGCCGAGGTAATTAAACCTCTCAAGCCAGGATTTAAAGCGATCGCTGTTGAACCTTTTAATAGCCCGGTGTTATCGGGAGGCAATCCCGGCGCACACAAAATTCAAGGTATTGGTGCGGGTTTTATTCCCCAAGTTTTGAATGTAAACATGATTGATGAAGTAATTAAAGTTAGCGACGATGAGGCGATTGCTTACGGTCGGCGTTTGGCACGGGAAGAAGGGCTGCTTTCGGGCATTTCATCGGGGGCGGCATTACGGGCGGCGATCGTTGTTGCCCAACGCAAAGAAAACGCCGGAAAACTGATCGTTATGATTCAACCGAGTTTTGGCGAACGTTATTTAAGTACCCCATTGTTTCAAGAAATGGAGCCACGCATTCCAGCAGTAGCAGGGATCAAAGAGTAAGAGAATTAGAAGGCAATATATGCGATTATCTTGCCTTCTTTCTTGCGCTAAAGTGGTTAAATGGCAGATTTTAACAACTATTACCACACCCTACAGGTGCTTCCTAATGCCACAAGTGGGGAAATTAAGCAGGCTTACCGCCGCTTAGTTAAACAATTTCATCCTGACAGCAATCAGGCTGAAGCGGACAGCGAACAGATTATTCGGATTAATGCGGCTTACGAAATTTTGAAAGATACGGCTAATCGGCGATCGTACGATCGCCAATTAAACGCTAGTAAAGTTCAAAACCCGCCTGCAAGTTCAATAAAGCGCGATAGCACTTCCCGTAAACGAGGTAGGGCGGCAGACGAACAAGTACAAACGTGGTTGCAACAAGTCTATCAACCTGTAACTCGGCTTTTAGATAGCATTCTCAATTCTTTAGACGAACAAATTGACGAACTGGCGGCAGATCCTTTTGATGACCAATTGCTAGAAGGATTTCAAGACTATCTTAAAAATTGCCGCGATTTTCTCATTGAAGCTCAAACTATTTTTCGCTCTATGCCCAATCCGCCAATTGTAGCTAGTGCGGCGGCTCATCTTTACTACTGTCTCAATCATTTAGGTGATGGGCTAGATGAGTTAAATTACTTTCCCCTCAACTACGACGAGCGCTATCTTCATGTCGGGCAAGAATTGTTTAGGATTGCTGCCACTTTGCATGAGGATGTCCAATCTGCTTTAGCTGACTTTGCTTAGATTATGGTTTTGAACCCGTAGGTTAAATAAAACTTGCTTTATCCTGTAAGAAGGTAGGTTAAGATTTTTTACAAACTGCGTCTAAATACTCATGCAATGTATTGTCAATCGCCGCGCTCAATTTTCTGCCAGCCATCGCTATTGGTTGCCAGAACTTAGCGAAGCTGAAAATAATCAACTTTTTGGATTATGTACCCGCAATCCTGGACATGGACATAATTATGTATTGTATGTAGCGATTTCTGGAGAATTAGACAGCTACGGTATGGTGATGAATTTGTCGGAAGTTAAGCAAGTAATTAAGCGCGAAATTACCGACTACTTAGACTATTCCTACCTTAATGATGCTTGGTCAGAATTTCAACAAACTCTGCCTACTACCGAAAACATTGCCCGGATTATCTGGCAAAAATTAGAGTCTCATTTACCTCTAGTTAATATTCAACTATTTGAACACCCTCAACTTTGGGCAGATTATCAAGGAAACGGTATGGAAGCTTATTTAACTATCAGTACTCACTTTAGCGCCGCTCATCGTCTCGCGCATCCCGATCTTAGTTATGATGAAAATGTCAAAATTTATGGCAAATGCGCTCGTCCCAATGGTCACGGACATAATTATCACTTAGAAGTAACGGTGAAAGGCGAAGTTAACCCTAGAACAGGTATGTTAGTTGACTTAGGCGCTCTGCAATCCGCTATCGACGAGCAAGTAATTGAACCCTTCGACCATACTTTTTTAAATAAAGATATTGCTTACTTTAATGATGTCGTACCAACGGCAGAAAATATCGCCGTCCGTATTCAAGATTTGTTGCGACTTCCCATCCAGGAATTAGGCGCGCAATTACACAAAATTAAGCTAATTGAAAGTCCCAATAATTCCTGTGAAGTATACTGTGTCCAACCCCAGACAAAAGTTAGTAGCTCTAGCGATGCCGTTTTAACGTCGGTATAGTTATAAACAACAGTGACAATTTAATTACACAATTTCATTTATGCCATTAGAATAGATACGGTGGTTACAGCAATGCAATATCTACTGCACTTAAATGTTGCTGGAGGCGCGAGTAATGATAGAAATTTTGAGCATTTCCAAACAAGATATTTCCATCATGTCTGCACAGGAAGTACAAGACTTAGCTTTGCGTCTAGAGCAAGATAACTATACCAATGCTTTTGACGGATTAAATGATTGGCATTTACTCAGAGCGATCGCTTTTCATCGTCCAGAGTTGGTAGAGTCTTTTGTTTATTTATTAGACTTAGATCCTTGCGACGAGTTGTAAATGCTCGGTAGGAAAATTTTAGTTGGCGTAGGCGGCGGTATTGCGGCTTACAAAGTTTGCGAACTTGTATCAACGTTATTTAAAGCTGGGGCGGAAGTTCGGGTAATTCTCACTGATTCCGCCCAAGAATTTATCACGCCTTTAACTTTAGCTACTCTGGCTCGTCATCCAGCTTACACCGATAAAGATTTTTGGCAACCAATTTATAATCGCCCCTTACATATAGATTTAGGTGAATGGGCAGAAATTTTAGTTATTGCGCCTTTGACAGCAAATACTCTAGCTAAACTAGCTCACGGTATGGCAGATAATCTGCTAACTAATACCGTTTTAGCTTCTAATTGTCCGATTTTACTCGCTCCTGCCATGAATACCGAGATGTGGCAGCAATTATCAGTACAGCGCAACTGGCAGCAATTATTGACAGATAAGCGATATTATGGTATGCAAACGGGGGATGGGTTATTAGCTTGCGATCGCGTGGGAGCGGGGCGCATGGCGGAACCTAGGGAGATTTTCACTAATTTGCGATCGCTTTTATACGCCAAAGGACAGCGAGATTTACTAGGAATGCGAGTATTAATTAGTGCGGGTGGAACGAGAGAATACTTAGATCCCGTCCGGTTTATTGGCAATCCTTCTACAGGCAAAATGGGTTTAGCTTTAGCCCAAGCAGCCCTAAATAGAGGAGCAATTGTGACTTTAGTTCACGCACCCCTTAGCGGTACTATACCTTTAGGAATGCAAGCAATTGAGGTTGTAAGCGCTGACCAAATGCGTCAAGCAATGTTAAATAACTTTACTAATGCTGATATTACAATCATGGCGGCGGCGGTAGCGGATGTAAAGCCAGCTACTTACAGCAGCGTCAAGTTGCCCAAAAAATCCCTACCTCAAAGTTTACCTTTAGAACCCGTTGGGGATATTGTGGCCCAGTTAGGGCGCTTAAAACAGCCTCATCAACGTTTGATAGGTTTTGCGGCTCAGACGGGGGATATTATCACCCCAGCATTGCAGAAATTGCAGACAAAAAACTTAGATGCGATCGCAGCAAATCCCATTGATTTACCTAATAGTGGTTTTGGGAGCGATTCTAACTCTGCTGTTTTTATAGACGCTAATCGTCAATTAGAAATTCCTGCTTGTAGCAAACTCCAATTAGCGCATCATTTGTACAATTTTATCAGAGCATTGTTTTAGACTTAACTCTAATCCGGTTGATAGATTATTTTTTGTTAAATTGTTAAGATTTAAAAAGTTTAGATAAGATTATTTAATGAAAACAGCTTTAATTACCGGAGCTTCGGCAGGAATTGGGGAGACTTTCGCCCAAGAATTAGCACTGAGGCAAATGAATTTAGTTTTGGTAGCGCGATCGCAAGATAAGCTGCAATTATTAGCGCAAAAGTTGCAATCCCAGTACAAAATTGACGTAGAGATCATTGTTCAAGATTTGACTGCACCAAACGCCGCAAAAGAAGTATTTGACAAGGTAAATCAAAAAGGAGTAATTGTTGATTTATTGGTTAATAATGCGGGTTTTGGTGACTACGGCGATTTTGCCGAGCGAGACGGCGAAAAACAAATTAAGATAGTTCAACTAAATATATTGGCATTAGTCGATTTAACGCATTACTTTTTGCCCGGAATGCGCGATCGCCACTTGGGAGGAATAATTAATATGGCATCAACCGCCGCCTTTCAACCGATGCCGTACTTCACTGTCTACGCTGCTAGTAAAGCTTTTGTATTGAGTTTTAGCGAGGCTTTGTGGGCCGAAAATCGCAGTTATAACGTCAACATTCTTGCTGTTTGTCCGGGCCCATCACCCACAAGCTTTTTTGAAGATGCAGAGTTTCCTAGCGCTTTAGCTAAAGCCGCCAAAGCAAACGCTACTTCGCCCGAAGTAATAGTACGTGAAGCCTTAGAAGCCTTTAAGAACAAGCATTCTAGTGTTGTACCTGGGGATATTAAAAATCAAGTGCTTGTAAATATCCCGCGATTTTTACCGAGAGAAGCCTTAATAAATTTGTGGAAAACTATTTTAGGTACAGGTATAGATAAAAATTAGCGATCGCGCTATAGGTTGATAATCGAAAGATATTGCAAAAGTCTTTTGATTTGTACCAAGTATCGATTCTCTGAAATCTCCTGTAAAAGAAAGGATTTCAAGATTTCCCCCTCTTTTTCGGGGGAATCTCCGCAACTTCAAACTCTTTCTGTAGGGCAATAGGTGCAATACTTTGTTGGCAAGCACCCCGATCACAGTGCTAGAGAGCGGTATTATCTATAAATCCCAATGGGGATTTTAGTTAAGGTATTTCTAAAGATATTTGTGTCAAAATCAACCCCCTCTCGCTCTTTAGCTGGAATTGCTGGAATTGTTGCGGCGGCAACGTTAATTAGTAAAGTTTTTGGTTTAGTACGCACGCAGGCGATCGCGGCGGTGTTTGGTGTAGGTGTAGTTGCCGATGCTTTTAACTATGCTTATGTCATTCCCGGCTTTCTATTGGTGCTATTAGGCGGTATTAATGGGCCCTTTCATAGCGCGATTGTCAGCGTTTTAGCCAAACGTCCCAAATCTGAGGCTGCACCTTTAGTAGAGACGGTGACAACTTTTGTTGGTGGGTTGCTGTTGCTAGTAACGATCGCCTTGATTTTTTTCGCACCAGGAATTATCGATTTAGTAGCGCCGGGATTAGGTACTACACCTCACGGATTAGAGGTAAAAGCGATCGCCGTTAGGCAAATGCGAATCATGGCTCCGATGGCTTTACTAGCGGGTTTAATTGGCATTGGTTTCGGTACGTTGAATGCGGCTAATTTGTACTGGCTACCATCAGTTAGTCCCCTATTTTCTAGCATTACCGTAATTATTGGATTGGGGGTTTTAGCATGGCAGTTAGGGGCAAAAGTTACAACGCCTCAATACGCAATGCTAGGGGGAGCGGTTTTAGCTTGGGGAACTTTAGCGGGAGCCGTTTTGCAGTGGCTAATACAAGTTCCGGCACAATGGAAGTCAGGTATGGGTACTTTGCGCCTGCGCTTTGATTTTAATCAGCCAGGAGTAAAAGAAGTTACAAAAATTATGGCTCCGGCGACGTTTTCGTCGGGGATGAGTCATATTAACTTGTACGTGATTTTGATTTTAGCTTCCTATATTCCCCAAGCGGCTTCGGCTTTGCAATACGCGGGTTTGTTGATTCAAACACCTTTGGGCATTCTTTCTAATGTGATATTAGTGCCAATGCTGCCGATTTTTTCCCGACTTGCTGATCCTCAAGATTGGGATGAATTGAAAGGGCGCATCCGTCAGGGATTGTTACTTACAGCAATTACTATGCTGCCTTTGGGGGCAATTACGATTACTTTGGCTGTACCAATTGTGCGCGTAGTATACGAGCGCGGAGCTTTTGATCGCAATGCGTCTCAATTGGTGTCCTCTTTACTGGTTATGTACGGGATTGGGATGTTTGTTTATCTAGGGCGCGATGTTCTAATTAGAGTATTTTATGCTTTAGGTGATGGCGATACACCTTTTCGTATCAGTATGGTAAGCATCTTTTTTAATATCATTTTTGCCTATGTATTTTTTAAAATGCTTGGCGCACCGGGTTTAGTTTTGGCAACGGTGGTAGTAAATATCATATCGATGCTGCTGTTATTTTGGATGCTTGATCGCAAACTGCATGGTTTACCCTGGCTTGAATGGAGTTTGCCTATTTTTGCTTTGACTGGCGGTAGCTTTTTAGCTGGTTTAGCTAGTTGGGGAACTCTTTGGGGAATACAGCAGTTTTGGCATGATGATGGATTCAAAGAGCAATTAGTCCAGCTTACTTTAGCTGGAGGTGTGGGAATTGGGGTTTTTGCTTTAATTGCGATGCAGATGAAGTTACCAGAAGTTGATGTTTTTGTGTCTAGAATCCGTCAAAAACTTGGTAGGTAGTGAAAAACCGCTTAAAATTCAAATTCTAAGCGGTACTTGGTTTATTTAGCTAAAAATGCTTGTTTGCTTAAAGATTGTTTGTAAACATCCTTTTACATATTGCGTTGATATTTTTCTAAAATATCCATCAAAATTACCTGGCATTGCATAGGCATAAAGTCAATTAACGATACTTCCTTTTTGCCACCACCAATTTTGACGGGGATGGATTGCAAAATGTGCAAAACGCGGTCTTCATCTAAAGATTTAGCGCTTAAAATTGGATACAGTTGTTCGGCAAGTAGAGTATGTAAATGAGCATTAGATAGATATAAATGCCATTTAGCAATATCTAGGTAAACATTTTCGCCAATTTCTGCGGCAAGTTTTTCTATTGCTTCAGTAGTGTTAAGAGCCATGATAGGGATTAAATAATTCTATCTTCGCTTATTTGCCTAAGATTGTTCTACTACTGGTAGTCCCTCTTTAGGTTGATTTGGATGGGGTATCGGAAGAATAATCGGCGATCGCACTGATATAGATTAAATGCGATAGTAGCACGACGAGATGAGTGGCTGTAAACCAAGGCAACCACTCCCAAGTAGCATACTTAAAGTTGTGAAAAAACCACAAGCCCGAATTAATTGCGGTAAAAGCCGCTACATGAGTAGCAAAGGTCATTCTATCGTCTAGCTTACGAAAAGCTGGGTCTTTACGGTCTGGTTTGCGGGGCCAACGAGGAGGCATGGAGTAGATTTAGATACTAAAGTTAATTTTAAATGCGATCGCGTAGTAAATACTAGCTATAGTCGTCAGATTTGCCGCCACTTTTGCTAATTAAGCAAATTGATTCAATTACTATAGATTTTTCTAAAGCTTTTGCCATGTCGTACAAAGTAAGCGCAGCTACAGATACAGCCGTTAAAGCTTCCATTTCTACCCCGGTTTCGGCTTTTGTTTTAACCGTTGAACGAATTACATAACCTGGTAACGACAAATCAGGGGTAATTTGTATTTCTATTTTCTGAATAGGTAAAGGATGACATAAAGGAATCAACGCCGATGTTTGCTTTGCTGCCATAATTCCCGCTAGTCTAGCTGTCCCCAATACATCGCCCTTGGGTAGATTTCCGGCTTGAATGGCTTGAAATGTCGCTTGTAGCATCCTTACTCTAGCTTCGGCTACGGCTTGGCGAATAGTTGGTACTTTGCCAGACACATCAACCATTTGAGCTTGTCCTTGAGCATCTAAATGAGTCAAACTAGGTTTGTTGAATTCTTGCATTGTCTAAATAGATGTGGTAGTATATTAATTCTGCAAGGGCGTGTAGCTCAGTGGACTAGAGTACGTGGCTACGAACCACGGTGTCGGGGGTTCGAATCCCTCCTCGCCCGTATTGATGAAATGATTATAGAGACGTTGCAATGCAACGTCTCTAGATTTTTGTAGCATAAACATCTCTACCTTTACCCAAAGCAAACCGCAGAGAATGAGGTAAATCTTTACTGCATTGGGTGAGAAAGATAATAATTGCTAAAAACGTTAAAACAGTAGCAAAGCCGAAGATATGGCGATAGCCGACTTGTTGCGCTACCGAACCTAAAACTGGCCCTGCGATCGCAATGCCGACATCAAAGCCTATCATACAGACACCAAAGATTTTACCGCGTTCAGTGGGCATAGCTCGGTCTGCCATCATCGCCGCAATCATAGGAATTAAAGTACCAGCGCCAGCGCCTTCAATTACCGCCGCCGTTAAGAAGCTACTGGGGCTATTTGCCACCCACAATAGCAGCATGGAGGCAGTATACAACACTAAGCTAATAGTAATAAATAAACCGCGTCCATAGTGATCGCTGGCCTTTCCGGCAACTAATCTGACACTAAAACTTGCGATCGCGGCAGCAGTGTAAAATAGTCCAGCGTTTAAGTCTACACCCACCGATCTAATAAATAATGGCACAAAGGTACTTAATGTACCAAAAGCCAAGCCTACCATCAACAGTACCAAAGCTGGAACCCGGACGCGGGGACTAAAAAGCAATTTCCAAAATACATTACCTTTGGTATTAATACGCGAGTCAGCAATTATCCTAGGATTGACTACCTGGCTAGTAAAAATCAAGCCTAAAATCCCCAATCCTGAAGACAAGAGAAACAAAGGAGTATAACCCGCACCCGCTTGCAGAAAACCACCTAAAGCAGGGCCAATAGCCAGCCCTAGCGGATTTACCAAACTCATGTAACCAATGACTTCGCCGCGCTTGTGAGGCGGTGCAATATCTGCAACCAATGCCGAGTAACCCGTACTAAAAGCTGCGAGACTGATACCGTGAAACGCTCGAATTACCATGAGTAATGGAATTGAGTTTACGACTAAATAGCCCAAAGGAGCGCTGGCTACTACCGACATCCCAATTATCAACACAATCTTGCGGCTGTGTTCGTCTGCCAAACGTCCGAGTACCGAACGAAATAGTAATAAACCAATGGCAAAACAGCCCATGACAAAACCAATTTGCTGTTCAGACGCGCCTAATTCTTCTACATATAAAGGTAAAGTTGGCAGTAAAGCAGTCAAACTAGACCAAAATAATAGTCCGGCGGCAAATAAGATTTTTAAATTTCGTCGCAGTTGAGGATCGAGATCGGAAAAAACGTTCAAAGTAAAAACTACATATTTAGTACACTTACCTTCTCTATTGTTACTTTAATTAACATTTTTTCCCACGACCTCTCGCACGCGATAAATAGGTCGCCCTTGAGATTCGTGATAAGTACGCATAAGTAATTCTGCAAGCAAGCCAAAGCTAAATAGCTGCACTCCACCCACCACAAGCAATACAGCCAAAATCAACAACGGGCGATTGCCGATACTTTGACCCAATCCTAGCTTTAAAAAGGTCAAATACAGCCCTAAAGTTGTACCTAAAGCAGTAGAAAGCAAACCAAACAGCCCAAAAACGTGCATAGGGCGCGTTAAAAATGTTTTCATGAAGTAAATGGTCAATAAATCCATTACAACCCGAAAAGTGCGTCCCAAGCCGTACTTACTTTGACCAAAACGCCGCGCGTGATGGCGTACCGGAATTTCGGTAATATTTGCGCCTTCAATGTATGCCAAAGCAGGTAAAAAACGGTGCAATTCGCCGTATAAATTCATATCTGCTACAACTTCGGCGCGGTAGGCTTTTAATGAGCAACCGTAATCGTGTAATTTTACGCCCGTTACGCGCCCGATGAGCAAATTAGCAAGTTTAGAAGGAAGTAAGCGAGTTAAAGCCGCATCTTGCCTTTTTTGCCGCCAACCACTGACTAAATCGTACCCTTCGGCTAGTTTTGCTAGTAACAAAGGGATATCTGCGGGATCGTTTTGCAAATCGCCGTCTAAAGTTACGATAGAATGCGATCGCGCATAATAAAATCCTGCTGCCATTGCTGCGGTTTGTCCATAGTTACGCCGCAATAACACCGCCTTCAAATCTGGGCGTTTTTGAGCTTCTACTTTTAATAGCTGCGCCGAACCATCTTTTGAGCCATCATCAACGCAAATAATTTCATAACTTAACCCACTCTCTGTAAGGCTTTTGGCAATTTCTGTAATTAAATGAGGCAAACTTTCCACCTCATTGTAAACAGGTACAATTACCGAAACTGCTAGACTTTCATCTCTTATTAAAAGTCTGCGCTCAATACTTTCCTCAATTAATGTCATCTTAATGCGCCCCGTAACTGCTCATCACTCTGCCAAAACCGCGCAATTGTTGATAATACGACTTGCTAACCTCATCTCCTTGTTCCGAGAGTTTGTCGATTCCAATACCATTACGTCCTTGCTTTTGCCCAGAACTATGAATATAACAAGCTTCACCTAAACACAATCCTACATGAGTTGCTTTTTCGGCTCTGCCAAAAAATACTAAGTCTCCTGGTAACAATTCCTCAAAGCTAATTTTTTGGGTAAAAGCTTCTTGTTGATAAGCATCTCTAGGTAGCCAAACCCCAACAGATTTAAACGCTGCTTGCATCAATCCCGAACAATCATAATTAGGCGCTACAGTTCCCCCCCAGAGGTAATAATTAGGTTGTTGCATTGCTTGTTTAGTAAAGTCAATTACTTCTGGAAGCTGGGATTTGATTTGCATTGGCGAAAAAGTGATCACGTTATACTTACTATCTGCTAATTCTAAACTGCTCAAATCCTTAGCTAGTAACCATCCTGGGTAATTATCTTCGCATAAACGAACCTCCATTGCCCTATCTTCAAGGATAGAGATAACTTGCAAATGTCTCCCGGTGGCGGCTTGAGTTACCAAACCTTCACCCTTTGGAGTGTCATAAATATTTAAGTCGCTCTGGCAAATGTATTCATTTGCTATAAATTCCTGAAGGGATACCATACACAGTAATCTTTTGATATCTCAAAACTTTAGCCGATTATTTAAGCGCTTTATGACATTTTTCCGTAAAGACGAGCAACTTGAAACTTTAGGCGATCGCATTTTAGCCGAAACTTGGGCAGAATTTCCCACTCTTGCCCGTAATTCCATTGCTTTAACGTGGATTGTTTATGATGCTCCCGTACCCGTCAATACTGGCGGTGCGCTTAGTCCTCAAGCTTTTTGGGGTCATGGGGTGCGCGGTTTTAGCTACCGAGGCGATGAGCGGATTTATCCAGCAAGTGTTATCAAATTGTTTTATCTGGTTGCTGTTTACGAATGGCTAGATAAACGCATGAGTCAAACTACTAGGGAGTTAGAACGAGCAATTAGAGATATGATCGTCGATTCTAGTAATGATGCTACGAGCTTAGTTGTAGACATTCTCACTGGAACTACAAGCGGGCCGGAATTGCCTCCAGGGCCTTTTGAAACTTGGAAAATGCAGCGCAATATTGTCAACCGCTACTTTCAATCTTTGGGATGGGAGGAGTTGCAGACAATTAATATCAATCAAAAAACTTGGGGTGATGGCCCCTATGGACGCGAAAGAATGTTTGTAGGGGAGTTGATGGACAACCGCAATATGCTAACTACAAACGCTACAGCGCGGCTATTACATAGTATTGTTGGCGGGGTGGCGGTGTCGGCTACGCAAAGTCAAGCAATGATGGGATTACTCAAGCGTAGTCTTACAGAGTTAAGTAAGGATGATGAAAGTCAAGTTACAGGTTTTTTAGGTGGCGGTTTGCCAAATAATGCTCAACTTTGGTCAAAAGCAGGTTGGACTAGCAAAGTGCGCCATGATGCAGCTTATATTGAGATTCCGGGGAAGCAACCTTATTTATTGGTCGTATTTATTGAAGGCGTTGCTAGTCAAGATAAAGCAATATTGCCGTATATTTCGGGGAAAATAGCTGAATCTAGCAGTGATTTGGTTTTTAAGTAAGAGATCCCCCCTAACCCACGTCAATAAAGCGGGAAGCATAGCTAAACTGCTTTTTGACTCCCCTTGAAAAAGGGGGGAAAATAAATATCTTTTTTTGATTTCCGCAAGAAACGGGTGGTTTTGATCTGGGGAAAATAAATATCTTTTTTCGATTTCCGCAAGAAACGGGTGGTTTTGATTCTCGGCTATCAATACATTGAGAAGTAATAGACGAAATATATTTATGACTTCCTTTGTCGAAACTAGCAATTATCAGCTTATTGCTAAAGCGATCGCCTTTATAAGTGAAAATCATTTACAACAGCCAGATTTAGCAACAGTTGCAACCCACGTAAACTTAAGCGAATATCACTTTCAAAAGCTATTTACAAGATGGGCGGGTATTAGTCCTAAGCGTTTCTTGCAATATCTGACGGTAGAATATGCCAAAGCAAAAATAGCTGAAACAAAAAGCTTGTTAAATCTTACTGGCGATGTGGGGTTATCAAGTCCGGGACGTTTGCACGATCTTTTTGTGACGTTGGAAGCTATGTCCCCTGGTGAATTTAAAACAGGCGGTACAGGGTTACAGATTATCTATGGAGTGCATGAAAGCCCTTTTGGTAAATGTTTAATTGCTATGACTGTTCGCGGTATCTGCAATCTACGCTTTTTGGACGATACTTGCCAAGACGTTGAGCAGCTTTTGCGCTTAGAGTGGTCAAAGGCTGAGATTGTACAGGATAGACAAGCAACTAAAGAGATATGCGATCGCATTTTTGCCCCTATTGCTACCAATCAGCCTTTAGTTTTGTTCGTCAAAGGTACTAATTTTCAAATTCAAGTTTGGCGGGGGTTATTAAGAGTCCCGTTTGGGGGACTTGCAACTTACCAAAGTTTAGCAAATGCGATCGGTCGTCCCACTTCAGCTAGAGCCGTTGGTAACGCCTTGGGTAATAATCCTGTTGGCTACTTAATTCCCTGTCATCGCGTAATTCGAGAATCTGGCGAATTGGGTGGTTTTCGTTGGGGATTAGAGCGGAAGAAAGTGCTGTTAGGTTGGGAAGCAAGCCAAAATCAGGATTTCCCAAAAAATAATACTTCCGCGTAACTAGCGTAAGTTTTGCTAAATCTGAGTGAAATCTGAAAATATTGATTAGTATACTGTTGATGCTGACAATCAGCTTTGATAGTAGTAATGGAATTGCACATGAACCTGTACCGATTGCTTCAATCCCTTGGCATTGCCAACCCTGGCGGTACAGGGTGGCTGGCGGTAATATTCACTTTTGTAGTAGCTTGGGTGACAACTTACCGTTTTATTCCAGCCGTGCGCTCTTTTGCCTTGCGTGTAGGTTGGGCAGATCAGCCTAACGCCCGAAGACTCAACCACGAACCGTTGCCTAATGCTGGCGGATTGGCTATTTATGCAGGAGTAGTGGCGGCGCTCATTCTCGCTACATTTTTGCGCCCAATTGTCTTAGAAAATGTGCTGGCGGAAGTCCTAACTATCCTGCTAGGTGGTTCAATGTTAGTGCTAGTAGGTTTTATTGATGACCAATATGGTTTACCTCCCTACATTCGCCTACTCGCTCAGATTTTGGCATCAATGCTGTTAATTGCTAATGGCATCCAGATTCAAGTTACTTTAGGTACGCCCATCGACCCCCTATTATCAACATTAATTACCTTGTTGTGGGTGGTGGGAATTACCAACGCCATCAATTTGATGGATGGGATGGATGGTTTAGCAGGAGGCATCAGTTTTATTACCGCCATGAGCCTGTTAGCAGTCTCCGCACAGTTTGAAAGTCGTGCTGCCGCTACCTTTCTCTTAGCTGCTCTAGGCGGCGCGGCTTTGGGGTTTTTACGCCACAATTTCCATCCTTCTCATATAATTATGGGCGATGCGGGAGCTTACTTTTTTGGTTATGTACTGGCAGCCGCGAGTATTTTGGGTAACTTGAAAGTAAATACCGTATTTGCGATCGTTCCTACTGCTCTATTTTTGCTTTTGCCTGTATTAGATACAACTCAAGTATTTGTGCGGCGATTAATGGCGGGTAAAAATCCTCTCAGCACTCCTGGCAAAGATCATCTCCATCATCGCTTGCTGGCGCTGGGTTTATCTCAACGCCGTACTGCTCTTACTCTTTGGGTTGTGACTTTGATTTCTAACTTGGTGGCAATGAGATTCAAAGGGATGAATATGGCAGTAATAATTACAACTGCGATCGCAATTGTCCTCTTTTTAAGCTTCACTGTCTGGCAGAGAATCCGAGCAGTGTTAAAAGGAGCTTAAGCCATTACCATCCCACCATCAACATTAAATACTTGTCCGGTAATATAAGCTGCCGCCGGATCAGCAGCTAAAAAGCGTACCATCCCCGCAATTTCTTCAGGTTGACCGTAACGCCCCAAAGGAATATATTTCAAAATGTCGTCAGCTTGTACGCCGCTTGTCATATCTGTAGTAATAAAGCCCGGAGCGACGGCATTAGAGGTGATACCGCGTACTGCAAGTTCTTTTGCTACAGTTTTGGTAAAACCAATAACCCCAGCTTTGGCGGCGCTGTAATTGGCTTGTCCGGGGTTGCCCATTTGCCCAGCCACAGATGTAATATTAATAATTCGACCAGAGCGCTGCTTAAGCATAACTTTACTAACAGCGCGAGTACACAAAAATACTCCAGTTAAATTAAGATCGATTACTGCCTGCCAATCTTCCAACTTCATGCGTAACAACAACGTATCGCGGGTAATTCCGGCATTATTAACTAAAATATCTACACGTTGCCATTTATCCATTACTTCTTTGAGCAAACTGTCCACTTGGTCAGCTTTAGAGACATCAGCTTGCAGAGCGATCGCATTTCCACCACTGGCAACAATTTCCTTTACTACTTCTTGGGCCGCAGCGCTTGAATTTGCATAATTGACAACTACATTTGCGCCTTCGGTTGCTAAGGAAAGTGCGATCGCGCGACCTATTCCCCGCGATGCTCCCGTAACTAGCGCTACTTGCGATTTCAGCTTTTGTAATTGTTCTGGTAATGCTTCCATTAGACTTCCTCTAATAATCATTTGTAAAACTGTTTAACGATTTTACGCAAATATGTGTCCAATTTTGAAAACATCAAAATCAACTCGTTAAAATTAGAGATAGAAAATTAAACCTATTGTGTTCTATGGCTACCAAACAGCAGTTCAACAGTTTTGAAGAATTAATTGCCCAGTCAGACTTACCAGTATTGGTCGACTTTTACGCTGATTGGTGCGGGCCGTGCCAAATGATGGCTCCAATTTTAGAGCAGGTAAATAATCAACTTAAAGATCGGTTGCGGGTAGTAAAAATTAATACTGATAAATATCCTCAACTAGCGAGTACGCACCATATTCATGCTTTACCAACTTTGGTTGTTTTCAAGCAAGGTAAACCCGTAGATCGCATTGAAGGCGTATTACAAGCTAATGCTTTAATTGGGCGCTTACAGCCGCTACTTTAAAATAGAGTGAAGTCACCTGATAAGTGAAGATAGAGATGAAACCTTTGCTCATCTTGGCTTGTCTAAAATCGCTTCAACTGGAATACTTTCCTCAACAGGCATTGACTTAAGTATCTGCCTCTACCAAAAATCAGCACGTTAGCAGTTCAAATACTTCTATGATTGCAAGCATAAGGAAGTGGTAAGGGTCTTGAGTAGAAGGAAAGGCTAAGTTTTCTAACCTTAACCCGTTTATATTAAGGGAGAGTTGCACCAAAGGAATCATTGGTTTCCTAAGAGTCTGATTGAGGAGCTAATGTCAAAACAAACAATGCTGTACTCTCATTAACAAATTTTGCCTCTATTTTAAACCCCTTATTCCCAAAGACCTTTTCCAATCCGTATACTTCTCCCTGGGAATTCTTCTGATAAAGATGAACACACGCAAGTTTTGCCTTGCCAATTATTTTGACACTGCCTCCTTCCTCAATCGTGAAATTCTGGTAATTAGCTGTGAGAGTTACGGCTCCTGAACCGCTCTCGTTCTCTTTAATTGAGTAGTTCAGCTTTTCAGACTCGTAATTTACTCCAAGCCATCGGAGCGGAGTAAAATCGAACTGCTTAATTCTTTGAAGATCACCACTTAGCACGGTGGTGTCATAGTCTTGGTAGAGCCTTACTTCCACAAGAAGTACATCATCCGGGTACATCGCCTCCCTTACCTGTTGAAGAAATTCCACATCGTCTTTCATATTCCCTAGAGTATTTCCTAGAAGAGCAAATATATTTGGCTCCTGCCGATATTGATAAACTGGGTCAAACAACGGCAAGCTTTGAAAGTCTGCCTCGATTGCCTTGATTCTGATACTTTGTTTTAAGATGTCCGACTCACAGACTCTCCTGATCGCTTTAGAAAGCAAAACAGGACTAATATCGTATGGATAGTAGTAAGACCTTGGCTGGGTGCTTCCACTTCGGCTTAGGATCTCCTCGAGAAGAATTTTATCTTTTACCCCATTACCACAGCCGAGACTGATATAGTCAGGATTTGAGCGGATTATTTCTGGATTAATCTCTTCAATTGCTCCCACTATGCGGCTTTTTTCCTCTCGGATGAAGTTTACTGAGTGTGCATAATATTTATATTCATTAGGATCGTTACATAAAGAGATCCAGAGGTTTGCACCGTATGGAAAGCTGTATATATATCTAAGAGGTATTAGAGTTTTTTTGTCTATGTGTTGCCGAATCTCGTCTATAGGATCTTGAGATGTCTGATCCAGATAGAGTGTTGCGTCTGTAAACCTCTCAAATATCTCACCCCTCTTTAAAACCTTTGGTGGTTGATTCGATCTTCTTCCGATGATTCCATCATAAAGTTTTCTAATTGCATTTTCATCCTCAATATCGTTCTCAAATTTCATAGCCTGAAATTGTTTAAAAAAAACCAGTTCATTTGGAATGCGACTTACTCCAGGCAAAAGAACAGGAATAATTGGGATTTTTCGCCCCTCGTTATATAGGGTGATAAACACCGGTAATTCCATCGATTGCCATCTTCCTAATCCATTTGTTCCAATAAAAACAGCTACTGACTCAACTTCAGTCATGGCTCTTTGAAGTGTATCGTGCCACGCTTCTCCTGCTCGAATCTGCTCTTCATCGAGCCATGGGTCAATCCCTAGCCTTCTAAGTTTGTTGCAAACAACTCTAACTGCGGGTTTATCGACATTGTTGTGTGCCAGAAAAACATCGAACATCAGTCACTCCTGATCTCAGGTCGCTAATTACTACTACAACTTAAGCCCAACAATTTCCGCCAACGCGTTGGCATACTCTTCTAAATCCGCCCGTAGTAATGAAAGTTTACCTCTTAATTGAGGTTCCTTTACCCAATTTTCCTCATGCTCTTTGGGGCTTAAGTCAGGAGTGCGTTTTGCTTCCCAGACTTGAAGAAGAGGATGCCATTCTGAGAGAAAAGGTCGTAGACCCTTATTAAGAACTGCAATAGCAATCCCACCAACAGAGTTAGGGGAAGCACCAACTTTTGGACCTGCTTCTCTAAGAATTTCACGGGTAGAACTAAATAAGCTGTACAGCGAGTTCAGAGCTTCGCGTACTGTTCCTTGATCAACTTCTAACGATTGAACAGCGATGCGAGTTACTAATTCAACGTATAACGACCACGCTGCATTGCGCTCCGTAGAATCAGCTTCCCACTCAGCAGAGCCAATACCAAAGGGCAAACTGACAGACACCTTCTTTAAGACGGCAGGATCTTGCATTGCCATAGATGCTAATATTTAGATTTCTTAGAATTTTTAACCAATCATCGTGACATTAGGTTAACATGATTTTCAATTTTCAGAGATTTTGTACAGTCTGCTTTCTGCTTTTAATTAAGAGATTATGCTTTTCCTAGGACAAAGGGAATTCATATAAGTTTTTCAAATAAAACTCTAAATCACTTTTCACATAAAGCTTTCTGGCTACTGTTTTCATCAAAAACAATGATGGCTTATACCCATGTTCTAAATCGCTCATACGCTGTCTACTAGATAATATATGTGCGATCTCACTTCCACACTCCCTAGTTACTACTTAGGGGTGAATCCGCCCCCAATTCTAGATTTAAGAGCGCCGGACATTAAAGCAACACCATTCTTTGCGCCGCCAAATAGTAGCAACAATCCAGCCATTATGTTCTAAAGCATCTGCTACATCTGCGGCTTGGTCGAGTAATACACCACTAAAAATCCCCCAAGTCGTCGGCTTGCAAAGTGCGCTTATTTGGGGAATTAGACGAATGATTACTTCGGCTAAAATATTACACATAATGCCATCTACTTGTTCGTTGTGGAGCAGCTTTTGCACTTGCTCTACACTGCCCTTATCTACAAGCAAGCGATCATGAGCAATTTTATTTAACTCCCGGTTGCTAGTAGTAGATTCCACCGCTAATAAATCTGTATCTACGGCATAAACTTTGCTCGCACCTAGTAGCAACGCCCCAATGGACAGAATACCCGAACCACAGCCGATGTCTGCTAATACTTCGCCTTGGGAATCTTCATCAATTCGCATTTCTAATGATTCCAAACATAGCTGAGTTGTGGCATGATTGCCCGTACCGAAAGCCATGCCCGGATCGAGAGTAAGAACTAAACGAGTTGTATTTTCTGGTACTTCTATCCAAGCTGGATTAATCAAAAAATACTCGCCGATTTCTTCCGGTTGCCAGTAATCTTTCCAGCTACTCGCCCAGTCTTCCTCGTCCATCAATTGCCAGTGCAGCGACGGTGCAGGCAATTGGGCAATTAAAGCATCTTGCCTCAGCCACAATGACAGCGCTGCCAAATCTAATAGTTGGACTTGATTTCTAGGTAAATAAGCCTTTACTAAACTTGCAGCGCCCTTATTTTCACTAGCTGTCCCCTGACAGCCAAACTTATCCAAGCGCCAGAAAATCGATTCTTCTAAGCTTGGATCGCAATCAATTTGTAGTTCCCACCAACTATTTGCCATAAATTAGCAACGTTATAAAGTAACCGTGTAAGCGTCTCTAATTCCGGGAACTTTGATAATTTCTTCTCTAATTCCATCGGGTAAAGGATCGTCTAAACTCAACACCATTACCGCATCGCCGCGCACAATTTTACGTCCTACCTGCATACTGGCGATATTGACATTAAAGCTACCCAGCAACGAACCGATTTTGCCAATTAGTCCTGGCATATCGCGGTGTAAAGTAAATAGCATATGTTTAGTTGGCGGCACGTTGATTGGAAATTCGTCAATATCTGTAATCCGAATTTCGCCATCTCCTAACAATGCCCCTGTAACTGAATGAGTGCCTAACGAGCCTTTAGCTTCTAAATACAACGATCCGGCATAATCTCGAATCGACGCATCTCGCGTTTCAATAACTCTAATTCCTCGCTCTTTTGCCTCAATACCAGCATTTACATAATTTACTCGTTCGCGCAAAGCTTGAGATAGCAATCCTTTAAGCGACGCTACTACCAAAGGCTGGCTTTTATTAGTCGCAAGTTCGCCTTGAAGTTTGACAACTAGCGACTCGACTCTACCTCCAGCCAACTGACTGACAAACTTACCTAAAGTTTCGGCTAACTGCATATAAGGGCGCAGTTCTTCCATTACATCGGGGCTAATACCGGGAATATTTACCGCACTACGGGCAGGTAAGCCTAGTAGCACGTCCCGAATTTGCTCGGCGACATCTATGGCTACGTTTACTTGCGCTTCGGCGGTAGATGCGCCTAAGTGCGGAGTTAAAATTGCTTGTTTGCCCAAGGCTTTGAGGGGCGATTCTCCCAAGGGTTCGGTTTCGTATACGTCTAAAGCCGCGCCGCCAATTTGTCCCTTTTCTAAGGCTTCAGCTAAAGCAACTTCGTCAATAATTCCGCCTCTTGAACAGTTAATAATTCGGGCGTTGGGCTTCATCTTGGCTAAAGCTTCGGCGTTGATGAGGTGGGTTGTTTCAGGAGTTTTGGGGATGTGTAGGGTGATGTAGTCAGATTCTCGTAGTAATAAATCCATATCTACTAAGCGACAGCCTAATTGCTCGGCGCGTTCGTTGGAAATAAAAGGATCGAAGGCAATTAGTTTCATGCCCATTGCTTTAGCAACGTTAGCCACATGAGAGCCAATTTTACCTAAACCGATCACTCCCAGGGTTTTTTTGTAAACTTCCGCGCCTACGTAACTTTTGCGATCCCACTGTCCGCTTTTTACGGAGGCGTTGGCATCAGGAATGTAGCGAGAGAGCGCCATCATCATCGCTAGAGCGTGTTCGGCAGCGGCGATGGTGTTACCTTCGGGGGAATTTACTACTACTATGCCTCGGCGCGTGGCGGCGGGTACATCGACGTTATCTACACCCACGCCAGCACGTCCGATAATTTTTAGCTGGGTTCCAGCTTCAATAATTTCTTTGGTAATGCGGCTGCCAGAGCGGATCATTAATGCGTCATACTCTGGAATGATTTGGATCAGTTGTTCGGGGGATAAATTGGTTTTGATATCAACGGTGGCAACTTGAGAGAGAATATCAATTCCAACTTGGTCAATGGGATCGGATACAAGAACTTTGGGCATTTTTCTGTAGGAAGTCGCGCTATACTTCGTTTTTACGATGGACTTTGATTTTTGACTTTAGCTTTGCATATTAATAGTGCGATCGCTTTTAGCGCTGCGCGCGAGCGCAATCGCGCCCAAAGTCACGGCGGCACAAGCAATAATTGTTCCTGCCATAATTAAAATAACTATAGCTTGGGGCATACTCGCAGCAAGTTAAACTATAACCCAAAGCTGAAACCAGCACTAACAAAATCTATCGCATTTTATGAACTATCTTATCGCCGTGATGAGCGATCGCATTCAAGCCGAATCTGCCTACGTAACTCTTGAAAAAGAAGGTATACCTCTAGCAAATGTCAGTATTTTGGGCAGAGGTTACAAAACGGCGGACGAATTTGGCTTAATTGATCCTAATAATGAAGCTAAAAAACAATCCCGTTTACTCTCTTTTTGGCTAGTACCTTTTGGGTTTATCGCAGGTGGAGCTTTTAATTTGCTCACAGGTTTAAATACTTTTCCTTGGGCAGGTACAACGGGTAACATTGCAATTGGCGCTCTTTTAGGCGCAGGCGGCGGTTTTATGGGCAGCTTTTTTGCAGGTGGTGGAGTAGGTTTAACTTTAGGTGGCGGTGACGCGCTCCCCTACCGCAATCGCTTAAACGCAGGCAAATATTTAGTAGTTGTCAAAGGATCGGATTTAGTTACTCGTCAAGCTAACCGAGTATTAAGAAAATTTGAACCAGAAAACTTACAAGGATATAACGATCCCGACGAGCAGTAATAAGATTCATTTAGTTAAAAGTTTTCAATGTTGCCAAGAGAAGAAATTTTAAAAGGTGTAGAAAATCGAGACACTATAGCGCGGGTAATTGATCGCGCTGAACAAGCAATTAAGACGTGGGAAGTTGTGCTAACAGACTTTTTGTCTCCGCCAGAACTTGCCGAACTCCAACGGGTGTTTAGTCGCTTAACAGAGGTGCAAATAGTGGCTTGGGGTGGATACGAACAAGCCGAACGCCAACGAGTAGCGATTGCCCGATCGGAAATGCCTTTAGAACGCGAACAAGTAGAGCTAGTGGCGCTAGAAATTGCTGGAAACTTCCTTTTTGATACAGCGACGCACCGCGACTTTTTGGGGGCGATGTTGGGGGCGGGAATTGTCCGTGAGAAGACGGGCGATGTTATTGTACTAGGCGAACGGGGGGCGCAGGCGATCGCTAGTCCCGAAATAGCAGAATTTTTAGAAATGAGCTTGCAACAAGTGCGTTCTGTTCCTGTAAAAACTCAACGCATAGATTTAAGTGAGCTAAAAATTAGAGAACCTAAAAAGAAGGAATCGACTACTGTTGAGGCTTCTTTAAGATTAGATGCGATCGCATCGGCGGGTTTTGGAATGTCTCGCAGCAAAATGTCTGACTTAATCGACGGCGGCGATGTGCGTGTCAATTGGAAAGATGTTACTCAAACAAGTTATCAAGTCAAGTCTGGCGATTTGATTGCGATTCGCGGTAAGGGAAGATTGGAAGTTGGCGAGATTATGGTTACTAAAAAAGAACGTTATCGCGTTCAATTAACTCGGTATATGTAGGTAATCAGAGATTGGCAATACTGAGTCAGTGGATTGGAAAGATTAAACTTTTTACAGAGTCAACCAAATTATCCCAGAAATTTGAAGAGGGTTTTAACGTTAAAATGGCGTTCTCAACTCGCAGATTAATTAATGGATTATGATGTTTTAGCCATCATTGAGGGTTACGCTCAAGGTTACTTTTTGATGGCTACTGAAGACGAAAGCTTGCAGTGGTATTCAAGTAGCGATCGCACGTTAATTCCTTTAGATGCTCGATTTCGCTACCCCAAATCATTACAGCGCGTTTTAAACTCCGACAAATTTACAGTAGCTATCAACCGCGATTTTAAAGCGGTAGTTAAGGGCTGTGCTAACCGCGAAAATACTTG
Source organism: Chlorogloea sp. CCALA 695 (assembly GCF_003003885.1). Taxonomy (GTDB): domain Bacteria; phylum Cyanobacteriota; class Cyanobacteriia; order Cyanobacteriales; family Chroococcidiopsidaceae; genus Aliterella. The sequence continues at coordinate 229,785 of NZ_PVWN01000001.1, read as the reverse complement.
GATTTCAAAGGAGTTACAAGAGATTTACTGGGCGCTTTACCTCAATGGTTGGGCTTACAGCTTTGAAACTTGGCTTGGTGATGAGTTAGCCGGAGGAATCCTTGGAATTGCCATCGGTGGGATGTTTATCGGCGAATCAATGTTTTATCGCATTCCCGACGGCTCAAAAGTTGCAATGGTGAAATTAGTAGAAAAATTGCGATCGCGTTCCTTTGTCTTGTTTGATGCCCAAATGATGAACCCGCACTTAGAGCGGTTTGGGGCTTACCAAGTTGCAGATTTAGAGTACCAAAGATTGCTTAAACAATCGTTGCAGCGCCAATGTGGACTTATTTAACCCGTTTCACTGCTGCCTTTTTGCCCAAAATCACAATCATAAGCACGACAATTGCCGTGCCAATAGCAACGGGAGAAATTGATTCCCCTAGTAGCAACGCTGAGGCGGCAATTGTCAAAAATGGCTGCAATAGTTGAACTTGTCCCACTCGCGCCACTCCGCCAATTGCCAAGCCTTTGTACCAAGCAAAAAACGCCAAAAACTGACTAAATACTGCAATATAACCAAAGCCCAACCACGCGGTAGGCGATGCTACTAATCCATGCTGCCAGACGGCGGCAATTACAGGCAAAATCATCATTGGTACAGCCACTATTAAGCCCCAACTAATTACTTGCCATCCCCCCATTACTTGCGCTAATAGTGCGCCTTCTGCGTAGCCAAAAGACGCTGCAATCATTGCCCCCAATAACGCTAAATCTCCTATTTGCAGGTGTCCCGCCCCAGAATAGACAGCAAAACTAACTACTGTAGCGCTACCTAATATACTTGCTAACCAAAAACCTATTGAAGGGCGATCGCCTGTACGGAGTGTTCCAGAGATCGCCGTAGCTAAAGGCGCAATTCCTAAAACAATTGCTCCGTGAGAAGCGGGTAAATTTACCATTGCCCAAGCTGATAGAATTGGAAACCCAATTACTACACCCAAAGCTACAACTATTAAGCTTTTTATTTGCCTGCGACTTGGGGTTTTTTGATCACTAATTCTCAATAATATTGCCGCCAGCATCGCCGCCACCATAGATCGTCCCAGCCCAACTATAACGGGATCTAAGTCTGCTACCGCCGCCCGTGTGGCGGGTAAAGTTAGGCTAAAGCAAAGTACGCCCAAAAAACCGTAGACTAAGCCAATGGTTTCCTTATCTAAGGCAGAAAAAGGCGATCGCGCCAAAACTATCCTCCTCTAGTAAATTTGTACTAAATTAAACAAACAATCCGTCCCCTGCTCCTTTATCTTAGTAGGAGGGAATGTATTAAAACTAATGTCTTACGAGCCGCTACATCACAAATATCGACCACAAACTTTTGCTGATTTAATTGGGCAAGAGGCGATCGCAACTACGCTCACTAATGCTATCCGCAAAAGCCAAATAGCCCCGGCTTACTTGTTTACAGGCTCAAGAGGGACGGGTAAAACTTCTAGCGCCCGGATTTTATCTAAATCTCTCAATTGTCTTAGTAGCCCCGCGCCAACAGAAAAGCCTTGTGGCAAGTGCGATGCTTGTCAAGGAATTACTAAAGGTATTGCTTTAGATGTGATTGAAATTGACGCTGCTAGTAATACAGGTGTAGACAACATTCGGGAAATTATCGAACGCGCCCAATTTGCTCCCGTACAGTGTCGTTACAAAGTTTATGCGATCGATGAATGCCATATGTTATCGAGTGCGGCGTTCAATTGTCTGTTAAAAACTCTGGAAGAACCGCCGAAAAGCGTGGTATTTATCTTAGCAACCACCGATCCAGAGCGAGTTTTACCGACAATTATTTCTCGCTGTCAAAGGTTCGATTTTCGCCGCATTCCGATTCAAGCAATAGCCGATCATTTGCGCTATATTGCCACCGAAGAAGGCATTAGTATCAACGCCGAGGCTTTGCAATTAGTAGCTCAACTAGCTCAAGGCGGCTTGCGGGATGCAGAAAGTTTGCTCGATCAGTTGAGCTTGTTATCGGGGGAAATTACTATTGAGCGCGTGTGGGATTTAGCAGGCTCAGTAAGCGAAAAAGATTGCTTAGAATTGTTGAATGCGATCGCCCAAAACCACCCCGATACTATTTTAGAAAGCGCTCGAAAAATTATGGATCGAGGGCGTGAACCCGTGATAGTGCTACAAAATCTCGCTGGATTCTACCGAGACTTACTCATTGCTAAAACTGCTCCCACTCGTAGCGATTTAGTTTCTCTTACTCCCGCAACTTGGGCAAAACTAGGTGAACTAGCCCTGAAGTTAGAAATTGCTACTATTATCAACGGACAACAGCACTTAGCAAAAAGTGAAGTTCAAATCAAAAACTCTACTCAACCGCGTTTGTGGTTAGAAGTAACATTATTAGGATTATTGTCTGCTAATACTCCGCAAAAACCTGTAGTGGCAATTCCTCAGCAAATAATTAGCGCCCCAATTCCAGAAACTAAACCAACTCCAGTTATTGAGCAAATAACTAGAGTTGAACCCACACCTACGCCCATTGTACCGCCAGATATAACTTCTCAGCCTTTAGAAGCAGAACCAACCGTAGTCGCTGGAGATAGCGACTTATGGCAACAAGTAGTTAAAGAAATTCAACCTTATTCCGCCCAAGCACTTGTAAGTCAACAGTGCCGCTTGCTATCTTTTGATGGGAGTTTGGCGCGAGTGGGGATTGCCTCTCAACCATTGCTGGCTATGGTACAAAATAAAATTCCTAATATTGAGGCTGCTTTTCAAAAGTTAGGATCGCAGAAAGTAAAAGTAACTGTAGAAGTGGGGAAAGAAGCCAAAACTACACCACCGCCAAAAGCGCCTATCTCCCCTCCGCCTCCACTAGCCCCAGAATTGCCCGTCGTCACGCCACAACCAACCCCAGTAGTTGCTACACCTAGCACTGATACCACTTTTGAAATAGCTGACAATCAATTAGAACTTGCATCTCAACGTTTAGCTGAGGCTTTTAAGGGTGAAACGGTCAACTTTAACTTAAAACCACTTGTTAGCTCAAACTCTCCCCCAGTAACGCAAGCGGAAACTTTGGGGGGCGAACGCTCCGTCCCTAAAGGTTTTCAAGAAATTTCTACTTCTGCTAGTGACTGGGATGAGGAAGATGATGAGGAAATAGATTTTTAATCAATAACGCCTTCGTGTACTGTCTTTACCCACTTCAGCCGCTTTTGCCTAACCGATATTCGTGCAGTGGTGCTAACCATAACAACTACCCAGTGGAGCATATAAATAGTACCCCGGAGAGTTTGCAAGGCGATCGCCAAAAATGCCGATGGGTTCAACGATTCTTGTTTGCCTACCCTTTTCAAACCCATAAACATTGATACTACTGACAAACTTAGAGTGATACCAGTTAAGGGAGCCATTACTGGCGCTCGATTACGGGCTAAAGACATCATCAAATCGGGTACAGAAGCGATCGGTAAAATTTGCTGTATTAACAAAAACATCGCCAAATCAAAGGTTTTTGCCCTTCCCAACCGATTGCTAAAAATTGCTTTCCAGTAATCTAAATAGCGCTGAGATTGTCCTTCAGCCCAGCGATTGCGCTGATGCCATAAAGAAATTGCTGTAGTTACGCCTTCTTCCATCACTGCGGGAAAGCTCAAAAACTCAATATCCCACTGGTCTAGGTGCAAGCGTAAAGCCAAGTCCAAGTCATCGGTAATTGTCTCCTCATTCCAGCCTCCGCAGCGCACTAAAGCCTCTCGGCGCACAAATTGACCGTTACCACGCAAATCACCGATCCCGCCCCTAGCAATGCGCTGTTGCTGCATATAGCTATCTAAAGCCATTTCTGTACTTTGCCCTTTTGTCCAGAAATTAATCCCAGCATTGGCGATTACTTTCCGTACCTGTACAGCCCCTACAGTTTCTCGATCAAATAAAGGCAATACTTGACGAAGCAAATCGGGCGACACTTGAGCATCGGCATCAAATACCCCTAAAAATGCCCCTTTTGTCAATGGCAATACGTCATTTAACGCCCCAGATTTACCGCCACTGGTTTCGGTGCGCCGCAATACTTTTAGCTGAGAATATTTTTGCGCCAGATTTGCCAGCAATTCCGGCGTTTTGTCGGTGCTATGATCGTCAACTACCCAGATTTCGTATTTACTTAACGGGTAATTGATACTACAAAGCATTTTGACCAAATTGCTAATTACCGCTTCTTCGTTTTTAGCAGCAACTAGCAAGGAAACTGTGGGACAACTTGCTAAGTCCCCCGATAATGGTGCTGGTGCTAGGCGGGGACGAGTAAAAACAAGTCCCAAAGCATGAATCCCAAAAATTGTTGTCATGCCTAAAACAAACCACGAACCCCAGGAAACCAAGTTTAGGGCGATCGTACCGCCCCAAACTATTGTCAAAACTACCGCCGCTTTGCGTCTGCGTCCTTGGTAGTCAAAAGTTAGAGATGTTGCTGATACCTCTAACATTGACTCCTCAACACTTTCTTCTGATTCCTCTGGTTCAGAGAACTCAGACAACAACGAATTAAGCGCTTCAAGCTCGTTGTAAGAATCGTTTTCTTGCCAAAAATTCGCTGGCATAAGTTACTGTATTTAGCCACCAGTATTTGTCTACACCCATATTGAAGCTGGGGATCAAATAACACCATACTGTACAGCCTTCACAGACTGATAGCTTTCCTTGAGAAGCGCGATACTTCTCCACTTCTTCCGATTCACGGTAAAGCTCGTAAAGCTTACCGTTAATGGGTACGCCTGATTGGGCAAAGTGGTAACAAGGCAACAGCAGTTGGTCGTCAGGAGAAATTGCAATTACCGCATCTACCGCTTTACAACGGGGGTTTTTGGTATCATTGCCGCCAGCTTCAATAAAAGCCAATGCAGCTTTATTGTATCCGACATTCTTATACTTCTTCCCGCTAGCTTGAATTGCCGCCACCATGTCAGGAGTGGGGTTTTTTTGGGAATTATAGTTGTCATAGGCGGTAAAAGCTGGGTTTAGCCACACTCTCGCCCCTAAACGCAATCCTAATTCGCCAATTTCGTCAATTCGCTCGTAGTTTTGGGCTGTAACGGTGTGGTTGAGTACGGGGTATTCGCCTAAAGATTGGGCAAGTTTTACCGATTCTACCAAGTTGTCAAAAAGTCTTACTCCTCGTGATCTGTCATGAGTTTCAGCATCCGCACCATCTAAGGAAAAATTTAAAAAGTCTACAAGTCCTTGAACTTCTTTCGCTTTTTTGGGATACAAAATCGTGTTTGTCGTCATGCTAGTCATAAACCCAAGGCGTTTTGCCTCTTGGTATATTTGACCAACATCGGCGCGTAACAATGGTTCGCCCCCAGTAAAATCAATGTAATTTACACCTAGCTTGCGTAAATCAACCAAATTGTGCGCGATCGTTTGATAATCGGCTTCCTTTGGCGGTTCCAATGCCCAAATGTTACAAAAGTGACAGCGAGCATTGCAGCGATAGGTCAAGTAATAGTTGGCAACCAGTGGAGCCATAGAATTTGCTCACCAGAATTTTCTTAAGACATCTTCAGCCCATAATAAACCGTGAGTCAATCATTTTGACTTTGAGTAAAAAGAATTATGCAGCAAATTACTTTATTTCTGTGTAATAAGTAGGTCGTTTTTGGGAATATTATGGTCAGCAGCCTAGATTAGCCATCATTTTACGTAAATTTAAGGAATATTTAATCATGTCTCTCGCTCAACTACAGCCCGCCAATCCTCAAGATGTCCGAGTGTATATGCCCTATTTTCAGGGAAACAAGCGTAATATTCTGCCTTTAGCTATTAGTTTGTATAAAAAAGGAGTGCTACAAGGACAGCGTAAAATTGAGGGGGGAGAAAGTATTCCTTTTGTTGCTACTTGGAACGTTTCGACGTTACCTGCCGATTTAGTCCGGTGTCGGATGCAGTTTGACGGGAACGCCGAGCTAAGTTACGAAATTATGATGGCAAGTTCGGTATTAGTAGATTTTTTAATTGATGTAGTCGTTACTTTTCAACTAGCGCAAACTACTGATTTTCCTAAAGGGTTTTATCGTAAACTTCTGCGTAAAGACGACTAATCTTTAAACCTAGTCTAAAAATTTTCCTGGGATTGGCAATATTATTGTTAGCCTGTAAAACTAAATTTCGACTTAAGATAAACAAAAAGTTGCGCTTAAGTAACGAACCAGTGGAGACTCCTGGGTCTACTGCCAAAGATAAAATAAGGAGCAAAGCGTGCCAATATCGGCTAAATATTTACTAATTGGGTCAACAGAGGCTTACAGTGGTAAGTCTGCTACTGTAATAGGTCTAGCTGATCAACTGCAAAAAAAAGGCTTAGATATTGCTTACGGCAAGCCCGTAGGGAGTAATTTTAGTGAAGACCAAGGAAAAGTAGGGGAAGCAGATGTTGAATTTATTAAGCAAATACTTGCTCTGTCTCCTCAGCGATTATTACCAACACTACTAAATTTGAATGGTACTACGGTAAAAAAACGTCTAAGCGGTGAAGATAAAACTGATTATCAACAGGAAGCTAGGCAATACCTGCAAACTTCTAGCGGCGATTTAGTATTGCTAGAAGGCGCTGGGAATTTAGCAGAAGGAATGTTATTTGACCTCAGTTTGCCCCAAGTAGCACAAGCTGTTGGTGCGTCTGTATTGTTGGTAGTGCGCTACCAATCGGTTTTGTCAATGGAGGCATTGTTAGCCGCAAAGTTTAGCTTGGGTGAATCTTTAGTTGGCGTTCTGATCAATGATATTCCCGCCGATGAATTAGAATTTGCCCGTAACCAAATTTGTCCATTTTTAGAGCAGCAAAATATCCCCGTACTTGGAATGCTACCAAAAAATGCTTTGCTGCGTAGTGTCAGCGTTGCAGAACTTGTTAAGCAATTGCAAGCAGAAGTGCTTTGCCGGGGCGATCGCCTTAACCTAATGGTAGAAAGTCTCGCTATTGGGGCTATGAATGTCAATTCGGCGCTTAAATACTTTCGCAAACGGCGCAATATGGCAGTAGTAACCGGAGGCGATCGCGTAGAAATTCAATTAGCAGCATTGGAAAGTTCTACTCAATGTCTGATTCTCACTGGACAAGTACCACCACCGGATTTTATTCTCAATAAAGCAGAGGAATTAGAAATTCCGATTTTATCGGTTGATCTCGATACCCTTTCTACAGTGGAAATTGTTGATCGCGCTTTTGGACAAGTCCGCCTGCACGAACCAATCAAGGTAGATTGTATCCGTCAATTAATGCAAGAGCATTTTGATATTGACCGTTTGTTGTCTATATTGGGCATTGAAGCGGCGGTGGCTTTGCCTTAAACAGCTAAGAGGAAGTTGATCTCAAAACGATATCTTTGAGGATTTACTAAAAATCGGTGATCGCATTCAATAGCGGTACTCTCTGCTAAAATAACGAGGTTGTTTTGAAAAACGCGATCGCGCCAATTTGAGTCAGTCCATAGACATACCCAAAATCGATACATTAGCGCAAGAATTAGCAACAATCCAGCAAACAGGCTCTAAACGGATTGCTTTACTAGGTTCGCGCCATGTCCCCCTTACTCATCAACACTTAATCGAGATGATGAGTTATGCCTTAGTTTTATCAGGAAATCGGTTGCTAACTTCTGGTGCTGCTGGTACTAATGCGGCAGCAATTCGCGGCGCAATGCGTGCCGATCCCAACTTATTAACGGTAATTTTGCCGCAAAGTTTGGAACGTCAACCCCAAGAATCTCGCCAGCAGTTAGAACAAGTCATGCACTTAGTTGAAAATCCTGGCAATGATCGCCTATCTTTAGCTGAAGCTAGTTCATTGTGCAATCAAGAAATTGTTTCCCGTTGTCAGCAACTCATCTGTTTTGCCTTTCATGACAGCCGCACTTTGTTACAAACTTGCCAAGAAGCCGAAGATCAAAGAAAAGTGGTTACATTATTCTACTTTGATTAAAATATGACATCGCTATTCACCGCGCCGACAGTTTTTTTAACTAGCATTGTGGCGGCAGCAGTCTTAATTTATATTCCCTATTTAGCGGTCGCTTACGGGCGATTCCAGGTAGGTTATGACATGGCTGCGCCGCGTGCGATGTTTGATAAGTTACCGTCCTATGCTCAACGGGCTAATTGGGCGCATCAAAATACTTTAGAAGCCTTCCCCATTTTTGCCGCCGCCGCTTTAATGGCTTACATTACAGGACAAAATTCCCAGACAGCAGAAATTGCGGCAATTACCTTTGTAGTAGCAAGGTTGCTGTATTCAGGGTTTTATATTGCTAACATACCGCTAGGACGGAGTTTGATGTTTGCTATTGGTAATATTTGTGCGGGTACGCTGTTTGTTTTGAGCGTTTCACATGGCTAATAGCTACTAAGCTTGAATATACTATTTACCTTTTAAGTTTTATGGCCTCTAACTATTCTTTCGATATTGTCAGCGACTTTGACCACCAAGAATTAGTCAATGCGATCGATCAAACTGTGCGAGAAATCAAAAGCCGCTACGATCTCAAAGATACTCAAACAACAGTAGAATTGGGCGCTGAAGCAATTGATATCAGCACCGATAGCGAATTTACTTTAGATGCTGTTCACTCTATCCTTCAGCAAAAAGCCGCTAAACGTAACCTTTCTCTAAAAATATTTGATTACGGCAAAATTGAATCTGCAAGCGGTAATCGCATCCGTCAAGAAGTTAAGCTAAAAAAAGGTATTAGTCAAGAAATAGCTAAACAGATTAGTAAGCTAATTCGAGATGAGTTTAAAAAAGTACAGCCGTCAATTCAAGGCGACACAGTAAGAGTTTCTAGTAAAGATAAAGACGATTTGCAAGTAGTAATTCAGCGCTTGAAGCAAGAAGAATTGCCTGTAGCATTGCAGTTTACCAACTATCGCTAGTAAACTGCAAAAAATAAGCATAATAAAAATTTATTTATAGTAATTTTACAAGTTACTAACTATTTATAATTACCTGCAAAAAGTTAATTTCTGGCGATCGCATTAGTCAAAACTCGACAATTACTGGTGCATGATCGCTAGGTTGGGTAAGTTTTCGCACGGTAGTATCAATAATGCAGCTAGTCGCCTGTTTGTAAAGGTCAGAAGTTAAATAATGATGATCGATTCGCCAACCTAAATTACGCCGAAAAGCCGCCGCGCGATAGTCCCACCAGCTATAATTTCCGCCTTCAGTAGTAAACTTGCGAAAGGCATCAGCAAAACCCAAATCGATAATCTCTCGCAAAGCTTGACGTTCTAATTCTGTTGCCATAGTCTGACCTGTTAGTAAGGCGGGAGCGTGAATATCTTTGTCTTCTAAGGCAATATTAAAGTCGCCGCAAATACAAATATTAGAGATTTCATACAAAGCAAAGCGCAAGTATTCTCGTAATGCTTTTAACCACTGCAATTTGTAGAGGTACTTCTCACTCTCTATCGCGCCACCATTAGGAACGTATACGCAGACAATCTTCACGTCGTCAAGAGTCCCCGTAATTAATCGTTTTTGCTCGTCTAGGTCATTTAAGCCAATTAGCGGCGCAAAACCTGTACTAACGTTCTCTAAAGGCTGTTTGCTAATAATTGCTACGCCGTTGTAAGATTTTTGACCAAAAGCATAGATGTGATAACCTAGGTCTGTAAAGAGCGATTGCGGAAAATCTGTATCTACAACTTTAGTTTCTTGCAAACACAATACATCTACCGGATTCTCCTTTAGCCAATTTATTACCGCATCTTCGCGAATCCGAATCGAATTTACATTCCAAGTAGCAACAATCATTGACTATAGTTGATTAATTTGTTAGAAATAGCTGTAGCGAAAATGATTGTACTAATTAATTCTTTATGATCCTAAATATTTAAGTTATTTTGAATAAGAATAGTTGTATTTATACTTAAAGGTTATTACTTAGAACTTAAATGTTGATATTGTTTAAATTTACTTTTGAAGCAAAGGAATAATTATTTATTCTATCTAAGGGAAGATAATAGTTATTGTATTTGAATAACGACTCTGGTAATATAGGCTTTTTGCTGCTACTCTTTATGCCCTACTACATACATGATTAAACAGTTAATTATAGGCTTCATACAGGGATTTAATACATCTTGGTGGATAGAGATTACAACTGTTAAGCCCCGTTGCGTGTATTACTTCGGCCCATTTAAAACCTCTGCTGAAGCCAAGGCTGCCTATCCAGGTTATGTTGAAGATTTGAATAATGAAGGAGCGGAAGGAGTTGTAGTAGTTATTAAACGTTCCAATCCAAAAGAACTAACTATTTACGATGAGTAGTTAATTAAGATTATCTTAAATAGTCCAGATATATAAAAGATTGAGCAAGAAAAAGTAATCTTTGATTGGATTATCTTATTGCCCAATCCAAACATTTATAATTAGAGCTTATTTGAGCATAAGCTTACAATTTACAATTTAAGTCGCCAGATTTTTGTGTAAATCGAGAGTTTTCGCGGTAATCTACCGGGCAATCAATAACTGCTGGAACATCTTGGGCTAAAGCAGTTTTCAAGATGGGAATAAAATCTGTAGCCGATTCTACGCGATAGCCTTTCAAACCCATACTCTCAGCTAGTTTGACAAAATCTGGGTTGCCAAAATGGACATAGGAGGAGCTACCAAATTGATTTTGCTGCTTCCATTCAATTAAGCCGTAACCGCCATCATTGAAAATTAAAGTTACAAAGGGCGTACCTACTCGCAAGGCAGTTTCTAATTCTTGGCAATTCATCATAAAACCGCCGTCTCCGGTTGCTGCAACAACTTTACGGTTAGGATGAACGACTTTTGCTGCTACTGCGCCAGGAATTGCGATCCCCATCGCTGCAAAGCCATTAGAAATTAGGCAAGTGTTCGGGCGATCACAATGATAATGACGAGCAATCCACATTTTATGAGCGCCGACATCAGAAATTACAATGTCTTCAGGCCCCATTACCTGACGCAGATCGTAAATTAGTTTTTGAGGTTTAATCGGAAACCCGCTATCGTTGGCGTATTCCTCGTAATCTGCCCGAATTTCGGCGCGTAATTGTAAGGCGTAGGGTTCGGGTTTGCCAACCCTTTGCGATCGCCCTAAAATCTCCTCCAAGGAATCAGAGATATCGCCGACAACTTCTACTATTGGCACGTAACTACTGTCAATCTCGGCGGACATCGCATTGATATGGATGATTGGAATATTGGCACTAGGATTCCAATTTTTGGGCGAATACTCAATTAAGTCGTAGCCGATCGCAATTACCAAATCTGTATTATCAAACCCGCAATTGATATAGTCTCGCTGCTGCAATCCCATCGTCCACAAAGCCAAAGGATGAGTATAAGGAATCACCCCCTTACCCATAAAAGTATTAACTACAGGAATATTTAACTCTGTGGCAAATTTGGTCAAGATATCGCTGGCATTAGCTCTAATCGCCCCATTGCCGACTAAAATTAGCGGGTTATTAGCTTCAGAGATAGCGGCGGCGGCGGCGCTAATACTTTGAAAACCCGCATAGGTTTTTTGCAAAGCCCTGTTATTTAAAGGTTTCCCCACCGCAGGCATAGCGGCAATATTTTCGGGTAAATCGATATGTACTGCCCCAGGTTTCTCACTTTGGGCAGTTTTGAACGCCCGTCGGACAATTTCGGGGGTATTGCTGGGACGAACTATTTGGCTATTCCACTTAGTTACAGGCGCAAACATCGCCACTAAATCAAGATATTGGTGCGCCTCAATGTGCATCCGATCAGTTCCTACTTGCCCAGTAATGGCAACTAAAGGAGCGCCGTCTAAATTCGCGTCAGCAACTCCCGTCATTAAATTAGTTGCCCCAGGCCCTAACGTAGACAGACATACCCCAGACTTGCCCGTCAAGCGCCCGTAAACGTCTGCCATAAACGCTGCGCCTTGTTCGTGCCGAGTAGTGACAAATTGGATGGAAGATTTTTTGATCGCCTCCAAAACGTGCAGGTTTTCTTCTCCAGGTAAGCCAAAAATGTAACGTACACCTTCATTTTCTAGACACTGAATTAATAATTCTGCTGTATTCATCGATTTACGTCCTCCACACTCTATCTAAGGGGGATATTTGCGCTTTTCAGGTTAGGCATTGCGCCTTTACCTAATTAACTGTGACTTTAGCTTACCCAAACAGTTTTAATATTCATAAACTCATGAATGCCCTGGCTACCTAATTCTCGACCATAACCCGACTTTTTGATGCCACCGAAGGGCATTCGCACGTCAGATTTGACCATGCTATTGATAAATACCGCTCCCGCTTCGAGTTCGTCAATCAGGCGATCGCTCTCTTCGCCATTATTTGTCCATGCACTAGCACCCAAGCCAAAGGGCGTATCGTTGGCTAACTTAATCGCTTCATCAATATTTGCTACTTTAAACAACAATGCCACTGGCCCAAAAAATTCTTCTTTTTCTGCGGGGCTTCCGGGGGGAATGTCCGTTAATATTGTTGCCTCGTAGTAGTTTCCAGGGCGATCTAACTTTTGTCCACCTATCAGTACCTTTGCGCCGTCTTTTACCGCTTGACTAACTTGATAGTCTAAGTCTTTGAGAATATTCGGCGTTGCCAAGGGGCCCAAATCTGTATCTAGCTGCGTGGGATCGCCAACTTTTAAAGCGGCAAATTTTTCTACTAACTTTTGCCCGAACCCGTCAGCAATTTCTGCAACCACTATAAAGCGTTTTGCAGCGATGCAAGATTGACCATTATTGAGCATCCGCGCCTTTACGGCGGTAGTTACGGCGGTTTCCAAATCGGCGCTACTCAAAACTATAAACGGATCGCTGCCTCCCAATTCTAAAACTACTTTTTTAATTTGTTTTCCGGCGGCGGCAGCTAAACTTGCTCCCGCAGCTTCACTTCCGGTTAAAGTTGCTGCCGCAATGCGATCATCGTTAATTAAATCGCTAACTTTGTCAGCGCCTACTAGCAAAGTTTGAAATACTCCAGGAGGAAAACCCGCTTGCGTAAAAATATCTTCAATTGCTAAGGCGCACTGCGGTACATTAGAAGCGTGTTTGAGTAAACCGACATTTCCCGCCATCAATGCAGGTGCAGCAAAGCGAAATACTTGCCAAAAGGGAAAATTCCAGGGCATTACTGCTAAAATTGCTCCCAAGGGTTGATAGCGAATAAAACTAGAACTCGCGTCTGTAAATGTGGGTACATCAGCGAGAAATTTGGCAGCGTTTTCGGCGTAGTAACGACATACTACAGCACATTTTTCCACTTCTGCAATCGCGCCTTGAATTGGTTTACCCATTTCTAAAGTCATAATTTGCGCGTATTGAGCTTTATTTTGCTCTAATAGCGCGGCGGCGGCTTGCATCCATTCCGCACGTTTGCTTAGAGATGTTTTACGTCCTTTTTCAAAGGCTTGCTTTGATAATTCAAGTTTAGTTTCAATTTCGCTATCTGTTAGTGCAGTGAAGGTTTTGAGCGTTTCTCCGGTAGCGGGATTGATTGACGAAATCGCCATTACTTTTCTCCATCTAGTCAACGCAGGTGATCGCATTAATCGCCCATTTTCTTCTATTCTCTCGCTACAATACTGCTTTTGGGCGATCGCACTTTTATTTACCTACTCAGAAACTTAACAAAACTCCTTACTTTGTTAACCTAACTACAGCTTTTCCCCGAAAGTTGAGCTATTGTTAAAAAAGTATTAAATTTATTAAGACTGCACTCGGTTCAATTTGAGAGTATTGTATTTTTTGCTACCAGTGATTACAACAATAATACTTAAGTAGCTTTTTGCTTTGACATTTTTCGTCAGCCAAGTTAGAGCCAGTCCAAACAAGCGCCGGATGCGCCGCTTAAGGAATGCCTCAATTACGATTTAGGGCAAAAATGCTTTTGTCTATTGATGGATTCCTAAGAATGGAGGGAAAAATTGGAAGTTTTAGCCAAAAGTGTAGCAACCACCGCTAAACAAACACGAATCTTAGCAGTAGATGACAATGAAGATAATTTGCTGCTACTGAGTGAAGTATTAAATGTCTTTGATTGTTCGTTACTTACTGCAACTAGCGGACAAATAGCCTTAATTATCGCCCAAATTTACAACCCAGACTTAATTTTGTTAGATGTAATGCTGCCAGACCTAAACGGTATAGAAGTTGTTTTTCATTTGAAACACAACCCAACTACAGAGAACATTCCTGTAATTGCTGTAACAGCCTTAGCTAGACAAGAAGACCGCGATCGCTTATTAGCCGCAGGTTGTAGTGATTATATCAGCAAGCCTTACATGATTGAAGACTTAGAAGCAATTGTGCGTCGGGCATTGGGGCAAATTTGAGGAGGCAATTACTTATCCTTCTGAAAGTTAGGATGCAATCTAATTGAAGTTGTTAATAAATCCTTCAACAGCCGTTAAATCATGCCTCCAGACAATGTGTCTACGTTGAAATAAGTTGTTTATAGCAGTTATGCTAAGTTTTATCAAGCATAATAATTACTAAAACACTATGAGTCTGGAAATTCCCACAGAAATCAAACCTTGGCTAAATATTTTTCACCCGCTTTTAATGTTTGCTTTGCTAGGAGTTTCAGTTTACGCACTCTACCTAGGCGTAAAAGTGCGACAGACAAGGTATGCAGTAGGTGAAGTTAAAAAAGAGCTAATTAAAGGCAAATTTAACAATAGACATTATCAAATCGGTTCAATACTTTTAGGCTTAATGGTGGTAGGTACGTTAATCGGGATGGGCGCTACCTATATCAACAACCAAAAGCTATTTCTCGGCCCACATTTGTTAGCGGGATTAGGGATGACAGGGATGATTGCTGTTTCTGCTAGTTTGTCGCCCTATATGCAAAAAGGGCTTGATTGGGCAAGATATACGCATATTGTGTTAAATTCGACGCTTTTAGCTTTGTTTGCGTGGCAAGCTGTAAGCGGAATCCAAATTATTTTAAATATTCTCAGTAAGCTGTAGTTAGCTTGATCCGCCTTGCCCTTCTCAGTCGCTAGTGGCATTTAGACTTAGGGGGTAAGGGCAAACCCAAAGACTTGTAAAAATCTGCCTGTACCTTGGCGGTTAGACGGCGAGATACTTGGCGGACAATTTGGTCAAGCAAGCGATCGCCTGTATTCTTAATTACAGATTTAGGTAAGCGATAAATAAACTTAGGAAACTGGACATCAACGTTCAAGTCTAGCGTCCACTCTACTTTTGTGACTAATTTGCCTTGACTATCGGCGGGGATTTCTACTAACTCCATTACCGCCTTAAAATCTACATCGTAACCTGGGGCAACATAACTTGGAATAGCGATCGTTTTGATGCGATATACGCCATTATCGGGGGGTAAAAGCTCTAAACCAATTTTTGGCTCAACATCATAACCAAAAGCGCCAAAGCGACCAATTGCCAACGCATAACCATTGACAGACAGTGATTCTACCTTCATAGGTTGAGCGCAACGACAAAACCACTCTTGATGAGTATTGAGATATTCCGCCACTATGGGAGCAGGGGCATACATTTCCATGCACTCAGCAAATTGACCGGAAAAACGCATTGAAGTTGGCGCTAATACCTCCGTATCCCCTTGTGACATTGCTCCTTCCCAAACTGTAACGGATTCTCTAGATTGAAATTCGTGTTGCGACAACATAAGCTTGATTATTGTGTAACGGTGCTTGGCTCTAAATTTAGGATTCCCACAATTGAAGGCAATGTTTCACTAGAAGCTAACATCTTCATGAAATCTAAAAACTTTAAGGTTTTATTCAGTAAATCTACAATAGGGAAATAGAAAGGTTGAAAATTTATTTATAGTGTAGGCATTTTGAGATGAAAGCATTTGTAGCAGGGGCAACAGGCGAAACTGGGCGGCGGATAGTTAAGGAATTAGTAGAACGAAATATTCCTGTCCGGGCTATGGTTAGGGACTTAGAGCAAGCTAAGGCTATTTTGCCAGATTCTGTCCAGTTGGTGGTTGGCGATGTGTTAAAACCAGAGACTTTGCGCGAAGCTATAGGTGATAGTACGGTAATTTTGTGTGCGACAGGTGCTAAACCAAGTTTCAACCCCTCCAGTCCTTATAAAGTGGATTATGAAGGAACTAAAAATTTGGTCGATGTAGCTAAAACTAAAGGAATTGAGCATTTTGTGTTTGTATCTTCTTTATGTGTATCTAAGCTACTTCATCCGCTAAATTTGTTTTGGTTGATTTTGGTGTGGAAGAAGCAGGCTGAGGAGTATATTCAAAAAAGCGGACTTGTTTACACCATTGTGCGTCCTGGTGGTTTGAAAAATGAAGACAATAATAGTTCCGTTGTCATGTCTTCAGCAGATACGCTGTTTGAGGGCAGCATTCCTCGTACTAAAGTAGCGCAAGTCTGTGTCGAAGCGCTATCGCAATCGACTTCACGCAATAAAATCGTGGAAATTGTGGCGAAGGAAGAAGCAGCAAAACAGAGTTTTGAGCAGCTATTTATAGGTGTAGCTTAGTTACAATCTTGAGGATGGCAAATTGGCTCGTTTTTCACTCCCAAAGGCTACTTTTAGTAAGCAAGTTCCGGCAATTGCTCTAAAAAAGATTACTCCAGTTAGCATCGCTTTAATGGTGTTAACTTTGTTATTGCATAATTTGCCTCCACAACCAGAAAAATCGCGCCTCCATCCCAATCTTGGATACTTACCCCCTTTAAAAATGAAAGGGGGCGATCCTTATATTCGAGCCTTAATGCGGACGATTTCAGCCAGTGAGGCAAACGATCCCAAACCTTACTCAATTTTGTATGGGGGCGGACAAATTGACGACTTGAGCCGTCATCCAGAGCGATGTATTACGATTGTTTCTGGCCCGAATAAAGACAACTGCTCGACGGCGGCGGGACGCTATCAGATGATTAATATTACTTGGTACGAAAAGGCGGCGTTATACCATCCCCAGCCACCAGGAATCATGTTTTGGAAATCTTATAGCTTTGAGCCAGAGTATCAAGATGCGGTAGTTTATGCTTGGTTGAGCGATCGCCAATTTTGGGGTGAAGACTTGTCGCAGTTATTACAGCAAGGTAAACTAAATAGAGTACAAAAGCTACTTTCGGGAACTTGGACAAGTTTAGGCTACGGGATAGAAAACAATTCTCTAACTGGACGTTTGCCCAAAGTTTATCAAAAAATGCTCAAAGAAGAATTAAAAAACGCCGCCTAATATTAGGCGGTTAAAGGAATATGGCGTTGCTCAATTGGATAAAGACGTTGCAATGCAACGTCTCTACACGCAATTATTTTTAGCAATGCAACGTCTCGTTGCCGCAATTACTTTTTAGCAATCGTAATACAGCGAAAACTCGTAGGGGTGAGGACGCAAGCGCATTGGATTAACTTCTTTATCAAGCTTGTAAGTAATCCAATTTTGAATAAAGTCTTTCGAGAAAACGCCACTTTCTGTTAAAAAGTCGTGATTATGCTCCAAGCTTTCTAAGGCCGCTTCCAAAGATCCAGGCGTAGAAGGTACTTTACTTAATTCTTCAGGACTAAGTTCGTAAATATCTACATCCAATGGTTCCCCCGGATCGATTTGATTTTTGATCCCATTTATACCCGCACACAACATCGCTGAAAACGCTAAGTAGGGGTTGCAGCTAGGATCGGGACAACGAAATTCTAAGCGCTTTGCTTTAGGATTGTCGCCCGATAGGGGAATCCGAATCGAAGCGGAACGATTACCTTGAGAATAAGCTAGGTTTACTGGAGCTTCGTAACCCGGTACTAATCGCTTGTAAGAGTTGATACTAGGGTTAGTAAAAGCCAGGATTGAAGGCGCGTGCTTAATTAATCCACCAATAAAATACAACGCCATTTGACTTAATTGGGCGTACTTGTCGCCGCCAAATAAAGGTTGTCCATCTTTCCAAATAGACATATGGGTGTGCATTCCTGTACCGTTGTCGCCATACAGGGGTTTGGGCATGAATGTTGCCGTTTTGCCATATTTTTTAGCAACGTTTTTGACAATGTACTTGTACGTCATTACATAGTCAGCCGCAGCAACTAAGGGCGCAAACCGAATCCCTAGTTCGCACTGTCCGCCAGAGGCTACTTCGTGGTGATGTTTTTCAATTGGTACGCCGCACTTGCCCATTGTTAGCAACATTTCTGAACGAATGTCTTGCAAGGTGTCGGTGGGCGAAACGGGGAAGTATCCGCCTTTGTTGGCGATTTTGTAACCTAAGTTGCCGCCGGGTTCTTTTCTCCCAGCATTCCAGCCGCCTTCTACCGAATCTATAAAGTAATAGCCTTCGTGTCCGGTTTGATCGAAACGGGCATCGTCAAAGATAAAAAACTCTGGCTCTGGGCCGCAAAAAACTGTATCGCCAATGCCCGTGGAGATGAGATAATCAATTGCTTTTTGAGCAATAGAGCGAGGATCGCGATCATATAATTCCCCGGTACGAGGTTCTACAATCGTACAAATCATGCTTAAAGTTGGCACTTCCATAAATGGATCGATCCAAGCTGTGGTTGGGTCGGGTCGCATTGCCATGTCCGAATTGTTGATTGCTTTCCAACCCCGAATACTAGAGCCATCGAAAGCAACACCATCGGTAAAAGAGTCCTCATCAATTAGGCTGCGATGGAAAGTGCAGTGCTGCCAAATACCCAGCATATCAACAAATTTTAGATCGATTAGCTCGATGTTATGATCTTGAATCATCTTCAAGACTTCTTGGGGGGTTTCAGCCATTGATAACTC
This sequence comes from Chlorogloea sp. CCALA 695, assembly GCF_003003885.1. GTDB lineage: Bacteria > Cyanobacteriota > Cyanobacteriia > Cyanobacteriales > Chroococcidiopsidaceae > Aliterella. The sequence continues at coordinate 211,017 of NZ_PVWN01000001.1, read as the reverse complement.
CTTGTTTAGCCAATGCACTCAAATTTATAATGGTATTTCTCTTTGCTGCTGTTGCAGACAATAATTAATTATGCCACCTCTAGATCATCCTCAAGATATTGGGGCAGTTTTGTAGCTTATTATACAAAATTTTGTTTTGATTGGTTAGACTTGGGATTAAATGTCGCTTGCTTATGTTTAACCAGGCGACGAGCGAGCGCGTTTTTGGCTTAAGATCGGTAGAGAAGGGCGAAATAAAGCCTCAACGTTACACAAATTTATAACAAGTGCGATCGCACCCCTGTTAAAAATATTAAATATCAGAAAAAAAACTTGGGAGAACAATTTTATGCGGGATGCAATCACAAGCTTAATTGGTACTTATGACGTGGCTGGTCGCTATTTTGACCGCAATGCCATCGACACTCTCAAGTCTTACTTTGAGACGGGAACTTCTAGAATCCAGGCTGCCGCCGCAATTAATGGCAATGCGGCTGCTATAGTCAAGCGTGCTGGCTCTCAGTTGTTTGAAAATTTGCCTGAATTAATCCGTCCGGGTGGCAATGCTTACACCACAAGGCGTTATGCAGCTTGTTTGCGGGATATGGACTATTACTTGCGTTATGCTACTTACGCGCTAGTTGCTGGCAATATGAACGTGCTAGACGAGCGCGTATTGCAAGGCTTGCGCGAAACTTACAATTCTTTGGGTGTACCTATTGGGCCGACAATCCAAGGTATCCAAATTATGAAGGATATTGTTAAGCAGGAAGTAGCGGCGGCGGGTGTAGCGGATACAACTTTTGTCGATGAGCCTTTTGATTACATGACGCGAGAATTGAGCGAAAAAGATATTTAGTTAATTATCCACAAAAAGAAGCGGGAAGACAGAATCATCTCCCCGCTTTTTATTATTGCTATGAGCTTCTTCGAGCTTTTGCCGCATCATCTGCGTTTGTTTTTTCAACTGCCTAGCTCTAGCGCTACCTTTATGGTTTCTGCCCTCTTTGCGCGGCGATTGCTATCGCTTTAAGTGCTGCATAACCAATATCTCAACAATCAGATGTTTCAGTGGGCAGGAGGAGACTCGAACTCCTACGGGTTTCCCCGCTGCATTTTGAGTGCAGTGCGTCTACCAATTCCGCCATCCGCCCGAACCTGAAGCTTTGCTAGTATAACCTGTAGTCCGCTCTTTTAGCAAGGATTGATATTCTTGACTTGTTGCCCATAGATCGATCTCTTTAGCTCGTAATACAGGTACAGGATGGCTTAACTGCGCTGTCCGGGCTGTAACCAGCATTTCTCCTAATTCAGTCTTGCTGATGTCGTTGTAGGCGCGCGCTTGATCGATAAATGCCTCAAGGTTTAGTTGGGGTGCAAGAATTGGCGAACCTCCAGCTAGTTTCATTAATAGAGACATGACGACTTTGGGGTTTTGGGTCGCAAGTAACGCCGCGCGATCGCACGTAAACTCAGCACAGCGTACCCATTGCAATAATTGCGTTTGTATGCTTTGCGCCAAAACTTCGCCCCAAGTCGGTATTTGACTGGCGGCGAGGATAAGTAAATTTATCGGTGTGAGATAAACGCTGTGATCGCACTTGAGATGTCCTAATTCGTGAGCAATTACTGCTTGAATTTCCTCTGGTGTGAGTAAGTCAATCAGGGAAGTATGCATCACTACAAAGGGTTGTTTCCCGCGCATGGCGAAGGTGTAGGCGTTAGGAACAGGATGCTGGCGGATATATAGCTGGGGTGGCTCCAAATCCAAGATTGCACAGGCTTCTAGCAGCAACTGGTGGTATTGTGGTAACTGATGCTTGCCTACTAAAACACTGGACGCTATATTTTCTACATAAAAAAACTGCTCGGCTAAGGGCCCTAGCAGATTCCGCACCATTATATCTATCCCAGGTATCTGTTTAATCGCCTTGGTTGCTTCTAAGTCTAGGGGGTGACGAAATTCGTCAGCTTTCAAACCAATTAAAGAATTTTTAGATAAAGACATAAAATCGCAGCTATAAAACAGACGGGTTTCTCTAAAAGCCATGATAGCGAATCTGTTGCCCTTGCCACGCGCTGACGTTTGCCGATAAGTTAGAATAAAGTTGTAATGAGTTTACTTTAAACAAATAACCAGCGCGTAAGTTTAGCTTACAGACAGATTTAGCAAGCAAGTCTAAAGCATAACCGCGCCTAAACCCACGTTTTAATTACTAAAATGGTTGATAAATTATAATTATGCAAAAAGAGGCGGCAACAATAAAACCAATTCGCTCCCTTGAAGATGCTGTAAATCGGTGTCAAAATTTGGGTATGCGTTTGAGCCGTCAACGTCGCTTTATTTTAGAGCTACTTTGGCAAGCAAAAGAACACTTATCAGCAAGAGAAATTTATGATCGCCTAAATCACCAAGGTAAAGAAATCGGTCATACATCAGTTTACCAAAACCTAGAAGCGCTTTCTAGTCAAAATATTATTGAGTGTATTGAACGCTCAGATGGTAGATTGTATGGAAACATCAGCGATTCTCACAGTCATGTAAATTGTTTGGACACTAAGCAAATTTTAGATATTGAGGTTGAGTTACCCGCAGATTTATTAGCGCAAATTGAGTTACAAACAGGCGTAAAAATTACTGATTACAATATAAACTTTTACGGCTACAGACAAAAACAAGATAACTAAAAGTTGGAGAATTGGAGTAAGAAAATTGAACAGTTGTAAGTTTTTGCTCCAATTTTTTCTCAAGGGTTAATTGCCGTATGAGCAATGCTATCCTCAAACTACTGTTAATTGACCCGGACGCGATTTATCGAACTGGACTGCGCGTACTACTTGAAGAATTTGCTGATATAGCAGTAGTTGCAGAAGCTGACAACGAAACCGTTGCACTTCAAATATTAGAAACGAGCGATCGCACATCGGTAGATTTAGTAATTTTGGCATTAAATACGCCTAGTAGCCAAACTAATCAAATCTTAGCTTTAGAACTAGGTAAGCAAATAAAATTTTTGTATCCTAGCTTACCTGTATTACTAATTAGCACAGTTAGAGAACCTACGCAGTTATCTATAGGAAAAGCCGTAGGTATTGATGGTTATTGTTTTAAAGACACATCTATTTCTGAGCTAATAGTCATTATTAGACAAGTAGCAAATAGACAATTTTCTTGGTCAATAGAGCCAACCTTTAACATCTTCAGTACAGTTAAAGAAAAGCTGCGCTTGTCTGGATTGCAGCAAATTGACGGGACTTTACAGGAAGTAAACACGCAGTTACAATTTCCCGGATTAACAATATTAGAAAAAGCTATATTTGCCGGACATAGGAGAGAATTATTAGTTTCTCGTTGGTTGGTTAATCGGCTGTTAAAGCCACGAGCAACTATTATTAATAATGGGGCTTATCCTCAAGTTATTGAGAGTGGGAAGTTACAAGTTAAACAAAGTTATTTAGTATCAAACAATCAAAGTCTACTCGAATATTCGTCACCTACTATCTTTGTTTCAGTCCGGGATAAATTGCAATTTAGCTTAGATAATTTAACTGATGTACCGCTAGAAATCGATGTTTTAAGAGCAGATAAAAAGCGAGAATTGCTAGAGATAGTTTTAGGAAAAATTGAAGGGATTATTATTCAACTAAGCACGGCTCAAGTACAGATAGAGCAATTACCAAAAATGCGAGAGGTAATTTTAATAGATTTATGGCAAGCTGCAATAATAGGCTTTTTTGGCAAGTATTCGACTATTCAGTCAGAGGAGCAAAATATAGAAATTGCTAACTTTTTGTTGGAAGACGCGGAAGTTGTAAAGACTGAAATATTGCCGAAAATTCCTTTGGTGCGAAGTCTTTTTTCTTACTGTTTGTTTTCTACACCTTTAGTTGTTGACAATGTTCCTTATTCTGCTCCTACTCCTGAAGCAATGGCAAGAGCAGAAATTCTCTTGCAAAACTTACTAATTCACTTAGCTAATGCTGTAATTCAACCGTTACTAAATAAGTTAGGAGATGTAGAAGTAATTAAACAAAGCTTTTACGATACTAACTTAATTTCTACTCGTGAAATAGAGCGATTTAGAAATAATTTATCTTGGAAATATCGCCTAAAAAAATATATTATTGAGCCAAAATTAATGTTTGAAAGTCGTTATGAGTTATTTGTACTTGCTAGTAGAGGAATTGCCAAAGTATCAATTTATGCACCGCGAAACCAAGAATTAAAGCAGCTTACTGGTATTCGTTTAGTAGTGACATTAGCTCTAGAATTTAGAGATGCGATTTCTCCACGATTGCGAGGAGCCGTAGCATTTTTAGGTAGCAGCGTTGTTTACGTGCTTACACAAGTAGTCGGTAGAGCTATAGGCTTGATTGGACGCGGCGTTTTACAAGGTATTGGCGGCTCGGTTACAGCTAATAAATTTGGCAAAGATAGCGAGAAATTTAAGTGAATATTTATACATAAGCTTCTAAGTTTTTTAGCAAGCTTACTTAGATTTTAAACTAAGTTTAACGGCTATGCTTTGCAGGTTGACTGCTACGCATATTTTGCCTTAATTAACGGAGTTTAGCTATATAAATCTTTTATTGGGCGCATAATCATTACCTTATAAATCAAGATTTGGAAAACAAAAATTAAAAAGCTTTACAAAAATTATTAGTTAGGATACATTCATTTACATAGCTGGCGCGAAGCCCTGCGTGCGTGCTTGCGCTATCGCGCTTTCTACGTTTAGCAAACACCTTTGCTGTAAGCTACAAATCAACAGACTTTTTAGCCGCAAAACGACAGGTTGAGAAGTCCAAATTTGACACGAATTTTAAGTCAAACAGCTTTCCTTGTAAACTTTCAAAGTAGTTAGTAATTCTGGAGTTCCAATCATGACTTATACAATTGAGTCCGCTCAAAATATATTTTCAAGCACTCAAGTTCCCAGTCAAATTCCAGCTATTATCGCTCTATTCGACCAACTGAGCGTAGATGATCGCCTAGCATTGTTGTGGTACGCTTATACCGAAATGGGCAAAACCATTACTCCCGCCGCTCCTGGAGCCGCCCGTCTGCAATTTGCCGAGCGGATGCTTAAAGATATTCAGGAAAAGTCTAACGAAGATCAAATGCAGGTAATGCGCGAACTAGCTACACGCGCTGATACGGCTATTAGCCGTACCTATGGCTACTTTAGCGTCAATACTAAGTTGGCTTTTTGGTACGAATTAGGGGAATTGATGAAGCAAGGGTTAGTAACCCCTGTACCTACAGGCTACCAAATGTCTCCCGGCGTGCAGATAGTGCTAGATGCTATCAAAAAAATTGATGCTGGACAGCAAATTACTGTACTTCGCAATACCGTGGTAGATATGGGATTTGATACAACAGTAGCTTCTAGCAGTGAACCAAGAGCCGCCGAGCCGATGTTTGAACGCGATGCTCCCGCACCTACGGCAATTAAAATTGATGGTATTAACGAGCCTGCGGTATCGAGCTACGTTACTGCAATGAACGCTGACGACTTTAAGAGCGCTGTGGAATTGTTTACACCCGATGGTGCATTGCAGCCACCTTTCCAAAAGCCAATTGTAGGACGTGAGGCGATCGCAAAATATATGCGTGAAGAAGCTCAAGGACTCAATATGATGCCCCAACAAGGTATCTCAGAAAAAACCCCAGATGGCTCTAAGCAAGTCAAGGTAACGGGTGTAGTTCAAACTCCTTGGTTTGGTGTCAATGTCGGGATGAATATTTCTTGGCGGTTTTTAATCAATCCTGAAAACAAAATTTTCTTTGTGGCGATTGATATGTTGGCTTCTCCTCAAGAGTTGCTCAACTTACGTCCTACTAAGTAAAAATAAGGTAGGAGCGATGGCATACATCGCTCCTATAAGTTTTGAATCTGCTCCCGGATCTTTTGCCGAAACTCAATAACTGCATCCATTGGTTCGGAAAATATTACATATTCAGCTAATAAACTTAAATCTAGTCGTGGCAACAACTTACTTCTAGCTACAATTTGATAATTTTCGTCATCTAAGCAATATAAAGTAAAACTATTACTTTCCCAAAACCATACTTCCGGGACTTGTAAACCTCTATAAATCTCTAGTGAATTTATCCCGCCACTGGTAACAACTACCTCAATGGCAATATCTGGGACTGGTTTTTCGGAATTAATGCAATAACACTCATCAGGCTCAATTCCTCTGGCTACAGTTTCTTGACGAAAAGTTGTTGAACCTAAACCATAAAAACGGGTTCGTGTTTCTTCAAGGTAAACTTCTAGAAGTCTGCCTATGTTAGTTTTAATGAACTCGTGGCGACGGCTGGGCGACATTATTTCTAAAATTCGCTCTAAATAAGCAATTCTCAAATGGGAATTATCTTCTAAATCAGCTAGTAAACTTTCGTACATCTGCCAGCTAATATCATTAATAATTAGCAGTTGCTCGGAATCGGTGGTATGTCGCTGCAAATCGTCAATTTTTTCAGCAATAGATAACATATTTCCTACCTAATAATAAATATTTTTCCCCTTTTTTAAGGGGGGATATATGGTGTTGAAAGTTACACTTTAATTACTTGCACTGCGAAGCTCGTCTATTTTTGCCTTAACTAATTGAATATCTTGCCACATTAACCATTTAGGACTACCTTGTTCGCGGGAGGCATTTCTTAATAAATAGGCTGGGTGCAAAATTGGCATACATAAACGCCCTTCCCACTCAATCCAAGTACCGCGAATCTTAGTAATCCCGGTTTTATTTCCCGTTAATCCTTTTACCGCCGTCGCCCCAGTTAATAAAATAACTTGGGGATCTACTAACCGAATTTGCTCTAATATGTATGGCTTGCAAGCTGCTACTTCCTCTGTAGTCGGGACGCGGTTACTAGGCGGACGGCATTTGATAATATTGCATACATACGCATCTTCTTTAGCATTTAAACCTACTGAAGCAAGGATTTTATCTAATAATTGTCCGGCTTTACCAACAAAAGGCAATCCCGTTTCGTCTTCATTTTGCCCTGGCGCTTCGCCGACAATCATAATCGGCGCTTTTAAGTCTCCTTTTCCCACCACTGCATGATTGCGAGTTGCACCCAAAGGACAGCGATAACAATGATTGCAATGCTGCGCTAACTCTGTCATGTCAGAATACGTACCGGGAAGAATCGGAATTTTGGCATCAGTAGGAATTAAATCGGGCTGAGATACTGGCGCGGTTGGGTTGTCAAAAAGGCTGAGTTGTTCTTCGCTATTCATGGAGATTGATTTGCTTACGTAGCGCGATCGCATCCTACTTTAGTGTGCTTTAATTTTAAACTCATTGCGTTCCCCGCACTCTGTCGAGCAAACTATGTCAAAAGTAGCAATTCTGCTAACTTTTCTCCCAAATCCGTCAATATCAAAAGTAAGTCCGCTACATTTATTTAGGCGCACTTAATTTATGTCAACTCCACTTTTTAGCGATCGCACCGATGCCGGAATTCAGTTAGCTAGAGCAATCTATACTACTATTACCGAAATGTCGGCATACACAATTATGCCGCCCCAAGTAGTCTATGGCTTACCACGAGGGGGATTACCTGTAGCTTTACCTGTCGCTCGTTTGCTAAAATGCCCAATGAGCGCGATTGTTGCTAAAAAAATTACTCGTCCCAAAAATCCCGAACTTGCTATTGGTGCGGTAACTGCCTTTGGAGATGTCTTATGGGAGCAAAGCCAAGTACCTAGAAAGCCTCAACATAGACAAGCTGTACTAGATACGGCTTTAACTACAGCTAAGGCGCAAAACGAGCAATTCAGCCCCGCTTGTCCTGATGTTAATTTAACTGGTGCGATCGCTATTATTGTTGATGATGGCATTGCTACTGGGCTAACTATAGCTGTTGCAGCCCAATCGTTAAAAATCTACCAACCTGCGGCAATTTGGCTGTGTGCGCCCGTTGCTCCCTTTTCCTTGCTCCCTTGGTTACAAAGTCGCGGCGATGTCTTGATTACACTCCACACCCCCGAACCTTTTTTTAGTGTTAGTAATTTTTACGAGCGCTTTGAACAAGTCCCTACCGATGAGGCTATTGCTTGTTTGCATCAACAAAATGAATGGTTAAGTCATTAAAATTAACAAAAACTTTACAAAAAACCTACTTTATGCGTTAGCAATTTTGTGATAAAAAATGCTATGGTAGATTGCAAGTACAAAGAAGTATTCTGTTTGATACAGATTAACTAAAACCGGAGTGCAACTTTTTTTAGGCTATCAAAGTTTGAAAGAAGTATACTGCCAATGGTTAATTTTTTCCGAGCTTGAATTGAAGCTAGGTCATTAACAAACAGTTGCTATTAAATCTTAACACCAGTGATAGAAAAAAGAAGAACACGCGATTTACCCCAAATAAACGAAAGAATCCGCTTCCCGGAAATTCGAGTAATCGACAGTGACGGGGCGCAGCTAGGAATTATTACCCCCACCGAGGCGATGACTATAGCCGAAGAAAGAGGGCTAGACTTAGTATTGTTGAGCGATAAAGCCGAACCGCCAGTTTGCCGAATTATGGACTACGGCAAATATAAATTTGAGCAAGAAAAGAAAGCGCGAGAGGCGAGGAAAAAGCAACACACCGCCGACGTAAAGGAAGTAAAAATGCGCTACAAAATTGAGGAGCATGATTACAAGGTGCGGATAAATCAAGCCGAGCGTTTTCTTAAAGACGGCGACAAAGTAAAAGCAACAGTCATGTTTCGCGGTCGAGAAATTCAGCATAGTGACTTAGCCGAAACGTTGCTAAAGCGCATGGCGACAGATTTACAGACTTTTGGAGAAGTGCAGCAAGCACCCAAAAAAGAAGGGCGCAATATGATGATGCTAATTTCTCCGAAGAAATAGAATAATTAAATAATTTATAAAGAGACGTTTGTAGAAGCGTCTCTTTATTTTATGGAGAAAAGTTAGCCTTACTGGTAGCCTTCAACAGTGAAACCAGCCGCGACAATAGCTTGCTTAATAGTTTCTTCGGAGGCGGCAGATTCTACGGTAACAGTTTTTGCTTGAACATCTACTTCAATTTTGGCATCGGGTTCCATTGTGTGAATAGAGTCAGTAATTGTTTCGCCACAACCATCACACATGATATTGGGGACTTTGAGTTTAAGCGCCATAGTAAACCATTAAATATATTTCAGGCTTTAATTCTAAGGCTTAGAGAGGCGATTGCTCATTACCCTACAGTTGGATAATGGAAAATCTGGCAAAATGCGAAAATAGTAGTTACAAAATGTCACCATTGTAGAAACGAGACATTTTGTTATGCACCGTAAAAGCAAAACTTTTTGTCAAATACACACAAAAATATTGATTCACGTTCAAACCTAATTAAATTATTATGGCTGCACTTCTCCAGTATCTTAGCGGTAACGACATTCGGACAAAATTTCTTGAGTTTTACGCCCAAAAGCAGCATCAAATTTTACCTAGTGCGTCTCTCGTACCAGAAGATCCGACTGTACTGCTAACGATCGCCGGAATGTTGCCATTTAAACCAATTTTTTTAGGACAAAGGCAGCCGGAATATAAACGGGCGACTACTTCTCAAAAGTGCATCCGTACCAATGATATTGAAAATGTAGGACGTACAGCAAGGCATCACACGTTTTTTGAGATGTTGGGCAACTTTAGCTTTGGAGACTATTTTAAGGAACAAGCGATCGCCTGGGGATGGGAATTATCAACACAAGTATTTGGACTCAAACCCGAAAACTTAGTTGTCAGCGTCTTTGAAGATGATGATGAAGCTTATGCTATTTGGCGCGACAAAATCGGCGTTGTAGAAGCGCGAATCAAGCGGATGGGTGAAGATGATAACTTTTGGGTATCTGGCCCTACAGGCCCTTGCGGCCCTTGTTCAGAGATATATTACGACTTTCACCCCGAACGCGGCGAAGATAATATTGATTTAGAAGACGATACACGGTTTATTGAGTTTTACAACCTAGTATTTATGCAATACAACCGGGATGTAGAAGGCAATCTAACACCGCTATTAAACAAAAATATTGATACGGGTATGGGACTAGAAAGGATGGCGCAAATCCTTCAGCAAGTCCCGAATAACTACGAAACTGATCTAATTAAGCCAATTGTTAAAACTGCGGCGGAAATTGCCGGGATTGATTACGTTCAAAGTGACGAACAAACTAAGATATCTCTTAAAGTAATTGGCGATCATATCCGCGCTGTAGTTCATATGATAGCTGATGGAATTACAGCTTCTAATGTTGGACGTGGTTATATATTGCGCCGCTTGATTCGTCGGGTAGTACGTCACGGGCGATTGATGGGGATACAAGGAGAGTTTACAACTCAAGTAGCTGAAAGTGCGATCGCACTCTCTGAAGTTGCTTACCCCAATGTCCGCACCAAAGCCACTGTAATTAAAAATGAATTGCAACGAGAAGAAGCTAACTTTCTTAAAACTCTAACTAAAGGGGAAAAGTTATTAGCCGATATATTGGCTAAGTCGCCTACAGAGATTTCTGGTAAAGATGCTTTTATTCTCTACGATACGCACGGTTTTCCTTTAGAACTAACTCAAGAAATTGCTCTTGAACACAATGTACCCGTTGATGTACAGGGCTTTGAGGATGAGATGGAAATTCAAATCGGCACTTCTAAGGGAGCGCACGAAACTATCGATTTGACTGCAAATTCGCTCAATCAACTAGCATCGGGAATCAATGCTACTCAGTTTCTCGGTTATACTCAGCCTTCAACTCCTGCTCAAGTTATGACATTAATTGCGGGCGGTCAGCAAGTAGAAGTCGCAGAATCAGGAAGTGAAGTACAAGTATTGTTAGATCAAACCCCATTTTATGCGGAGTCTGGCGGACAAATAGGCGATCGAGGTTACTTATCTGGAGATAGTGTAGTCGTTGTTATTAATGACGTTAAGCAGCAATTGGGTATTTACATTCATTACGGACGCATTGAACGCGGTACGCTTAAAATAGGCGATCCTGTGATGGCGCAAATTGATCGCACTTGTCGTCTTCGCGCTCAAGCAAATCATACCGCTACTCACCTATTACAAGCAGCTTTAAAAAAGATTGTCGATCCTTCTATTTCGCAAGCGGGATCGTTGGTGGATTTTGATAGACTGCGTTTTGACTTTAATTGTCCACGTCTGATTACCCTAGATGAGTTGCAGCAAATAGAAGCCCAAGTAAATACATGGATAGCTGAAGCGCATCATGCAGACATAGAGATAATGCCCATAGCAGAGGCTAAAGCCAAGGGTGCGATCGCTATGTTTGGGGAAAAGTACGGCGATGTCGTGCGAGTAATTGATTTTCCTGGCGTATCGATGGAATTATGTGGCGGTACTCACGTGCGAAATACGGCGGAAATAGGCGTATTTAAAATAGTTTCTGAAACCGGGATTTCGTCAGGAGTTAGGAGAATTGAAGCTGTTGCAGGGGCGGCGGTGTTGGATTATTTAAACGTCCGCGATAAAGTAGTTAGGGAACTAAGCGGATTCTTTAAGGTAAAACCAGAAGAATTGCCAATGCGAGTCACAGTTTTACAAACAGAACTTAAAACCGCCCAAAAGCAACTAGAATCACTCAAAGCCGAACTTACCCTACATAAATCGGAAACTTTACTAACTGAAGCGCAAACCATTGGCGACTACAAAATTATTGTTGCCCAAATAGGAGAAGTTGAGCCAGACTCTTTAAAAATTGCGGCGGAAAGGTTGCTGCAAAAAATCGGCAAAGGCGCAGTAATATTAGGTTCTGTTCCGGAAATTGACAAAGTTAGCTTAGTTGCAGCGTTTAGTCCTGATGTGAATAAAAAAGGCTTGCAAGCAGGTAAATTTGTGGGAGAAATCGCTAAAATTTGTGGCGGTGGCGGTGGTGGAAGACCAAATTTAGCCCAAGCTGGAGGAAAGGACGCAAGTAAATTACCCGAAGCCCTAGAATACGCTCGTACTCAGTTGAAAGCTACGCTAAGTCAAGCTTAAGTCATAGACCAATTACTTAACTTTAAGGAGTAAGGCAATGGTTACACAAATACAATCTACCCATCAAACTGAGATAGTTTATCCAGATTGCGACGGCGAACCAATGTCAGATAATACTAAACAGTTTCGCTGGATAGTTACGATTAAAGAAGGTTTGGAATGGCTGTTTAAAAACGATGAAAATGTATTTATCGCTGGGGATTTGTTGTGGTATCCCGTAGAAGGTAACAATGTTATCCGCGCCGCACCAGACGCTATGGTAATTATGGGTAGACCAAAAGGTGATCGCGGTTCTTATCAGCAGTGGAAAGAAGGAAATATTGCACCACAGGTGGTATTTGAAGTTCGTTCCCCCGGAAATACGCAAACAGGATTAGACAAAAAGCTCGTATTTTACGATCGCTACGGTGTGGAAGAATATTATCTATACGACCCCGCTAAGGGCGATTTAAGCGGTTGGTTGCGTCGTGACGGACGATTAGACGTAATCGAGGAAATGCTAGATTGGGTTAGCCCTAGATTAGGAATCAAATTTAATATGTTGGGTACAGAGTTGCAATTGTACGGACCCAATGGCGAAAAATTTGCGACTTATGTAGAATTAGCAACTTCTAGAGAACAAGAAAAACTCGCCAAAGAACAAGCACAGCAGGAGTTAGAACAGTCGCAGCAAGAGTTAGAACAATCGCAGCAGGAGTTAGAACAAGAAAAAGTGCGATCGCAGCAATTAGCAGCTAAACTCCGAGAATTAGGCATCGATCCCAACTAACTTTAGAGGAAATTATGGGTAGATTAAATCCTTACACGCTCCAAATGCAGATTACCCGAATGTTTGAACAAGGGCAATCATTATTTGCCACTACAAAGGTACAAGATTGGCTCAAGGAGCGCAATCACAACCCGGCGGATTACAATGTTAAATTTCTGCAAAAACCCGCGCCTCCAGGCTCCAAAGAGGTGATGGTAGTAGAAGTCCAATTGAGTCGCCGCGATGGAGAACCCGTCGATCCTTGGTTGCAGGAACAAGCAAATCTTCACGCTTGATATTTGTCATTCACATAGAAAAGAATTTTGTGCGATCTAAAAACTAATGCTAGAGACGTTGCATTGCAACGTCTCTACACCTAAGAATATAAATATGGTTAGTGAAAAGTCTTCAGCCCAAAATAGCATTAATACTCACTGGTACAAAAAGATATTTGCTTGGTTAATGGCGAATGGAACGGTGGAATATGAAAAAAAGATCCGCGATCGCAAATTAGCTCTATTTACAAACTTACAAGGCACTATATTAGAAATTGGCGCTGGTACAGGTGCTAACGCTCCTTACTATCCGACTGATATTCGCTGGATTGGAGTTGAACCTAATCCGTTTATGCACTCTTACTTGCAAAAAACCGCCGAAAAATTAGGCTTGAGTGTTGAAATTCAAACAAACTCCGCCGAAAACATAAACGCACTCGATAATAGTATCGATACTGTTGTCAGTACATTAGTTTTGTGTTCTGTACCTAGCTTAGATAAGACGTTGCAGGAAGTTTTAAGAGTGCTAAAACCCGGTGGACGTTTTTTATTTATTGAACACATTGCTGCGCCAAAAGGTACTTTTTTGCGCCAGGTACAAAATACAGTTAAGCCAGTTTGGAATATAATCGGCGATGGTTGCAATCCCAATCGAGAAACAGGGTTAGCTATCAAAAATGCTGGTTTTGCTAAGGTTGATTATCAAGATTTTCAAGCGCCAGTTCCCCTTGTCACCCCGCATATTATTGGCGTAGCAACAAAAGCTAGTTAAAAAGATTTGCTTAATTACCAATTCCCCATTACCAATTACCAATTACCAATTCCCCACGTTAAAAAGACTTACTCATTTGCAACCCTACTATTGTTCCCCCTTCGTTATCGCTACCAATAATCGGAAACAAAAGTAGTCCGTTAGGTTGACTCAGTTCTAATTTAGCAATGCCGTAACCAATAGCTGCACCCGCTAATACTTCCGTCCAACGGTGGCGATTAAGATTTACTCTTGAATAGGCGATCACACTTGCCCCCGCATACCAAAGCAACGTATATTTAGGCTGAAACTCACTTTGCATGGTCGCCACCGTAAAAGCTAAGGTCGCATGACAGCTAGGAAAACTATCGCGCTCGTCAGAATCAGGACGTTGAACATCAGTTACAGCCTTTAATCCTTCGCACACAAGTAAGCTCGTACCAAGGGAATCTACCACCCTTAAAGACTGGTTTTTACCATTTTTGCCATCTAAGAGCAAAGGTAAAACTATCCCCGTTCCTAAGTAGATAATCGTACCTTCATCAGAAATAAATTGCGATACATCTTGGTCAAAAGAATCAGCGCTTGCAGTATTAGCTATAGTTGTACAACAGAGCATCGTAAGGACGGGTACGAGATTTTTTACCCAGGACATGAGAAACCTTTGTTAACTTGTATAGATGTACAGCTTTAGTAGCGCAAAGCGCAAGCGCGCTCGCAGAGCTTCGCAAGCAAAAAATGTAATTATTCCCTATAAAGCCTAATTGTCGCTCTCGCGTTCAATCTAAAATAGAAATATGACTACAGATACTCCTGTTAAAACTCAATATGAAGCTGTAATTGGTTTAGAAACCCACTGTCAGCTAAAAACAAACACTAAGATTTTTTGTAACTGCTCAACCGAATTTGGTACACCGCCAAATACGAATATTTGTCCTGTCTGTATGGGTTATCCCGGCGTTTTACCCGTTTTAAATGAGCGCGTACTCGAATACGCCGTTAAAGCGGGACTGGCTTTAAATAGCCAAATTGCCCCCTATAGCAAATTCGACCGCAAACAGTATTTTTACCCCGATTCCCCCAAAAACTACCAAATTTCTCAATTCGACTTGCCTATTGTCGAGCATGGCTATCTGGAGATTGAATTAATTGATGCTGATGGCAATCCTGTAAGGAAAAAAATTGGCATTACTCGCTTGCATATGGAAGAAGATGCAGGCAAGCTAGTACATGGAGGAAGCGATCGCTTATCCGGTTCTACTTACTCCTTAGTAGACTTTAATCGCACTGGTGTACCTCTAGTCGAAATTGTCTCCGAACCAGATATGACAACAGGTGTAGAAGCGGCAGAATACGCCCAAGAATTGCGCCGGGTAATGCTGTACTTGGGTGTCAGCGATGGCAATATGCAAGAAGGATCTCTGCGTTGCGATGTCAATATCTCCGTGCGTCCGGTGGGACAAAAAGAGTTTGGCACAAAAGTAGAAATTAAAAACATGAACTCGTTTAATGCCATTCAACGAGCTATTGAGTACGAAATCGAGCGCCAAACCAAAGCAATTGAAGCCGGAAGCCCCATTATTATGGAAACGAGGCTGTGGGAAGAAGGCAGCCAACGTACTATTAGTATGCGTGTCAAAGAAGGTTCTAGCGATTATCGTTATTTTCCCGAACCAGATTTAGCACCAATTGAAGTCGCGAAAGCCACCTTAGAAAAATGGCGCTCCGAATTACCCGAACTTCCCGCCGCCAAACGCCGCCGATACGAAAATGATTTTCAACTTTCCGCTTACGATGCACGGGTTTTGACCGATGAAAGAGCCGTTGCTGAGTATTTTGAAAGTACAATTAATGCGGGTGCTAACGCTAAACAAGCTGTTAACTGGATTATGGGCGATATTGCGGGTTATTTGAATCAAAATAAACTCAATATTACCCAAATTGCTCTTAAACCGCCAATTTTAGCCGAATTAATTAATTTGATTGAATCAGGGACAATTAGTGGCAAAATTGCTAAAGATATTCTGCCAGAATTGCTAACTAAAGGCGGTTCAGCAAAAGAATTAGTAGAAAGCAAAGGTTTAATCCAAATTTCTGATACTGGGGAATTAGAGGTAATTATTGAGCAGGTGGTCGCTGCAAATCCCAAGGAATTAGAACAGTATCGCAATGGCAAAACTAAGCTAATTGGCTTCTTTGTAGGACAAGTGATTAAACAAACTGGAGGACGCGCCGATCCAAAGTTGACTAATCAATTAATGGCTAAGAAGTTGAATAGTTAACGGTAATCTGCCGTAAGAGATCCCCCCAAGAACACGTCAACAAAGCGGGAAGCCAAGCTACACCGCTTTTTGACTCCCCTTGAAAAAGGGGGGAAAATATGATAATTCTCCTGTTTTTGAGAGAAATAGAGATGGGTGGCTACCTAGTGAGAGATGTCAAATATGCTCTTAAAGCAACCTTTAAAATCTGTAATTATTGTGGGTAGAAATGCGTGAAAGTACAGTTAAAGCCCGGATCTCAAGGGCAGGAAAAGAAGCTACATTTACAGCAAAATTGCCTCTAATCGCCGCGACTAGAAAAATCAAAATTAACTGACAAAAGGTCGATACCGCGCTATGGCTAAACCCGTAATCATGACCGTTGACGATGATCCAGAAGTCTTGAGAGCAATTTCGCGTGACTTACAAAAAGAATATGGAGACAAATTTCGCGTCTTGCGTGCCGATTCTGGGGCAACAGCACTGGTCGCATTGCAGCAAGTCAAACTCCGCAACCAGTCTGTAGCCTTGTTTTTAGTCGATCAACGCATGCCGCAAATGTCGGGGGTAGAATTTCTCGAACAAGCACTAGAACTTTTCCCCAACACGAAACGCGCTCTACTTACAGCTTATGCCGATACTGATGCAGCGATTCGCGCCATCAACAGTACCCAAATTGATTACTACTTGATGAAACCTTGGGATCCCCCCGAAGAAAAGTTGTTTCCCGTTTTAAATGATTTGCTCGACGATTGGTTAGCAAATTTTTATCCTCCCTTTGAGGGCATCCGCATCATTGGCAATCGCTGGTCGCCGCGCTCTCACGAGATTAAAGACTTTTTAGCTCGTAACCAAGTACCCTATCAATGGTTAGATATAGAGTCTTCAGAGGAAGCCCAACAGCTAGTTAGTTATGCTGAGTGCGATCGCCTACAACTGCCTTTGGTACTATTTACTGATGGCTCTAGTATGTCGCAACCTACAAACATTCAAGTAGCCGAAAAAATTGGCTTGCAAACTAAAGCCGGAAATCCCTTTTATGACCTAATTATTGTTGGGGGTGGGCCAGCGGGTTTAGCGGCGGCTGTCTACGGGGCATCCGAAGGACTAGATACAGTCATGATTGAACGAGAGGCTCCAGGGGGTCAAGCGGGGACAAGTTCGCGCATTGAGAACTATTTGGGGTTTCCAGTGGGTTTAAGCGGGGCAGATTTGGCACGACGGGCGGTAACTCAAGCTCGGCGCTTTGGGGTAGAAATTCTCACGCCTCAAGAAGTAAAAGGAATTCGCGTAGAAGATCCTTATCGCTTTGTCCAACTAGCCGATGGTAGTGAAATTAGCTGCCACTCCTTAATTTTGGCTCTTGGGGTGTCTTGGAAACGCTTAGATGTACCAGGACTTGAAAAATTAACGGGCGCTGGGGTGTACTATGGTGCAGCCCAAACTGAAGCAATATCTTGTCAAGGAGAAGAAGTTTATATTATTGGTGGAGCAAATTCTGCCGGACAAGCGGCAATGTATTTTTCTAAGTACGCCAGCCAAGTAACAATTTTAGTCCGGGGTGAGTCTTTGACTAAAAGTATGTCTCAGTACCTAACTGCCCAAATTAATGAGACACCAAACATTAAAGTCATGGTGCATTCTAGCGTGATTGAGGCAAAAGGGGAAACAAGCTTAGAAGCTATTTCTATTGCTAATTCTCAAACGGGCGAAACCCTAACTGTGAGCGCTACTTCGCTATTTATCTTTATCGGCGCAGTCCCGCGTACAGATTGGCTAGAGGGTGTTTTAGAAAGAGACAATCGCGGTTTTATTTTAACAGGACAAGACTTGAAACCTAACGGAACTCGCCCGAAAGGATGGACTTTAGAGCGCGACCCATTTTTATTAGAAACTAATATTCCTGGAGTTTTTGCGGTGGGCGATGTTCGGCATAATTCTATTAAGCGCGTAGCCTCTGGTGTGGGCGAAGGTTCAATTTGCGTTCAATTTGTGCATCAATATCTCAGCAAAGTTTTGTGATACGTTAGACACTAAATAAACTTGTAAGACTAAGTAAATCAAACTAAGGCTATAACCATGCAGAAAACAGTTATCACATAATAAAATCAATCCTGCCATAGGTTTTTAAACCTATATCTAAAAGAGTAATAAAAATAAAAAGCTCATATTGAATAAGTTTTTTATTTTAAACGAACTAAAGTCTAGAACTTATCTTAAACTGTCGTAAGAATAACCAAGATTATTATAATTTAATATTTGATTAGGAGTAATATCCCAAGGAAGCATAGGGTCATTTAGATTATGTCTAAAAGGTCCACCACTATTAGGAGCATAAGCAGTTAAGCCATTACCAGATTGCCAACGACACCACATTCTATCAATCATTGAATGATGTAAATAAAATAAAGGATCATTAGGCGCACCAGAAGTTCTCATTGTTTGACCAACCCAACGATGAACTCTATTATGCAATTGAGTATTAATAAATCCTTCAATAGCATTACGCGCTGAATTATTACTTGTTCTGTCGTAAGGACTGTCATCATAATTACGAATCCAAACAGCATTATTTACTTCAGTAATTGTGGGAAGACTGCCAATGTCATTACCAAACCTACGTTTAAGTCCACCAGTAAATCTATTATCAGGATAAGTAACAGGATTGCCCGCTTCATTTATAATTGTCCACTGAGAAAATCTAAATGGTCCTGTTTTTACAACATAAGAACTATCACTTGTATCTCCATTACCACCCATTAAATCATCACTCCATAAAGGAGCGTTGAAAGGATTGGTTGTATCTTGCGTCCAGTCCCAATAAGGAACCCCTATATTTGAGTTGCCTGAGACTTGTTGTAAGGCTAATTCAAGTAGGTGTAGGTGGTACCTATGCCAAGCTAAGAAAGCAGGTCCTCCGTGAGGCTGCGTTCTACTAGAATTAGATGGCGTAAAAATTGTAGAAGTTTGTGAATGAATTAAAACAAACTCATTCCACTTATTACCAGCTTTATTGTTATCTTTTAAAGCTAAGCAAGCGTTAACAAAGTTTGCTTTTTCTGTAGTAGTTAAAGAACGTATATTTTTGCGGATAGCCATATAATCTCCTATTAATCTAAATCTAGTTGACCTGATTCTATTACTTCAGCAGTTAATTCCTCTAATGAAGTAAACTCATCTCCAAAAGGGAAATAACCTGTAACAAATTTGTTGTTTTTCTTCTTAATTTGAAAAGAGCGGTCAAATTTCTTGCCTTTAACCTTCACTTGCGTTGTGTTAGGTTCATCACTATCTTCAACAAACTCTATAGACTTATTTTTAATAAAAGCTTTTTTTACTTTTCTAGTTGCACCGGAAGCTTTGGGTACCAACAAAGCTACTCCACTTAAAGGGATGGCAAAGCCTAGAATACGAAGTAGATTTCTACGTTTCATTTTAATAGTATTAAACTCCTCAGTTAACTACTTATGACTATTTTACACATACAAAACACAAACAATCAAAATAAGTAGAGTAGCTATTTCTAGCACGTTTTCTACCTCTATAACTATAGAATATACCTTTATTTGTATTTATTGAATCAAATACATAATTTCTTTATTTAAACTTTATTGAGTCTTTACAAAACCTCCGAAGAAGATAATTCCCCAAGAGTGTGGGAGGACTTGTTTAATAAGTCCATCAATATCAGAAACAATAAACTGTGCCAAAATTAGCCAACTCAATTGGCGGTATTTTGCGTTCAGCCTAGCTACCTGCTTCACTGCTAAGACAGCCACCAATCCAGTATTTGAACCATTGGCGACTCCAACTAACATTTCACCAGTTGCAAAGCACAGACGAGTCCATAGGCAAAATTGCTGGCTAAGTAGGCTAGGAGTCAGAAGCCGCATTTAAAGCCTTTAAGCGGTATGTGGGTAGCCTCTTGATGTTTGGCGCAATCGTCGGGGATAGATTTATTTCTATTTAACGCTTTGTTGATTCCATTCAAGCTACACACTGGTGCATCATTACTGTATCCCCGTGGTAGCGCCGATTGTGCCTTTGATGACTATCAAATTCAACGATTATTTTAAGTAACTTGCAACAAGTATTAAAGTGCGATAATTTTTTATATTTGAATACAAAAGATTGTCTTCGCTAACAGTCTTTTATTAGATTTAGGTTTTGCCATGCTACATGATCCAAACCAAACTACACTATTTCCTAAGTTACCGGATGAAGCTTTGCAGCAAATGCGATCGCATGGGACAGAAATTCAGTTGGCGGCGGGGGAGATTTTATTTACTGAAGGTGAGGAAAATTACGGCTTTCACGTTGTTTTAGCAGGGGAAATTCAAATTACAAAAGTAGTAAGTAACGAAAAAAGATTGCTTGCTATTCACCATCAGGGCGAATTTATGGGCGAAATCTCAATGTTGAATCACTCAGCATCAATTGCCAGCGCTCATGCTACGATTGCAAGCCGCGTCCTTCGGATTGAAATAGCAGCTTTTAAACGACTATTGATTGAATGCGCTTCTGTAGGCGATACAATTTTGGCGGCAATGGTGGGAAGAACTATCGATGTTGAAGGACAGCTAAGACAGCAAGAAAAACTAGCAGCCTTGGGTAAAATGTCCGCAGGTTTAGCCCATGAATTGAACAATCCCGCCGCCGCCGGAAAACGGGCAGCTAATGCTTTGAAAGAGCGCTTTACTAGCCTGCAAAGGTTGACAGTACAGCTAAATCAGCATTGTTTGACTACCGAACAATTAAAGTTTTTAGCAAAGGTGCAAATAGACGCAATTTCGTACTGTGCTAATTCTCCTCAGTACGATACTTTAACTCAAAGCGATCAAGAAGACGAAGTTACAGACTGGCTAGAAAACCATGATGTAAGCAAAGCTTGGCAACTTGCGCCTACCCTCGTAAACTTCGGTATAGATTCGCAAAAATTAGCGGAGATTAAGAACAATTTAGACAGTCAATCTCTAAATGATGCCCTAATTTGGTTAGAGGCAAACTTAGCCACTTCAGGATTAATTAACGAAGTTGAACAAAGTACAACGCGAATTTCTGAATTAGTCAAAGCTGTAAAAGGCTATACCTATATGGATACCGCGCCTTTACAAGAAATAGATATTCATGAGGGAATTGATAATACTTTACTAATACTCGGTCATAAACTTAAACAGGGGATTGTTGTAACGAAGAACTACGATCGCACTATTCCCTTAATTAACGCCTACGGCAACGAACTTAATCAAGTGTGGACGAATTTAATTGATAATGCCATCCATGCTATGGGTAGTAAGGGCGAACTAAAAATTCGCACCTTTCAAGATAATAACTGTGCGATCGCCGAAATTGTTGATAATGGTACAGCTATTCCCCCTGCTATTCAATCGCGGATTTTTGAACCATTTTTTACAACTAAAGGTGTGGGGGAAGGGACGGGTTTAGGCTTAGAAATTGCTTACCGCATAGTTGTAAATAGACATGGCGGCAATATTTACTTTGAATCTCAACCGGGAAAAACTTGTTTTAGAGTGCATTTACCTTTAGCAAAAAGCTAAATTAACGTACTGATTCCATCCAAGTTACACATTGTTGCATTTGCTGGTGCATTGTTGCTGTATCTGCATGGTAGCGCCTGCCGTGACCAGGCAAAACCCACTCAAAAGAGTAATCGAGTAATTGACGCATTGATTCAACTTGCTTTGACCACGAATACCAACAAACATCGGGAAAGCCTCCTAATTGCTGTAAGCCTTCTGACCATGCTAAATGATCTCCGGTAAATAGGAAGTTTTTGTACAGCAAAACTGTATGGCCTTTACTATGTCCGGGTACGGGGATGATTAACGAATCGCTATCTAAGGCAAAAGGTTCTAAACCAGTTAGCTGAATTTCAACATTGCGAGTATCTGTTGTAATATCATCGCTGTGGAGAATGCGATCGCATAAAAAATGTTCATGAAACTTTTGATGATCGGCGACATCATCTCTATGGGTTAAATATAAGTAACGAATACCGCCCATTTCCTCTAAACGTTTAACTAATGGTGGTGCAAATCGAGGCGAATCTACTAAAACATTACCTTCTGGACGCACAATTAAATAACTCGCCGCGCCATAGGAGTTTTTAGAGTGATAGCCGCAATGGTAGACATTTTCTGAGACGGGAATCGGGAAAGATGCGATCGCACCAGTAATATCTACAGGCTTTTCAACTGTCCCAATAGAACTTGTCGGACAAGCTAAGAGCGCTTGCAAGCTTCTTAATCTTTCTGTTTCATTTGTTGGCTGATGATACACTACCGACTGTCCCCCAGCGCGATTAAATACTGATGGAGTCATCCAACGGCAAGTATCGCAGTCAATACAACTACTATCAACATAAAAATCGCCGCTAATATTTTCAGCTAGGCGGAGGCTTGATTTAGCCATAATTCCAGATCCTCCAAAGTATAGATATCTTTTGATATTAATTAACTAAGTCTGGGAACACCTCTCGCACCGCCGGATGTACCAATTGATGCTTAGTTACATTTACTCCCAACGCCAAAGCTGAGTTGATTTCTAAAGCTTTCTCTCCGAGATTAGCTAATTGCAAAACATAGGGTAATGTACTATTATTTAGCGCCTGGGTTGCTGTCCAAGGAACTGCACCGGGCATATTAGCAACTCCATAATGTACTACTCCTTCATCTACATAGGTAGGCTGCGTATGCGATGTTGGGTGCATGGTTTCGACACAACCCCCTTGATCGACGGCAACATCAACAATAACTGAACGCGATCGCATTTGTTTAACTAAGCTGCGAGATACAAGAATCGGTGCTTTACGCCCCGGTACTAAAACCGCCCCAATGAGCAAATCGGCATCCCTTACCGCCGCTTCAATCTGGGCAGAATTGCTGTAAAGTAGCTCTACTCTAAAACCAAATATAGTTTCAAGATATGCCAAACGCTCGACATTTACATCAATGATTTGTACCGCCGCACCCATTCCTACAGCAATTCTCGCCGCTTCTGTACCGACAATTCCGCCACCTAAAATTACTACTTTCCCTGGTTTAACACCTGGTACGCCCCCTAAAAGAATCCCTCTACCGCCTTGTTGACGTTCGAGATACCGCGCCCCAAATTGCACCGCCAAACGTCCCGCAATGATGCTCATGGGCGTAAGCAGAGGTAGTTTATTAGCGCCAGAAAGTTCTACAGTTTCATAGGCGATCGCAGTTATCCCCGAATCAATCAATTGTTCGGTCAAGGGGCGGTTTGCGGCTAAATGCAAATAGGTAAACAACAACTGCTCTTTAGCTAAAAAATCGTACTCTGCGGCTACGGGTTCTTTAACTTTGATTACTAGCTGACGATTCCAAGCATTTACAGCATTAACAATTTGCGCCCCAGCTTGCTGATACTCCTCGTCTGTAAAACCTGAACCCATACCTGCAAGACTTTCTACAGCTATATTGTGACCGTTTTCTTTGAGTACGCGGACGCTACTAGGACTTAAACCTACGCGAAACTCTTGGTCTTTTGTCTCTTTGGGAACGCCTATTTCCATGTTTTTTCTCTTATTTCTATCTTTAGCTTAAGCCCCAAATTGAGTAAGAAAGCGGACGGCTTTCACGACTAACACCGCACATTCTCTAGGAGAAGTGTTGTAAAAAGACTTCCACGCGGCGGCTTTATATTCATCATAGCGATCGCCTTTTTCAGCATTATTGTCTAGCCATCCTAAACGCACCGCATGACCTACCAATACATCTAGTACAATATATTCCTCAATTTGTAATTTTGGGTTGCGCTGGGCAATTTCTGCAAGTTCCATTAAGGCTTCTACATTCACTTGTCTATACTCTGGCGCTTCAATTTTGTTTAGCAAATGCTCGACTTGCAGGGCAAAATTTTTCTCTCCCGGTGTCATTGCTAAAATTAAATCGCTATCTAAACGATTGCGTCGCTCTAATTTATCGCCAATAACTACACCTTTACAGTGGTGCAATAATTGCCATACACCTTGATAAAAATCCTTTGGTACGCGGTTTGTAGAACCGTCCCATTGCCTTTGTTGATGCCAACTTTCTGTAGGCATTTGATTGTCTGGCGCTGGCACAACTACCCACTCTATATCGCTTTCTTGTTGCTTGACGTGCAGAGATTCTTGCTGGCGCAATAGTTGATTCATACCTTCATAACCAACTAATACTTGACGCAATCGCAACTTGACTTCAAAGGGTGAAAGCTGCATTAAATGCTCGTAAGCTTCATCTTGAGTCACGCCCAATTCACGGGCAAGATCGCTAGTCATTAGTAAAATTAGATAGCCTACCTTTAAAGTTAGTAAACCGCTAAACAGTTGGGGTTCTGCTCGAATTAGTAAACCGCAATAGATAAGGATTTCTTGAGTCAAAACGCGATCGCGTATATCTTCCCCACAAAAGCGATCAATTTTTGAGGCAATCTCGTTACTAGATACCGGACGCGAAATTAGCGAATCTATACTATAAGACTTGCCTACAGCGATTTGCTTGCCCCGTACTAGCATTTTCGTCACTTGGTCGGATAAACCAATATCTACCATTTGCCGCAAACCCGCCGCTCTGCGTACTACTGCCCAAATTCCGGCTTTTCCTGCTTGGGTATAAACTTCATCTAATAAGTTGGCGATTGCTACCTTTTGTCCCTCACCGCCAAAACCTGTATCAAATTCTATTCCCTGCAAGCGTTTTAATGTCTGCAATAACTCAATTTGCTCGTAAATATTATGAGAATCACGCAAACAATCTAATAAAAAGTTTAGGTTAGTTTCCCGCTCTATCTGAAATTCTTGAACTTTACCTAGGGGCTGATTTTTTTCTGGGAGACAAGCTAAATAATATTTTTTCGGGGTAGCGTCGGTAAGTGGTGATTGGGCAAAATTAAAGTCATGGATAAAATCTATCCGCTCGGTAGTCGCCGTTAGCATCAACTGATTTAACCGCCCCAACTTTACTTTTACACCATTACAAAGTCCGGCTTGGAGTTCCTGCATGAGGGCTAGAATTGCCTCGCTACCTGTTTCAAACATAGTATGAGTCAGCTTCCAAGTCAGAGTCGGACGACCCAATTCGCGCCAATGCTGCTGGATGTAAGCTAATTCATTTTTAAACTCATCTACCAAAAAATGATAGTCAAGGGTTAAATAAAACTGTTGCACGTCTAAAAATGAAGGTAAAAATACAATCGTTTCGCCGCGAATACGAAAGATTCTAGACGCAATCAAACTCCTCAATCGCCGCACCGGACGACCTGTTAAGCCTAATTTATCGTTGCGTCCAATTTGGGTAAAAATTGCCGAAAGATCCCCCGCGAATCTCACCTGAATCGGCTCTAATTGCTGGGGTGTCTGGGTTTGAATCCCATAGACTTCTAACTGGGCTTGCAAGTCTTCATCCTCCGCTAAGAGGGCAATTTGTACTAGGGCTTGGCGATCGCGTCCCAATCGTAAATGCTGCCCCAAGGGGTCAATATCTCCCACTGACAACAATTTTTCACTCAGCATTTGACCGAGTAAATATAAGCCTTGCGCCCAAACTAAGGGGACATTCTCGTTAGGTAAACGTCTTTGAGAGTGGGGGGCTTTTTTCTCCGCTTCAACGTTTTCTTGGGGAACATAATAGAGTTCTGGTAACAACTGCAATCCATCTTGCTCAATTAGTAAAGGTTGTAAAAGCTGCTGATATTCTTTAACTTGCTCCGTATCTCCCCGAAAAATGCCATCCAACAGTAAATAAGTGAAAAATAATGGCCATTCTGACTCTATATGCTCAAACTGTTTGAGTTCCCAAGGTTCGTAATGCAAGCGATGGCTGTCTTCTAAAACGGTTTGATGACCATCGCGTAAAAAGCGCTTGCAGCCATACTTTCCTTGTAACTTATTAATAATGTCGTTTCTGGTGCGATCTACTAATAAAACATCTTCCACCGCAAACGCCGGAAAGCTAATTATACTTAGCAGTGCAGCGTCAATTTCTTTTGAGCCAGATTCTCGCGGTAACAGGTTTTCTAAAGTAATTCGGGCGCGGGCAATTTCATCGGGTAAAACGTGAATTACTGATGCTTGGCTACCCCGTACCCCAAATAAATCTAGTCCTGCGATCGCTTCTAAGGCTGCTTTAGACATTCCCACAGAACTTGCATTTAATTCCGAATTGCCGTGATTAATCTTATTTCCCCGCTCCCAAATGCCGTAATCAGGAGTACGGTAGGCTCTCCCAATGTAATAAACCAGGTTTTGAATAAAATTAACTTCGTCCAGGCTAAAGACAATTTGCAACCCCGAAGCGGTCATTTGCGCCAGCATCAGGATAAAAATTGAAGTAGCGTCTAGTTGCAAGTGTCCCCAATCGCCATCACCGACAACAATATCGCCCGTCTGCGTGTTGTATTTGGCGTGCAAAGCATCAATTGAAGCTTGACTGTGTTTGAATTGCTCAACTTTACTTGCTTGGCGCATCATGGCAAACAATAGCCCACGCATTAACTTAATTACGCTATGTTCTAGTTCGTAGGTGCGCCCTTGATCTTCATCTATTTTGCGATAGGCGATCGCTAATCCCCACACGGCTAAAATACTATAAACATTATCTCTAACCCAAGCATCAGTATAATCGCCGTGAGCAGTAACCGCCGTACTAGCTGGGAGCAAGCCTGTAATCGGATTTTGCCGAGCCAGAATAATAGTTTTAATTTGGGTGTAGTAGTAATTTAGGCAGGAAGGGGCGGCGGGTTTATTCATATTTTTAACTATTAAAACATTCAATTAGATAATGACAGATGAGACAGGAGTGTTTCTGTAGTCCAAGTTGGTAAACCACAGCCCAAAAAATCACCATCATTCGTCCAAATTCCTGTGGGTAAAACTAACGCTAAAGCGACAGTAAACCAATCATTGGGATCGCGAGGAATACGAAGTCTAGCTATAGTTTCCCATGAAGCGTAAATTTCATGAGGTACTATAATTAATTTAGTCTCAGCAAGAGTAATTGCATCACTCAATAAATTTTGCCCAGCTTCCTGAGAAAATACTTCCTTGCGTACCATCTTCTCGATGCGTTTACCCAACTCATGACAAGTTTCTTCCCAAGCCATCTGTGCTATGTATAGTTCTAAACTTGGATGAATAATTAACTCTCGTCCCCGTTTGCGCGTCAACTCAGAAACCAAAATATTTGTATCGACAACTAAGCGCATACTATTCAGGTTGGGACAAGTCTAAGGCAATACTTAGTTTTTCCTCATCCCAACCGCTCTGTGTCAATACTTCATTCACTGATTGAGAAAGGCGTGTCAATGCTGCTTGAACTTCTGTTTCATCTGACTCTTTAACTGGAACGTAAAAGCCGACTATCTTACCGTGACGTTTGACGGAGATCGTTTCACGACTTTTTAGATAGTAAGCAGCCTTATCTCTAAATTCATGTATGCTTATACTTTTCATCTTTAACTCCAAATATGCGATCGCACTTTGCCGTCATAAGTTTATTATGGCTTTGTAGTCGTAAGGACAGTACAACCCTAGATCGCCCAATGACTCAAATAAACAACATTATCAAACTCGACCAATTCTTGAAATGGGTGGGAGTAGCACCCACTGGCGGACAAGCCAAGCTGATGATACTTGACGGCAATGTTTTAGTTAATGGCGAAATTGAAACTCGGCGGGGACGAAAATTAGTTACAGGCGATCGCGTTACCGTAGGTAATGAAACTTTTACGGTTGAATTAGATAAGCCTTGAATATTTCCAGACTAATACCTAATTTAGCAATGGCTAGTTGGGTACTCTAAATGTAAAGCCTACTAAAAAATTATCATGGCTACATTAGAAGAACTCCAGCACATTGCGTCAAAACTATCGCTAACTCTCGATAATCCTAAATCCGTCAAGCTACAGATTAAGCAAATTAACTTACTCCAAAAGCAACTAAGAGCTATTAAAAAAGAATTAAGTGTAACTATAAGCAGTATTAATCAGGATGCAGCCCAATCTAGCCCTGATAGTCTGGTTTCATTTGGTTTGGATATTTTCGGGAAACATAAGTGGGCGGGGAGACTTAGGGCAGAAACTCGACGAGAAACCGAACGAGAAAAGAAGTTGGCTAGACAGCCTTACATGGAAATTAAGCAAGAAATTGATAATTTGATTTTGGAAGGCGATCGCCTTAAGTTAAGAGCAGAGGAGTATCTTCTTAGCTATCAAATTTAGATTTTTAACAAGATTTTCCTAGGTTTATAACAATTATTTGAAATAGACCTAGACTTCGATATCAGCTTTAATATCTTTGGTTCGCGGATCTCCGTAAGTCCTCTACTGCTCCCTGATAGTCTCCCAAAGCAGAACTAGCTTTACTACGTCTGTGGTAAACTTCAACATCGTTAGGGTTGATGCGTAGTATTTGAGTATAATCATCAATTGCGCCTCGCTTATCTCCTAATTCAGCACGAGCAATAGCTCGTTTTTTGTAAGTATTCGCATCGTTAGGATTGATTCGTAGTATTTGGGTATAGTCATTAATTACGCCCTGCTGATCTCCTAATTTATAATGAGCAATAGCTCGGTTTTTGTAAATATCGACATTGTTAGGATTGATTTGCAGGGCTTGATTATAGTCATCAATTGCGCCTTGCTTATCTCCTAATTTATAACGCGCATTACCTCGGTTGTAGTAACCCTCAAAATAGTTAGGATTAACCCGTAGGGCTTGGGTATAGTCGTCAACTGCGCCTTGGTAGTCTCCTAATTCGTAGTAAGCATTACCTCGTTTGTTATGAGCATCGGCATCGTTAGAATTAATTTGCAAAGCTTGGGTATAGTCATAAATTGCGCCTTGATAGTCTCCTAATTCAAAACGAGCTTTACCTCGGAGGTGGTAACCGTCACGTCTTAAGGAGTTATCTATAGACATAATGGAGTCATTAGGAGGACAAACCCGTCGTAGTATTTGGGTACAGTCATCAATTGTGCCTTGTCTGTCTCCTAATTTGTAAAGAACCTCACCTCGGCTTTGGTAACTCCAACAATAGTCAGGATCAATTCGCAGTGATTGGGTATAGTCATCGATTGCGCTTTTGTGGTTTCCTAATTTAGCACTAAGCTCACCTCGGCTGTGGTAACTTGATGCGTCGTTAGGATCAATCCGCAGTGATTGGGTGTGGTCATCGATTGCGCCTTGGTAGTCTTCTAAATTCTCACGAGCATTACCTCGCTGGTGGTAACTTGATGCGTCGTTAGGATCAATCCGTAATGCTTGGGTGTAATCATCAATTGCACTTTGCAGATTGTCCTCTACACACTCACGAGCAATACCTCTCATATAATAAGCTTCGGCATAGTCAGGAGCAATTCGTAGTGCTTGCGTATAGTAAAATATTGCGCCTTGATAATCGTCTTTACAGAATTTCTCATACCCACAATTCAATAATTCCTTAGCCTCCACTTGAATAATAGGCGCTTGCGGTGGCTGTGAGGCTTTGCTATTAACAGCTTGGCTTTTATTTGCTAAATCCAATCCTCTTTTAATCAAATCTGACGAATATCTTGATAGTTCCGGCTTCTCTGATGGAACAATGTTTTTGTCGCTATCGTTGCTCATTTCTATAAACCTAATTTAGTTTTCAATTCTTTTAACTGTTCTTTTGCAGTAGTAATCTGCTCATCTACCTGCAATGCCATTTCTGCTAGTAAGTCGCTTCCTGCTTCTTGGGCGGTAATAACTTGGTTTCTCAACTGATAAAGGTCAGTCTGTTCTAAAGCCTCAATTTCCTCCCCAATTGCCTTTAAGCGCATCTGGCTTTGAGCAATTTGGCGAATAGTGCGAATGAGTTTAGCCACAACTCCCTCACCTTGAATAGACTCCGGGCTTGTTTCCCAACCGTGTAAAATCGCCTTTAGTCGCTCCTCATCCTGATTTTCATAAGCAAGATTTGCTTCAATCATGAGATTTTGCCTGCGTAGACGCTCGTTATCATCGGTTGCCAAATCCGGGTGAATCAGTTTTGCTACTTGTCGATAAAGTTTTTTCAAGCTGTCTGAGGGCTTAAAGTCTTTAGCTGATTCCAAATAAGTCATATACTCAGCAATTTGAGCCTCTAGCCGATCAATTTCGGTGTATCGACTCCCGACAATTCGCAGATATTCCCGCTCGAAAGCGTGTAACTAGGCTTGATTTGTTGCCAAATCTAACTCACGCCCTGCTAGTGCGGTTTCTAGTGCAGCTAATTCGGCTAACTTCTTTTCTAATTCTTGTTCTTCAGGGGTTTGGGTAAAAGCGATCGCATTTTCCATTTCTGACGCTGTAACTTTAATTGTCATAACTTCAGGATTCCCCAAAAACCCCCAAGAATCTCTATTAGCTACCTTGGGCGATCGCAATCGTATAAATTATCATCAAAATAATATTATTTTCCGACTCATGACTCAACCCGTTAGCAAACAACGAATCTCAATTACTGTTGATGCTAAACTGCTTCAAGATATTGATCGCATAACAGAAAATCCTTCTGCGGCGGTGGAAGCAGGCTTGCGATTGTGGTATCGACAGCAGATAGAAAATCAGTTACGCGCCTTCTACCAAACTCAAAAACCAACAGATAGGCAATTTGACCGAGACTGGGGAGAATTTGCTCAAACCCAAATGACAGAAATTTTAGACTCCGAAGGACTCCAATAGTTACCCCGCCAAGGAGAAATCTATTTAATATGGCGCAATTTTCCCGGAATTTTTACAACTAATCCAACAGGGCATTCAAATTGCGATCGCACTTATTTTAATCGGCTAAAAAAGTTAAACGATTAGCAGACTAAGCATAATAGCAAATAGAGACTGCAAATCCTAGTGCGATCGCCTATCACCAAATTATGCCAATTATCGAGGCTGAAAACCTCAGCAAAGTATACCCTGTCGCCATCAAAGAACCCGGACTGCAAGGAACCATTAACCACTTTTTCCACCGTACCTATCGCTCTGTAGACGCTGTAAAACAAGTTTCCTTTCAAATTGAGTCGGGGGAAGTAGTAGGCTTTTTGGGGGCAAATGGAGCCGGGAAAACCACTACATTAAAAATGCTCACTGGGCTAATTCATCCCTCATCCGGCAAAGTACAAGTTGCTGGATATACCCCCTTTGGGCGCAAAACTGCCTTTTTGCAGAAAATTACCCTAGTTATGGGGCAAAAACAACAGTTAATCTGGGATTTACCCGCTTTAGACTCCCTAAAAATCAACGCTGCTATTTATGGCATTTCTGACCGAGAATATAAAATGCGTGTAGGAGAGCTTACAGAAATGTTATCTCTGCAAGATAAGCTCAAGCAACCCGTGCGTAAACTTTCTTTGGGCGAACGCATGAAAGCCGAATTTCTCGCCGCCTTGTTGCACCGTCCCCAAGTGTTATTTTTAGATGAACCCACTTTAGGGCTTGATGTCAATGCTCAAGTAGGAGTAAGGGATTTTTTGCGCGACTACAATAGCAAATATGGGGCAACAATCCTTTTAACCAGCCACTATATGGCAGATATTACCGCTTTGTGCGATCGCGTCCTCGTTATTCATCAAGGACAATTAGTATACGACGGCGGCTTAAAGAAATTAATTGATAACTTTGCTCCTTGTCGGGAAGTAAAAATAGAACTTGCTCATCCAATACCAGAAGCCAAACTATTACCCTACGGTGAAATCAAAGCTTTAGACGGGCAATCGGTAAGATTTTTAGTAGAGCGTGACGAACTAACTCGCAGTGTAGCTAAGATGTTAGCCGAATTAGAAGTAGTAGACTTAACCGTAACCGATCCCCCAGTGGAGGAAATCATCGGGCGAGTTTTCAACGCTGGGGGTGTGTCATGAAGGCAGTTTTGCGAAAAGCAAAGGTTTTATCTTTGGTTTACTACGCCTACATGATGGAATATCGCGCCGAGCTATTTTTATGGGCATTATCTGGTAGTTTGCCGTTAATTTTGATGGGCGTGTGGTATCAAGCAGCCCAAGGCGGACAATTTGGGCTAACTCCTGTAGACTTTACTCGTTACTTTCTCGCCGTGTTTGTAATTAGGCAATTTACAGTTGTTTGGGTAATTTGGGAATTTGAAAAAGAAGTCATTGAAGGGCGACTGTCACCACGCTTATTACAGCCGATAGATCCCGTATGGCATCACGTCGCGGGGCATTTTTCCGAAAGGTTTGCCCGTTTACCCTTTGCTTTAGCACTGATAGCCCTATTTTTCGCTGTCTATCCTCAAGCTTTTTGGATTCCCAGCTTAAGTAATATTCTGCTTTTTGCTTTAGCGGCAATTTTTGCTTTTGCCTTGCGCTTTATAATTCAGTATACCTTTGCTTTATTTGCTTTTTGGACGGAAAGAGCTAGTGCAATCGAAAGCGTGTGGTTTTTGCTGTATTTGTTTCTTTCGGGGCTAATTGCGCCCTTAGAGATGTTTCCCCAAGGCGTGCGCGAAGTATTACTGTGGACACCATTCCCTTACTTAGTCCATTTTCCCGCCGCGCTGCTAATTGGCTTAAAAGATGTAAATATAATCCAAGGATTTTTAGTAATGCTTGGCTGGGGCGGATTCTTCTTCCTTTGGAATCGCTGGTTATGGCGCAAAGGACTTAAGCAATACTCAGGAATGGGAGCTTAGTTTAGATAATTTGCTGCAATTGCTCTAAAGTATTTGCAGTCATTACTTCTCGTTGAATTGCTTTTAATCGCTCTAGAGCGGAAATTTGGGCTATTTCGGGTAATAATGCTAAACCTTCAGCCCCAAATTTAAGTTCTAAACCCGTTTCAATACTTAATAGTATTCCCCGTTATAGCCCTCTTTGCTCTCCTTGTTGGATACCTCTTTGTTCGCCCTCTTGTATGCCTTGCTGAATGCCTTGTTGGATACCTCTTTGTTCTCCTTCTTTCAAAATTTGTTGATACCAGGGCGACTCGCTAATTATTGCCATATCCCACCTCATTATTTGCTGAATTAACGCGCTATCTAGTACAAAACTAGCAAAAAAAGCCATAACTGTCTCAAGTTCGCTCAATTGGCGATCGCTGCGTAAAATTTGCAAGGCTCTTTGCACTACTGATTCTTCTGCGCCACCTTTAAGTATAGGAACAAACGGAATTAGAGCCGAAATTGGTTCTTGAAAGGCGATTTCTACATCAACCTCCCATAAATTAATTACGCGATAATCTTGACGGGCTTTTAACCCTGCAAAGTCTGACTGATAGCAAGTTGGAATCTCAGTATTACCTGCTTTTAAAATATTAATTAATACAGGATAGGTAGGCAGATTGTACTTTTCTTCGGCTAAAGCGGACTTTGAGCGCGAACTAAAACATCGCTTTCTCGGCTCACCCACTGAAATTGTGGATCGAGAATATCAGAGGTAACAATATCAGGTATTTGCGTTACCCACTTTACCCAATTGTTAGGAGCCAAACTAATTAAACGTTTAGTACCAATGTCGGCGGGTTTGGGCATGGATTACAGCGATTTAATGGATAAATCATTTTAGGGCTTTTTGAGTTATAAAGCGATCGCTCCTAGCTCTACCCCCTGGGTAATCGCACCTCAAATGCCAACCCAAACGCTTATTTAGGGCGATCGCGCCTTAACTTATAATTTACCCAATTGTGGCTCTATAGGCTTAGTAGTATCCAATGTCTGCACGTAGGGCTGCTCTTGGGGCGTAAAGGCTTCAGCAAGTGCTATTTGAGACTCTAACAAGTCGGCGGTGGCATCGGCAATATCACCCTGACGAGCCGCCAAGCGATCGCGCAATACCTCTACAGGAGCCGTACAGTGGATAATTTGCAACGGTAATTGTTGAGAAATAGCAGTTTCAACAGCATTAGTTCTTAAAGCCGCGCGATCGTATTTGGCATCTAAAATCACTGTAAAACCTTGATTAGCCAGCATTACCCCTAATTCCAACAAGCGATCGTAGGTTTTTTTGGTCATTTCGGGGCTATAAAGCTCCTCGCCGCCACGCTCTGATAAAGGAATATTACCTAAATGTTTGCGTACCGCATCCGATCGCAGATGAATAGCATCTAATTTCCGCGCTAAAAGCTTTGCAGTGGTACTTTTACCCGCTCCCGACAAGCCCGACATCAAAATTAACTTGCCTTGACGGGGTTTAGTATACTCCCAAGCCAATTTGTAATAACCACTAGCTGTCGCCGCCGCTTCTACTTTTGCCGCCTCTGGTATCCCCGGATCGTCTAGTAAAAAAGATGTTACTTTGGCTCTGACGTAAGCTTGACGGCTCAAATACAAAGGCAATACTTGCAATCCTTCCCAATCGCCCGTTTGCTCGGCGTAAGTGTTTAAAAAAGCATTGCCAAAATCTGGGCGCTGTCTTGCTTGCAAATCCATGACTGTAAACGCTACATCGTACATGACATCGACAAAGCGAAACGGCTCGTTAAATTCAATGCAGTCAAATAAGAGAATTTTGTCATTCCACAAACAAATATTTCTCAAGTGCAAATCGCCGTGACACTCCCGAATTTTATTGTTTTCAATGCGACTACTAAATAATTCACTCCGTCCGACAAAGAAATTATCTGTATATTCCTTTGTTTGCGCGTACTGCGCCTCAGTTTGCGGATTGCCAATATAGTTTTTGGTTTGTTCGTAATTCTCATCAATGGCTTGGCGCACTTGAGCAACTTCACCAAAAGTCCGAATGCGATCGCTACTTTGCGATTGCTCGTGGTATTTTGCCACTACCCGCCCTAAGTCTTCCATATGCGACTGGGTTAGCGTCCCATTTTCAAACATCTCGCTGAGTAACGCCCCTTGAGGAAACTGGCGCATTTTTAGCACGGATTCTACCGCTTCCCCGGTTCCACTCAAGTTAAACTTATCCCCAGTTTGAGTTATAGGCAATACCTCTAAATAAAGCTCCGGTGCGCCGCGCTTATTCATCTCCAACTCTTGAAGGCAAAAATGCGATCGCAAGTCCAACGTTGAATAATCCAAAAACCCAAAATTTACAGATTTTTTCACCTTATAGGCATAATCCCCAGTCAAAAACACATAAGAAACATGAGTTTGAATTAGTGTTATTGGCTCAATAACTTCATGGGGATAGAACCCCGGCTCTAACATCTGCTCAATTAATGTCATTATTTCTCTCACTTTATAAACAAAAAACCAGGAGTTAGACTCCTGGTAGTAAAATACGGCAAATCTAATTATTTAAACTGATGGAGTAGGAGCCGAAGATCCAGACTCTGCTACTGCTTCTTCGATAATTGCTTCTGCTTCGGCGCTAACTGTAGACTGCATTACACTAGCAACCGCACGTCCTGGATCGCCTACAACAACAATTCCTGCGGGTAAAACAAGTTCGCTGACATACAAAATATCTTTGAGATGAAGCCCAGAAATATCAACTTCAATCGCATCGGGGATATTGTCAGGGGCGCATTTGATTTCAAGCTGCATCAACACCAAGTCTAAAACGCCACCTTCTACCTTTACTCCCGGAGCTTCGCCCACAAAGTGAACAGGTACTTCTACTTCTACACTTGCTTGCTCCGACAAAGCAAAAAAGCTGACATGATAAGCCCATCTTTTAACTGGATGAATCTGCACTTCGCGCAACAAAGTTTTACCACGCCAAGACAAATCGGGAATATTTAGATCGACGACGGTACTATTTACCCCAGCCTGTTTTAACAATTTTTCTAGGGTTTTCGCTTTTACTGTCAACATCATTGACTCTGTACCTTTATGCCCGTACAAAGAAGCGGGAATTAAACCCTCGCGGCGTAAAGCTCTAGGTTTGCTGCCTTCAGCGCGTTTTTGACACTCAACTGTAATTTCCATGATCCACAACTAAAATAAACGATTTGACTAACTAAATTTAAGATGCTACGGGAGTACCATTAACATCTAATAACGCTCGTTTGGGCCCGTGAATCGGATCTTCAACAATAATTGTTTGATCTCGACTAGCTCCCAACGAGACGATCGCAATTGGCACATCCATCAATTCGGCTAAGAATTTGAGATAGTCCAAAGCTTGACGGGGCAAGTCTTCTAAAGTGCGACAATCCTCTGTAGATTGTTTCCATCCGGGGAGAACTTTGTAGATGGGGCGACACTCGGCAAAACGGCGGGAGTTGCGGGGAAAGTCTTTAAACTCTACTCCATCAATTTCGTAGGCAATACATACTTTGATTTCCTCTAATTCATCAAGGATATCTAACTTTGTAATTGCCAAACAATCCATGCCGTTGATGCGGACGGCGTAACGCCCTATTACCGCATCAAACCACCCGCAACGGCGCTTGCGTCCGGTGGTAGTGCCAAATTCTGCCCCGCGATCGCATAGTTGTTCGCCGATTTCGCCTTTAAGTTCGGTGGGAAATGGCCCTTCGCCGACGCGAGTTGTATAAGCTTTGGCTACTCCAATTACCCGATCTATGGCTGTCGGCCCTACTCCCGTACCGATACAAGCTCCCCCAGCTACGGGATTTGAAGAAGTAACGTAAGGATACGTCCCATGATCTAAATCTAACAGCGTTCCTTGGGCCCCTTCAAATAAAATATTGCGGCGGCGTTTAATTGCATCGTAAATTTTTAAAGAAGTATCGACAACGTAAGGGCGCAACACTTCTGCATACTGCAAATACTGCTCAATTACAGCTTCTGGATCTAAAGGTGCTATTTCGTACAGCTTCTCTAAAATGACGTTTTTATATTCAATCGCCCACTTTAGCTGTTTGCGTAATCCTTTTTCGTCCATCAAGTCTAAAACTCTAATCCCTGTACGTTCCGACTTGTCGGCGTAGGTTGGGCCAATTCCCCGCCCCGTTGTGCCAATTTTATGTTCTCCTCGCCTTTGTTCGGCGGCTACATCTATGAGCCGATGGTAGGGCATGGTAACGTGAGCGGTTTCCGAAATTTGCAGATTTTTGGTAGAAATGTTTAGTTTTGCTAATTGCTCTAGTTCGCCGATTAATACTTGAGGGTCAATAACCGTGCCGCAACCAATAATACAATCGGTATCAGGATATAAAATACCTGAAGGAATTAAATGCAGTTTAAAGGTCTGCCCCTCTACTACAATCGTGTGTCCGGCATTTACACCCCCTTGGTAGCGTACAACAATATCTGCTGACTTACTTAGCAAATCGGTGATTTTGCCTTTTCCTTCATCGCCCCATTGGGCCCCAATTACTATGACGTTAGCCAAGGGTTTTTCTTAGATGTAATGTTTTCACAAACTATAATTATCAGCACATAAAGTTAGGCTTGTCAAGAATATAAAAAAGTGCGATTACCCAGGAGATAGCGCTGGCAGCGATCGCGCGTATAGTAAGGTACAGTTCACCCTTTTGTCTATTTCACACTCCAAATTTTAATAGTTTTATCTCTACTACCACTCCCCAAAGCTTGGTCATTAGGACTAAAAGCTACGGAGGTAATACCATCTAAATTATCTTTTAAAGTGCGGATAAGTTCGCCTTTATTTGGATTCCAGAGCTTGATAGTGCGATCGTCACTACCACTTGCAAGGGTTTGACTATTGGCACTAAAGGCGATCGCATTTACCGCGCGAGTATGCCCTAAAAGTGTGTGGCGTAACTTGCCATTTTTGGGGTTCCATAGTCTAATTTCTCCCTGATTGCTGCTACTGGCAATAGTTTTGCCATCGGGGCTAAAAACTACTGCATAAATTGGTCGCAAGTGTCCAGAAAGAGTATGCAACAATTTACCATTACTTTGCTCCCACAGCTTAACAGTGTTGCGATAACTGCCACTTGCAATAGTTTTACCATCAGGACTAATAGCTACAGAAGTAACCCCCCCTTGATCTAGTAGTGTGCGAATAAGTTGCCCATTTTGGGCATTCCATACTCTAATAGTTTTATCGCCACTACCACTAACAATAGTTTTACCATCGGGGCTAAAAACTACCGAGCTTACCCAGTCTGAGTGTCCCGAAATAGTCCGAATTAGTCGCCCATTTTGTAAATTCCAGAGCTTGAGAGTGCGATCTCCACTACCGCTTGCTAACATTTTGCCATCGGGGCTAAAAGTTACAGAATTTACCCACTTAGAATGTCCCGTCAAAGTGTAAACCAGTTTTTTTTGATTCAGGCTCCAAACTTTGATTGTTTTGTCGCCGCTTCCACTGGCGATCGTTTGACTATTGGGGCTAAAAGCCACAGTGTGTATTACTCTTGTATGACCGCCGCTAATAGTATCTACATTCAACTTGTTTTCTTGCCAAAACTCCGCCGCAAGTTTTACGGGGGGCTTAACAATTTGAACTATTACATCTTGTGGTACAGGACGCGGGATCGCAGAAAAGATTAGAACTTGTAGTAACGCGCCAAAGATCCCAATATATGCCATCGCTATTGTGAAGATAGTTTTACATTAGCTCGAAAAAGATTTGTTATGATGAGCTAGAAAGAAATTGTTCTTTTTTACCTAAAATCTGAGCCTTAAAGTAGCAAACTACTACCTTATCATTATAAATAAAGCTTAATTGAAACTTGACAAAAAATTTATTTTGTTAACAAGCTGGGAAAGAATTAGTTTTTAAAACCCATTTTTATACATCGGAAATGCTGGAGAATCAACGCAATGATTGACAAGTTGTTAGGCGGACGTTACCGAATCGTTGCAACTTTGGGAAGCGGTGGTTTTAGTCAAACCTACGTCGCTGAAGATACCCACCGACCAGGCAATCCCCAATGTGCAGTGAAACATCTCCAGCCTGCTAATAATAACCAAAGCTTTTTGGAAAGTGCGAGAAGATTATTCAAATCGGAAGCAGAAACTTTAGAAAAACTAGGACATCATGATCGCATTCCGCGATTGCTTGCTTACTTTGAAGAAAATCAAGAGTTTTACCTAGTTCAAGAATTTATACCAGGAGAATTATTAACAAACAAACTGCAACCAAGTCAGCGCTGGACAGAAAACCAGGTATGGGAATTTGTTAGCGAGATTTTAGAAATATTAGTATTTATCCACGCTCAAGGATTTATTCATCGGGATATTAAGCCGAGTAACATCATTCAACGCCAGCAAGACAACAAATTAGTATTAGTTGATTTTGGCGCAGTTAAGCAAAATTGGGCGCAATTACTTAGCCAGACATCTAATATAGAAATGCCTGCCACTGTAGGCATTGGTACGCCCGGTTATATGCCAATGGAACAAGCGCGAGGTAGACCCCGCCCTAATAGCGATATCTATGCCTTGGGAGCGATCGCCCTGCAAGCGCTAACAGGGTTGTATCCCATGCAATTAGCGGAAAACTTTGAGACGGGAGAGTTGCAGTGGCAGCAACAAGCGCAAATTAGCGATGCCTTAGCACTAATTATTACAAAAATGGTGCGCTACCACTTTAAAGACCGTTACGAAAGCGCCACCGAGGTTTTAGCAGAAATTAAGAAATTAGCGCCGCAATACCTGCCTACAAAGATAAGTGCAGACCCCGTATTTACCCAAAATACTAGCTCTACAGGAATTACTACCCCGACATTTCCTGTTAGTGTCAAACCAAGTTTTAATTCTCCCATCCTGGTAACTAACGACTTACCCAGTACAACAATTATTTCGCCTGCCAAGGGACGATTAGCGGCTACTAATCGTCGCCCGTACTACCTCACCCTTGGCGCGGCTATTGGCGCGGTTATTGTTGCTGTAGGCGCAGGCTACGCTACTTATTGGCAGCCGCGTTTACAGCTTGAGCAAACCTTAGAACAATTAGAAAATATTAAAGTTACAGGCAAATATTCAGAGTGTATTGTCCGCACTGGCACAATTACCCGTAATTCCAGCTTGTATACAGAGGCTCAAAATGTTCTGCATGAATGCAAGCTGATTGAGGCAAAAAGGTTAGCAGCAAAGGCTGATTTTAAAGGGGCGACTTCTTTAGTTAATTCTTTACCCTTAAACAGTCGTGCTTACGGGCAAGCAAAACCGCTAATGAATCAATGGTATGACAGCATACTGGCTCAAGCTACAGACAAATATCAAGCCGGAAAGCTCAACGAAGCGATTTCTCTTGCCCAATATATTCCCTCTACTAGCCTTGGGTATCAAAAAGCGCAAGCAACTATTAAACAGTGGCAAACACCAATTGCCAAAAATAGTTCTTACATGGCAGCTACAGTAAGCACTAAAAAGGTAATTAGGCTGCCTTCTACCACTACCAAAACTCAAACCTTGAGTTATTCGCTTACCGAAAAAATAGTTGGGCGATCGCCCAAGAGTACGGCAAGTAAGCCCAGTGTATACCCCAAACAAGCTACTGCTTCAACTAAACCCATAATCAAACCCAGACCAGTAGTTGCTAGTAATCGCCCAGCAACCCCAACTAAACCCATAATCAAACCCAGACGAGTAATTGCCAGCACTACTAGAAATCGCCTAGCGACCCCAACTAAACGAACAATTAAACCCAGGCGAATAATTGCTAGAACTACTAGAACTGGCCCTGCGACTCTAACTAAACGCATAATCAAACCTAGACGAGTAGTTGCTAAAACTCGCCCAGCGACCCGTTTTAGTAGCAGAAAATACGTACGAATTAGTAAAAAAGTAGCTACCAACTCCCAAGTCAAAGCGCGGACAAAAAAAGTTTTTCGGCGCGTTACTACTAGAGCAAAAAGCCGTCAGCAATCCTACCGATGGACAACTAAAACTGTACGTTAAGCTGTGACTGGGAGGTTTAAATGCAACTTTTTAAACATTGCTTCCCTGGCTTGAGTTGCTAAAGTATCATCCAAAGGTGCAATCCCAATATCTGCTTGGTACTTTAGTTTTAAGGCGGTTTGAATTAGCCAATCGGCAAGGGCTGGATTTTTTGGTAAAAGAGGCCCATGAGAATAAGTCGCGATCGCATTTTGATAAAACGCCCCCTCTGTTCCATCTTCGCCATTATTGCCTAATCCAGCTACTACGCGCCCCAAAGCTTCAACACTACCTAACTTTGTTCGTCCCCCATGATTTTCAAACCCAATCAAGTAAGGCGTACCGCTCATTGCTTTTAATTCTTGAGCTAAACGATTAGCTGTAACTTCTACAACTAAGTTACCAATACAACGGCGGGCATTTTCTCCCGGATGTACCGAAACAAAATCAAATAACCCTAGTCCCTGTATCCTTTTTCCTAACGCTGGCTCGTAGTAATGCCCTAATAATTGGGGTGCGCCGCAAGTAAAAACACCAGGAACGCCAGCATTAATTTTTACTTTAATTGCTTCGGCTTTACTGCCTTGCAAATCGCGCATGACAATCTCTTGTTGCCGATCTTGAGCGCCGCCACCAATAAGCAAATCTACTTTGTGAATATCTGCTGCGGTAGCATCGCGCTCCAGAGGTAATATATTTACATCGTATCCCCGCCACTGACAGCGCCTTTGAATACAGATAACATTACCGCGATCGCCGTAGGTACTCATCAGTGTTGGATAAAGCCAACCAATTGTTAATGCCAACTTATCTTGATTCATATCCGAGCATTTTACCTAGGAATATAAAATAGGTCTATCCCTACACTGTTTAAAAAATGCGAAGCCCGTAACCGGGCGCGCTTGCGCTATCGGTTAGCAGGTTACTATAATTAAAATGGACGTACCCCGACTCGAACGGGGGACCTCTACGATGTCAACGTAGCGCTCTAACCAACTGAGCTATACGTCCAAGAATCTCTAAACATAGCATATATTTGACAGAGTTTTTAAAAAGCCGCCAAAATAAAATATCGGCGACTTAAAGCTTTTTAGACGCTCATTGTAGACTTTGACCAAACACCATGCTCATCTTGAGCAAATTGTTCGCGTACTACATCCCAGGCGTGGTGTTCGGCTTTAGCTTCATCACTGGAGTTTGCAAGTTCGGCATTGTAATTAGCAACAAAGGCGCGTTGAGCATCTTCCGAAAGATGAGAGCGAACTTCTGGCGACAAATGGCTAGGATCTTCAATTTGACCAGAGCGTCCACGAGGTAAGGCTGTTTCGTTAGTATGGGTTTCTTCACCGCCAGCACTTTCTAAAAGTAGTTGAATTTCACCAGACTTATCCGCAGGGACTTCTACGGTTACTAAAAAATCCCCTGCCTCAATCCGAGTTTGGTAAATAGCGGCTTTTTCTTCAGGCATTCCTAAAGTTACTAAAGCAGATACTAATCCGGCTCCCGCACTTCCAGCAAATGCACCGCTAGCGGCTCCTAGTAAAGCGGCTCCTAAGGGGCCAGCAGCTACTAATGTACCTACAAAAGGCACAAACAACACGCCTACACCTGTTAGTAAGGCTAAAGCAGAACCAAATAAGGAACCGAAGATCGCACCTTGTTTTAGTCCGCCTAAAATTACATCTTTTTTGGTGAGAAAACCAGCAATTTTAGTTTCTGAATGAAAGTTTTTGCCGACTACAGAAATGTCATCACGGGAAATCCCTCGGTCTATTAGGCGACGAACTACACCGTCGATTTGAGCGTTGTCTTTAAATATTGCCGATACTGTACGTTCGGCTGTAGAGATATCAGATGGGGTGGTAGTGTCTGTAGCAGTCATTTAGTTCTCCTTGAATATTTACTTTGCTTGTTCTTACTTCTTGGAGAATATCAAGGCGCTAGTTACCCGCCTTCACCCATAGGGTTGATTAGTAAGTTTCAAAAGAGTTAGTTCTAAAGTCTCCGTAGCTTGTCTTGAACAATACCAAAAATTCCTGTGGAAGCCGCACTCAATAACAACAACCACAAAATTCCCCCAGGAATAAAGCTTAGTATGCCAAAGCCTC
This sequence comes from Chlorogloea sp. CCALA 695, assembly GCF_003003885.1. Classification (GTDB taxonomy): domain Bacteria; phylum Cyanobacteriota; class Cyanobacteriia; order Cyanobacteriales; family Chroococcidiopsidaceae; genus Aliterella. Next base: position 168,184 of record NZ_PVWN01000001.1, on the reverse strand, counting down.
TTAATACCCAAATAACTAAGGTAACGCCGAGAATAATGCCGATTACCTGGATAATTTTCACTCTTTATCTACCTAACTGAAGATTAAAATATTTATTAAATAATGTAACAATTGAAGATGTAGCCCTACAAAAACTATTTTATTATGGATGACAAAAATTATTCTTGGAAAGGCAGCCCTAACGCTGGACTTGTATTAACAATTTTGGCATTACTTGGCGCGGTTGCAGTGTTTAGCGTTGGTTTTGCTGGATAAATAAAGGTTAAATATGGGGAGTTTTTCTCCCTCATAGCCAAATTTAGAGAAATAGGATTTTGCCAGAAAAATCTCATATTAGCGCCGACTGTAGTTGAACGAGGTAGTACCAGTAAGCCGTTAAAGTAGCTTGAAGAATTTAATCGTAGCAAAAACTATAATTGATAACACGGGATTCTTTAATATCATTGGTTCATAAATGGACACGACTACTGCAAAGCAACGCTACCATATCACTACTTTCGGCTGTCAAATGAATAAAGCCGACTCTGAGCGGATGGCTGGGATTATTGAAAATATGGGCTTTGAGTGGTCAGAAGACCCCAACAATGCAGACTTGATTATTTATAATACTTGTACTATCCGCGATAGTGCCGAACAAAAAGTTTACTCTTACTTAGGCAAACAAGCTAAGCGCAAGCATAGAGAACCTAATTTAACTTTAGTAATTGCCGGATGTCTTGCCCAGCAAGAAGGGGAAGCTTTACTAAGGCGAGTTCCCGAACTAGATTTAGTCATGGGCCCCCAACACGCCAATCGCCTTGAAGACTTGCTGCAAAGGGTATACAACGGCAATCAGGTAGTAGCTACCGAGTCAGTGCATATTATGGAAGATATCACGACACCGCGCCGCGATAGTAACGTTACAGCCTGGGTAAATGTCATTTATGGTTGCAATGAGCGTTGTACTTACTGCGTCGTCCCAAATGTACGCGGAATTGAGCAATCCCGCACTCCTGAAGCTATCCGCGCTGAGATCGAACAGTTGGCAAAGATGGGTTACAAGGAAATAACTTTACTCGGTCAAAACATTGATGCTTACGGTAGAGATTTGCCTGGAACAACCCCCGAAGGCAGGCATCAGCACACGTTAACGGATTTGCTATACTTCATCCATGACGTACCGGGAATTGAGCGCCTACGCTTTGCTACTAGCCACCCACGCTATTTTACGGAGCGTTTAATTAAAGCTTGCGCCGAATTACCGAAGGTGTGCGAACACTTCCATATTCCCTTTCAATCGGGGGATAACGAAATTCTTAAACAGATGTCGCGCGGCTATACCCACGAAAAGTATCGCCGGATAATTGATACTATTCGCCGTTATGTACCGGATGCAACAATTAGTGGGGATGCGATCGCCGCTTTTCCTGGAGAAACTGAGGCGCAGTTTAACAATACTCTCAAACTAATGACAGATATTGTCTTCGACCATACAAATACTGCAGCTTATTCCCCTCGTCCTGGCACTCCGGCGGCATTGTGGGATAATCAGTTAAGCGAAGAAGTAAAGCGCGATCGCTTGCAACAACTAAATCATTTGGTATCGGTACAAGCAGAGATGCGAAATCAGCGCTATCTCAATCGGGTTGAGGAGGTGTTAGTCGAAGACCAAAACCCCAAAACCCCAACTCAAGTAATGGGTAGGAATCGCGGTAATCGTTTAACCTTTTTTACAGGCGATATTAACGAGCTAAAAGGTCAACTTGTCCAAGTTAAAATTACTGAAGCCCGTGCTTTTAGTCTAACTGGTGAACCAGTTGAGGTCAAACAAGTTTTAGCAGTATAAACTAATATTGATTAGAGCCAAGAGCCGCTATAAAAGTTACTCTTTACTCTAATTAAATAGCCATAAATATGCAAGATTAATCGATAGAATTGTTATTTTTTATTTGAATTGATTGGTATACATTAAACGTATTTACTTTATAAATTAAATAATTATGACAGATTTTAGTATTACTTTGCCGCCTAGCTCAGTTATTGATAAGTTAGTTCAACGAGCTAAAGGCAAATCGGTATTTGACCTAATAGAGTTAGGTATTTGTAAATTAACTTTAATTCGCTATCGCCTGCAATACCCCCAGGTAAAATTTGGCAGAGGAGTCAAAATTAAAGGTGCATTCTCTATAGAAGGGGAAGGGAAAGTAGTAATAGGAGATTACTGCTCTTTTGTAGGTACTAAAAACTTACCAAATAAAATTATTGCTAAAGATTATTCGGGTTGTGTATCTATCGGTAACCATTGTACAATAGCTGGTTCAACCATAGTAGTAGAAGGAAAAGGAGCAATAAAAATCGGCAATGATTGCCATTTAGCTAACTATTACAACGTGCCAAATGACATTGTATCGCGGGGTAATTCTGGATTTATTACTATAGGCAATCAGTGCTATTTCAATGGCACAAATATGTTATCAGAAAGCTCCATAGAACTAGAAAAATTGTGTATGGTGAGCGATGCTGTAATTATGGATACTGACGCTCATAGTATAGAAATAGATCGTTGGGATCCCAAAGCAATAACAAAAACAAAATCAATTTATATTAGCGAAAATGCCTGGATTGGTAGTAAAAGCGCAGTTTTAAAAGGTGTAGTTATTGGTAAAAATTCTGTAGTTGGATTAGGTTCAATTGTTCGGCAGTCAGTGCCAGAAAATGTAGTAGTTATTGGCAACCCCCAACAAATTGTCAAGCATCTAGATCCTACGGTGTTACCTTACGAATTTCCTAAATAAGCAAAACATCATTGTCTTGGGTAGAAGTGCGACAAGTAGCTATGGTAGGCTATGCCCATCAATAAGCAAAAGGTGATGCGAGGATGACAAAATTAAGAGTAGGGTTGCTATTTGGTGGGCGTTCGGGAGAGCATGAAGTGTCGATTCGTTCCGCTCAGGCGATCGCCAAAGCTTTAAATTCCAACCAAAATACAGATAAATACGAGATTCTACCTTTTTACATTCAAAAAGATGGGAATTGGCTATCAGGACAAGTACCCCAAAATGTTCTCGAATCGGGCGTACCACTACTCCAAGCAGAAGTCACTACTACTGACCTAACTATCAAAGGGCAACTTAGCCCTTGGCAATCTCCTTCTCAAGTCGGAGATATAGATGTTTGGTTTCCCATTCTTCATGGGCCAAATGGTGAAGATGGGACAGTGCAAGGATTATTGACCTTAATGCAAACTCCCTTTGTTGGTTCGGGGGTCTTGGGTTCGGCGCTGGGAATGGATAAAATTGCGATGAAAATGGCTTTTGCTCAAGTAGGATTAGCGCAAGTAGAATACATGGCAATTAACCGTTCTCAAGTATGGTCAAATCCTTGTATATTTCCCAAATTGGGCGACGAAATCGAGCAAAAACTTGGCTATCCTTGCTTTGTGAAGCCAGCTAATTTAGGATCGTCTGTAGGCATTGCCAAAGTGCGATCGCGCAACGAACTAGAAAAAGCCCTAGATCATGCTGCTAGTTTAGACCGTAGGATTATTGTCGAAGCGGCAGTAGTGGGACGCGAAATAGAATGTGCTGTATTAGGCAACGATAATCCCCAAGCTTCAGTAGTGGGCGAAATTACTTACAACAGCGATTTTTACGACTACGACACAAAATACAGTCAAGGTAAAGCCGACTGGCTTATCCCCGCCAACATTCCCGATGAAATTGCCCAAAAAATTCAGCAAATGGCTTTGCAAGCTTTTATGGCAACTGATGCGGCGGGACTGGCGCGAGTAGACTTTTTCTATGTAGAAGTTACAGGAAACGTATTAATTAATGAAATCAATACCCTACCAGGATTTACAGCTACAAGTATGTATCCTCAACTCTGGGAAAAAAGCGGCGTTTCCTTTCCCGAATTAGTAGACAGGTTGATTCAACTGGCTTTAGAAAGAGTCCCCAGGAAATAACCTAGCTAGTTTGTCACTAAGAATAATTATGGTAGTGAAAAAAGTTTAAAGTTGCAGCCTTCTTCCACAAGAAGGATGCCTTTAGGGATGAGAGGTTGCTAAATTAGCAACTAATAATTAAGTAAAAATTGTCAGGGTTTATGGCATCATCTATACCATTGCAAGGCACGGAATTAGTTGATTGTGCTAGAGCTAATGCTCAACAGGGAATTAAAACAGCAGCGCTACAATGTGGCTATGGTGAAAACCTCAATACTTTTTCCGCCCAACTCAAGGCAGCTTGCGAACAAATGAATCTGCAAGTTAAAGAACTAAGCCAGCTTATTACCGACCAAGATAGGATTTTAGAAATTGGTACGGGAGAAGTCGTTGCACCAGATAGCGCTTCGGAACTTTAGATAATTAAGGTTCATCTAACAAGGTCAAAAATTGTAGGGATATATGTTATGTGTGATAGCGCAAGCGCGCCCGGTAACGGGCTTCGCATTTAGCCCTAAAATCAACTTTGGATTTGTGGGCGATTGATTGTGAAAACCGATGCTCTTTTCTACTATCTGTTTCAAGAATTTCCTAGCATATTTTTTGAATTAATTGGTCAATCAGCCTCTCTTGCTGATGATTATCAATTCACATCTATTGAACTAAAACAAGTCGCTTTCCGATTGGATGGACTATTTTTACCGCCACCAGACAAACCGAATTTGCCAATTTATTTTGTTGAAGTGCAGTTTCAATTAGACGAAACATTTTACTATCGTCTTTTCGCGGAAATCTTTTTGTATTTATATCAATACAAAGTAGTGAATAATTGGCAGGCAATTGTAGTTTATCCTCGGCGGAGTATTGAATCAGCGCAACCTGTACCTTATCAATTTCTTTTAAGTAGCGATCGCGTCCGCAGAGTATATTTAGAGGAACTAGGAGCAAATCAATCTCTTGGTGTAGGAATTGTCCAGTTAGTGGTAGAAAGCAACAAAAAAGCTCCAGCGAAAGCTGTAAACCTAATTTCGCAAGTAAGGCAACAAATAACAGATGAGCGACTTCAGCAGCAAACTTTAGAGTTTATAGAGACAATAGTAATATACAAGTTTCCTCATCTCAGCCGCCAGGAGGTAGAAGCAATGCTAGGGTTAGACCTGATAAAAAACACTAGAGTTTATCAAGAAGCACAAGAAGAAGGGAAGTTAGAAGGGAAGTTAGAAGGGAAGTTAGAAGGGAAGTTAGAAGGGAAGTTAGAAACAATACCCCGGCTGTTGAAAATGGGGTTAACTTTAAAGCAAGTAGCAGAAGCACTAGATTTAGATATTGAAGTTGTTAGACAAGCCGCACCAAAGCAACCTTAAGACAAAGCCATCGCTTTGTTGATGAAAATAGTAACCGATGGACTTGTTGCTGAACAGCTTTTTAATCTTCATAATTTTTTAAGTATATTTTCCGATGCTTATTAAGTTAGATACGAATTAGTTTGAGGGTGTAATCTAGAAGTTTAAATAAAAAGTGTGTCTAATAAATCGCTAAACTGGCTACTAGGAGAGAAACGTAAGTTTTTAATGGTTCTTTACACCTGTAGCACTTCTATTAATTGCGCTTACTACGTATATTAATAACTACAGTAATCAATCGCCAAGTTCTACTGAAATAAGAAACTATAACGCTCAGTTAGAGCAAAATAGACGAAGGAATGAGGATGACCAACTTAGAAGAGACGCAGTAGATGCTGAAATGAATCGTAGTTTTAATAAAAATAATCACAATAATGAATAAAGAAACAAATCGTTCAATTATGAGCAAAAAATAAGTAAGAAGTAAAAGCTGCCTCTCTTAAACAGCTTTTTTTCATTAGTATTCATCTGCTGAAATCTCTCTTGCTTTATGCTTGTCTTATCCGGTTAAATCCTGCAAGTATATATGCAGCAGTTTTACGGAGACATAGTATGGATGAGTATATGTTGAGCGCGATCGCCCAGGCAAAACAAGGATTAATTGAAGGCGGTATTCCTATAGGTTCGGTGCTAGTTAAGAATGGGGTAATTATTGGACAAGGACATAATAAGCGAGTCCAAGAAGGCGATCCAGTTACTCACGCAGAGATCGATTGTCTGCGGAATGCAGGTAGAATTGGCACTTATCAGGGGACAACTTTGTACTCAACCCTAATGCCTTGCTATCTTTGCGCTGGAGCGGTGGTGCAGTTTGGTATCAAAAAAGTTATAGCTGGAGAATCGCAAACTTTCCCTGGCGCAGAAGATTTTATGAAGTCTCATGGTGTGGAAGTCATCGATCTAGATTTAATTGAGTGCAAGCAGTTGATGAGTGAGTTTATTAGCAATCATCCCCAATTGTGGAATGAAGATATCGGAAGGTAGAGACGTTGACCACAACGTCTCCAAAAGAAACTTATTTAAAAATTAGCAATAATGTAGCACCTACACTAAAACAGGCTTTTCTTGCTTCTTTAACTCCGTAACTATCATCTGCATACTTGCTGGAGGCGCAACAGTCAACCCGCGCCGAGTTGGTTTGATAGAACGATTATTTGCTAACTTTAATTCGCAGCTAGTTAAAATAGTTGCTAATACCAGCTTCATCTCATACATAGCAAAGGCTGCACCAATACATCTACGATTGCTCCCTCCAAAAGGTAAGTATTCGTAAGGTGAGAATTGCCTTTCTAAAAAGCGCTCCGGTTTAAACTTTTTGGGTTCGGGATAAATATCTTCTCTTTGATGGGTGAGATAAGTAGAAACTAATAGCAATGTACCGGGTTCAAGTTGGTAGCCCATAATTTCCATCGGCACTTTTACCACACGCGGAAAGGGAGTTATGGCAATCGGGTAAATCCGCAATGTCTCCGAGCAAACGGCATTCAAATAAGGCAAACGAGCAATATCGCTAAAACTAGCATCACTTGGTAATGTTTTAAGCTCGTTTAGCAGTTTCTCTTTAACTTCTGGCAACGAATCAATCCAGTATAAAGCCCAAGATAAGGCGGAGGCGGTGGTTTCGTGTCCGGCAAATAGCAATGTAATCAATTCGTCTCGCAATTCCTCATCCGTCATTGATTGACCTTCTTCATCCCGTGCATCTAAAAGTAAACTGAGAATGTCATCGCGGTTAGGATCGGCTTGCTGTCTTCTTTCTCTAATTTCAGTTATTAATAAGCTATCAATTTGCTGTTTGAGACGCAAAAAACGCCCCCAAGGACTCCAAGCACCCCAGTCTTTTTGCAAGGAAGTAAAAAAGAGCAATAATGAACTTACTGGGGAGCCAACCGAATCTAACAGAGTTGTTAAAACTTTCCTAAGTTCGTCAAATCTTTGTCCTTCATGGATGCCAAAAACAGCGTTGAGAATAACTTGCAAAGATATTTCTTGCATCGACGATCGCACGCTAAAAGGTTTGCCTACTTGCCACTGACTGATTACTTCGTCTGTAACGTTATGAATTAGCTGCCCGTAAGTGCGTAAGCGATCGCCATGAAAGGGCGGCATTAATAATTTACGCTGACGTTGATGCTTTGCTCCTCCTAGCAGAATCATTGAATGTTCGCCGAGTAGTGGCAATAATATATCATTGGCGCTGTTGGTATCAAATAACTCTGGGCTAGCAGTAAAAATTTGCTCAATTGCTTGGGGGTTTGTGAAATATACAACTAAGGGCGATATGTTTTTAGAGATTGTAAAACTTTCGCCATACTTTTCGGCACGTTCTTCAAGTACCTTAAATGGGTTGAAAATCCACTTAATTGTACTTATTCTCCGAACTAAAATTGAACTACTTGGGCCGTTAGGGATTGTCATTATTTTTGCTGGTAATTTTTAAACTTGTTAACTACTTAGTTGGCAGTTTGCTAGATATTTCTTAATATTTACTTGCCCTCTCAACTCTATCTATTTACTTATCAAATAACTCTTATAGTTAAGTAATTACTATCAATAAACCCATTGACTTTTGTTTAACAAATATCGTATTATGAGATTGTATTGATCTAACTAAATGCTGATTAAAAGCAGGTGAGTTAGGGCGTGACGGACAATAGTCCGTTGCGCGGGATGAGTGAGATTATAAGTTGATTTCCATTGCTCCTCTAAGGTTGAGAAAATTAATTAAAACTTCCTTGGTAGGCAAAGAAGATTGCGCTCCTGATATTGTTGACGCGATCGCTCCGGCTGCCGCTCCCCAGACAACGGCTTGCCTTAATGATAAGTTTTCAACTAAAGCCGCCGCTAAAGCACCATTAAAGGCATCTCCAGCCGCTACGGTGTCTACTGTTTGTACTGGGAAGGAGGGGACAAAAAATGTTTCCTCTTTAGTGGCACACACAACCCCCTTAACTCCTAGTTTAGCGATAGCACAGCCGACACCGCGTTGCAATAAAATATTCGTTGCTTTCATAGCTGTATCCAAGTCATTTACGGGAAATCCTACTAACATTCCTATTTCAACTTCATTAGGCGTAATGATATCAACTAGCGGATAAAGTTCGGTGGGTACTTCGTTTATTGCTGGTGCAGGATCGAGAATTACTTTTACTCCCAAACGTTTAGCAGCTTGGGCAGCTAATAATATAGTTGGTAAAGGAATTTCAAATTGCATTAGTAAAACGCGACAATTGGGTAATAAGCTGATTAAGTTTTCTACATTAGTGCTATCTACACAGCCATTTGCACCAGGTACAACAATAATTTGATTTTCGCCCGCATCATCAACATTAATAAGAGCTACACCGCTACTAACGTTTTCATTTACTAATACTTTTTCTATATTTACTCCCGCAGCTAGGAGAGTTTTAAGTAATTCATTGCCAAAACTGTCATCACCTACACGCCCTACCATGTAAGTAGTTACTCCTAACCGCGCCAGTGCTACCGCTTGATTAGCACCTTTGCCGCCAGGTAGAGTAAAAAAGTTATTTCCTAGTAGAGTTTCACCAGGTACGGGTAATTTTGACGTTGTAGCAACTAAATCCATATTAATACTGCCAAACGCGATCGCACTGGGGTTATTGCTCATATGTTTATTGTTGTAAATTGCGATCACACTTATCTCTATACAAAGTAAAATTATTTGTATGTCTTCTTCGCCTATAACTGTAATTCATTCAATTCCTTCTAGTGATGCATTAGAGCAAAATGTATTATGCCATTATCAACTTGGCAACTTTCAAAGCTGTCGACTACTTAAACGAGGATTGAATGATACCTACTTAGTAGAAACAGAACAAAATAGATATATTTTGCGAGTTTATCGTTGTGGCTGGAGAACTCAAGATGAAATTGATTTTGAACTAGAGTTACTGAACTTTTTGCATAAACAGAATGCAGCAATTTCTTACCCAATTGAAAAAATAACAGGTGGTTTTACAACGGCAATTGCTGCTCCTGAAGGAACTCGTTATACTGCTTTATTTGCCTATGCTGCTGGTAAAGCGGTAGATAAAAGACTAGATAGCGAACAAAGCCGAAAGTTAGGAGAAAACGTTGCAACTATTCATGAAACTACTAATAACTTTAAGAGTAACTTTAGCCGCCCTGAATTGAATAACGAATATTTGTTAGATGCTTCTATAAATGCGATTTCACTATTATATAAGCATAGAGAAAATGATATTGACTACTTATATAAGCAAGCTGAAAACCTTAAAAGTAAGTTAATAGCTTTAAACTTACCAAAATGTCCGCCTTTTTACGGAGTTTGTATTGGAGATGTTCATTCAGGGAATACTTACTTTACTCAATTTAACCAACCAACATTATTTGACTTCGATCAATATGGTTATGGCTGGCGGTCTTTTGATATTGGAAAGTTTATAAATATATCAATTGCTTGGAAAATTGATAATAAAATTATCAGCTCATTTTTAGAGGGTTATCAAACGATTCGTCAATTAAGTAACATTGAAGTTGATGCAATTCCTCTGTTTACTAAAATTGCTCACATTTGGGTAATGGGAATTAGTGCAAGCGTAGTTGGAGATGTTTTAGCTTATAGTTGGTTTACTGATAATTGGTTGGATAGCAAGCTAGAGTTATTTAAACAACTGAGTGATTAATATCTAAAAATTTATTACATCTTCATAAATTTCTGCCATTGTAAGTTCCAACTTTACTGAATCTAAAGTAACTGAGTCATTTTTACTCAAAATGTATTTAACCCAGTTGTCATCCTTATCTTTGCGATATAGTTCTACTTCTATGTCATCTTGGCTAACTAATACATACTCTTGTAAAGTTTCTATTTTTTTATAAGTTAATAATTTTTCTCTACGATCTATATTTTCTGTGCTTGGCGATAATACTTCAACAATTAAACATGGTTTAGTCAAGAAAAACTTTTCTGTATCCTGCGCTTTGCAAGTAACTACTACATCGGGATAGTAAAATACATTATCTGTTTCTATCCTAACCTTCATATCAGAAGCAAAGACTTGACAACCACTCCCGCGTAAGCGAGTACGTAACTGAGTAGCAATATTCAAAGTAATCGCGTTATGTTGGCGGCTACCCCCCGTCATGCCGAATACTTGTCCATTCAGATATTCGTGACGAATCTGGCTATAGTCTTCCGCTTCCAGATATTCAATTAAATTTATGTACGTCAATGGTACTTGTATAGTTTTAGTAGTAAGCTTACTTATTTAAGTTTAACTAACAGAACGAATAACCTTACAAGGATTGCCTACAGCTATTACATTTGCGGGTATATCTTTAACTACAACGCTACCCGCGCCGATGGTAGTATTATCGCCAATATCTACACCCGGACAAACAATTGCACCGCCACCAATCCAAACGTTATTACCAATATTAATTGGTGCAGCAAGTTCTTTTTTAGTCTGACGAATTTGCGGATCTGTAGGATGGTATGCTGTGTATATTTGCACGTAAGGAGCACATTTAACATTGTCGCCAATATGTACTATATTGCAATCGAGAATTACACAACCGTAGTTCATATAAAACTCATCCCCAACATAAATATTACTACCATAGTCGCAATGAAAAGGCGGGACGATTTGAATTTTTGCTTTTATCTTACCGAATAATTTCTTAAGGATTTCCAAGCGCATTTCTGTGTCTTCTACGGTCGTAAAATTGTATTGCTTTAACAGCAGGGAAGCGCGTTTGTTGTCGTTAGTTAGTTCAACGTCATCTGCTAAATACAACTCACCCGCCAGCATTTTTTGTTTCTCTGTTTTTTCGCTCATTATCAGTTATAGCTTCAAAAATTAAAGCTTATGTAACATTTTAATAAAAGAAGTAAATTTTTATTGACTACAAGCTAGAAATATTATTACTTATTGGGAAGTTGGTTATACATCTTTAAGAGGAAGCTTTGGCTAAAAAGATAGTTGTATCTTTAGTTACAAGTATTGTAAAAGTTTCTTTAAACATGGTTATGTTAACTACTGAACTTGTTTATAAAAGTAGCAAGAGATTTAGCTTTTTAGGTAGCCAGATTAATTAGGCGATCGCATTTCATGAAACTAAAATCGATTCGGCTGATAAAAAAGTATTTTTGGCAACTGGGCATTGCTTTAGCAATCCTTGCAAGCATAGCAATATATGCGATCGCGCCAGCCTTGACGCAGCAGCCTGTGGTATTAAATTTGTTAATGACTGCCCCCGATGCCCAACCTTGGCAGCAAGGCATCGTCAAAGACTTTGAAACCAAGTATCCAGGGATTCGCATTAATGTAATTGAAGGGCCAAACGCCACCAATTTACTAGAAGACTTATATACCTCTGCGTTTATATTGGGTGATTCTCCTTACGATTTGGTCAATATGGATGTAATCTGGACACCCAAATTTGCGGCGGCGGGGTGGCTAAAAGACTTAAGTAATGAATTTTCGGCTGAAGAATTAGCAGTATTTTCGCCCAACGATATCGAAGGAAGTCGCTACGAAGGGAAGCTTTACCGCGTACCAATTCGTTCTGATGCGGGAGTGCTTTATTATCGCCAAGATTTACTTAGCGCCGCCGGATACCAACCGCCAGAAACTTTCGACGAGTTACTACAAATCTCTCAAGCTTTACAGAAGAAAAACAAAGACACTTGGGGCTATCTTTGGCAAGGCAGGCAATACGAGGGATTAGTCGCTATGTTTGTCGAAGTTTTAGAAGGTTACGGCGGTTTTTGGGTCAATCCCACAACTAAAGAGGTAGGATTAGACCAGCCTGAAACAATCCAAGCTATAGAATTTCTCCGCAATACCGTAAAAACTGGCGTATCGCCGCCGGGAGTAACTACTTACCAAGAAGAAGAAACAAGACGGATATTTCAAAGCGGTAAAGCGGTATTTTTACGCAGTTGGCCTTACGTTTGGCCCTTAGCAAATGAAGATAGTTCGCCGATTAAAGGCAGAATTGGCATTAAACCAATGGTTAGCGCGCCGGGAAAAAGTGCGGGAACTTGTTTAGGTGGCTGGGGACTTGGGATTGCTAAATCTTCTCCTCATCAAAAAGAAGCAATGACGGCAATTCGCTACTTTACCAGCAATGAAGCCCAACGCAATTTTATTTTAAAAGCCGGGTATGTACCTAGCAGACGCGAATTATTCAACGATGCCGAAATAGTGGCTAAATACAGCTATTACCCCCAATTACTAAATATTGTCGGAAGTTCCGTATTACGTCCGGCGATCGCCCAGTATGCCCAAGCCTCAGACATTTTGCAACGCTACCTCAGTGCCGCCTTAACAAATAGTCTTACTCCCGAACAAGCTATGAAAGCCGCCGCTAAAGAAACACGGCTATTATTAGGCAAAAAATAATCAATTATCTCCTGTTCCATAAATTAGACGTTGCACCGCAACGTCTCTACATAAAACCTCGTCTTCCCATGACCAAAATCGACACAATCCGCCGCCGCGAACAAAACACCGCCTGGATAATGCTTTTACCCGCGCTGCTGTTACTGTTACTCGTATTTGCTTACCCCATTGCGCGGGCTTTTTGGTTGAGTTTATTTACACAAAACTTAGGGACAAAGTTGCAAGCGGAGTTTTCCGGCTTAGATAATTACGTCCGCATGGCGGGAGATGGGCGTTTTTGGCAGAGTTTTTTAACTACTAGCATTTTTACAACTACGTCCGTTGTATTAGAATTATTGTTAGGAATGGGCATTGCAATAGTATTAAACCAACGCTTTTTAGGACGCAGTTTAGTCCGCACCAGCGCTATTTTACCTTGGGCGTTGCCTACAGCTTTAATTGGGCTGGCGTGGGCGTGGATTTTTAATGACCAGTTTGGCGTAGCTAACGATCTTTTGCTGCGATTGGGGCTAATTAAAACTGGCATCAACTGGCTGGGTGAACCAAATTTAGCAAGAATCGCGGTTATTTTTGCCGATGTTTGGAAAACAACACCTTTTATTAGTATTTTGCTACTGGCTGGATTGCAATCAATTTCCCCCGACTTGTACGAAGCCCATTCTATTGATGGGGCGAGTCCTTGGCAGAGTTTTCGCCAAATTACTTTACCCTTATTAATGCCCCAAATCTTGATTGCTTCACTATTTCGATTTGCCCAAGCTTTCGGGGTGTTTGACTTAATTGCTGTGATGACTAATGGTGGCCCCGGAGGCGCGACCGAAGTAGTATCTTTATACATTTACTCTACAGTTATGCGTTACTTAGACTTTGGTTATGGGGCGGCGCTAGTCGTAGTAACCTTTTTATTATTATTGGTGATGGTAGCGATCGCAAGTTTTTTACTTAGTAAATCTCGAACTACTAAAGGGATGGCTTAAATATGGCAGTAATTTCTAAAAAAGCCGAAACTATCAACCTTTCCTGGCAAAGTATTGTTTTAGGCTTCGCAGTTATTTTAGTTACTATATTTTGTCTAGCACCGATTCTGTGGCAAGTATTGACTTCTTTTAAAGTTAACGAAGATATTGCCGCAATTCCTACTAAATATTTTCCCAGTCGCTACACCTTAAACCATTACATCGAATTATTTACACGGCGGAGGTTTTGGGCGTACATCCTCAATAGTGCTTTTGTGTCCATTACTTCTACAGTAGTTTCTTTAGCAATTGGTACGCCTGCTGCTTACGCATTAGCCCGGTTGCGCCCTTGGGGAGGAAAAGTAATTTTAGCAGGGGTTTTGATTGTCACTTTGTTTCCCGGCATTCTCTTATTTTTAGGCTTATTAGAAGTTGTCCAAGTTCTGCACTTAGGCAATAACTACTTATCGCTAATTATTCCTTACACTGCCATCAACTTACCTTTAACTATCTTGGTATTACGCAGCTTTTTTGAACAGTTACCCAAGGATTTAGAAGATGCAGCAAAAGTTGATGGTTACAACACCTGGCAAATGTTGACGCAAATATTGTTACCGATGACCATACCAGCACTTGTAACTACAGGCATTTTGACATTTATTTTTGCTTGGAATGAGTTTATTTTTGCCCTAACATTTATGACACGCGACGAATTAAAAACTATTCCAGTAGCGGCGGCGCAGTTAGGCGGTGCTTCAGTATTTGAAATTCCTTACGGGCCCATTGCGGCGGCTACAGTTATCGGCACTTTACCCTTAGTGTTGCTCGTTTTGTTCTTTCAACGCAAGATTGTCCAGGGTTTAACGGCGGGTGCTGTTAAAGGTTGATAATTTTTCAAAATAGTGGATAAAAAATTATGGCTAAACTCGAACTAACAAACATCAATAAAACCTATAGTTCAAAAGTTGTCCCTGTCAAAGATATTAGCTTGAGTGTAGACGATGACGAGTTTTTGACCTTACTTGGGCCATCCGGTTGTGGCAAATCTACAACACTACGGTTAATTGCTGGATTAGAAGAACCTACACGGGGAAAAATTACAATTGGCAATGTAGACGTAACTAATACTAGACCAGGCGATCGCAATATTGCTATGGTATTTCAAAGTTACGCACTATATCCCCATCTCACCGTCTACGAAAATCTTTGTTCTGGACTCAAACTAAAAAAGACTCCTGCCGCCGAAATTAGACAGCGAGTTGCCCAAGCTGCGGAAGTTTTAGGACTAGATGCTAATTTAATGAATCGTAAACCCGGACAACTATCGGGAGGACAACGCCAACGAGTAGCCGTTGGTCGGGCTTTAGTACGTCGCCCGGATGTATTTTTGTTAGATGAACCTCTAAGTAACTTAGATGCGCTGTTACGCGAAAGAGTCCGCGCTGATATTAAACAAATATTTGCCGCTCAAAAAGTACCTGTGGTTTACGTGACTCACGACCAAACCGAGGCGATGACCCTTTCAACCAAAGTCGCAGTCTTAAACAACGGCTACGTGCAGCAGCTAGACCCCCCAGAACGCATATATAGCCATCCAGCTAATCAGTTTGTAGCGGGATTTGTTGGCAGTCCGCAAATGAATTTACTTACTTTGCCATGTCAAGAACGTTATGCAATGTTGGGCGACTGCAAAATTAATTTACCTGAAAACATGGTTACAGTACCGCCGCAAATTGTTTTAGGCATTCGTCCCGAAAGCGTCCGCATTCCGCAACCTGAAGATTTGCAGATAGTTGGAGGAAAAGTGTTCTTGAGAGAACATTTAGGTATGCATAATTTAGTTAGTGTCAAGGTAGATAGTTCACTGGGCGAAGATATTACCGTCCGGGTTTTATTACCTACAGACCAAAACTGGAGTGAAACAAATATTACCCTAGCACTGCCGCCTCAAAGTATTCATTGGTTTGACGTACAAACAGGCGATGCTTTATTTAGAAATAAGGGCAGCTAAGAGAGCCTGATTTAATAAAGTGCAAAACTTGGGACAGAGCATAGTTAAGATCGATTCATAAATCTTAGAGGGTTGTGGTTCAGCTAATCTCATGCCCAAAAATCCCAGTCCGGTTGATCACAATTCCTGTGAGTCACTACTGCGAAAAGGCTCGATGGGCATTAACAAGGGTGCAAATTCCCTTCATAGAGGAACGTCATATGCCGCCCTTTCACCGACTGGCAACAGGGCGAATCTGTAAGCAGCTAGACCCGGTAGTTACGGAAACAGAACGCCGTATGTCACCCTTTAATCGATTTATATTCCAACGAGTGGGTGGGCAATCAGTTCCGGTTTTAGTCACACAAACAGAGGTTATTGCTAACTCAGAGGATATTTTGAGATATGTAGATGTTATTGCTCCTGATGGAGCTAAACTTTACCCTACTGACCCAGATAAACGAAAACAAGTTGAGAAATTTGTAAACTTATTTGACTCTATACTTGCGCCTGCTGTTCGCCAATGGTTCTATTTTTACCTTTTTAATCAAGCTCAATTAATACAGCCACTTTGGTGTCAAGGAGTTCCCTGGTTCGAGTGTCTTTTGTTTCCCATCGTGTTTAGGTGGATGCGCTCTAATGTATTTCAGATGTACTCAATCAACACCACCACTGCAACAACAGCTTACGATCGCATTTACGAAATTTTTGAGACAATTGAGAATCAACTTGCGGATGGACGGGCTTATTTAGTTGGAGATAGTTTCTCGGCGGCTGATTTAACATTTGCTACTCTCTCCGCCGCCGTTGTCATGCCTGTAGGGTATGGAGTAACGCTCCCAGACTTGAGCAAAGTACCATCCTAAATAGCTACCAATATCCAAGCATTTCGGGAAACACTAGCTGGAAAATTTGTATTGCGTTTGTATGAAGATCGTGAGTATCAAGCTAGAGATTTAGCGTGTAAACCTGTTTGAGAAAAATTTTGTTGCAGTGGACACGCAAAAGTTATTCCTAAAATCTACGGTTAATAACAAACCGACCACTGAAAAATATAGCTTCAGTCCTTGTAAAAAGCCTGAAGCTACACCAGAGGCACTATTTAGTAACTAACTGTGGTTTTGCTACGGTTTCTGCTTCCGGTGGCAACCCGTACATTGACCTATATAAATCCACGTACTTTTTAGCCGATTGCTCCCAACTAAAATTTGGACTCATGCCGCGTTGCTGCAATGCTTTCCAGTTTTCTTTATACTGAAAGCCCTCCCAAGCCCGTGCATACACCTGTAAAGGTCTAAAGGTTCGCGCGCGAGCGCAGTAACCCGTACCTGTATAATTGCTCGGAACGTGATGAGATGTATTTACAAGTCCACCCGTGCGCCGGACAATGGGGACGCAACCGGAACGCAAAGCTAACATTTGACTAATACCGCAAGGCTCAAATCGACTAGGCATCAAGAAAGCATTGCTACCTGCATAAATCCGCCACGCGATCGCATTAATGACTTTTTTGATCAAATTTTATTATTTTAGCGGCATAAGTAGATTGGGGATTGATTCTACTTAATACAAAAAACATATAATCTTGACTGAAAAAATACAAAAATAGTAGGTTTTTAAGCATTGATTCTACTTGATACAAAAAACATATAATCTTGACCGAAAAAATATAAAAATAGTACGTTTTTAAGCTTTGATGATTGTTATACCCTTTTAAAAAGGGTAAGCGCAGAAGTTATTCAGCTCGATTTTTATCTTAAAAAATACCTGATTAAAACTACTATCTCGGAGAAAAAATGGCTGGTTTATACTTAATTATTGGCAATCGAGATAATTCCCGTCTCCAAGTAGCGGCTGAACAACTACAATTTTTTGATGAAAAAATTCAGATAATTAATGAAACGGGTTTTGGCTGTAGTTGGGTTAGTCAAAATAATCCCGATTTATTTGGTCCGGCTTTAGATCCGCAAACAGGAGTGAGAATTATCTGTAGTGGACGCATCGCTTGGGACGAACAAAAGTGGCAGCAAGCAGCTTCTTTAGGTCAGTATCAAGGCGGACTCAGCAGCCGCTTATTGCTAGAAAGCTATCTGCAATCGGGAATTGAAGGCATTGAAAACTCGCTCAATGGCGCTGCGGCGACGATTGTTTGGGATCCAAGACAGCAGAAAATCCATTTATTTACTGATTTCTTTGGTTACTATCCGATTTTTGTCTATCAACCAGAGCAAGTTGATGGTTGTGTAATTGCTAGTTTTCCCGACGCGATCGCCGATGATTGTGCCGTAAAAACATCTTGGGATTATGTTTCTATGGCAGAGTTTCTATGGCAATCTAAAATAACTCCCCCGCACACTTATTATCAGGAAATTAAATACCCTGGTGCTGCTACCCACTGCCAGTGGGATTTAAAACAACAAACCTATCAAAGCCGCGAATACTTCCAACCTTTTCAAGCAGGTTTTTTTGACAATCTCTCCCAAGCCGTTGAACAAACAAGTGCCGCCATTAGCCATAGCATTCATATTCGGACTTTACCAAGGCTGCAACCGATTGTTAGCTATACCAGTGGTGGATTAGATTCTAGAGTCATTCTATTTTCAAGTGCCGACCGCTCTCACCTATCAGGGTTGAATTTGTACGATAACCCCAATAGAGAATCTGAAGCGGCTGGCCAGTTGTGCCAAAAAGCAGGAGTTGACTATGTAGGTTTTAAAAGAGATGAAGACTACTATCCTCAATGGCTGAAATTAGGCGCAAAGTATTCCGGGGGTATGTGGTCAGCCTTTGACAATCACTTTTTAGGAACCAGAGAATTAGTGTGCGAGAAATTGGCAGCCAATACCGTGCTGAGTGCCTGTTCCACAGATTTTTTATTCAAAGATGCTAACCTTGATCGGCGTAACAGCAGATTTTTAGGCAAACAGTTACCTGCTGCAGAACTTTCTCCTCAATGGAATGGAGGCTTTTTAGACCCCCCACTGATGTCTTCCTATCGTTCGGTGTCCCCCGCCCTTCAAGCCTCAATTCAGCAACGCTTAACGGAGTGGTTTGGGGATATTCCCTTGGATTTTCGCAGCGAACTTGACAATTTGCGGGTAGAAGACAAACGCAACCGTCCTCAGTGTTACGCGGGTGGTTTATCTTTTCCCTTACTATTTAGCTGTTTTCCTTATGATTCATTCATGGCCGATCAGGCGATCGCCCAGTGTTATAGTAAAATTCCGGCTAAGTGGAAAGTTAACTCTGTTTTGTGGGGTCTAGTATCGGCTAAAATTAGCGGTCGTGATGTTATTGATGCTAACTTCGGCTCGCTACCAGGCGATTCTAAATGCAAAAAGTTATTTAAGAGCGCAATCAATAAAGTCAAGCGTGGATGGCGATCGCTGCCGACGGCAACAATGGATCCTGAGCAATTAGCTATAGAGGGTTCTTGGCCCAATAGAGGGTGGTACATAACCCATAGCCCAACAGTACGAGAACTATGGGAAACAACTTCTGTTAGCGCTCGTCAACAGATAACTGAGTTACTAGGTAACAATCCGTGGGAGGTTCCTTTAGAGCAATGGGCAAAACCTACCAATTCGCGTTATTTTTTCAACATCCTCACCTTATTGAGTCATTGGGCGGAGCGCCAGCAGTCTTTCGGCAGCTAATATCTTCCTTGCTTGTTGGTTTATCAAATTTATATTTGACAAACTCAATGGAATTTACCCTTTATTAATCAGCTTAGGTCTGACAATGGGAGTAGAAACTACCTCAAGTTTGAAGCTTAATTAACTTCCCGTCGTTTCTGAGCAGTTATCCTCGGCAGATGCTTCAAGCTTTTTACCGCTAAACTACGACTTGAGAAAACCAAGACCTACAATTAGGAAAATTAACAATTTTTTCAAAAAAGCTAACAAAACTAGGATAATTGGCAAAATTATCCTAGTTTTTGCTGCGGTAGCTCCTACTCCCCCGGCGATCAAAGCCCCAAGCCCAACAGTTGCTACTCGATCTTGACTAGAAGCGAAATCAGTGTATTTTTTGCCGGAAACGCAACTATAATTAGCAATCAATTTTTCTAGTTCTGACTTTACTATGGCTAAGGTATTCCGGCTTAATAACCAGATTTATCGATGTAACTCCATAACGTTCGAGTTTGTAGGTATTGTAGTTAACGATGTTGTGGTCTTCACCTTTGACGGCGATCGCCCAAACTAAATTATGAATGGTTGCTTCGTAATCAGAGACTTCTTGCCAACCCATAACGTGAAGCGGCGAAACACCTTGAGCTTGGCGCTATTTATTTGATTCTTCCGTAGATTCCATAATAGTTTTAAGAATGCCATCTTTATCGATAGAATTAGCATCCTCATCTTTGACATAGCCCAGTGGATCGTAACTAAAATTACCGTTCAGTCTTTGTTCTCGTCGTCAGGAACGACTAAACCAATCTCTGCTTTTGAGGGAGTATTATCTATATATGCCATCAGCTTACAGGTGTCTTTAGCCCCAGCAAATAGACAACCCTTCGTTAAATTCAATTTACTTAGCTCTTTACTCATTGTTATCACCTGCGCCCCTGATATTCAATTAAATTTGGGCGGTGTTCCCCCAGCAAAAACGGGCAGAATATTTGTAAAAACCAATAGCGCCAACAAAAAAAGCAACCCTAATTTCAGTGTTGAAAAAAATCTTACTCATAACCTTTTACTGTAAATGTGCAAATATTTAACTGTAGCTAAAGCTAAGATTCCTAGTTACACAGGCTGAGTTATTTTAAAGTCAAAAGTGTTACATAAATTAAATACCTCCTATCCATTAAAAAAGTTTAGCTTCAGTCTTTTTGTAAGAACTGAAGCGATAACAGCGATACTATTTAGTTACTAATTGCGGTGCTGCGGTTTCGGTTTGTGGTGGCAACCCGTACATTGACCTATATAGATCCACGTACTCTTTAGCCGATTGCTCCCAACTAAAGTTTTGACTCATGCCGCGCTGCTGCAATGCTTTCCAGTTTTCTTTATACTGAAAGCCCTCCCAAGCCCGTACCATACAAGTGTAAAGGTCTAAGGGTTCGTAGCGATCAAAACAGTAACCCGTACCTGTATGGTTACTAGGAACGTGATGAGAAACTGTATCTACAAGTCCACCAGTACGCCGGACAATGGGGACGCATCCGTAACGCAAAGCTAACATTTGACTGATACCGCAAGGCTCAAACCGACTAGGCATCAAGAAAGCATCGCTACCTGCGTAAATCCGTCGGGCGATCGCATCGCTATAAAGTAGATAAGTTGCCATTCGTCCGGGATAGCGCGAAGCAAGTTGCCATAACTGAGTTTCGTAGTAGCGATCGCCTGTCCCTAACAATACAAACTGAGCATCAGTATAAGCTAGAAACCTGTCTAAGGTTTGCAATACTAAATCAATACCTTTTTGTTCAACAACCCTCGTCACCATCCCGACTAAAAAAGCCTTGGAATTGACTTCTAAACCAACTTCTTCTTGCAAAGCAATTTTATTAGCGGGACGTTTCTCTAAAGTTTCGGCGTTAAAGGTTTGAGTAATATATTTATCATCGGCTGGATTATACATTTCTGTATCAATACCGTTGACGATTCCTGACAATTTGCCGCTAATGAAAGACATCAAACCTTCTAGAGTTTCGCCATAAGCTGGGGTTTTAATTTGGTCGGCGTAGGTGGGAGAAACAGTATTTACGCGGTCGGCAAACTGTACCGCCGCCGCCATTGTATTATGTCCTTGCATATACCAAGGACACCAGGTAATTTTTTCCAAAAACCACCGCCAAGGCCCTTGATAGGCGAGGTTATGAATTGTAAACACCGTACTGATATCGGGAGATTGATTCATCCACACCGGAATCATGCCTGTATGCCAATCGTGACAGTGGATTATTTCTGGTTTCCAGTAATTCCAGCAAAATTCCGCCGCTCCATTGGCAAATAGTGTAAACCGCCAATCTTCATCATCTCCACCATAAATCCGACGCGGCGCGAAGTTGGGATGAGAAAATAAATACAATGGTACGTCTGTACCTGGTAATACTGCTTCGTGGACAGAAAAAGACTCAAACATTGCCGCGCCATTCCAAACAGGTTCGGAGGGAATCGGCATTTTATCGGGCAAGAAACCGTAATAAGGCATGAATATTCGTACATCATGCCCCATTGCTCTTAATACTTTTGGCAAAGCCCCAACTACATCTCCCATCCCGCCAATTTTAGCAACGGGCGCTGCTTCTGCTGCAACAAATAGAATTCGCATGGTGATTTTGGCGTTTTCTGTTAATTAGTACCGTCATCATATTAGAGTTCGGGCAAAAGTCGGGAAAAGTGCAAATAAGAAATTAATCCTTTAACATTGCCCAATTCAGGTATACGAATGATTTGGCGTGACTTCAAAATAACTGTAGAGACGTTGCACTGCAACGTCTCTACCCCAAAATTCATCTATTACTTTAGCCTCGTTGGACTGCTTCAAAGATTGTGTCTAAAATCTCCTTAGCGCCTTGCTTTCTCAATAGCTGTGCTAACTCAATCCCAACATTTTCTGGTTCTGCAACTAGACCCGATACTTTACCCGTAACTACTTGCTGTCCGTCAACACTGGCGACAATTCCTGTCAATGTTAAATTTTCAGCGTCTATAACCGAATTAACGCCAATAGGTACTTGACAGCCGCCTTCTAGTTCCCGTAAAAAAGCTCTTTCAGCTAAAGTGCGATCGCGCGTTGGTGCGTGTTCAATGGCTTTAAGTAATGCTAATACTTCAACATCATCTTTGCGACACTCAATCCCTAAAGCCCCTTGTCCCACTGCATGAAGGGAAATTTCTGGCTTTAGTATTTGACCAATGCGATCGCTCATTCCCAATCTTTGCAATCCCGCTACCGCCAAAATTATCGCATCAAATTCGCCAGAATCGAGCTTTGCAAGTCTAGTAATCAGGTTTCCCCGAATATCTTTAAACGTTAAATGGGGGTAATGGTGGCGCAATTGAGCTAATCGACGCAAAGACGAAGTGCCAATTACTGCCCCAGGGGGTAAAGCATCAATTTGGAAATCGCGGTATTTTTCATGGAATACCACCGCATCGGCAGGATTTTCGCGTTCGGTAACGACTCCCAAAACTAAACCATTAGGTAAATTTGTCGGTAAATCTTTCAATGAATGCACGGCAAAATCTATTTCTTGCTGCAACATCCCTACTTCAAGCTCTTTTGTAAATAAACCTTTGTCACCAATTTTTGCTAAAGCTACATCTAAGATTTTGTCGCCTTGAGTCGCCATTGTGTGGACTTCAAAAGTGCGATCGGGATAAGCTTTTTGCAACTGGGCTTGCACCCAATGAGTTTGCACCAAAGCTAATTGACTAGCGCGAGAACCAATGCGAATTGTGCGGGGAGTACTGGAAATTGCGGACATATAACAACGAATTTAATAAAAAATTTAATTACACGATCTAGCCTACCGCAGCGATCGCGCCGTGAACTGTAACTAAACATCAATTTTTATGGCAAGCCCAACAATGATTGGTTGTTTCCTGCCAGTGTGGCAAAATTGTAAACGGTATCCTTGACAATTTTTTTTAGGTAAGTGTAAGTGAACCCAACCCCCCTAGCCCGTCGCGTCGTATTTCCTTTTACGGCGATCGTCGGTCAAGAAGAAATGAAATTAGCATTATTATTAAACGTTATCGATCCCAAAATTGGCGGCGTAATGATTATGGGCGATCGCGGTACGGGTAAATCTACCACTATTCGGGCGCTTGCTGATTTGCTCCCAGAAATTACTGTAGTTGCCGATGACCCCTTTAATAGCGACCCCAAAGACCCCGATTTGATGAGCGACGCTATCCGCAGCCAGTTAGAGCAACAAATTGACCTCCCTGTAGCCCAAAAAAAAGTACCGATGGTAGATTTGCCTTTAGGTGCTACCGAAGACAGAGTTTGTGGCACTATTGACATTGAAAAAGCTCTATCGGAAGGAGTCAAAGCTTTTGAACCGGGGTTACTAGCTAAAGCTAATCGCGGCATTCTTTACGTTGACGAAGTTAACTTGCTAGACGATCACCTCGTAGACGTGCTATTAGACTCGGCTGCAAGCGGCTGGAACACTGTTGAACGTGAAGGAATATCTATTCGTCACCCCGCCCGTTTTGTGTTGGTTGGTTCGGGCAATCCTGAAGAAGGTGAATTGCGCCCCCAACTGCTTGATCGCTTTGGAATGCACGCGGAGATTCGGACTGTCAAGGAGCCTGCTTTACGAGTGCAAATTGTCGAGCAACGTACAGAGTTTGACCAAAAACCTCAAGACTTTTTAGTAACTTACGAGCCTCAGCAAGTAACTTTACAACAACAAATTGTTAGCGCTCAACAGCTTCTATCTTCGGTAAATCTCGACTACGATTTGCGGGTCAAAATTTCTCAAGTCTGTTCGGAATTAGATGTTGATGGTTTGCGGGGTGATATTGTGACTAACCGCGCTGCTAAAGCTTTGGCGGCTTATGAAGGACGCACCGAAGTTACTATCGATGATATCCGTAAAGTTATGACTTTGTGCTTGCGCCACCGCTTACGTAAAGACCCTTTAGAGTCGATTGATTCGGGCTATAAGGTAGAGAAGTCTTTTAACCGCGTATTTGGTCTGGAATCAACAACTGATGCTCAAACAAACGGTGTTGGTCAAACTAAAACAAACGCCCGCTAATTGCTAATGAGAACCTGTCGTTTTTGGCTAAATACCTTAATTTGGTCGAGCCAGTATAACCCCGCCCCCTTTATCGAATTATTGATGCTATTTTTGGCGATGGTTTTACTGGTAGTTTGGGGTTTTGTTCCTCATTGGGCTTATTTGGTGCTGTGTTTGAGTTATGGAATTGGCGCATCGGTTTCGATATCGGTTAGGGAGGCGATCGCTCATTCTCCCCAAGCTCAAGCGGCTCAAGTTACTACTGTAGTTTTAATTATTACTAGCATTTATGTTTTGTTTACTTAACTTTCTGCTTTAGGTAGATGAAAGAACAACGCACAAACTTGTAACTTGCAGTTGTTTCTTTTATAAGAAAAACCGAATATGGGGGGTCTGCCCCCCAAACCCCCCATTGGGGGACGAGTTGCCTCCCCCAAACCCCCTGCAAAATGTCTCTCAATAAACCCGTTATTCTTCTGCTTTTAGTTTGTCTTAGGGAAGACCAGAAATTGGGGGCAAACCCTAAACCCCCTGCAAAAGGGTCTATGGGCATATCCTGGTTATGCTTGCTCTATACAGTTACTAATACTAATTGAGCGCACAAAAGTACAGTAATCGCAAAATATAAAAAATATAGAAAGTAAGTAATTAATATGAGATTTGTTTCCGATCCGCCTATCTCGGTCAAAATTCGCAAGATGAAACAACGAGTACGGTGGCAAGATAAAGTAATTACAGAACGGGGAATTGACCAAACTAAACTTGTTTTGGGCGATCGCACTCCCGACAATCCAAACTTCTCATTTTTGGTGGTGGGAGATAGTGGCGCAGGCCCTCACGGCGGTCACAATCCCCAAAGGCAGGTCGCCATGCAAATGCTCAATCACAAGGATTCTAGCCGCTTTGTACTGCATACTGGCGATGTTATCTATCTAGTTGGTTCTAGCGAATACTATTACAAAAATTTTATTAAGCCCTATCGAGAATTTATTGTTGGCGGCGAACATCCTAAAGAAATTGATTACGACAAAATGGTGTTCAATAAACCGTTTCTTCCCGTACTCGGCAATCATGACTACTACGATTTGCCCTTTATCTACGGGCTAATGGCTCAGACTGCTTTACCCCTGCGCCGCTTGCTGCAATCAAAACTAGATATCGATATTGGTTGGCATGGTTCCCATCAAGGTAAAGCCTACGCTCAAGCGTTTATGGACTATCTTAAAGGCTTTGAGGACGAAAATGATTTAATTCGTCATCTTGATCGCCACTATACGGCAAAAACTAACTCTGGGCGTTGTCTTTATTACGAACCTGGTAGCTTTACTCGTTTACCTAATCGCTACTACAGTTTCCAAAGTGGGGGAGTTGACTTTTTTGCCCTCGATTCTAATACTTTTAATTCTCCTTCACCTTTATCTAAAGACATTGCTGGACTAGAAAAGCGCCGCCAGTTAGAGCAAAACCGCGATCGCCTAGAACGCGAAAAAATATCTTATATTGAGGAGTCTACTAAGCTTAATTCGACAGATTCTGAACAATTAGACGATCTGCGTACCAAAATCGAACAGCTAGACGAGTTGCGTAACGATATCGATAAACAATTAGCCGCCGATGAGACTACTATGGTTGATACTGAACAGTTAGACTGGTTTGCCAATAGTTTGATTGAATCTTGGCATAATCCCGACGTTCGGGGACGTGTCGTTTACTTTCACCATCCCCCTTACGTTACTGAAGCAACTAAGTGGCATCAGTCACAAACTATCGCTGTCCGACTTCGCTTTCGTGAAGTCCTAAATAAAGTTGCACGTAAGCTTGGCTCTTTAAATGGCGATCGCCCTTTGGTAAATTTAGTTCTAAACGGTCACGCTCATTGTCTAGAATATCTCCGTACAGGCAATACCGGACACGCTGATGCTCATATCAATTGGATTGTTTGCGGTGGTAGTGGCTTTAGCTTGCGCCGTCAACGCAGCGAAGGAGTCGAATTGACTGAAAACCCCGGCGGTAATGTCTCAGCAAGAAGTCTTTTATACATTGGTCGTGCAGGTCAAGGTTCCCAAAAACGCCGCCCTTATTCGTTTTTGCGGATTGATGTCCTTGATGGCATCCCCGCTAAGTTTGTGATTAGACCTTTTGTAGTCGAGCGTTTTCAAGGAAAATGGAGTAATAGCGAAATTCAGCCCTTTGTTATTTAGTAGTTATCGATGCGATCGCCAAAAGTAAAAATCGGGAGCAACCTAGTGAAAAAACTAATTAAAGTCTTAACTGTTGCGATCGCTCTGTCTTGCATAACCATACTGCCCATAGCTCCTATTGCGGCACAAACGCGAATTTCTCCAACGCAAGAATTACAACAACTCCTACAACAAGCAGTAAAACAAACCGAAACTGGACAACTACAACAGTCCCTTAACACATTGCAAAAGGCTTTAGTTATTGCCAGACAACTAAAAGATAAAAAAACCGAATTAGAGATATTACAGGCAATTGAGTTAACAAAAAGTGTTTTAGCTGCGGGTTTTGGCTCCACTCCAACCGCTCCACCGCCTAAAACTGCTACGACTTCATCTCCTCAATCCCAATTAATTGCGCAGGGTTTGGAACAAACAAAACAAGGACAACCTAATAAAGCGATCGCTACTTTTAATCAAGCTTTGACTCTAGCTAGGCGAAGTCAAGACAAAGAAACGGAAGCTACAGCGCTGCTTGGGATTGGGTTAAATTACAGCAAAATCGGAGAAACTCAAAAAGCCTTAGATACTTATAATCAGGCTCTCCCCGTCTTCAAAGCAACGAACAATCCTTCAGGATCAGCTACAATACTTAATAATCTTGGTAAAGCTTATCAAGTAAATCAACCCCAAAAAGCATTAGAGCTATATAACCAATCTTTAGCAATCAGTAGAAAAATTAGTTATTTTAGCCAAGAAGCTACTACTTTAAATAACGTTGCAGGATTGTACTTAGCTACTGGAAAACCCCAGCAGGCATTAGAATCTTTAAACTTAGCTTTACCTATTTTACAGAAAATCGGCGATCGCCCCAAAATTGCCGGAACTCTAAATAATCTCGGTGAAGTCTATAAGGAAATCGGACAACCCCAAAAAGCTCTAGAACTTTACAACCAAGCTTTACCAATTTTTAAAGAAGTAGGCGATCGCACAGGAGTTGGAATTACCCTAAATAATATTGCTGGAACGTACCTAGCTACCGGAAATCCCCAAAAAGCCCTAGAACTTTACAACCAAGCTTTGCCAATATTTAAAGCAGTAAGCAACCGCACTCAAGAAGCCACGACCATTAATAATATTGGTGAAGTCTACAATACTATCGGGCAACCGCAAAAAGCATTAGAATATTACAACCAAGCACTGCCAATAGTTAAAGCCGCCGGAGATTCGAGACTAGAAGGCACAGTTTTAAATAACATTGGCGGATTCTACAATAATATCGGGCAACTCCAAAAAGCTCTAGACTTTTTCAATCAAGCTCTACCACTGTTTCAAAAAGTCGGCGATGTTGCTCAACAATCTAGCACTTTAAATAATATTGGAGTTGCCTACAATGCCTTGGGACAGCCAGAAAAAGCTTTAACTTACTACAACCAGGCATTGCCGATCTTACTTAAAGCAGGCGATCGCCCTGTTACTGCGACTACCTTAAATAATATTGGGGAAGTCTATCGCAATCTCAAACAACCTCAAAAAGCTTTAGAATTTTACAACCAAGCTTTACCGATTTATAAAGAAGTCGGCGACATTAGCGGCGAAGCTGTGTCTTTAAACAACATTGGTTTAGTTTATTACGAAAGCAAACAGTTAAAGCAAGCGTTAACGTACTACAACCAAGCCTTGTTAATTGTGCAAAAAATCGGCGATACCAGAACCGAAGCTGCTATTTTTGGCAATATTGGCACAGTCTATCGAGATACTAATAGACCTGTTGAAGCGATTAAAAATCTAGAGAAAGCGGTAGAACTTACTTTAAAAATTCGTAAAGGACTAGAAAAAGCAAATCGTCAACAGTTTCTTAAAAGTAGCAATGGTAAAGGTATTGGGTTAATTAGCTTGCTAATAGACCAAAATCAGAGCGATCGCGCCTATGAATGGGTTAATCTTACTACTACCGCCGATCTTGCCGATTATTCTCGTTTAATCGATGCCAAAGTTGCCAACCTTGAGGCGCAAAAAGCTATCGAGCAATGGAATCAATCTAACCGTCAATTAGAAACTTTGCGCCAACAATTGCAAGCAAAGTTTTCTGTCGAACTATCAGCGCAAGTTGACAAAATGCAAACCCAAGTAAATCAACAAGCAGAAACTATCGCACGCCAGTTTCCTGAAGTTGCTGAACTATTTGAATTTCAACCTACCGACATTGCTAAATTACGGGCAAATATTCCCGCCGGAACTGTAATTATTCAGCCAGTTTTACTTACAGAAGTAAGTAATGTACCTGATGAAGTCGCGCTGTTTGTCGTCACCAAGGAGAAAGTCACCGTTACAAAACAACCCCTTGATGTCAAAGCCTTTGACGCTTTAGTTACTCAGTACCGCCAAGAACTAACCGATATTAGGTTTCCCAAAAAATTCCGCTCAACAAGTGCAAAACTCTACGATATTCTCATCCGTCCCGTAGAAGCTCAAATTGCTAATGCAACTCAACTGAGCATTATTGCGACGGGGAAACTACGTTATATTCCTTTTGAAACCTTAATTGACAGCAAAAAGGGTAAGTATTTGATTGAAAAGTACCCAATTAATAATCTTACTCGTCTTTCTAGCCGCTCTTTACAACAACCGCCGAGTAAAAAGCTAAATCTGCTGGCTTTGGGTAATCCTTCCCCAGATGATGGACGCAATTTAGCTGGAGCAGAAGCGGAAGTAAAAAGTATTACGGCTTTATTACCAAGCGAATCTTACCTGAGAAAACAAGCGACTTTAAGCAACTTTAGAAACCTTGCTCCCCGTTTTTCTATTCTGCACTTAGCAACTCACGGCTGTTTTCAACCCCAAGGTTGTGCGGACTTAAAAATGTCGGCAAATACGTTATTATTTAGCGATCGCCCTCTCAATATTGCTGATGCTGCATTACTTGGACTCAAAAACACCGATTTAGTTGTATTAAGTGCCTGTCAAACCGCTTTGCACACATCTTCTAATGGAGAAGAATTTGCGGGAATTGCTTACTTATTTGAACGTGCAGGAGCTAGAAGTGCGATCGCAAGTCTCTGGTTAGCCAAGGATGAGGAGACAAAACAATTAATGATTGAGTTTTACAAAAATCTTAACCAGGGTAAAACTAAAGGTGAAGCATTACGCCTAGCAAAACTAAGCCTAATTACCAAGCATCCTTTGTATTGGTCGCCATTTATCTTAATTGGCGATGCTCGTTAAGAATGTAGTTACTACCAAGGGTTTTTGCTTTAAAATACTTATCTAAATCAGATTTAGCAATTTCTTTACTTCCAACCGTTTAATAATAACAACTTGATTTTTTAAAACTTCCTCGGCTAACAGTGAGTTAGTTTTTTTGTGCCACAATACACACTTTACCTGCAAATCCGGGCAGCAGGTTGGCAATTAATTTTGATAGGGTAGAGCTACCCTGCTTTTGAAACAAAAGAATCTTACAAGATTTCGATTCCAAAAAGCGGCTAATTTCCCTTGCATTTGTCCAGTACACCGCATCAGCATCGTAGCCAACAATGCCATTGTCCAAAATAGGTTTACGCATTTCAAAAGCATTCCTCCCAAGCTCTGCTAGTAAAGAGCGCCAGAAGTTTATTCCTACTAAGGCGAAGGCTTTAGACAAACTGGTAATACCGAGATAGGGAGTATTTTTTTTAAGCAAGTCTCTGACAATACCTGCTGGTACAATCGGCGAAGTTAGATTCGGAGCCAGCAGGATAATTTTTCCTCCTGGTTGGACTACTCGAACTATTTCTGCAAGAAAATTTTTTGGATTTTCAACGTGTTCAATCACGTTCATTGTCCCAACTGTCGAATAAGTGTTGCTAGGAATATCTACAGCGTTTTGAAAGTCTACAACGCAAAATTTATCTTTGGAAGCCGGTAAAAACTTTTCCGAAACATCAGTTCCCATCGCATCAAATCCTGCTTGTCTTAACAACAGGGTACTTGTACCGACTCCACAGCCAATATCAATTACAGAACCACCGGGACTAGCAAATTTTTTAAACAAATCAATATACAGCGCAAAGACACTTACATCTTGATTGCGAAGCATCTCTGCGTAAGAATCGGAAGTTTTGTAATACTCTGGCATATTAATCATTGAGTGCAACCTTCTGTAGATGATATGACTGAAATAGTACAACGTTTTTTAGATATTTTCATGCTTGTAGCTTTTTGTCAATGTATTGAAAGCTAAATTTTCTAGTAAGTGAAATAAAGTAAATGATCGCTTATATTTAGGAGAAAAGTATAAATTGTTCTCCCAAGAATCTACTATAGAGCGATTGCACCCTCAATATCGTGGATGCGGCATTTACTTGGACTCAAAAACACTGACTTAGTTGTCTTAGGTGCGTGTCAAACTGCCCTGCAAATATCTTGACAACTATCAAGATATTTATAAATTACTTACTTATAAGAAGTCGATTTTTTTGAGATTCTAAACGTAGAATTTGCCCAGTGCGATTACTTCTGTATACCCACGTCCGCTTGTTTCCCGCCACCACTACGCGCCAACCTTCTACTAAAGCTTGAGTACACATTTCCCCAGCTTTAGAAAGCCCTAAGCAGCCATTTGACCAAGTTTGACGATCATATTGAGTAATTTTTAGTTGGTTTACAGGAATTTTTGTTTGTTGAGATATCTCTGTAATTACTGCTTTAGCTACTCGCTCGCTCAATTTTATATTTTCGCTCAACCTCTCGACTACCACAGGTTTTTGAACTTCTGCCATCGCTAAACTGAATAAATCAGTAGCTAAAAATATCGCTAATGTTAAAAACAATACTGATATAAGTTTTAGTGACTGTTTTTGTAAAAGGTTTTTCATATAAATTACTCTGATTTAACCGCTAGGCAGTCATTTACAGTTAGTCTAGCCCACCTACAATTAAACCCGCCGTTCGCACCGGGACTGCTCAAAATTAACTAACAATAGCGCGATCGCTAAGATAACTTAGACGGACTAAAGCGGTAAAAATATACTTAGGATTTACGTAAGATTTTCAATTGTTTTGTGGTACAAATGGTTTAAGAATGCGATCGCTTTTAGCGCTGCACGCTCAAATTTTTCCAAAAATCCGGGAAACCCATCAACACTTCTGTATTTATATACCAGCAGCAATCGCCATTACCAAAAAAGTGAAAATCAAAAATTGTGTGATCGGTTTAGGATTAAGTGTTTTAACAACTACAGGCTTGTTTTTACCTGTGCCTGCTATTTCCAAACCAATTGCGGCGAAAATTATTGTGGCTTAAGCGCCTGCAGAACGCAAGCGCGTTGCTGTTTTAGATTTTGATTTTGCAAGTACCAGCACTACTGGCTATTACTACGGTTGGTTAGGAATCGGGCCAGCTAAAGGTGTTAGTGACTTGCTAACTAATACTTTAGTTAAAGATGGCACTTACATTGTCTTGGAGCGCAGCAAAGTTGAACAGATACTAAAAGAACAAAATTTTGGTACATCGGGGCGAGTAGATGCCTCTACGGCTGCGCAAATTGGCAAAATTCTAGGAGCTGATGCCGTCATAATTGGGACGATTACACAATTTAATGTAGAAAAATCGAGATCCGGTGGTAGCATTGGTGGATTTTTAGGGATTGGTGGCAGCACAGAGAAAAATAAAGCGATCGTGCAAGTCAATTCCCGTTTAGTTAGTACGACTACTGGCGAAATTTTAGCCGTTGCTGAAGGCGAGGGTAAAGCTGATAAAAGCGGTGGTGGTATTAGCTTGCGTGGTTTGAGTGGTAACACTAGCACTGATAATACAGATACTTTGTTGAGTACGGCGGCGAAGTCGGCGATCGCCAAAATGTCTAACGAACTTGTAACCGCTAATGCCAAATTAGCTGCTTTACCGTCGGTTTTACCTACCGTCAGCGCTATAGTTGCTGATATTACGGCAACTTAATTACTATCAATAAAGGTTCGGAATCTGGCTTTAAAAGTGGGATGAATCTTTCAATTGAGCGAGTAGTCAAAGAAGTTAAAGATCCCCAAACTGGTAGAGTATTGCGCTCGATTACGTCTCCTATCGGCAGAGTAGAGTTAGTCGAAGTTAGTAACGGTTATGCGACGGGGAAAATAGTCGCAGGATCAGGGTTTAAGGTGCAGGATATAGCAAAACCTGTGCAGTAAAGATGAAAAGTAATCGCATCTATCTATCTGGTGCGATTACTTTTTCCGCAGACATTGCATAGACACGGACGGTTTTATTCCACATATAAGTATCCTTTTCATAAGACAAACCAACTTTCTTCGCTACTTGTTGCGATGCTATGTTGTCTGGATCGATAAGCGATATTAGACGGTTTGCTTCCAGTTTTTCAAAGCCATAATCCCGGCTAACACAGGCTGCTTCTGTTGCTAAACCCCTACCCCAGTAATCTTTTGCTAGTAGGTAGCCAATTTCAACTTCTTCTTGCCCATCTACTAGCTGAGGTATTAAGCCGCATCGTCCAATTAACTTATTTTCCATTTTATAAATTGTCGCCCACAAACCCCATCCTCTTTGCTCATAGCACTTGAAAACTCTTTCTTCTAACCACTGCTTTGTACTTTCGTAAGTATAAGTACCACCAAAGAATCTCATCACAACGGGATCTGTATAAATTGCCGCCAAGTCCTCTACATCATCTAGATTCAGATGCCGGAGAATTAAACGAGGTGTTTCAGCTACAATCATTTTTAGAGAAATCTAATAAAGGCTTATAAATTTGCATCGCAGCAAGATTTGCTTGCCGTTTTTGCTTGACCACTTAATCGTAGTTGTATTTGCTGTACTTGCAGGCGCTCGTCTTTTAGTTTAGAGCGGTCTTGCTATCGATAACTTTGTTGGTAGAGAATGAGACAAGATATTGAACTCTACTGCAAAGACTGCAAAGATCGTAAAGTTCCAGTATTTGTGATAGGTGAAAAAATTAGATACGGTTGCAATACTAAGAGTAACAGAGCTAATCAGCGTTAGTCTTATTAAGCCAGCCAGTTTTTGGTTCATAATGCTTGATTAGTAGTTGTAGCGATTGCAGTAGCTAAAACCTTTAGTTGACGTGCTTGCCTAATCTTCAATTCAAAACTTCCATCTGCAAGTCTCTGTGGCATGGTAGCTGTTTTGATTTGAACTTCTTTACCTTGGATACCTATTGGTTCAGAATTACTGATCGCTTCATTAAGTATCTGTGGCGATATAGTTAGGCGATAAATCTTACCGCTACTTTCTCTAAGATTTGGGACGCGATCGCTAGATTTATTACTCCAACCATTGATTTTGCCAGTTACAGTAATCAGCTTATAACTGTCAGCACAAAATAAATTGACAGGATTTTTGTCAAGTCTGAGCAAATTTGAATGCTTTGAGCTTTACCAATAATTCCTCTAAAAAACGTATAGTCTGGTTCTAAGCCTGAAGCGTAATTAGCTTTTTTTTGAATGTCTTTTGGAGCGTTATAAGCAATTTCTTCAGCGTTTGACGGTCTGATTCGGAGAGTTTAGAAGATAAATAAATTCCCGAACTAGGGATATCTCAACTTTGATGGATGAGATGCGAATATTTGCATCTGTAGCTTTAATCGTATCTCCCAAAGCTGCCGACCCGACATCGGCTTTGCCTGTTTTCACCAGTTTTAAAATTTCTGAACCCCGATGACCTATATATAGTGTTGCGCGCTTGCCATATAGGTCGTAGGACGGCATATAAAAGCTAGAGGCTGAATTAGTCGCACCTAAAGCGATTGTAGTTGTCGGTTTGATATCGTCAATGGATTTAATGGCGCTATCAGCTTTGACAAATAGTGCTGATTGATAGGTTTTGCTACTAGGAATTCGCGCTGCAAAAGTATAGCCATTGTCTTTAACTGTTACAGAAATCACTGGGGAGAGAGTAAAGGCAATATCCCGTTCTTTACTAGCAATGTGCCGTTCTGCTTCTTGGTAAGGAAGTGTTTTATCTCCATCAATAACAATTTTTATTTTATTACCTTGTAAAAACTGCCAAAAACTATCGGGTACGAGTTGTTCTTTTAAATGTTCTGCTAAATCTGCTTGATATTCTGGCGATCCCAAAGTGCCAATTGTGAGCGACCTTGCCTGTAATTTGTGCCGCTAGAATACCTAAAAACCTCTGTAAACTCAGTTTACAAATATCTAGAAAAATATTTAAAAATTAACTGTACAATCACATAGTGGGCAAAAATAATTATTTAAAATAGTTTCGGTTAGTTGTATAACACAAAAGCCATTTTTTGTCATCCTAAACTGGGCTTATACAAATATTTTTTTGTCTCAAATAAAGCTGTATCTTAAAAAAATCGATTTAAAGTTCTTTTTTCGTTTTTTAGAGGTTAAGTTTTTAACAAGTTGTATTTAGCTGTCTAAGTACAATCAAATCGTAAATCAAGTTAAAAATTAGCTTGATTTTTTTAAATAAGTCATCTACCTTCACAAAATGCATGAAAATTGACGATCGGATGATTACTCAAGCTGAATATGCAAAAACCTTGCGACCATTTCTTCCTGCTAAGGCTTTTGAAAGCGATCCGAGTAAAATCTTCGTTTTACTATTGAATATAGCCATACTAATTTGCGGTTGGGCGATCGCATTGCAGCTAAATAATTGGTCTGTATATCTGCTTTGGCTTTATTTACCAATAGCTGTAGTCATGGGAAATAGTGTAATTGTTTTACTCTTTACGTCTCATAACATCATGCACGGCAGCGTAATTAAAAATAATCGCTTAATCCACTTTCTAAGTTTGTTGGGATTAACAATGTTATGGATGCCACCTACAATGTGGAAAGCAGTACATAACCAAGAACATCATAGCAAAACAAACTCCTTAGCCGATCCTGATCGCAATTATTTATACGAACAACCTAAAACTTGGGGTAAGTGGATTCAAAACCTATTTGTACCTTCTTTTGCTGTTAATCCGCTATTTCTAACTGTAGGAATGGCTACGGCTTGGGGAGTCCATGCTTTTCGCAATTTGACTTCTACATTATTATTTAATCAAAAACCTGCTGACTACGTTCCCGCCGCTTTTTCGCGTAGTTCTAAGAAACGTGTAGCAATACTGGGTGAACTTTTAGTAATGTTATCGCTGCACTTTTGTATTATTGCGTTTCTGCAATTTTCGCCTTTAAAACTTGTACTTGGCTACTTTCTACCTATTGGTATTGGCTACGCGGGATTGATGTTTTATATTTATACAAATCATATGCTTTGTCGCATGACAACGATTAATGATCCATTGATAAATAGTATTTCTCTACGCGTTCCTAAGATATTTGATAAGTTACATTTAAACTTTTCTTATCATACCGAACATCATATTTTTCCTGGTATAAACTCAGATTATTATCCTCTAGTGCAAGAGTTAATTCAAACTCATTATCCTGGTCGGATGAATTTATTAGATGCTGGGGATGCTTGGAATTTATTGATGGAAACTCCCCGACATTATAAAGATGAAAATACTTTTACCGATTGGTCAGGAAGAAATACCGTCCCGTGTCCGCTTAATCAAAAATAGTGGATAGCAGGCTTATTAGAAATGTTGTAAAAGTCCTTTTGTTGTAGTTGGCGAGCTCCTTTAAAAAAGGGGGTATAATAAATATTTTTCCCCTTAAAAGGGGGAATCTCTGAGTATTTTATTGTGACTGATCGCAATTATTTTTCATCTAAGTTGATTAATGAAGCTTGATTACGAGCATCGGAGGATGGTTTTGTATACCAGTAAGCCCAAGCAATTAGTACCGCTTGGAGGGGTAAACGGATGTATTGAAATACGGGTGAATCGGGAACATTGTCGAGATGGATGCGATTAACTGCCATATTGATATTAGCTGGAAAAACGGCGACAAATAGCGCAATTAAACCCCAAGCGGCGGCACGGCTAACATTTGGGACTAATAGCCCAATTCCGCCCAATATTTCAAAAACTCCACTGATATAGACTAATGCCAGAGGATCAGGAAGTTGAGGCGGGACAATTTTTACAAAAGGATCGGGGATGGCAAAGTGAAGAATACCAACGATGATAATTGACATCGCCAGGATAACCCGCAAAATTTCCTTGTACTTGTTCATAGTTTAATCAGGGTAAATTTAACTGCGACTTGTCAGAACGAGAACGTCCATCGCCATCATAATTTTCTGTAGTTATATCAATTGTATCTTTGGCAAAAGGGTTGTGAAAAAACGATCCTGTCTGCGGCGGTAGGCGCGGATCGACAACAATTTCTGCCAAACTTTTAGCAACACCCGTTAGAGGAATTGCTAAAATTACACCTAATATGCCGCCAATTTGAGCGCCTAATAAAATGGAAATAAAAATAATTACTGGCGATAAACCTGTAAGATTTCCCATAATGCGGGGCGCAACTAAATTATCTTTTACCTGTTGAATGGCGATCGCAGTTCCCAATAATTGCAAAGCCAGCCACCAGTCAATAAAAGCCACAACCACTGTAACGATCGCAATTCCTAAAGTTGCACCAATAAAGGGGACAACTTCTAGTAAGCCAATAACTACGGCAAACAAAAGGAAAAATGGCACTTTTAGCAACCAAAACGCCAAAGTTAGGGTAGTTGCCATGAATAAGCCTAAGAGCAATTGACCAGAGACAAACCTTTGTAAGTTGCGCCGCAATGCTTCAGTTAAGCCACTACGAATTTTGGGGGAAAATACCCCCGTAATAGTTAGCCATAGCTTTTCGCCATCAATCAGCATATAGAAAGCGATTACTAAGATTAAAATTAAGTCTAAAACCCAGTTAAAAGTGCCAATAACCAAGCCAAAACCTGTAGAGGCGATCGCTTCTGCTTGAGTTTGTACTCGATCTAATAGCTGTGATGCCAGTATTCGCACGTCAAAAGGTAAATTATGTTCGATGCTCCAATCTTGAAAGGCGGTAAGTTGGTCTTGTCCTCCCTCTAGTAAAGAAGGTAAGTTAGTTACAAGTTGCCTAGCTTGGTTAAATACCGGAGGTACGACAGTTAAGCCAATAACTACAATTGTTACTCCTGCAAGTAAGTAGACGAGTAAAGCGGCAAAACCACGAGGCAAAAAGCGACTTAACGCCGCTACAGCGTAATTGAGTAGAAAAGCAATTAATCCAGCCGTAATTAAAATACTCAGCAACTCGCCTACGTATTTCAAAGCGCTAAGTGTCGCCCATCCTGTCGCTAGGATTAGCAGCCAAGTAAATAAAGACTGTTGCAGAGGTGTAAAAGTTCGATTCATAGGAGGGGACACGTAAATAATTTTGAATTAGGCAGTTTTTTGAAATCAACTCAAAATTATTAAGCTTTGGGATCGTACGTAGAAGCAACGTACAATTCTTTTAACTGCTTGTCATCTACACCTGAAGGCGCAGCCGTCAATAAGCAACTAGCTTGCTGAGTTTTGGGAAAAGCAATTACATCACGAATGGACTCCTCACCAGCTAATAACATTACTAACCGATCTAAGCCGTAAGCAATACCTCCGTGAGGTGGAGTCCCGTATTCAAAGGCTTCTAGCAAAAAGCCAAATTTACTGTCAGCTTCTGCTTTTGTTAACCCAATGGCTGCAAATACTTGTTCTTGAATTTCTTTTTTATAAATCCGCAAACTACCGCCGCCAATTTCAAAGCCGTTGAATATCAAATCGTAAGCTTGCGCTCTAGCGGTTTTAAGATCGTGCAAATCGTCAGGATGGGGCGCAGTAAAGGGGTGATGTAGGGCTTCTAAACGCTGCTCGCTCCCATTCCATTCAAACATCGGGAAATCTGTCACCCACAGCAAGTTAATTTTGTCAGCATCAATTAAATTCAACTCCAGAGCGATCGCACTTCTCAAGCGATCGAGGGTTTTGTTAACAATTTCGACCTTATCTGCCGCAAATAGCATCAAATCTCCAGCTTTCGCCCCTGTACGGCTAAGTAATTCTTGTTTTTGCTCTGGGCTTAAATTGTCTTTAATTGCCCCAATGGTATCAATATCGCCATCATCGCGTACCCGAATGTAAGCTAAACCTTTCGCCCCCGCAACACTAGCTTCTTTAAATAAATCTCCACCGGGCTTAATGCGAACGTTAGAAATTGCATTGTTTCCCCCTGGAATTGGCAACACTTTTACTACACCGCCACTTGCAACCGCGCCGGAAAATACTTTAAATCCCGATGTACTAAATAAGTCTGAAACGTTTACAAGTTCCAAACCGTAACGAGTATCAGGTTTATCACTCCCGTAGCGTTCCATTGCTTCGGTATAAGTCAGCCGGGGAAAAGGACGAGGTAAATCGGTACCTTTAACAGTTTTGAAGATATGACAAACTAAGTCTTCATTCAAATTAATAATATCTTCTTGAGCCATGAAGCTCATTTCCATATCTAATTGCGTAAATTCTGGCTGTCTGTCAGCGCGCAAGTCTTCATCGCGGAAACAACGGGCAATTTGATAATAACGATCCATCCCCGATACCATCAATAATTGCTTAAATAGTTGCGGCGATTGAGGTAAAGCAAACCATTCTCCAGGATTGACGCGACTGGGGACTAAATAATCTCTAGCGCCTTCGGGGGTTGAACGAGTCAAAATTGGCGTTTCAACTTCAATAAAATTTTGTTCGTCTTCGAGGTAGCGGCGAATAGCTTTAACGACTTGGTGGCGCAATTTCATGTTTCCCGCCATGCGATCGCGTCTCAAATCTAAATAACGATACTTCAGCCGCAAATCTTCCTTTACTGACTCGGTTTCAGAAGTAGCTACTTGAAACGGTAATTGTTTGCGAACGGCGTTAAGTATTTCTATACTTTCGGCATAGATTTCGATTTCTCCAGTAGCTAGGCGCGGGTTTAAGGATTCTTCGGGGCGCTTAGTGACGATTCCGGTAATTTGGACTACATACTCATTGCGGAGGGCGTTGGCTCCGTCGTAGGAAGTGGGAGTACGCACAGGATCGCTAACTATTTGTACTACTCCTGTGCGATCGCGCAGATCCAAAAATATCACGCCTCCATGATCGCGGCGACGATCTACCCATCCGTATAGGTTGACGGTTTCTCCAATAGCTTTTTTATCAACTTCGCCGCAATAGTGAGTTCGCATAAGTATATTTTTGCTGAAAATGGGATCTATAGAAATTGCAAATTCCCCCATTATCTAGCATTCGTTGCCATCTTGCTGCAAAAAGAGAGTGGGTAATTGGGAATTGGGAAGACTTTTGCAAAAAAGAGTGTAGAGAAGTCTACACTCTCTACTGCTTACGAACGAGGGCGAGGTGCTGTCAAGACTTCCCAAGCGGCTTTGGCTGCATCTGCTAGGCGATCGCCTATTTCTGATACTTCTTTGGCTACAGAATTAAAGTTTTTCTCTGCTTCTCTTTGTACAATTTCAAAGGAATGCTCAATGCGATCGCGTTCGATAAGTTTATTTTCTTCAATGGTTGTCCGTGCTTTCTTTACAGCATTCAGATAAGCTTCACGGGTTATAGTTCCCGCCGATTGCGCTTCTGATTGGGCGCGTTTTTTAATCGCGTCAATCAAAGCCTTTGTTTCACTTTTTATAGCTTCGGTTTCTCCAGCCATTTCGCTTTCTACTAGGGCGTTTGTTTGAGGAGTGATGGCACTACCTTGAGGGATAATTTCAATCCGGATATCGTTTGATTCAGTCATTACTTTTGCTCCTTGATTGCAGTAATTTTTATTTGTCTATAAATTCAAAAACTGTTGTTTCTATTAACAACTACTCGTTTTGAGGTTCTGCCCTTAAGTGACTTGTTGTATTTTTGATATTGCTAGGTAATCTAATCGTTGTATTATTGCTTAAAATTTCTCTTTATTGCATCTACCTAAAATCAGATTTGCAGGGTAGGACTTATTTAGCTACTTAGTTTTTCGTAGTTTCTATTACATTTCAAAACTCAGAATGTATATAATCTAACTTTAGAAACCAAAACAATATAGATTTTAATTATTTACGAGCTTAGATTTTGATATTTAACGATGCTGCAATTCGCAATCCTGTAGCTGTTAGTTTAGGCGCGGTTGCTGGGGTTTTGAGTCGCTACTACCTTAACTTATGGTTTGTAGAGCGTTTTGGGGTTGCTTTTCCCTACGGTACGTTTTTTATTAATATGACTGGTTGTTTCTTGATGGGCTTATTTTTTAGTTTGGCAACAGAAACAGTAATAACAATTACTCCCGAAGTAAGATTACTAATAGCTACGGGGTTTTTGGGTTCTTATACAACGTTTTCTACTTATGGATTAGATACAGTAAGTCTAATTAAAGCCGTGCAGATTGTACCAGCATTAATTTATGGGGTTGCTAGTGCTTTAGGAGGAATTGCCAGCGTCAAGTTGGGGATGGAATTAGTAAGGTGGTTAAAATAAATGAGCGATCGCATTTAACCTATCTATACCGCTATCCCCTAGACTAAAAGCAGCAACATCGAGCGAATGGCGGAAGGATGGTAGGCTTTGACTGAAAATAACAATTTACCCTCTAATACCCTGCAAGATGTTTCGCGGCGAGAATTACGAGATTTAGTACGGAGTCAATTGCAGGCGTTATTAGAACAAAACGACTTGCAAGGCGCTAAGGCTATTTTAGTACCCGTACAACCCGCCGACATTGCCGAAGCTATTGAAGGCTTACCCGAAGCGATGCAAGCGATCGCTTTTCGTTTACTTTCTAAGGGTGAAGCAATTGAAGTCTACGAATATTTAGATTCCAGCATCCAACAGGCATTAATTGAAGAATTTAAGCGCCAAGATGTGTTGGATATTGTCGATCAAATGTCTCCAGACGATCGCGTGCGGCTATTTGACGAATTGCCAGCAAAAATTGTTAATCGGCTTCTAGAACAACTCAGCCCTACCGAAAGGCAAGCCACCGCCCAGCTTCTAGGCTATGAGGCTGGTACGGCGGGGCGGATTATGACACCGGAATTAATTTCTTTTAAAGAGGGCTTTACAATTTCTCAAGCGTTAGAGCGTATTCGTGATTTAGCAAATGTCACCGAAACAATTTACTACTTATACGTTACCGACAATGCGCGGCGCTTGACAGGTACAT
The DNA here is from genome assembly GCF_003003885.1 of Chlorogloea sp. CCALA 695. Classification (GTDB taxonomy): domain Bacteria; phylum Cyanobacteriota; class Cyanobacteriia; order Cyanobacteriales; family Chroococcidiopsidaceae; genus Aliterella. Next base: position 126,554 of record NZ_PVWN01000001.1, on the reverse strand, counting down.
TGTCATTGCGAGACTTGGTAACTTCTCAGCCTCAGCAAACAATTGGGGAAATTATGACGCGAGAGGCGGTATTTATTTACACAGATACTGATCAAGAAGAAGTTGCTAAAGTTATTCAGCGTTACGACTTTCTGGCTGTACCTGTAGTAGACAGGGAGCAGCGCCTTGTAGGGATTGTCACGGTAGATGATGTTATCGACATCATTCAAGAAGAAACTACCGAAGATATTTATGCTTTGGGTGGTGGGGTACAGTCGGGGGGCGATAACTACTTTCAGACAGATTTACTTACCGTTGCGCGCAAGCGGGTAGTGTGGCTATTAGTTTTGCTGCTGACAAATACTGTCACTGGGACAATTATTAAGTCTCAAGAAAGTCTTTTACAACAAGTAGTCTCTCTAGCGGCGTTTATTCCCCTCTTAACGGGTACAGGGGGAAATGTGGGGGCGCAGTCGTCAACGGTAGTAATTCGGGGGATGAATACTGATGAAATTCGGGCGATGGGACAGTATCAGGTAATTCTTCGTGAAGGAATTGCGGGATTAATGCTCGGTACGATGTTGGGGAGTATAGCTACAGTTTGGGCATACTTTTTGCAAGGTAACTGGGCGGTGGCGATTTCTGTAGGTGTGAGTTTAGTTGTAATTTCTGTTTTAGCTTCGGTTTCTGGCTCAGCTTTGCCCTTTTTGTTTCGTTTTCTGCGTCTAGATCCAGCTTTGATGTCTGCGCCGTTTATCACTACGGCGGTGGATGTTGCGGGAGTTTTGATTTACTTCAATTTGGCGCGGTTGATTTTGGGGTTGTAAGCTCTACGTTACTTGAAGAAAGCTGGTAACAAGCTTGGTGCTTGCCAAAGTGCGTAACCAATAAATCCAAAAAATAAGGAAATTAACACTGTAAGTCCATAGCTAATACACATCAATAAGCCATCCGCTTCTAAGGTTGCAACAGCTAATAATAAAATTCCTACCGTCGGGATAGGATTTGTAAACGGAATTGGCGAAATTAGTAAAACAGATAACCAAGCAATGCAAAGTCCATTTAACCGCCAAGCTTGAGGACTTTGGGCTAATTTTGACCAGCGCGGGCGAGTGATTTTTTCTAAAACTTTCGTTACTCTTTTCAGTAGTTGGAGTAGTTTGAGGACAAACCAATGGGGAAACTTAAACTTAGCGATTCTTTTAGGTAGCCAGGGCGAAGTCTTTCCTAATGCCATTTGTCCGGCTAAAATTATACAAGCTGTACCTAATGGACCTGTCAGTCCGGGCGGTGCAGGCAACAAAAACGGTAAAACTAATAAACATATAACTAAGCTAAACCCCCGCTCGGAAGTTTCCGCCAAAATATCGCCAAGAGTTAAGGGTTGCTGGGATAGTTTTTCTAGAAGCGATTTAATATCTTGGGAAAATCTTAGTTGCATTGGTAGAATAATTTACAGCAAAGAATCCGCTATTACTTAGCTTAACGGATACAAAAGTTAATTGCTTTTAGCTTTGATTTGCTGCTCCCATATTTTTAGTAAGTTTTTGGTTGCTTGCTCCCAACTATACCCAGCAACCGATGCTTTTGCTTTTATTCCCATTGTTTGACGCAATTTAGGGTTATCGATTAAAGTTTTGAGCTTGGTTGTAAAATCTACTGTATCTTGCGGTGTAAATAGCAAGCCATTTTCCCCATCTTCAATACTATCAACTAAGCCGCCAGCACGAGGCGCTAATACTGGGATTCCCGCCGCCATAGCTTCTAAAATAGTCAAACCTTTAGTTTCTTTTTCGGAGGTAGTGACATGAATATCGCTGTTAATTAGTAGTGCGGGTACGTCGTCGGGGGAAACTCTACCTAGTAAGTGGGTGTGGGGGGTTAATTTAGCTAATTCTTGGGAAATGCGATCGCGCATTGAGCCATCACCAGCAATAATTAAAGCTACATCCTCAAGATTTACCTTTTGGGCTTTTGTAAACGCATCTATAGTAAATTTCCAGCCTTTATCGGGAGTTAAGCGCCCTAAAAAGATTAACTTAACTTTACTATCGATATTTGGAATTTGATACTTACTTTCAAAAAAATCTGTTTGTCTAAGTGTTGGTGAAAACTTTTCTATATCTATCCCTAATAATTCTTCAGTTAATATATTATTTACGCCTAGTTTTTTAAGTTTAGTTTGAGTAACTTGGCTCGAAACTAGCGTCAAATCGTAATTGTTGTAAATCCACGCTAAGGGAAGCTTTAAAATATACTTAACAATTGTATCTATAGCCGTAGGTGTATTAAAATAATCTTTGCCGTATTCTAATAAGTTAGTATGAAAAAAACTAACGCAAGGAATATCAGCCCGTTTAGCATAATCTATTCCAGGAATCTTTAAAAAGCCTGTAAATAACCTTTCTGGCTCGTCTACATGAATAATATCCGGCTGAAAATTTTGTAATTCTTGTAAAACTACCTGATAAGACTTTCGAGAAACATTACGCTCAAAATCTAAACCTACAAATGACTCACTATCAAGATTAACTACTTTTACTTCAGGCAAAATGTTTCCTGTATAAGCTTTCCAATTGGGGTAAATATTAGCTATTTGGCTATAGTCAGGGCAAAACAATAAAACTTTGTGTCCGCACTGGCTTAATTCACGAACTCTATTAATTTGCGTGACAGTTACGCCGTCAATGACAGGCAAAAAACCAGAACTAATAATAGCTATTTTCATCAACTAACCTATTAACTAAATTTTAGAAATCTCATCACTAAGCACATCTAAGGTAAACTTTATTTGTTTTTTGGTATGAGTGCAACTTATAAAAAAGCGCAAACGAGCAGCATTGTAAGCAACTGAGGGGTAAATCATCGGTAAAACATTAATACCGCGCTTGAATAATAGCTGAGATAGCTGGACAGCGCGATCGCTTTCTCCAACAATAATTGGTATGATCGGCGAATTATTACTATCCCCTGTATCAAATCCTCGCTCTTTGGCTAATTGCAAGAAAAGTTGAGCTTTTTTATGCAACTTAGTAACCCTTTTTGGCTCAGTTTTAAGTAGTTGCAAAGCCGCTAACGCCGCCGCCGTATTGGGTGGAGACATACCGACGCTAAACACAAAGCCGGGTGCGGTGTACTTGAGATATTCTATTAATTCTTTGCTACTTGCAATGTAACCGCCGCAACTAGCAAAAGCTTTGCTCAATGTACCCATCCATAAATCTACATCTGTACTAGTTATTTGGAAGTATTCGCCAATACCGCGCCCAGAATTGCCTAATACGCCGATAGAGTGCGCCTCATCGACCAAAATAAAAGCTTTATGGCGTTTTTTAACCTCTATTAATTGCGGTAAAGGAGCAATATCGCCATCGGTACTATAAATACCTTCAACCACAATCAAAACTTTTTCGTATTGGTGGCGGCGATTTAGTAAGATGCGATCTAAAGTTTGCCAATCATTATGAGGAAATTCTATTGCTGTAGCATTCGATAACGCGCAACCTTGACGAATACTGTTATGACTGAGCGCATCGTAGAGAATTAAATCATTTTTCTGAAATAGGTGGCTGATAGTAGTTACGTTAGTCATGTGTCCGCCAATGTACACAATACAATCTTCCATGCCCAAAAAGTCAGCAATTTCTCGCTCTAACTCTTTGTGTAGCGGGATTTCTCCCGAAACAAGCCGACTTGCGGAAACTGATGTACCATAACGTTTAACGGCTTTCTTGACAGCTTGGAAAACTTGGGTTTCTCCCGATAGTCCTAGATAGTTGTAGCTGGCATAATTAATTAATTCTTCCCCTTCAATCTGGATAATATCTCTCGCTATACCTGTATGGGCTTTGAAAAAAGGATTGCCAATTTTTTGCCCAGCATCAATGTCATGGCGGATGCTTAAGTATTCTGGAGAAAGGGAAAATTGGTAGAATTGCGGCGGAATTTCTAATTCTGCATTAAGTGGGATTTGGTTAATTTGTTCGTTAGGCTGCGTTTTAGGAATGATTGCAACTTCTGTATTGAGTGGGGTTTGGTTAAGTTCGATAGGTTCAATTGTGAGTTTTTCCGGCGTTGCATCCAGCGCTAATACTTCCACAAGCAGATGCTCAACTAGCGCTTGGAGGTTGGGATAGTCAAAAACCAATGATTGAGCGATAGATTTGCCTAGAGTAGCTTGTAGACGATTTTTTAGTTCTACGGCCATCAGCGAATCCATACCTAAATCAGCAAAATTTTCACTTGCTTCGATAGATTCTGGCGAACTAAAACCTAAAACTTTGGCAATTTGGGAGCGGACAAAATCGAATAAAATAGTTTGGCGAATTTCTACACTCGCTATTTCTAACTTTTGGACAAACTCCGATGATGAGCTACTTTTTGCCTTTGGGGGGATTACATTCTCTAAAAATGGCGACGAATAAGGAAACTTAGCCCAATCGACGGGAAAAACGCCGACTTGAATAGCTTTTTGGGCTAATAACTCTTTTAATAGCTGCAAACCTTGCTCTGGAGCAATAGTACCCATTCCTTGGGCGGTAATTTTTTGGCGATCGCGTTCCTTTAATTGAGCTACCATACCTACATTGCCCCAAGCCCCCCAATTAACGCTCAAACCAGGCAATCCCAATTGATGACGATAATGAACTAAAGCATCCATATAAGCGTTAGCTGCCGCATAATTGCCTTGTCCAGGAGAACCTAAGAGCGAGGTGATAGAGGAAAAACAGACAAAAAAGTCTAAAGGTAAATTTTGAGTAGCTAAATGCAGATTCCAAGCCCCGGCAACTTTGGGCTTCATAACATCACTAAAACGCTGCCAAGAAAGCTTTTGCAGTAAGCCATCGTCTAGCACTCCCGCCCCATGAATTACGCCGCGCACTGGGGGAAAATCGCCGCTTAAAACTCTATTAACATCTTCTAGCTTAGATACATCAGCTTGAACTAAATAAATTTTAGCTCCTGCTAGTTGGCTAATATTTCGCTCTATATTGCGCCCTATTAAGACTAAATGTTTAGCACCTTGCGCAATTAACCATTTAGCCGTTTGTAGCCCCAAGTCGCCCAAACCGCCTGTAATTATGTAGCTGCAATCGTCTCTAATTATGAGTTTATTATCTACTTCGGGCAAAGATATTACTACTTTGCCGATATGTTTGGCTTGCGCCATATAACGAAAAGCGATCGCAGCGTCAGCAATCGGGAACACTTTATGTGGTAAAGGTTGTAAACTGCCTTGCTGGAATTTTGGCATTAATTCCGCTAATAGCTGGGCAATTAAGCCAGGATTTTGCGTTGATAGGTCTAATAAATCGAAAGCATAATAGCTAATATCGGCTCTAGTTTGTTTTACTTGGCTTTCATCCCAAATTCCCAGCTTGCCAATTTCGATAAATCTACCGCCGGGGGCTAAAACTTCTAAGCTTTTCGGGATAAATTCGCCATTTAAGCTGTTAAAAACAATATCCATTCCGGCGACTTCTTGGGCAAAGTCTAAAGTGCGGGAATTCATGACATTGTTTACGCCGATAGACTTCAAAAAGTCCCATTTTGCAAAGCTTGCAGTCGCAAAAACTTCCGCTCCGGCTTTTTGGGCTATTTGTACGGCAGCGAGTCCTACCCCTCCTGCCGCAGCATGGATTAAAATGCGATCGCCTGGTTTAATTTTGGCTAGATAATGTAATCCATAACTAGCTGTCAAAAATGTAGTTGCAACTGTTGCCGCTTCCGTAAAACTTAATTCCTTGGGCTTGACGATGACAAACTGAGCATTAACTGTAACAAAGCTGCTCAAACTCCCTAATGCTTGCGCTGCAATTACTTCATCTCCAATTTTTAGCTTTTCTACCCCCTCTCCCACTGCGACAACTTTCCCCGCACATTCGCCACCTAAGAGAGCATCTGTCGCTTTTGCATAGCCCGTTTTTTCTAAATACTCTTGCAACATTCCTAAAGCATTGAGAATATCTCTAAAATTCAATCCCGCCGCGCAGACTCTAATTTCTACTTCTCCGGGTTTTGGTGCTTGGCGCTGATATGGAAGTAATTTTAAGTTATCTAGCATTCCGTAGCTAGATATTTTAAGTTGGGTTGCAGTTGCTTCAGGAGAATTGCGCCGAATCAATCTAGCTACATAACGAATCCCTTGACGATAAGCAATTTGGTTTTCTGCGTCTGCTTGGGAGTTTAATTCTGTAAATAAGTTGGGGGTTGTTAAGAAATCTAAGTCTAAATTTACGCAACGCAAATCGGGATGTTCTAATCTAATTACTCTCCCTAATCCCCACAAAGTTGAATGTTGTATTTGTAAAGGTGTTTGATTATCTACGGCTTGGGTTGCTGTAGTGACAAGCCACAATTGCGGAGATTTTGCAACTCCAGTTAGGGCTTGTACTAAATGTAATACACTGCCGCAACCCATTTGTTGAGTATCTTCTGCACTCCATAAATGCACAACTTTATCTAAAGGCTGTTTAATTTCCGCTATTAGCTGCTGAAAGTCTTGGGGATTGGCGGGGTTTATATGGTAGCTTTCGCCTACTTTTTGGTAAGCTTGACTAGGAAAAACTAATATAATGCGAAGCCCGTTACCGAGCGCGCTTGCGCTATCGCTCTCTCTCAACTTCTCTGCTAAACTTGCCCCTATTCCTTGATTATCGGCAAATATTAACCAATTCTCAGCTTTTCTAGAATGCAAGGATTTAGGTTTAGCTTGCCAATCAACTTCATACAACCAACTTGATAAGTCAGCTTTTATAGGTTTAGGGCGATTTGCATAACGCAAAGTCAACCCTTGTATCTGGGCTACTAAAGCTTTATTTTCATCAAATAGTTGTAAATCTGCCTTAATTTGTTGCCCCACTGATTTTAGCTGTACGTGACTCCACAAGCAGTTATTAGGGCGACGATATACAGAAATGCGATCGCATCCTACAGGTAAATAGGTATCATTATCAAGCAGTATTGCCCCCAAAACTTGCAAACTTCCATCTAGCAAAACTGGGTGAAATTGGTAGTTTTCCGCAGCTAAAGGCAATTCAACTTTACCCAAAGCTTCTTCTTTCCCTACCCAAAGTTCTGTAATGGCTTGAAAACTTGTACCATATTCCAATCCTTGCTCTTTAACTTGCTGATAATAGTCTGTAACAGAAATAGAGCGCAGCCCGTTACCGGGCGCGCTTGCGCTATCGGGCGCGCTTGCGCTATCGCATTCTGCTTGTAACATTGCGTCAATAGTCTTAGTCTCTACAGCTATTTTTCCCCCAGCGTGTAGCAACCAAGAATCATTATCAAGGCTGAATACTTGCCAACGATAGCTTTTACCTTCAGGAGTAAGAATTAGCTGTACTTTTGTAGGAGTTTCCGTCAGAATTAGCGGTTTTTCGATAGAAAAGTTTTCAATTGCTAGTTTTTCTGACTTTATCGTGTCAAATCCCGCCGCCAAAGCCATCTCTAAGTAAGCTGTAGCTGGAAAAATTGGTTGATTATTAAAGCTATGATCTTTTAAGTAAGCTGGCGTATCTTGGCTAATAACTGATTCAAAAAGAATTTCTTTATCGGTATTCGATAGTTTTTGCCCTAGTAAAGGATGATTTGTAACCTTTGACTGGCTTTTTAATTTAGCGCCTTCCCACCAATAACGCTGACGTTGAAATGGATAGGTAGGTAAAGAAGTAATATTCCCGCAATTTTGCTCAAAATTAACCCAATTTACCTTTATTCCCCTAACATAAAGCTGGGCTAAACTCTGTAAAAGTTGTTCAATTTCTACTTGTGGGCGTAAACTTGGCAACCAGAGATTTTCTTCTTGGGGTAAACAGTTGCGCCCCATCCCTAATAAAATAGGTTTAGCACCAATTTCTAAAAATACGCGATATCCTTGCTCGTACAAACAAGCCATACTCTCAGAAAATCTTACAGTTTGGCTAATATGCTGACACCAATATTCAGGATTAGCTATTTCATCAGTGATATTTTTGCCCGTGACATTAGAAAATAAATCAATTTGCGGCGAGTGATAAGTTACTTCTCCAGCGATTTGTGCAAATTCCGCCAACATTGGCTGCATCAAAGGCGAGTGAAAAGCATGAGAGACGTTTAATTTTGTGGTTTTAATCTCTCCTAAAGTCGCAATAACTTTGTCTATAGCTTCACTTTTTCCAGAGATTGTAATACTTTGGCTGCCATTTATAGCTGCGATCGCAATTTGATCAGGGTAAGATGCGATCGCATACCTAACTCTATCTTCTGTTGCCATGACTGCAAACATTGCTCCATCAGTAGGCAATCCTTGCATTAAACGCCCTCGATGAGCAATTAATTTTAAGCCGTCTTCTAAACTAAATACTCCCGCAATGCAAGCAGCTACATACTCTCCTACACTATGCCCCATCACTACCGACGGCATAATTCCCCAAGACATCCATAGCTTTGCTAACGAGTATTCCAGCGCAAACAAAGCGCTCTGAGTGTAAGCAGTTTTGTCTAAAGCTTCCGAATTAAGGATTTCTTCTAACGATATATCTAAGTAGTTGCCTAATATTGTCTTGCAACGTTCGATATTAGCGCGAAATAAAGGCTCAGTTTCGTACAGTTGTTTTCCCATATTTGCATACTGAGAACCTTGTCCTGTAAATAAAAATGCTACTTTTGGCGGTGTTTTATCTGTAACTTGATGGCTAACAACTCCGGCGATGTCATGGTTGCTTAGATACGCCGTTAATAAGTCGCCCATACTCTTAGAATCTGCGACAATTGCTAGTCTATGGTTAAAATGCGATCGCTTACTATTTGCACTAAAGCAAACATCGCTAACATTTACTAAAGGATCTTTTAGCAACTCTTGATAACTTTGCGCCAATTCCCTTAAAGCTTTGTCACTTTTGGCGGATATTGTCAATAGCTGTAACGGGCGCTGTAACTCCTTACTTGCAAATATTTCTGGCGCTGCTTCAACGACTATATGAGCATTAGTACCGCCAAACCCAAAAGAATTAATCCCAGCTAAAGCCAATTTCCCGTTATCCCAAGGTGCTAAATTTGTTTGCACGCGCAGCAAGTATTTATCAAAATCTATTTCCGGGTTGGGAGTAGAAAAGTGCAAACTAGGCGGAATTTGCTTGTGTTTCATCGCCAAAGCTACTTTAATTAGCGAAGCAATTCCGGCGGCGGTTTCTGAGTGTCCAATATTAGTTTTTACAGATCCTATCGCGCAATAATTATCAATAGTCCGATTTTCTGCCAATACCTCGCCTAAAGCTTTCGCTTCGACATAATCCCCTAATTTTGTCCCTGTACCATGCGCTTCTACGTACTGAATTTGATTCGCAAAGCAACCCGCCTTTTTATAAGCTTCTCGTAAAACTGCCGCTTGCGCCTGGGGATTTGGTGCAGCCATGCCATTGCTAAAACCATCTTGATTAACGGCTGTACCTCTAATTACCGCATAAATGCGATCGCCGTCTGCCTGAGCTTGCGCTAAGGGCTTTAAAACAACAATTCCCGCGCCTTCTCCCCGCACGTAACCATTAGCTTTAGCATCAAAGCTTTTACATCTGCCATCATCAGCCAGAAATCCGCCTTTACTAAAACCCACCATTAAAGTCGGTAATAATAACAAATTCACGCCGCCAGCTAATGCCAAGCTAGACTCACCTTGCCACAAGCTTTGACACGCCAAATGTACCGCAACTAAAGAAGATGAGCAAGCCGTATCAATGGCGATACTGGGCCCTTTCAAATCAAAAACGTAGGAAATCCGATTTGCAGCAATACAATTTCCCGTACCTGTAGTTGCATAAGGTTCGCTAACGGGATCTTGCCACAGTAAAATAGAATAATCGTGCGTGCCAATGCCAATAAAAACGCCTGTTTTCGTCCCAGCTAAATGTTCTGGAAGCTGCCCCGCATCTGCCAAAGCTTCCCACGCTACCTCTAATAATAAACGCTGCTGGGGGTCTATAGTTACAGCTTCTCGCGGCGAAATTCCAAAAAATTGGGGGTCAAAGCGGTCTATATTATCTAGAAACCCACCATAGCGAGTATTTGTTTTGCCTAGTTTAGTTGGATCGCGATCATAAAACTCCTCTACATTCCACCGAGACGCGGGTACTTCGCTAATCGAGTCGACACCATCGCGCAAAAGTTGCCAGAATGCTTGAGGATTATTAGCACCGGGAAATCTACAACCAATTCCGGCGATCGCTATAGGTTCTAGTTTCATACATTAAAAACCGCAATTTGGCAAGGGGTCAATCTAGACGTAATATTAATTTGTAATTACACTGATTAGATTGAACTATACAGTTAATTTTGTCAAATCTCCCCTCGGCAGAAAACTTTAAATTTTTTGATATTAACTTTAACTTAAATAACATCAAGTTTTGTTTTTAATATGGTTGAATATTCTCATTATGATGCCGTTGTTGTTGGAGGGGGTTTTTTTGGCTGTACAGTTTCTTTATACTTAAAAAAGCATCTAAAATCTGTGCTTATTTTAGAGAAAGAAGCCGATTTATTTCAACGCGCCTCCTATGTCAATCAAGCTAGAGTTCACAATGGTTATCACTATCCTAGAAGCCTCTTAACTGCTTTACGATCAAAGGTGAATTTTAACAAATTTGTCAATAATTATCAAGATTGCATCGTTAGTAGTTTTGATAACTATTACGCAGTTAGCAGCTATTTTTCTAAAGTAAATGCCCGTCAATTTAAAACTTTTTGTCAGCGCGTTGATATCCCTATAACCTTAGTATCTCCAACCATCAAAAACCTATTTAACTCTAATTTAATAGAAGAAGTATTTAAAACCCAAGAATATGTTTTTGATGCAATCAAGCTTAAAAACAAAATGCTTGTAGCTTTAGAAGAACATCAAATCAAAATAAAATTCGATGCAGACGTAATTAAAGTAAGGAAAATCACAGAAACAGAAAAAATAAATATTACTATAAACACTAACCTAGGTCAAACTTGCATTACAGCTAAATATATTTTTAACTGTACCTACTCCGCTATCAACACAATTCTTTCAGCTTCCGAATTAACGGCGATACCGCTTAAACATGAATTGGCTGAAATTGTCCTTGTGCAAGTTCCCGAATCTATTAAAAATATCGGAATAACTGTTATGTGTGGGCCATTCTTTTCACTTATGCCTTTTCCATCAAAACAACTGCATACTTTAAGCCATGTCAGATATACACCCCATTGTTATTGGCAAGATACAGAAAATACTACTAGTGCTACAAATAAAATTTACCATCAAGCAACCCGTAAAACAAACTATCCTTATATGATTAGGGATGCTACACGTTATTTACCTATTCTCTCTAGCTGTAGCTATGTAGATTCACTCTGGGAAGTCAAAACAGTTTTACCCCAAAGTGAAGTAGATGATAGTAGACCAATTTTATTTAAACGCCACCAGCAATTGCCAAATCTTACTTGTATTTTGGGAGGAAAAATTGATAATGTGTATGATATTTTCCACGAACTTCAGTTTTTAGAAAGTGAAGGCAATAATAATTAATGGATACTTCTGATTATTTTGTTTCGGTAATTGCTCCTTTATACAATCACTCAGAAATTATTGAAAGTTTTGTTACTGATATTATGCAGGTATTGCGACAAAATTATACTTATTTTGAATTGGTGCTGATTAATGACGGTTCGGAAGATGATACTGCTGAAAAAGTAATTAATCTCTTAAAAGAGTATGAATGTATTAGATTAATAAGTCTTTCTCGACACTTTAGTACAGAAATTGCTATTTCATCAGGTTTAGATGCAGTAATTGGAGACTTCGTAGTTGTCCTACTTCCATGCGATCCTCCCTTACTAATTCCTCCATTAATTGAACAATGTAAAAATGGTAAAGACATCTTAATTGGTGTAAGTAAAAATCGATTAGGGCAACCATTGTGGGTAAGAATAGGTGCTAACTTCTTTTATCTGTCTTGTTATCACTTATTAAAAATTCCTCTGACAAAAAATGCTACTCAATTTCGAGTGTTTAGCAGACAAGTAGTTAATGCAATTACTCAAGTTCAAGACAAATATCGTTATTTGCATTTACTCAGTTTCTATATTGGCTACAAATATCAAACTTTTGTTTACGAACCAATTAGAAGATATAAAGTCTCGCGTAGCAAGAGTTTAATTGAATACCTAAACCTAGCTTTACAAATAATTGTAGTTAACTCTGTTCATCCTTTACGATTTGCTAGTTATTTAAGTATATTAGCAAGCATTTTTAACATTGCTTATATTTGCTACGTGGTACTTGTATACTTAATTAAAGAAAAAGTTGCTGAAGGCTGGGTAACATTATCTATCCAAAATGCTATCATGTTCTTCTTTATTTCTATAATTTTAGCGATTTTATGTGAGTATGTAGGACTAATTTTCGCTAAGTCTAAAGGATGGGCTGCTTATTACATTGCTGAGGAGAAAAATAGTTCAGTTTTAATTTCAGAACAAGAGCAAAGAAATATTGTTAACGACTCTAAAAATATTAATATATAAGCCATCTTATGAATCAAAAATACCAACACTGGCAAATACCTAATCATACAACTGTTGAAATAAGAGAGAAGCAAAGTAAATATTGTGTTTGTATTTTTGTAATTAATGAAGGAGAAAAAATTAGAAAGCAATTACAAAATATGCAACCAATATCTCAAGACATTGATGTAATCATTGCTGATGGAGGTAGTGGTGATAACTCCTTAGAAATAGATTTTCTTAAAAGTGTTTTGGTACGAACTTTACTAACTAAGCAAAGCAAAGGTAAACTAAGCGCTCAAATGCGGATGGCTTTTGCCTATGCTATGTTACAAAACTATGAAGGAGTTGTTACTATTGATGGTAATAATAAAGACGATTCTACAGCTATATATGCTTTTATAGAAGCATTAGAACGAGGAGGCGATCACATTCAAGGTTCACGTTTTATTAAAGGAGGAAAAGCAATTAATACTCCTTGGAATCGTTACTTAGCTATCCGTTTAATTCATGCTCCTTTGATTAGTATAGCGGCGGGTTTTTGGTATACAGATACTACTAATGGCTTTCGCGCTTACAGCCGCAGATTATTATTAGACCCATTAATTGCGCCTTTTCGTAATATTTTTTCAGCTTATGAGTTACATTATTATCTTGCAATTAAAGCAGCAAAACTAGGTTATTTAGTCAAAGAAATACCTGTAACTCGGCGCTACCCCGGTAAGGGAAAGATCCCCACTAAAATTACTCCAATTAGAGGTAACTTTTTAGTAATGACAACTCTTTTAAAAGCTTGCTTACATAAATTTGATCCACCAGATAATGAATAGAATCAAAAAATATTTTTACTCGAAAAATATATTATTTTTAACCTTATTATTTGTAGCGCTGTTATTTTTTATTCAAGCAGTTAGCTTTAGCTTTAATTTAGATTACAAAGCTTACAACGGAGCTTTTCAAACATTTAATCCATTGCGTAGAATATTTATAGGCGAAATTCCTGGACGTGATTTTAATCCTTATTTAGGATTGGGTACAACTTATATAACAGCCGTTTTAACTTATCTTTTTGGTGGCAACTTTGCAGCTTCAAAATGCAGCATTTATCTACTCTCAGTTTTATTACATTTGCTTGTACTGACAACCTTATTTTTTCTATCTGGCTTTTCTATTAAAAAAGCTTTTATTAGTGCTGCTTTTGTTTTCATACTTATTTCTTACGATGTCCAAAGATTAACTCTCTTTTGGGAACTTGCTGGGCCAGGAAATAGCAATTTAGGTGTACGTAGCGCCTTGCCTTTTATTAGTAGCTGGATTGTTTTATTCCTGTTTAAGTTCTGCCAGAATAAACCGCAAACATTTTACTGTTTGACAGGTTGTTTAATTGGGATTCAACCCCTTTGGTCTAATGATTATGGCATACCTTCTAGTGTTGCTCTTAGTGGAGCAATTATTGTTAATTTAATTAAGCAAGAAAGTAACAAAATAACTAAATTAATTTTGCTTTTTACTTCGGCGGCGATCACATTTTTTACCGCAGCTTCTTTATTAACTGGAGGGAATACAATAAATTGGTTAAAAGACAATTTTAGCGGTGTAGCTGCCGATCAATTTTGGTATTTTGTCTGGTACAATGGCAAAAACAAAATATTTTCATTAAGCGATCTATTTTCTACGCCTTTATTGTATTTATATATCCCCTCACTATTAGTAATATTTTTATATGTATTAGCTAAAAACTATAATACAAAATATTTATTACTACTATATATTGCTTCTACAGTAATTATGGCAGGTATGCTTTCCTCTATAGGAGGAACGGTTAGTATGCGCTATTACTTGGCAACTATTTTAACTGGTTTGTTTGTGATTCCTTTAGCGGTAAGCCTTTTATTTCCAGTTTTGATAACTAAATTAAATATAGTTACTAGAAACCTACGTTTTTCACCCTTATCTACACTATTAATTATTTATATATCTGTCCTAATAACCAATATTATTCCAGCTTATGTGTTAGTTACTGATATCTCCGCCAACAAAGTTTTTTGGGTGCAAGAGTTTAATGGCTGGCTACCTAACAAATGGCAGCACAGTATACAGGTAGCGAAAAAAATTAATCAAGAACTAAAAGATGAATTGCCCACTACAAGAATATTATCAACTTATTCATCGGGAATAGATATAATAGCTAGAGCATTTAATCCAACCGGAATAGACTATATAATTCATGCTTTGGGAACTTCTGCAAGAAGTCATTATATTGAAAGTCTTTTAAGTTCTAAACCAAAATATATAACTACGTTACGAGAAGATTATACTCAATGGGAAACTTGGGTACGTCGAACAAATTGGTGGTTTTATAGAGAGTTTGTGCGCGATTACAAACCCGTAGAAGCAACATTCTATAACATAATTTGGCAGCGTCTCGAAATCCCAAAGAAGCAAGTTTATCCTCCAGCTATCTGTCGTATAAATAAAGAAAGTAACAATAAAACTATTATTAGTATTTTGACAAATACACAAACAACTGATACAGTTTACTATGCAGAAATTGATTTAAAATATCAATTAGAAGTCAAAAGTAGCGGTATTCCTATAATTGGTAAAAGGGGAATTGTTAATGCAACGGAAAAAAAGACGGCTTTAACAAAACCCATAGCAAAAACCTCTAATCGCAGTTATGGAATGCCACCAAATGCTAATCACTGGTACGTGCCATTGGATCATAAACTAGGGACACGTTCAGTATTAGAACTACAAGCATACCCCGCAAATCGTGCCAATTTAGTAGTAGAATCCTGTCAAGCACAGTTATTTGCACCTGTTGATGAATTTGCTTTCAATCGCCGCTTAATGCTAGCAAATATAAGTAACGCAAATTGGCATAATGGAATTGCGATCGCACCATCAAATAATCATAGAGCCGGAATTGCGAAGCTCTGCGAGCGCGCTGGCGTTATCGCACAATTAGAAATACTACCCGAACTCTACCCAGGAATGGATATAGAGTTTGCTAGTAGTGGTAAGCGTAAAATTATCGAAATTAAAGATAATCAAGTTTGGGTGACTGGTGCAAGCCTTAATCCCGTAACTGATGGTTATCCTCAGCCTGTAACTGTAACGTTGCGGTAATGTTTACTTTAAAGTCCCATATTTAACAATCAACAAACAATTTCTGCCGTCTGCATTGCGATCATATACTACTCTATCAGCCAAACGCCGCAGCAAAAACCAACCATAACCCCCTTCTTGTAACGTACCCGGTTTAGGTTCCGTCAACACATCAGGATTAAAGGGTTTACCTTTATCCCAGATTCTAATCTCAAACCTATCAGCCCACAAACTCAAATCAATATCTATAGTAGTATCTGGTGGTAAAGATTGATGGGCATGGCGCACAGCGTTTGTAAAACCTTCTGCTAAAGCTAAGTTGAGGCGATAAAGTTCTCGTTCTGACCATAATAACTGAGACAAATGTTGCCGACAAAATTCCTCAAACCATTGTTGTACTTGGTTGAGAAACTTAAGATTGCTATACACCGTCAAATGATCTTGCTCTAACATAGTCTAGCGCGACCGCAGTTCAATTTAAGGAGAGCAATAATCAGTCAAAGGCTTAGAGAAAAAAGTCTATATTTCTACTTTAGAGAATTTAGTGTGCGATCGCCTTATTAAAATTGACACCTGTAAAAGCTTCTTAGTTGCCTAAAGCCAGCTAAGATACAGGTGTCAAAATCTAACTCTCGATAGCTAGATTAACCTAGAATAACCCTAGGGTAAATGACTTATCAATGGGATAAGTAGCACCAATACCTAGCCACAAGGTAATTAGTGTACCAATCATGAATACAGTTGTGGCTACTGGACGACGGAAAGGGTTTTGAAACTTGTTCACGTTCTCAATGAACGGAACAGCAATTAACCCAATGGGAACCGCAGCCATTGCCAGTACTCCTAAAAGCTTGCTAGGAACTGAGCGGAGAATCTGAAACACTGGATACAAGTACCATTCTGGTAAAATTTCCAATGGAGTAGCAAAAGGATTTGCAACTTCGCCAGTAGTAGCAGGGTCTAAGACCGACAAAGCCACAATACAAGCTCCCGTACCTAAAATTACGACAGGGAACATATACAACAAGTCATTGGGCCAAGCAGGTTCGCCATAGTAGTTATGACCCATGCCTAGAGCTAGTTTTTCCCGTAACTTTGGATCGCTAAGATCCGGTTTTTTAATCGTTGCCATCAGTAAAGTGTTCTCCGTTTAGAGTTGATAAAAGCGATTAGTCACGCAATTGCTTAAATTACAAAGGTCCAGAAATGCCTTGCTTGCGAATCATCAAAAAGTGCAACAACATAAATACAGCAATCAACCAAGGCAATACAAAGGTATGAGCGCTGTAGTAACGAGTTAAGGTTGCTTGACCGACACTAGAACCACCGCGTAAGAGGTCAGCCATAAGCGTACCAACTACGGGGATTGCTTCTGGTACACCACTAACAATCTTTACCGCCCAGTATCCAACTTGATCCCAAGGTAGGGAGTAGCCAGTTACACCAAAAGAAACGGTAAGGACTGCCAAAATTACACCTGTTACCCAGGTTAATTCACGGGGCTTTTTGAAGCCACCAGTAAGATAAACCCGGAAGGTGTGCAAAATCATCATCAACACCATCATGCTTGCAGACCAGCGATGCACGGAACGAATTAACCAACCGAAGTTGACATCATTCATTAGGTACTGCACGGAAGTATAAGCTTCCGCAACTGTTGGTCTGTAGTAAAACGTCATGGCGAACCCAGTAGCAAACTGGATTAAAAAGCAAGTTAAAGTGATGCCACCAAAGCAGTAAAAAATATTGACGTGGGGAGGCACATACTTATTGGTTACATCTTCAGCGAGGGCTTCAATTTCTAAGCGCTCCTCAAACCAGTCGTAAACGTTTGCCATACAATTAGTAAATTTCCTGAGAATGGATTACGGTTTTAAAACTCCTCAAACTAAAATTAGTTCTGAGAGTCAGTTTTTTAAGGCTTGCACAAGTTCTAGGCATTTGGCACTCTTATTATTGTTGCTCAACTACGTAGTTTTTTGCTTGGCGATCGCCCAATTGCTTTCCGTGAAGGTTGGCAGTTAGCTGAGTTTTTCTGCATTAGTTCTATAAAAAAAGTAACATAATCGAGAGTGTGATTTCATAATTATGCGTGTCAATGGCGGCGAAATTTTGGGGAGAAAGAGGGAAAATAGTGAGATGAGTGTAAATTACAAACGAATTTTTCAAATCGGCATCTTACTAATACTGTCAATTTCTCTCTCTATTGGTAGTTGCATATCTCCCGCCGCCGCGCTGACTAAAGAGCAAAAGTTAGTCTCCGAGGCATGGAGAATTGTTAACCGTACTTATTTAGATGATAGTTTCAATCACCAAAATTGGGCATCGGTGCGGCAAAAAGTGCTGAAACAGCCCTTAAATGACGAAGAATCAGCTTTTAATGCTGTCCAAAAAATGATTGCTACTTTGGACGACCCGTTTACGCGGTTTTTGCGCCCAGAACAGTATCGCAGCTTGCAGGTAAATACGTCAGGAGAGTTGACTGGAGTAGGCTTACAGATTGCAATAGATGCCACAACCGGAGTTTTAGAGGTAGTCGCCCCTATTGAGGGTTCTCCCGCCGATAAAGCTGGGATTCGATCGCGCGATCGCATTACCCAAATTGATAGCACTCCCAGTACCCAAATTACCCTAGATGAAGCGGCAGCACAGATGCGGGGGCAAATAGGCACTCACGTTTACTTGACGATTGAGCGCGAAGGGGAAGCAAGCAAGGAAATCGATTTAGTACGCGATCGCATAGCTCTAAATCCTGTAGTTAGTCAATTGCGTTCTCCCCAAAACGTTCCCATTGGCTACATTCGCTTAACTCAATTTAATGCCAACGCTACAACGGAGCTTGCTCATGCGATCGATAGCTTAGAAAAGCAGGGCGCGGAAGCATATATTTTAGATTTACGCAATAATCCCGGCGGTTTATTGCAATCAGGAATTGAAATTGCGCGGTTGTGGTTAGATAAAAGCACAGTAGTATACACGGTAAACCGCCAAGGGATTCAAGGCAGTTTTGAAGCTTACGGATCGCCCTTAACCCGCGATCCATTGGTAGTTTTAGTCAATCAAGGCTCGGCAAGTGCCAGTGAAATTTTAGCCGGAGCGCTGCAAGACAACGGTAGGGCGACTTTGGTAGGAGAAACTACTTTTGGTAAAGGCTTAATTCAGTCTTTATTTGACTTGTCTAATGGTGCGGGATTAGCGGTTACAGTAGCTAAATACGAAACTCCTAATCATCGAGATATTAATAAATTAGGTATAGCCCCTGATCGCTTAGTTAAACTAGAACCCATTACCCGCGAACAAATCGGTACAGCAGCAGATAACCAATACACAGCCGCCGTAGAGTTTTTGACAAGCCTGGTTGTAGTAGCAAAAGCCGCTTAAACCTACAAAATAGTTGGAGAGTTTTTTAAGGCTATTAAGTCTAGCATCGCTAACTGCTGATACGCATTAGCGATTACTTTTTCTCCCCGCAAAAACCCTATATTTGCCCCAGGACAAATAAGCGCCAAGGTTTCCGGCGTAAATGTTTCCCGCAGTAGTTGTAAGCTGTTTATTTGCCAATGCCATTGAAAAGTTTTAGCAGTTCTTAACGGTACAGGTTGCCCTTGACGATTTGGTAGCAAGTGTCGCCCCGTAAACAAAATACCACCATAACGCGGATAATAAAGGCAGGAGGAACCGGGAGAATGCCCCGATGTCCAAATTGCCCTTGAGTTGCTTTGCAGAGTCATTTCTTGCCTAAAAGTCGTTACTTTGACTTTTGGCAATAAATAAGCTTCTTGCTCTTGAATTAAAACTTCACAATTAAAATAGTTTTGTAGCTGTCGTACCTTGCCAATGCCGCCCCGATGAGTAATAAATAAGCTTTTTATTCCGCCGTGAGTAGTCAAAAACTCACAAGTAGGCTCATCTACCGCCGGACAATCAAGCAAGATATTACCTTCTTTTTCTACAATAAGATAAGCAGTACCTCCTAAAGTTTCCGAATTGGGTGAAAAAGCATAAATATTGTCTAATACAGCTTGGGGTGGTTTGGAATGACGCTGGACGGGAATGGGGTCAAAATCCGTTGTATTAACAAAAGTGGGAAAGGAAGAATCTGAGTACACAGCTACCGCCAGTAGAAAGCTCTAGTTTTTTGATTATGAATGCAGCAGGTCGGGTTTTCAAAAAAAGTTTGGCATCCTCAAATCCTCATTAAACTTTATTTTAAATAGTATGATTATTGACTGGATTATTCTTTTACTTATGGCACTATTTACCTACTCAATAGTGCGCCGGAGTGTCGCAGGAGTAACAACTACTCCCGTTTGGCTTTTATGGCTAGTATTGATGACACCGCCTTTTGTTTGGAGTTTATGGGTGGTAGTCTACGGTGCAAAGCAGCTACCGCCAATTGGACTATTAATCGGGATGAGTCTACTAAGCATATTTTTCTACCTAAAACTGCATCAAAAAGGGCGAAAAAACTTAGTTCCTCCTCAACAAGAATCATCCAAGGCTCTTGAACCAGCGCCTCTGGTAAAAGCTATTGTCCCGCCACCAGTGCCTTTACGCCCCATTGATAAAGAGGAAGAAACTAAGCTAAGAAATTGTTTTCCTTGGTCGATATTTTATCTAAATAATATTGAGTATCGACCCCAAGCAATTATTTGTCGGGGACAGTTGAAAGAAAAATCTTCATCCCAGGCTTACGATCGCATTAAAGAGAATGTTCGCGCCGAATTTGGCGATCGCTTTTTAGTCTTGTTTCAAGAAGATAGCACTGGAAAGCCGTTTTTTGCTTTAGTTCCCAATCCCCAATCCGCAAGTAAACCCAAAAATAATCAAATAACTCGCCCCGGATTGGCGCTAGGACTACTAATTGCTACTATTTGCACTACTACCTTCGTGGGGGTAGAAATTGCCAATGCCAGTAATGTAGCTTTATTGAAATCTCAACCAGGGATACTACTAAGCGGCTTACCTTACGCGGCTGCTTTAATGACTATTCTGGGCATCCACGAACTAGGGCATTATTTAGCCGCCAGATACTACAAAATCCGGGCAACACTGCCTTACTTTATTCCGTTTCCAGCATTTTTAGGAACCTTTGGCGCATTTATTCAAATGCGTAGCCCTGTACCCAACCGTAAAGCCTTATTTGACGTAAGTATTGCTGGGCCATTGGCGGGTTTTATCGTAACTTTACCTGTACTAATTTGGGGTTTAGCTCATTCAACAATTGTATCGCTGCCAGAAAAAGCCGAGCAAGTGTTAAACCCTAATGCTTTAAACCCCAATTACTCCCTACTATTGGCGCTGCTGAGTAAGTTGACACTGGGCATTCAACTAGCGGGCGATCGCGCTTTAGACTTGCACCCTGTAGCCGTAGCTGGGTTAATTGGACTAATAGCTACAGCTTTAAATTTGATTCCTGTAGGACAACTAGATGGCGGTCATATTATTCATGCCATGTTCGGACAACGCAATGGTATAGCGATCGGGCAAATTTCCCGATTTTTAATATTAGGGCTGGCTTTACTGCAACCTGGTTTCTTAATCTGGGCAATTATCTTATTTTTTATGCCTATTGCCGACGAACCTGCGTTAAATGATATTAGCGAACTCGATAATCGGCGCGACATTTTAGGAATACTGGCAATGGCATTGTTGGTAATGATTATTTTGCCCATGCCAGAAAAATTTGCTCAATTCCTAAACTAGCTAGACAATTTACTTTTATTCATCAAAGGTCATTAATGGTACAACCAATTCATGTTATTGGCGGTGGAATAGCTGGAACTGAAGCCGCTTGGCAAATTGCGGCGGCGGGAGTACCCGTAATATTGCAAGAAATGCGCCCCGATAAAGTTAGCCCTGCCCACCATTCCCAGGAATTAGCAGAACTTGTCTGTAGTAATTCCTTTGGGGCAATTTCGAGCGATCGCGCGGCGGGGTTACTGCACGCCGAATTACGTCAACTTAGTTCAATCATTATTGCTAAAGCTGACGAACACTCTGTACCTGCCGGAGGTGCTTTAGCGGTAGATAGAGGCAAATTTAGCCATGACTTAACTACAACTTTGGCGAATCATCCATTAATTGAGTTGCGGCGGGGAGAAGTTGAGGAAATTCCATCAGGAATTGTTGTTTTAGCTACAGGCCCCTTAACCAGCCCCCAACTTGCTGAAGATTTGCAACGATTTACGGGGATGGAATACCTCAGCTTTTTTGATGCGGCAAGTCCCATTGTAGTTGGCGAATCAATTAACCGCGATCGGGCTTTTCTTGCTTCTCGCTACGACAAAGGCGACGCTGACTATCTTAATTGCCCAATGAATCGTGAGCAGTATTTGCACTTTCGTCAAGAACTATGTATTGCCGAACAAGCCCAATTAAAAGACTTTGAGCGCGAGACAGCTAAGTTTTTTGAAGCTTGTTTGCCCATTGAGGAATTAGCCCAGCGCGGCGAAGATACGATGCGTTATGGGCCCTTAAAGCCTGTAGGTTTATTTGATGCCCGTAAAGGCGATTTTCGCGCCCCTGAAAACAAGTCTGAACGTCCCTATGCTGTAGTGCAATTGCGCCAAGAAGATAAAGCTGGGCAGTTGTGGAATATGGTAGGATTTCAAACAAATTTACGTTGGAGCGAACAAAAGCGGATATTTCAAATGATTCCGGGCTTGGAAAATGCGGAGTTTGTGCGCTTGGGAGTCATGCACCGTAATACATTTATTAATGCGCCGCAGTTATTGCACCCTAGTTTGCAATTTAAGCATCATTCTACAGTTTTAGCCGCCGGACAAATAATTGGTACAGAGGGCTATACCGCAGCCTCCGCCGGGGGTTGGTTGGCGGGAACTAATGCAGCCAGGTTAGCTTTAGGTCAGCCGCCTTTAACGCTGCCTAATACAACAATGATGGGGGCGCTATTTGAATTTATTAGTTCCGCATCGCCTAAACATTTTCAACCAATGCCGCCCAATTTTGGCATTTTGCCCCCATTACCAGAGAAAATTAAGAGCAAACAAGAACGATACGCTGCTTACCGCGATCGCGCTTTAGCCAATTTGGCGATCTGGTATAGTTCTTCGTTGCCAACGTTAGCGACAGTAGGCTGTTAGAACTTCAGCGTTTTGTAAGCAAAAACAGTTAGAAGATTGTTTTTGCGGCGCTGCTGATTAAATGTATAGATTTTGGCAACGAGACGTTGTATTACAACGTCTCTACATTGGTTTTGAAATCACTTTTCAAATCAGAAACAAATTAACGGGACTGACGGGGCTCGAACCCGCAACTTCCGCCGTGACAGGGCGGTGCTCTAACCAATTGAACTACAGTCCCTTATTCAGGGCTTTACTATAGTTGCAGCTTTTTATGACTTTGTCAACAATTAATCAACTTTTAGTTGCAGCCTTCAACCGTCAGCAATAGAGCAACCGAGAATACATCACTTAGAAACCCTAAATTTGCGTTTGGCGATCGCTCCTGTAACTACCATTACAGCTAACCCAACAGTAGCAGAAGGTTCGGGGACAGGTTCAACACTAAAAGCTAAGACTTGAGTAAACTGAGTAGGGCTAAAGTTGTTGTCGCTAACAACAATCAAAGAACGTCGTCCATCTGGTAAGTCGGCTCCAAAAGTCATACCTTCAATATTATCTAAAGGTATATTTAACTTATCAAAATCAAAGAGAAGTTCTTTTTGAGCAGATTTAATCTTACTGATATCGGCGGCATTTAGACTACTAATATCGCTGATATCGTCCGCACCCTTTAAAGAAATCTCATACAATTTAATTGTATTGCCTGCACCTACAGAAAAAGAACGCTCCAAACTAAGAAAGTGCTTATCATCAATTGCCAGTAAATCTACTAACCCATTAGTATTAAATCCGTCTGCTGTGGTTGAAGGATTGGCAACTGAATCTGTTGAGTAAAGATATTCTGAGTCGGGTTTGCCTGTTGCGACATTGTAGCCAATAATCCGCGATGGACTGCCATTACTGACTGTTGCTACTGCGCCATCTTGAACTAAAGCATTTTCTGTAGCTGTAAATAGATAATTTTGACTAGGTGTTATGGTTAAGCTTTCAAAGGCTAGGTTGTTACGAATACCGCTCTTTTGAGGAGAAGTCGGCAAAAACTTTTGATCGACAGGTAAAGCTTTTAATTGCTCTCCAGTTAAGGAAAACTCTCTAACAAAAGGATTCGTTAAATTAGTCGCCGTCGCATCGCCTTCAGATGAAATATATAAAGTACCGTTAGTTGTTAAAGCAATACCTTCAGGATCGAGACTTTGCGCCGGAAAAGGTTTTCCGTCTTGATTTTTGAGCAAAGTTACATCAGTAAAATTGACTGCTTTTAAAGAGTTTTTATCAAGTTCAATAGTTAAAGTATAAAATCTTGCAGGCGCGTTTTGACTGCGATCATCAGAAATACTATAGTAAACATTTTTACTAGCATCGTAAGTAATCCCAGAAAGTCCACCGAGCAAAGTTCCCTCTACTTGGGTATCGGTAGTAAAAGTAACTTCCCCCAAAAAATCGATGTCTTTGATAGTAGAAGCCATGCTTGGCATTACGGCAAGGAATGTCCCCGTAAATCCACTGATAAGACTAAGGGCAACTACTTTAAAAATCGGGAAAATTTGCGTAATATTGCTCATGACAAAAAAGCCATCATAATGTACACCTGTACCTTATCAATTCAAAGATAAGCAGGTATTAAAGCCAGGTTATCAAAGGATTATTAGTTAGGAATTTTGTAAAAAACTAACAAACCAATCTTTAAGATGAAGAGTGGCGAGACAATCATCTTCGTTATACTCAATGATCGCATCTAATAAAATGCGATCGCCTGTTTCTAACCATTTATCGTACCAAAGTATTGATTGAGAGCCGTTTGCTTCGGGGTTGCGCCACGCAAAACCCAGCCACCGCGCTACAGTTTTTAAAGCGTAGCTTTCCGTTGGTAAGACGACAGTATGCGCTACTTGCTCGTAGATATCGATAAACCTTGTCAATAGCTGTGATATTTGCTCGTTTGGGGTGTGATAGAGTTTAGCTAATCGCTTGACTGTATCGACTTCGTAGGGGCAAAAATGAAAGATGGGCGCTTGGGGATATTGTTCGACTAAATCTAGAAATTGCTGCCATACTTTTGCTTCTTCGGCTTGGTTTTCTGCCAAAAAAGCGTAATACTTTTGGGTATTTGCTGTGCGATCGCAAACTAGAACCCCTAACAAGTAATCTAAGTTTAAGTCTGGCTGCGCTTCAATATCAAAGTAGAGTTCTATGGGAGCAATCAAGGACTCAGGATTTGGCGGTAAATATTTACTTTGTAATAGATCCTGTAAAACTATTTGAGATGTTGGTGTGGGTAGAGTTTTTTGAATTTCATAAGCACTACCAAAAGGTAAAAGAATCGGGCTATTAAGCTTTACTGATTGAGCCTGTAATACTAATTGCTGGGCGCTTTTGTCTTCAAAACTGGGTAGAGTGTTGATGAAGTCGGGATTTGCTTTAGCTAGAGATTCTAAGGTAACTAAGTCAATAGTTTGCAAGTCAGTGTAGCGATTAGGCGTGACACCAGGTAACAGCGAAAGGTGTTCAATTGCTTTAGCTTCGGCGTAACATTGAGTAAGCCAACCGCAAAAGTTGCATTTTTGCCGAGAAATAAATACTTCAGGAATTTCTGGGGAGTTTAGAGTATTAATGCACTCCTCAACCGATAAGTGCATTAAGGGAATCCATTTACTTAAACTGACTTCGTAAGCGTCAGTACGCCGTAATATCAGCAAAGCTGTAGGAGGATCGCCAGCTTGAGAAATTGCCAACATTTCCGCGTCATAGGCTGCTACAATTTGATACTCCAACTTGGGACGTTTGCCTAATTGAATATTGGCGGGGATATACAACCATTCGCCAAACTTGGAGTATCCTTGCTGCTTAATTAATAAATGCGGACGACTTAATAAGGTAATTTCTTCAGAGTAAGGTGCAAGTATTACTCCTTTATAGATACATTCTACGCCTTGGCGCATTAATTCAATAGTGGCTTTTGCTCCCGCTTTCCAATCATTTTTGGGATATTCTGGGCGGTGATAGTTGTATTGAGCTAAAACAAATTTTTGATAGGTAAATTTTTCTTGGATTACTCTATGCAGCCCATCACCAATTGGATCTCTTTGGCTAAGATCGCCATTAGTATCTAAAAAAGCCCTTCGCTTACAGCGTTGGTATTGTAATAAAATTTCAGCATTAAGCAGCATGGCTCTAGACTAACAATAATTTGGTAATTGGTAATTGGTAATAATTTCTATAAGCAATTCCCAATGTGGTAACAATGACGAGGAGACAGGAGAGGTGCAAAAGGAAAAATCATCACACTTTCAGCAACGCCATAATTTGCTAGGGAATTCTTACGTTTCTATAGTCTTGTTAGGATTCGGGGAGAAAAAGAGCAAGCGTACTTGCGGCGTTAGAGTTAATAAAACTGTTACTTTTTATTTATGAGTATTTCTACTTCCCAATCTAAACTCCAGTTACATCGCCAGCAGTTTCCAGCTTTAGCAAATAAGACTTATTTTAATTATGGCGGACAAGGCCCAATTCCTCAATCGGCAATTAATGCGACAAATAATGCTCAAGAGTATATCCAAACTTATGGGCCATTTTCAACAAAGGTTAATGGCTGGATTGCCCAGCAAGTAGAAGAAACTAGAAAGGCGATCGCCCTAGAACTAAATACTACACCTGATACTATTACCTTAACGGAAGATGTTACGGTGGGCTGCAACATTGCTTTGTGGGGGATTGATTGGCAAAAGAGCGATCGCATTTTACTTACCGACTGCGAACATCCGGGTATAATCGCCACAGTACGAGAAATTGGGCGCAGATTTGGGGTAGAAATCGATACTTGTCCGATTATGGCAACTTTAAATGAAGGCGATCCTGTAGAAGTAATTGAGCAGTATTTAAAGCCGCGCACTCGTTTATTAGTTTTAAGTCATTTGCTTTGGAATACCGGGCAAGTTTTGCCCCTTGACAAAATCGTTAAAGTATGCAGACAAGCTAATGTAAGAATTTTAGTAGATGCAGCGCAATCGGTGGGATCTTTGCCTTTAAATTTAACCGAATTAGGTGTAGATTTTTATGCCTTTACAGGTCATAAATGGTGGTGTGGTGCGGCGGGTGTAGGTGGCTTGTACGTGCATCCAGAAGCGCGAGAAAGCTTACAACCGACGTTTATAGGTTGGCGGGGTATTTTGACCGATACTAAAGGCAATCCTACAGGTTGGCAACCAGACGGACGCAGATATGAGGTGGCAACATCAGCTTACGGACAGTATGCAGGATTAAGAGAGGCGATCGCAACTCATCAGCAATGGGGAAGTGCGGAGGAAAGATACGAGCAAATTTGCGATTTAAGCAAGTATTTGTGGGAAAAGCTAAATCAACTACCCAAAATTAAATGTTTACGGACATCTCCACCAGAAGCGGGACTTGTATCTTTTCAACTTGATAATAGTAAAAACCGCCAATTGGTAGAGTTTCTAGAGGAGCAAAAAATCATGACGCGGATATTATTAGATCCTGATTGCGTCCGTGCTTGCGTCCATTATCTAACGCTGACCTCAGAAATAGATCGATTAGTTGAAGGAATTGAGAGTTTTATTAGCAATATTTAGCCTATATTGCGATCGCCGTAACTTATCTGGATTAAGCTTAAGCTACTTACGCAAGATGAATTGGGCAACAATAGCCTTATTAAGTTCTATTACACTGATTGAGTTAAGGATTTTAGATGCGCTATTGTTCGTTACTCAAACCCCGTAGCCATTATTTTGCTACACGCTTCTATCATTATTCCTTTGATTGAAGAAATATATTCATCTTTTTCTTTGTCTAACCTTGCTAACACTTCTGGATTCCATTGTTTTCTTTCTGCTTGCGAAGTAGGAAAAATATCTGTTTCGGAATCTATACCTCTCAATATAAAGAACGCTTCAGGTGGATCATTTAATTTACCTTGAAGATGCACTAATATACGACAACCTTCTAATAAATCTATTTTTTCCTCAATCATTTTGGTTGCAATTTCGATAATTTCTGCTTTTATCTCTTTCATCAAATTAAGTTATAAACTGACATTTTGGGAATACTTGTGCTTTAACATACTTTTGGAGTTTTTAAATTACTAAACTATGCTTAGACCGATTATTTATATAGCTATCACCAATCACGGTTTTGGTCATACTACCCGCGCTGCTTCTGTTGCTGCAACTATTCAAAAGCTTTATCCCGATGTATTGCTAATCATCGTCACCACTGCACCGCGTTGGTTATTGGAATCCTACATTGAAGGAGATTTTATTTATCGTCCCCGTAGCTTTGATATTGGTGTGGTACAAGCGGATAGTTTGACAATGGATAAAGCTGCTACTTTAGAGAAATTGCAAGAAATTAAGGCAAAACAGCGCAGTATTGTAGCTTCGGAAGTTAACTTTATTCGTCAAAACCGCGTTAGTCTAATTTTGGCTGATATTCCGCCTTTAGCTGCGGTTTTTGCCAAAAATGCCGGGATTCCCTGCTGGGCGATGAGCAACTTTAGTTGGGATTTTATTTATCAAGATTGGGGAAAAGAATTTAGAGAGATAGGGGATTGGATGAGCGAATGTTACAGTCAATGCGACTTGTTATTGCGGCTACCATTTCATGAACCGATGAGTGCTTTTAACAATATTACCGATGTTGGTTTAATTGGGGGTTCTCCTCGCTACCCAGACGACGAAATCCGCGCAACTTGGCAAATAAATACACCTATAGAGAAAACAGCTTTACTTACCTTTGGCGGCTTGGGTTTGCAGCAAATACCCTACGATAATCTTAAAAACTTTCCTGATTGGCAATTTATCAGCTTCGATGCTTCTGCGCCCAATTTACCTAATTTACTCAAAATCACTGACCGAAAATATCGCCCAGTGGACTTTATGCCGCTATGTGGGAAAGTAGTTTCTAAGCCTGGTTACAGTACCTTCGCCGAAGCGGTGCGTTTAAATGTTCCCATTGTGACTATGACTCGTGACGATTTTGCGGAAGCTGCTTTATTGCTAGAAGGGATTACCAACTATTCCCAACATCAAATTCTTACCCCCGCAGAGTTTTTTCAGGGAAACTGGGAATTTTTACATCAATCGCCCCAGCTACCACACAAAACTGATTCTATAGCTAAAAATGGAAATGAAGAAGTTGCCCAATCAGTTATTAGCTATTTGTCTTAATTATGCACCATCAACAATTACTCAGAATTTCAACTAAAGGCAAATCTCTATACAAAATCACAGCCAAAATAGAGTCTATAGTTGCCGAATCTGGGGTAAAAACAGGACTTTGTACAATATTTCTCCGCCATACTTCTGCAAGCTTGATAATTCAAGAGAATGCTGATCCCGATGTACTTCTAGATTTATCTAACTTTCTTGCTAAATTAGTCCCCGAATCTGCACCATATATCCATAATGCCGAAGGTGCGGACGATATGCCAGCACATATCCGTACAGCTTTAACTCATACCTCTGAGCAAATACCTATCTCCCAAAATCGGCTTGTATTAGGCACTTGGCAAGGAATCTATATCTGGGAACATCGAGAAAGAAGCCAACAAAGAGAACTTGTAGTTCATATTATGGGCGATTAACTGTAGCTTCTGGCAATATTAGCATCGCATCACCAAAGGAATAAAAACGGTAAGATTGGGCGATCGCATCCTCGTACAAGTCTAACAATCTTTGTCGTCCAATTAACGCACTAACTAGCATTAGTAAACTAGAACGGGGTAAGTGAAAGTTAGTAATTAATCCATCCACCACCCGCCATTGATAGCCAGGATAGATAAACATATGAGTTTTACCGCAAAAAGGCTTTAATTGTCCCGATGCTGCCGCCGCCCCTTCTAACGCCCTTACCGCCGTTGTTCCCACCGCAATAATTCTTCCTCCTTTGGCTTTGGTAGCGCGGATTTGTTCTACGGTTGCTTGAGAAACATCTATCCATTCGCCGTGCATTTTGTGGGTGGTTACGTCTTCTACTTCCACTGGGCGAAATGTACCTACGCCTACGTGCAAGGTTACAAAAGCCGAGTTTATGCCTAATTCTGCTAGTTTTTGGATTAATTCGGGTGTAAAGTGGAGTCCGGCTGTGGGAGATGCGATCGCGCCTAAGTTTTGAGCGTACACTGTTTGATATTCGTCATCATCTGCCTGGGAATTTGTAATATAAGGCGGTAAAGGCATTTTCCCAAAAGAGTCTATCACCTGCAACAAAGATAAATTATTTGGGACATCAAACTTTAATAAACGTCCCCCCGTAGGTTCATCAATTTCTAGTACAGTAGCAGTAATATATTGTTCTTTTGTCCCTACAAACACAATCTGTACTCCTGGCTGTAAGCGCTTTCCGGGCTTAACCAAAGCCAACCAAGTATTAGTTTGTTTTTCTTCTAGTAGCAAAACTTCTATAGCTGCGCCGCTAGTTTTACGTCCGTAAAGCCGTGCGGGAATAACTCGCGTATCGTTCATAATTAGCAAATCCCCCGGTTGCAGCAATGAAGGTAAATCGCTAAAAATGCCGTGATGGTAATCAGTGGACGAGTTTACAACTAGCAACTTGGCGCTATCTCTAGGAAACGCTGGATTTTGAGCAATTTGTTCTAAAGGAAGCCTGTAATCATAACTAGCTAAAGAGCTATCTGAAAAATTCAGCGAATTTAAAGTAGGATTAGAATCTTGAATCATAATGTGAGCAGTTAGTAAACTGGATTTTTATAGTTTTTTAGACTTCTACTAAGCATAAAAATAAAATATTTGGGTAGATTTACCCCGATAAAAGTAGGAGTTACCCCCTAGCCATAGCGATCGCCACTTTGCGACAATAGAAGCCTAAGATTGACTCGCCCCTAAAAAGCAGCAATGGAATACATTTATTATCTTGCCAATGCTACCCTCACTTTGAGGATTGTCGAGCATCTGCATCGCAGACCCCAAATCCCCATTAGCTTTGTTAGTGTAATTCATCAAATCGAGGGCTGGATCGTTAAGATTAAAACAGCATCTCCCCTCGATGGGCAACAAGATGGAGATTTTAGAGCTTTTTTGAATGAGTTGGGCATAGCCTACGAGCCTTCCATGCGTGTAAATATGGCACTTTGGGACTTAGAATCTGGACAATCGCCTATTGATGTAATGCGTCGGTATCAAGTAGTAGTAGTTTCGCATGGTAGCCCAGAAAGAGAAGAAATTGAAGCTTTCCGTCAGCAATTTGTGCAAGGTTTGGGTTATTGTCCAGAAACATTAGCGTAGAGACGTAGCATCGCTACGTCTCTATTTAAAAAGATGCTACGTCTATATTTAAAAAGCGGCGGGGATATATTCTTTTAAAGACAAATTGTATTTTAAATCGGGCGAAGTCTTTTCGCAATAAACCAGCGCCACATCAAAGCTACAAGTATACTCCGCAAACTCTTGATAAGTAGCTAAAAAGCTTTGAGCAGTTTTCCAGAGCTTTGCTTGCTTTTGAGGCGTAATTGCTAGTAACCCTCCCGCATCCCAACTTCCAGCACTGCGCGTTTTGACTTCGACAAAGGCTAAAGAATCGCAATTATTAGCAATTAAGTCAATTTCTCCCCAACGGCAACGCCAACGACGATGTAAAATTTGCCAACTGTTAGATTGTAACCATTGAGCAATAAAATCTTCTCCTAAAACACCTATATCGGGATAATGAGATGAGCGATCGTTTGCCATTGGCTACAACATAAAATGAATTCTACAACTGTGCTACACAAGCAGATTTTGAGCGGCTTACTGTGTTTATTAGCGATGCTCGTAAGTGCAAGTATTTGGATTTCCCCAGCTTTCGCTCTTGACTATAACAGAGAAAACTTGCTCGGCAGAGATTTTTCTGGGCAAGTATTGACCGATGCAAGTTTTACTAAAGCCAATTTACGCAACAGCAATCTTAGCCATAGCGATTTGACAGGTGTAAGTTTTTTTGCGGCTAATTTAGAGTCGGCAAATTTGGAAGGCGCAAATCTGACTAATGCAACCTTAGATGCAGCCCGAATTATTAAAACTAACTTGACTAATGCTGTTTTAACCGGGGCTTTTGCTGCTAATGCTAAGTTTGACGGCGCAATTATTGACGGTGCGGATTTTAGCGATGTATTGCTCCGCCAAGATGAGCAAGACAACTTGTGTAAAATAGCTCAAGGTACTAACCCCACCACTGGGAAAGAAACCCGCGAAACGTTGATGTGTAAGTAAGTATTAGATGCGCCACTATAGTAAGTCTGTCAAGCAAAATTGGCGCATCAAATCTAACTCTTGCAGCCGCCTTTGTGCGGTGTACAACGACTGATAATATAATTGGGAGTTCTCAGGATCGTTTATAGGATCTGTTTGCTCCCACAAATCCAAAAACGAGCGATAGCGTTTTTCACACAACACTCTTTCCATACAAGCGGTGGCGGCTTGAATTACTTGCGTACCCCGGAGTAAATCTTGCTGGGTTTTTTCATCTAAGTGAAATAGAGGAGAAACTTGGGCTATTTCTGTAGCAGATTGCAAACAGCGAGTTTGAATACGAGAAACTAAACTGACTTGCTCCTCTGTTTGGTGGATTTCAGACTTTTCATCGACAATTTGCTGCCATAAAAAACGGTGATGAGACAAACTAAATTGCAAATTTTGCTCTTGTAAGGCGCTAGTGACGGCTTGACGATGTTCTGGGCAGTGAAGATAAATTCGCAATAGCAAAGCCTCTGCTTGCTCTAGTAGACTGCGCTCTGAGGCTTCGGGGAAGGCTTTATCTTTGGGATTACTCGGTTTTTGAGTTTTGGACGAAATCGGCTTATTTGACTGATATTTAGGAGAAATTTGGGCTAATAAATTCTCTGCTCGTAATGGTACAAGTCGCGCATCTCCTAAGCTAAGAATCTCCGCGCAGCGACTTACATAATAATTGCGGGTATCGCTGTTATCAATTTGCTGGAGTAGCTTTACCATTGCTTTAGCCACTTGCTGAAAGTCTGTAGCTTGTTTAAGATTGCGATCGCCTATTAGTTGTAAAATTTGCCAATCTAACCACAATGGAGCCTTTGCGAGTAAATCTCTGTAATCCTCTGGGGTGGAAGTATGTAAGTATTCGTCTGCATCTTTCCCGGCGGGTAAATTAAGGATTTTTAGTTGTACTTCGCCGCGATAAGCGAGGTTAGCAATTTCACCAATGG
This sequence comes from Chlorogloea sp. CCALA 695, assembly GCF_003003885.1. Lineage (GTDB taxonomy): Bacteria > Cyanobacteriota > Cyanobacteriia > Cyanobacteriales > Chroococcidiopsidaceae > Aliterella. The sequence goes on along the minus strand of NZ_PVWN01000001.1, from coordinate 93,686 downwards.
CTCTTTCGGACGCTTGAATACCCGCCACATCCGCATCAAAGTTGAGAATTAATTGTTTTGACTCGCTGTAACGTAATATTTGCCTTACTTGCTCTAAACTCAGCGCTGTACCCAGAGAAGCGGCTACATTAGTTATTCCCGCAGCGTGCAGCGAAATTGCATCAAAATATCCTTCAACTACTACCGCACAATCAAGCTCAGAAATTGCCGATTTAGCTTTATCTAAAGCAAATAAGGTTTTACCTTTACTAAAAAGCTCCGTTTCTGGGGAGTTAAGATACTTTGGTTGCTCATCGCCTAAACTTCTTCCCCCAAAGCCAATAACTCGCCCTTGCAAATCGAGGATGGGAATAATTACGCGATGGCGGAAATAGTCATAATAGCCATCTCCCGATTGACGTTGACGCAGTAAACCCGCCTGTTGTAGCAACTGTACTGGGTAACGTTTTTGCTCTACTAAGTAACGATACAAAGTTTCCCAACTATCGGGCGCGTAGCCTAAGTTAAATTGCTGGATAGTTTCAGCTTTGAGTTTTCGGGCAAATAAGTAATGTAACGCTGTTTCGCCTTGAGGTTGGTATAGAGCGTGTTGATAAAACCGACTAGCGATCGCTAAAATCTCGTACAATTGCTCTCGTAACGACAACTGTTGCTGTAATTGCTGGCGTTGCTCAGGTTCTAAAGTTTGGACTGTTACTTGATAGCGCCTAGCTAAGTCTAATACTACTTCGCTAAAAGATTGCTTTTGTAACTCCATCAAAAACTTAATCGCATCTCCCCCAACGTTACAGCCAAAGCAGTAATACATTTGCTTCGATTGACTGACGCTAAAACTAGGAGTTTTTTCGGTGTGAAAAGGACATAAGCCTACAAAGCCTTTACCACCTTTGCGTAAAACAACATGATCGGAAATAACATCGTAAATGTCTGCTTTTTGTTTTACTTGCTCCACAGTATCGGGATGCAAGCGAGGAATTTGCATAATTTTTTATTATATATAGTCAATTATAAATAAACAGCGTTGCTAATTAAATGTATAAATTTTAGTGTAGAGTTGCATTGCAACGTCTTTCTTGCTCCATGTGGTTTAAACCCTAGCAAAGATAACTCTGTACAAAATCAATTACCGTATCAACTCCGATTTGCGTCTTTAAGTTAGTAAACACAAACGCTTTATCACCCCGCATTTTTTTAGTATCGCGCTCCATGATGCCTAAATCGGCTTCTACGTAAGGAGCAAGATCAATTTTGTTAATTACAAGCAAATCAGACTTAGTAATTCCTGGCCCACCTTTACGCGGGATCTTGTCTCCGGCGGCTACATCAATCACGTATATAGTTAAATCTACCAATTCTGGACTAAAAGTTGCTGCCAAATTGTCGCCGCCACTTTCCAAAAATACCAAGTCTAGGTTAGAAAATTTTTGTTCTAATTGGGCGATCGCAACTAAGTTAATTGACGCATCTTCTCTAATCGCCGTATGTGGACAACCACCCGTTTCTACCCCAATAATGCGATCGCTCTCTAAAGCTTGACTTCGCACTAAATACTGAGCATCTTCTTGAGTATAAATGTCATTTGTGACTACGGCAATATTATATTGTTGGCGCAATGCTTTACACAGAGCATCTACCAAAGCTGTTTTACCAGAGCCAACGGGCCCAGCTACTCCGACACGAAAAGCATTCACTTGCGGATTGGTCATTGGGAATTGGTCATTGAGAATTGGTCATTGCTTAATTATCCATTACCCATTACCTATTACCCATTTAACTGCGAAACAAGCGCGTGTATTGTGTTTCGTGCGCCATACTTGCTAGTGATAAACCCCAAGAGCAACTACTAAGCTTATCGTCTTCTAAGCTAATAATTTCTGTAGCCGCAGCGCTAATATTAGCGTGTAATTCGTGTAATAAAATTTGTCCGGCGGTTTGTCCCAAAGGAATTAGTTTTACACCCGCAGTAATTAAATTATTTGCCCAACTGTGCAAATAGCCGAGAATTAAAGATTTTGAGTCTATTTGCTCCAAAGCAGCGAAAACTCCCAAACAAACAGCATAATTACACTCACCCTGTACACAAAAACTCTGCGCTTCTGTAGGTTTAATCGCTAACAACAAGTGCATTAAACTTTGTCCCATTTGCCAGCTAGAGGCGCGTAACTCGCTAGTTTCTCGGGCGGCGGATAGCCATGTATTCCAGTAACTTAAAGCGGTTTTATCCTTCGAGACTGTAGCCTGGTAAGCCCGTAACATTACCGCCGCTTCGGTACGAATTGCGCCATAACTCAATTCTTGCTCTAACCAATGCTTGAGTGTGCGGTTACTACTAATTGTTCCCCATTCTACCAGCGTCTCTAATCCTTCTGAGTAACTATAAGCTCCCACAGGTAAAGCCGGACTAACTAACTGTAATAAGCTTAAAACCTGACTATCCATCGCTATGATGCTTGTAAGCGCCTTGTTCAGGAAAAAATGGCATAATTTCAGAAATTACCTCAAAGTTTAGCTGTTCTAGCATTTTCTGCAATACTGGGTCGGGCGCTAAACGTAAATAATCGGTAGAAATTTCTACAAGTACGTGACGATTGCCTAGGTGATACGCAGCTTTGAGTAATTCTAAAGAATTAGTTGTAGTTACGGTAATAACTGGCTCTAATTTGGCGCTAACTCGCACTAAAATAGTTTCTCCGTAGTCTTGCAACAAATCTCCGTCTTGCAATACTGTTCCTCTAGGTAAATGTAAGTAGACAATTTCTCCTTCTACCGTTGTAAAACGATGGCGGCTGCGAGTACGTTCTTCCGCCGTTAGAGCTAAACTAAAATTGACTAAAATAGACTTGTTTGGCAGCTTTATTTGCGTCAAAGTTAGCATAAATAACTTCACCCACGCAGACGGCGCAATTCTTGATTTACTCGTTTTTTAACGGCAGGATCGCTATTATACCTATTTTTGATGGCGTTAAATTGCCCCACATCTAAACCGTTGTCTCGAATCTTTTTGGCTGAAAACTCGCAAAAACTTTCAAATTCGTTACGGATACCTTCTGAGAGATTAGCTAAAGCTTCTGAGCGATCGCAACTAACTTCTGGTACATTTCCTCCAGTCAGACTGCTAATTTTTTGCTGGGTACTTCGGCGCTCCATTTCAATCGCCAACGCAGCGCGGGAAAATTTGGCAATATCGCTATCGCTAAATTCTTGGGCGTAAGCGGCGCTACTAAAAACTATACTTCCAAAACGCCCGGAAACGTCGGGCGCAAATCCAGAGAGCAAACCTAGAGCCGAAAAAACTACCACAATAAGACTGCGCGACAACATCCGGTTTGGGTAAGAATTGAATGGTAAAGGGGTAAGCATAATTACGGATCTTGACAAAACTACAACACCGGAGCGGTATCATTATGTTTTGAAGTATTTTAGACCTGATAAGTTCCAGCGATTAATTGCCGTATAACAAAGTCTACCGCTAAGTTATAGGAAAATTTGACTTAGCTGGATAACTTTAGTTTGCAGCAGAGCCTCTTCTTCGCCTCCTTGCTTGAGACTAACTTCCAACTCTAGCAACAAAGGTAAAGTAGCCACAAGTTGCTCGGTGCTAAGAGACTTTACTTCTTGCTGGAGAAAGTAAACGCGGTTAGGGTTACCAATTTCTGCTGCTTGAGCAATTACTTTTTTATCGCGCTCTTGAGCTGTCATTATTTTTACCCATAACCATGTCCGAAATTGTCCGACTAAAGTGGCAACAATTTTTAAACCAGGCTCGTTACGATTGAGTAATTGCCCTACCAATGTTAACGCCTGGGCGGTATTTCCCTCAGCAATTACTTTTACTAAGTCTAAGCTCGTTTGCGATGTGGCTTGAACTAAATTATTGACAATATCTATACTTATTGGGGCTTGAGAGTCTCCAGCATACAAACGCAATTTTGTCAACTCATTGTACAATTGGCGAGTATTATTACCTACAGATTGGGCGATTAAAGTTGTGCTGCTAGAAGATAGTTTTACCCCGACTTCTTGGGCAATTTTTTCAACTTGCTGTACTAGCTGCTTTGTCTCCCAAGGCGGAATTAGGGCAAATTCCTTAATTTCGGCGTACTCTTTCCACAAAGCTGTAGATTTAAGCCTACCATCGGGTTTATTGCGGCTAGTTAGTAGCAAAACTGACGTTTCGGGGATTACAGGCAAAGTACGCTTTAATTGAACAAGTAGATCGTCAGGGCATTGTTGACCAATAGTAGTATTTACTAGCCAAACTAAACGGCTACCACTGCCAAAAGGTGGAGTCATAGCTTGATTTAGCGCTTCAGTAACCGCATCAGGAGTATCACAAAGGTGTTGAGTATAGTTAAAACTAGCCCAGTTAGAATCGACAGTACGATCGCGTAATATCTGTACTGATGATGCGATCGCAAATTCATCATCTCCCCAATAGTAGTAAATTGGCATAAGAAAGTATTTGTTAGCTACACAAATTTTTAAATGACTAATCTTGGCGTAAAATTTAACAAGGGAAGCGAGGCGACGGATCTTGGATGACAATTATCAGACTTATTTAACCCGGGTAGCAAAGCTGGCGATGCCAGAAAATTACAAAACGCAAGTGCAGCACATCCACTCATCGCCGAAGTTTAAACCACTTCCTGGAGGTGGAAGACAAGCTGTAGCTTTCCCTGGTTATACCGTAATTGCGCCCCCCGCTCAGGAAGATAACCAAAATATCGATTTTTATCAAAGTCTCCATAGCTTTCAAAAACAGCTAATTGAACTCGCCCCAAAAGATTTAATTGTACCTGTACCGCCTGGTAGCCTTCATCTTACCTTGGCAGATTTAATCTGGGAAAGTGCTTACAACTATGCCCAAGAAAATGTAGAAAAATTTGATACTAAGTTAATTAACGCCATCTCGAAAATATTTGAGCAGTATCAGCAATCGAAAATAGCATCACCGATAGAGTGGCAGATTTTGGGCATAACAGTTATGCCAAGAGCAATTGGTGTTTCTCTAGTACCCAAAAATGAAAATGCTTATAATCAAATATTAAATCTGCGGCGAGCAATTTATCAAAGCCCCGATTTAACAGCTTTGGGCATGGAACAGCACTATCATTTTACGCCCCATATTACGTTAGGCTATTTTGGGGAAGTTACACCAAGCTTAGAGCGCGATCACCTTATTAAAACAATTAGCGAACTAAATCAACAATTGTCAGACTACCCATTGAAAATTTATCAAGCCGAGTTGCGGAAGTTTGATGATATGACGCATTATTACCGCGAACAAGATTGGTCAATTTTGACATTTTAATTGCGGTATGCTGCCTATTCATCCCATTATGGTACAAAGTTTTGCCGCCATCGATGGCGAAATTGGATCGCACAATTTTAATTCCTTAGAGTATGCAATTATTCGGCGAGTAATTCACTCTACGGCAGATTTTGAGTTTAAAGAATTGATTTACTTTAGCACTGGTGCGATCGCATCTGGGGTTGCAGCTTTACGTCGTGGCGTACCGATTGTTACAGATGTAAGTATGGTTAAGCAAGGGATAACTAACTTAGTTGCTCAAACTTTTAATAACCCGATCATTAGCGCTGTAGAGAGAGTATCTGTAGCGCTTCCCGGAAAAACTCGCACCGAAACAGGTTTAATAGAATGTTGGCGAGAGTTTCCCGAAGCAATTTACGTAATTGGCAATGCTCCTACAGCGCTTTTAGCCTTATGTAATGAGTTAAATACCTCTATTAATCCAGCCTTAGTAATTGGCGCACCCGTTGGTTTTATTTCGGTTATAGAATCAAAAGCCGCTTTAGCAAATACTCCGGTTAATCAAATTCGGATTGATGGGCGCAAAGGTGGATCTCCTGTCGCCGCAGCGATTGTTAACGCGCTAATTGTAATCGCCTGGGATATCTAATGTAGAGATATTGCCCTGCAACGTCTAATTACTGTAGGAGTTATTTTGTGAAACAAATCCACGTAGTCGGGATTGGTTTAGATGGCGCTGTGGGGTTAACTGAAGCAGTAAGGAAGATAGTTAGTAAAGCGACATTATTAATAGGTAGCGATCGCCATTTAAGTTATTTTCCTAGCCATCCCGCCAAGCGTTTAACTTTGGGAGATTTTACCCAAGCCATTAATCTAATTCGCGCCTCTGTAGATGAATGGATCGTAATTTTAGTTTCGGGCGATCCTTTATTTTTTGGTTTGGGGCGACTGCTGCTACTAGAATTACCCTCAGAAAATCTGACTTTTCACCCGCATTTATGCGCCGTACAGTTAGCTTTTAGCGCTATTAAAGTCCCCTGGCAAGATGCCTGTTTTGTAAGCGTTCATGGGCGCAATTGCGACCAACTGATCCAAGTTTTGCAGCAAGGTAAAGAAAAAATTGCCATTCTAACAGATGGAGTTAATACCCCAAAGGCGATCGCGCAATTGTATTTAGCTTTAGATTTACCTACTAATTACAAATTCTGGGTATGCGAAAATTTAGGCGGCGACAAAGAGCAAGTTAGTTGCTTTTGGGCTTCAGAATTAATCGAGCGAACTTTTGCACCTTTAAATGTAGTAATTTTACTTCGCCAGGAAACAAGGGATTTAGACATCACACAATTACCGCACTTTGGCATCAGCGATCGCCATTATTTAGGTTTTAGCGATCGCCCTGGCTTAATGACGAAGCGCGAAATCAGGGTTTTGGTACTGGGAGAGCTTGCTTTACAATCTCAACAAGTCGTTTGGGATATTGGCGCGGGTACGGGTTCAGTTTCTATCGAAATTGCGCGTTTATGTCCTAATTGCCAAGTGTACGCGATTGAAAAAACTGCCGTTGGTTACGGATTAATTACTGAAAATTGCCGCCGTTTTCAAGTAGATAATGTTGAGGCTATTCTTGGCGCAGCGCCGGATAGTTTAACCAATTTACCCAATCCTGATCGCGTTTTTATTGGTGGTAGTGGCGGAAATTTGGCGCAAATATTGAACGCTTGCGATCACCTCTCTCCCCAAGGAGTAATAGTTTTAGCCCTAGCTACAGTGGAACATTTAACGATGGCTTTAGCTTGGTTAAGCGATCGCGCTTGGAATTATCAACTATTACAAGTACAATTGTCTCGCTCTGTACCTGTCGCTCACTTAACGCGCTTTTCTCCTCTAAACCCCGTCACAATTATCACTGCAACCCCAGCCCCAAAACCGCCCCAATAGCTAGTAAAAAACTAATCCCCGTTAATCCCGCTAAAGGCTTTCCATACTTCCCGGTTACTACTTGGGGTACTTTTCCTGTATAGGTTACTAGCTCGGCTGTATCTATAGTAGCGATCGCCCATACAAGCACGCTATGCAATCCCCAAGCTAAACCCAAGTTTCCCTTATCTACATATCTTGCTAATACTAAAACCATTCCCATTAACCACAATCCGGGCAATTGGGGTAACGTCTCTTTTTGTTCCCAAACTAAATGTAGTACGGCAAAAATCAAACTTGCAATTGCGGCGGCTATATATATTGAGAAGTCTTGCTGCAATTGCGTCAATACAAAACCACGAAATATTAATTCTTCAATTGCGCTAATCCCAACTGCTACAAGTAAAATTGGCAGCGTAACGGATATAATCTTTTTTCCTGCTACGTTCCACTTTACCCAACCTAGCAGAGTTTGCAATCCAAATAAAATCGCTAAACCAGTTGCGCCAATTACAAAACCTATCCCCAACGATTGTGAAATTGACCAATCCCAGACTAAACCATAACTTGAAAAAGAATTACTAAATATTTTGTTAGCTCCCCATAAAACTAAAGGAGCTATTAGATAAAGTAATGTTAGTAAGGGTAGTTTTTGCTCTGCACTTATCGGTTTGAAAGGTTGCCAACTAGCAGAAGTATCCTTATTTTTTGGCAAAATAATTGTACTGGCGACGGCTATTGGCAACCACAAACAAACCCAAGTAGCAAAAAAAATTGTTACTTGAAGCAGCGATGAAGGTTTTGCACTCAAAAACTCTAGCAAAAAAATCTCTGCTAAGTTTACACCCGATTTTAATCCCATCATCACACTGCAATAGTTTTCCAAGCTAAAGTTACTAAAACTTAGCAGGAGCTAGTCCTTCCTTTTTTCCTTAGCCAATTTCACAGCGATATTTCAGCAGTTACCTTAACTACCTTTAAATTTATTTATTCTTCGTCCTCGTCGCCGTCGCTACCGTTTTTATCACTGTCAATCTGAATTAAGTGGATATGCTTATAACCTAGCTTGATTTCAAATTGATCTCCACTTTTCAAACCCATTTGCTGAGTATAGGTTGCGCCGATCACGATTTGATAGTTTTTGTGAACGCTGACTTTATTCGTTGGTTCCCGTCCACGACCATCTTTTGGTTTTTCGGGGCTAAGAGGAATTCCTCGTGCTGCTAACAATGCGTCATAAAAATCTGTTAGATTAACGCGAGTTTGATTATTTTTAGTTACGGTGTAATACCCACAACGCTTGGCTCTTTCTCGACGTGGTAAGTCGGAAAGTTCTTTAACCTTTTGCAGTAGTGCTTTTCCTGTTAATGGTGAAGTTTCTGTAGTCATCTCACTCAAATATCCTTACAATTTCCAAACAAACAAACAGCAGTTTATGCTATTTCATCCACTTATAAAAATATAGCCTCAAATCTCTCCTTTTACACATCTTTTCTAGTTTATTTACATTTTAGTCAGCTTTTACTAGAGTTATTAAGTCAATCGATAGTTTATAAAGTTTACATTAGACAAGTGATTTTATAGCAACATAGAAACTTTACATTAAAATTTTTACTTACTGCTCTAAGCGTTTACATCCACTTTTAGTTGCCACTTAATTTTGTGAGTTTGATAATTACACTTATAAATACCAAGAAATTAAATTGCTACAGGGTAGCTGCTTACAAGGGAAAATATAGTTGAATATCAGCCTCAAGATATATTTATGGGTAGAAAATTATTTGCTATTAGTTATTGCTGGCGCTAAAAATAAGGGAGATGAGTTTAAAAAAGCTACCTAGAAGCACTTGCTTTGATAGCTTTAGTTTTACGAATAAGCTTGTACTAAGGGACGAGCGCCAACAAGTAATAGTGCTGAAAAAGAAGACTACAATTGTAAGCGGTGAAGCAAAAGTTAGTTATTAAACTGAAATATTTTGCTGAAATAGCAGCTTTTTGCGGAAAATTTAGCGATAGAATTAGCTGTAGGGGTGGATAGCAAGAAAGATAGAATTAAAATAAGCAGCGATCGCACCCAATAATACATTACCCTTCGTCCAAGCGGTAAAAATTATTTCCCCTCGTCAGCAAATAAAAATACTAATATTTTCCTGTAAAGATGCAAGTTATTTTTAAAATTCTCCGGCAATCTGGCAATGCTGCACCACAAGTTAAAAGTTACGAGTTAGAGGTGGAATATGGCAATACAATTTTAGATTGTCTGAATAAAATTAAGTGGGAGCAAGACGGCACTTTAGCCTTTCGCAAGAATTGCCGCAATACTATTTGTGGTAGTTGTGCGATGGGAATTAATGGGCGTTCGGCTTTAGCTTGCAAAGAAAATGTTGGCAGTGAAATAAAGCAACTGTATGGCACGAACAATCTAACTAACGGGATTATTCCAGAACTAACTGTTGCACCAATGGGCAATATGCCTGTAATTAAAGACTTAGTAGTAGATATGAGTAGCTTCTGGAATCAATTAGAAGCTGTAAAACCTTACGTTAGTAACGATGCAAAGGTTCCTGAAAGAGAATTTTTACAAACACCCCAAGAACGCTTAAAAATAGACCAAAACGGCAATTGTATTATGTGTGGGGCTTGTTACTCTGCTTGTAATGCTAGAGAAGTAAACCCCGAATTTGTGGGCCCTCACGCCTTGGCTAAAGCCTATCGTTTGGTAGCAGATAATCGTGATGGGGAAGCTGACAGTAGGTTAAAAGAATATAACAAAGGTACTCAAGGAGTATGGGGTTGTACTCGTTGTTTTAATTGCAATACTGTTTGTCCGATGGAAGTAGCGCCTTTAGACCAAATTACAAAAATTAAACAAAAAATTCTGGCTGATAATGAGGTAGAAAACAGCCGCCAAATCCGTCACCGTCAGGTATTAGTAGAATTGGTTAAACAAGGTGGTTGGATTGACGAACGCGCTTTTGGGTTGCAAGTAGTGGGCAATTACTTACGAGATGTGAGAGGCTTACTTAGTATTGCTCCTTTGGGACTGCGAATGTTGGCTAGAGGCAAGTTTCCGCTATCTTTTGAGCCTTCAGAGGGTACGGCGCAAGTGAAAGCGCTGATTGAGTCGGTACAAGCGCTCAAAGAGTAGTTTAGCGTGGTTGGGTGGGGACAAGTAGGCGACTTTCTGCACGGTTGTAAACTAAGATATCCCACTGACCATTGATATTAGACTCGAAAGCAATAGTATTACCATCATTACTGATAGTTGGGTTTTGAACTTGGGCTTGTAAGTTGGGTATGAGGTTGCGCGATTGACGCAATTGCAAGTCGTAAAGAAAAATTCCCGCCATCCCCTGACGACTAGCTGTAAACACAATGTAGCGTCCGTCGCTCGAAACACCGGGATGAGTTGCAATGGTATCCAACTGATTTAAGCCTGGTAAATCAATTAATTTTTGGGCGACAGTATCAAATAGATAGACATTTTGACGACCAGAGCGATCGCTTGTAAAAGTAATATATCTTCCGGCTATTTGGGGCGTAAGATCGCTACTGGGACTATTTAAGCTTTTACCGCCCGGATCAGAAGGATAGTTTAACAAGCCCGTACAGCCACTTAGTAAGCTAATTAAGACAATTATCAGCGCCAAAAAGGATCGGATCATGAATACTAGGGCGATGTCCCAGGAAGGGGAGAATCAGGAAGATCCAATTCTACATTAGTCCCTCGATCTAATACTTCAATATCCCACTGACCGCGCAGACTACCTTCAAAGGCAATAAACCGCCCGTCAGGACTAATGCTGGGATTGCGTACCAAGCCTTGATACCATTGGTTGAGAATTTGGGGAGTATGAGTAATGCGATCATACAGCACCATAATTTGCGTACCTCGATTGCTCGTCACATACACAATGTAGCGCCCCGTATAGCTAATACTAGGATTTTCAACGATAGTTTGCCGTTGATTCAAACGCGGTAAAGGGACTAATTGCTGCAATTGCAAGTCGTATAATAAAATATTGCGACTTGCTGCGCGGTTAGAAACATAAGCTAAATACCGCCCGTTACCGCTTAGGGCTGGCTGTTCTTCGGTGTAGCGGCTATTGAGCGCCCCAGAACTAATAATATTATCACCGCTTGGAGTGCAAGCGATCGTTAGAACAATTAACCCCAAGCTAAAACTCCAACGCCAGCAGCGTTGGAGTAATGATTTTATCGAAAACTTTTTCACATTCAAGTTGCAGCTAAAGCGAGTCGTTTAAAACTGGTCAAAATCCGTAGAACTATCAGAATCGTCATCTTTAGAGCGATCAATTGGCTTGTAATCTACATAATCTGTGGGGGTAGCTTCATCGTCTCTAGAAGGCTGTACGCTTTCTCTAGTGGGGCGACGCTTACGCGGTCTGGGAGAAGGGGTGTCTGTATCAAAATTAGATTGTACGGAGGCGTTATTATTGCGCGATCGCTTTTTGATGCTAGTAGAAGCTGTATCCCCTTCTTCGTCTGAATTTTTGGTCAAATCCCACGTGGGTTTTTTGGGCGAATCCCATTCGTCTTGATAGCGAGTTTCTACCCGTGAAGGCGATGAGCGACGTTTGCGCGGTTTATCTTCTTGTTGGCTTTCTTCCCGACTACTGGAGGAACGCCGGGGCCCGTCATCTTCATACCTATCATTACGGAGGCGGCGGCGAGGTGTTTCTTCTTCGTAAAATTCATCGGGGCGACTTGCTCTTGGATCGCGGCTTCCAGGAATCCGGGGACGCGCGGGGCGATCATAATCAAACTCTACTTCGTCTATTTCTGCTTGCTGATAATAATTTCCTACCGGGCGATCATCGTCTACAATCTTTGTGTTGCGTTTAGCTTGCTCGGTAGCAATACCTCGAAGCCGGATACTTTCAACGGCAAAAAACACTGTAGAACCAACTAATAGCACCTGACCAAATTGTAAAATCGGGTCTAGTCGCCATCCTTGGGTAACTAAAATGATGCCGCAAACTAGACCTATGGCTGCAAAAAATATATCGTGATCTCGCGATAATTCTGGGCGAACCGAGCGCAGGAAGTACAACGCCGCCCCGGCTACTGCTAGCAAAATCCCTAATAAGGTATGCGTTCCAGTCCCAAAATTTACCTGGGCGAGAGTAGTCACCCCGTTCAGCCCAAAATTTATCATTGTTATTTTACCAACACTCAAATCTATGTTAACTACTTGTTATTAAAATTTCTAGTCTAATTACATTTGTAAGCCCGATTGTCTCAATCTTATAGCTGCGCTTCTAAAGAAGCCTGGAAAAATAAAAAGCCTCGGTTTCGGTCTTGAATAATTGACGCATACCGAGGATAAAAGTAGCTTGTTTGCTGTTTAAGCATACTTATTTGGGAGCCAGCGATCGCTGGCTTCCAAGAGGCTTAGGAGCGTTCAACTTTATCTTTTTGGCTAATAAAAATTAGAAAAGCCGTGGCGGGAATCACAATAATTACTGCACCAGCCAGCAAACTATAAAAGAAATTCATTAAAGAAGGGGTCATTTATTATCAACCTTTGTTTACACACTGCACTTTAATTTTAATCGTCTGTTACACCCCTTGCATAGAAGTTTTTGGGCGTTAGTTGTATTTGTTCTGGCTAAGAACCAATACGTTAAAATAACATACAGGTTTATTTACAAACTTAAATATTTTTTTAAGATGAGACTTCGCGTAAACAATTTATGAGTGCTATTACTATTACTACTTGGGTTTTGGGCATATTTTTGGGTTTAATGATTTTATTGTTTATTTTCCGCATCGTTCTTAGCTGGTATCCCCAAGTAAATCTCAATCGCTTACCGTTTAATTTGGTCGGTTGGACAACAGAACCTTTTTTAGTCCCGGTGCGGAAGCTAGTACCCCCCATTGGTGGCGTTGATATTACGCCGATTATTTGGATTGGGATTTTTAGCTTAGTTAGAGAAATACTCATTGGTCAACAAGGCTTGCTGAGAATGTTTGCCCAGTTGCAATAGGCTATTCTTTGGGGGGAAACATGACTTTTTCAATAAAATCGGTGTAAATTTCCCCTAATAAAAATTCTGGGGTTTCCAAAATCTTCTGGTGAAAGCCGATAGTAGTGGGTACGCCTGTCAAGGCAAATTCTCGCAAGGCTCTTTTCATGCGCTTAATGGCGCTAGGGCGATCACTTCCCCACACAATAAGTTTGCCAATCAACGAATCGTAGTAAGGCGGAATTTGATAGTCAGTATAAATGTGGGAATCTATGCGAACTCCAGGGCCTCCAGGGGGCAAATAACCGCTAATTCTACCTGGTGCGGGACGAAAATCGCGATCGGGATCTTCAGCATTAATCCGACATTCAATCGCATGACCCCGTAATACTACTTGCTCTTGGGTTTGCAGCAATTTTTCTCCTTGAGCAATTCTAATTTGTTCGGCAACTAAATCAAAGCCCGTCACCATTTCTGTTACGGGATGTTCTACTTGAATGCGAGTATTCATCTCCATAAAATAAAACTCGCCATTGGGTGCTAATAAAAATTCCACCGTCCCCGCGCCAGTGTAATTAATTGATTTAGCCGCCCGTACTGCCGCCGCGCCCATTTTCTCTCTTAATTGAGGGCTTAGAGCGGGGCTAGGGGCTTCTTCTAGTAGTTTTTGATGGCGGCGTTGAATTGAACAATCCCGTTCGCCTAGGTGCAGCACATTGCCGTAATTGTCGGCAATAATTTGAAACTCTATATGGCGGGGACGTTCGACAAATTTTTCAAGGTACAGTCCAGGATTGCCAAAACTAGCCTCTGCTTCCCCTCTAGCGGCAAAAAATAGCTTAGTTAGGTCATTGCGATCGCGTACTAGCCGCATTCCTCGCCCACCGCCCCCTGCTGTGGCTTTTATCATTACCGGGTAGCCAATAAAATCCGCCAATTCTTGAGCGGCTTTCTCGTCGTGTAGCAAGCCATCGCTACCCGGTACAGTGGGTACACCCGCCGCAATCATTGTTGCTTTGGCGGTAGATTTGTCTCCCATCGCCCTCATTGCTTCCGGGGTTGGGCCAATAAAAGCAATTTTGTGATCAGCACAAATTTCGGCAAATCGGGCATTTTCAGCCAAAAAGCCATAGCCGGGATGAATAGCTGTAGCATTGCGAGTCAAGGCGGCGGCAATTATTCCCGGTATATTTAGGTAACTTTTACTACTAGGCGCTTCACCAATACAAACTGCTTCATCAGCTAGTTGGACATGGAGGGCGTGGCGGTCAACGGTAGAATGTACAGCAATAGTTGCAATGCCCATTTCCTCGCAGGCGCGCAGGATGCGTAAAGCAATTTCTCCACGATTGGCAATTAATATTTTATCGAACTGCATTTTTTAACAATAATGTCTGTATCAGTTAGGTTGCCATCCTTCGAGGACTAACTGCAAGCAATATATTTTAGAGTAGTTTTGAGTCACATAATTATATTTAATTTCAAACTGGGGTTTTTAAGTCCCGAGTAACAGCAATTACGAAGTATTTTATTCTTCCTTGCCAAAAGGTGTTACATTAGTTTATGCCAATAGCTCGTGCGGATGTGGCGGAATTGGTATACGCGCACGCTTGAGGTGCGTGTGGGCTTGCCCTTGCGAGTTCGAGTCTCGCCTTCCGCATTGTCAAGTAAAAGTCCTGAGTATTAATTTACTTAGGGCTTTTACTTTTTAAGAAAGCAAGTTTTCTAGGAATTGTTTATATTTAAGATAAATGATAAAGTTTTGTAAATAAAATTGACTGCAATTACTAAGGCAAACAGCGTAATACCGACAACATGGCACAGTCTTGCACCTTTATGGCAAGGAAAGGAGACAGAGGTGCAAAAAGGTTTACCCCATACTCAGTTAGCACCAGCTTGGCAATTGCTACTATTAGGTGATGGTTCACCGACGCGACATTTACAACTACTGACGGGTGAACCTACGGAAGTAGATGTAATTGATATGTCTTTGATTGGGGTAGATTTGGATGGTGCGCCGGATTTGATTCAAGCTGTACCCGAACCAAGAGTAAGAAGACAAGTTTGGCTACGGACTGCTTCAGGTCAACGCCTAGCTTATGCTACTTCTTGGTGGGAAGCAAGTCATGTAGATGAGTATTTACAAAACCGCTCTTTACCAATTTGGGCTAGTTTAACTCGCTTGCGGACAGAGTTGTATAGAGATGTTCAAGGGATTTATTACGGCAATTGCACAGCTTTAGAGTCAGCTTTTGAACAAACTGGCCCTTTTTGGGGGCGACATTACCTGTTTTGGCATCATGGACAGCCGTTAACGCTGATATATGAAGTGTTTTCGCCTTATTTAACTAAGTATTTGGGCGCAATGCAGTTAGATAAGACAGACATTAAAAGTAATCGCACTTGCTAGAGTAGAAATAAAAATCCAGGGTGGTTGTAAGTGCAAACCCAGCAAATATATTACACTCCTAACGAATATTTGGCACAAGAAGAAGTTGCAGAGTTTCGCAGCGAGTATCGAGATGGAGAAATTGTATCAATGACGGGCGCGTCGATTAACCATAATCAAATTGCGGGAAATGTCTATGCTTTTTTGAAATTTATGCTGCGGAAGACAGATATTAAGCCTTACATTGGCGATTTACGGCTATGGATTCCTCAATATCGACAGTATACTTATCCAGATGTTTTTTTGATTCAAGGTCAACCCGTTTTTCAAGAGCGACGTACAGATACAATCACTAATCCTTGCTTGATTGTAGAAATTTTATCAAAATCGACCAAAGATTATGATCGCACCGATAAGTTTCGTTATTACCGCTCTATTGCTGAACTCCAAGAATATGTACTAATTAACCAGTACAAAATAGAAATTGAGCATTATACAAAAGCTGACGGAAACTCCTGGCTGTTTCGAGCTTACGAAGCTAGTACAGATAATATAGCTTTCGCTTCGATTAACCTAGAAATGACTATTGAAGACATCTACGAAAATGTAGAATTTGATTTAAGCGATCGCATTTGAGAATAGGGCGATCGCTCATGTTAGGCTAATTTCCGCGATGAAACGATATTGAGGAGTTAGAGTTATCCCTACACTAGAGCAAAAAACGCACTGCTATGTGTTGTGCTGCTGGTTTACTAAGTTGTACTTGCCTATTAATCTCGTGCGAATGGATGAACGAACTGGAAACATCTTTTTCTTTGCAGGCGAGTAAAATATTATAGAAATATATCCTAACGGCAACTGGAGATACATGGGATGAGCAAGCCTAATTTTTAATCAATGAGCCAGAAAGATTTGCATGATTACGTTATGGTGCATCGAGACGAGCAAGAAGCTTTTTACGCTTATGTAGACAAACTCCACGCTGAAGCAAACTGGATTGAGATGCCAGCAATGGAATCATTACAAGACTTGGAGAATTATCCTGAGTTTACCAAACGTTTTCGTAACGGTTCAGATCCTCAAGATAACGCTGTTTAAACTTTGGTTGGCTCTAGCATTAACTTAGAACGCTTAACGGTTTCGGGAATGGCGATCGGATAATCGCCATTAAAGCAAGCAGAACAAAAATTAGTCGGGTCTTCTTTTGTTGTTTGCAGCATTCCTTCATGACTTAGATAAGCTAAAGAATCTACTTCTAACAACTTCGCTATTTCCTCTACAGACTTAGTAGCTGCGATTAGTTGATCTTGGTTATCAGTATCAATCCCGTAGAAACAAGGATGAGTTACAGGAGGCGAAGATACGCGCATATGTACTTCCGTTGCTCCCGCATCGCGGAGAGCTTTTACTAGCTTGCGGCTAGTTGTTCCCCTAACGATGGAATCATCAACAATGATTACTCGCTTACCAGCTAATACATCTTTAAGCGGGTTGAGTTTCATGCGGATACCAGACTCGCGCATTGTTTGTGTAGGCTGAATAAATGTTCTCCCTACATAACGATTTTTAATTAATCCTTCAGCGTAAGTAATTCCCGACTCTTGAGAAAAACCAATCGCCGCCGGGATGCCCGAATCTGGTACGCCAATTACAATGTCAGCGTCTACAAAAGATTCTTTTGCTAGTTGTCGTCCGATTCGCATCCGATAGCTGTACAAGCTTTCGTTATTCATAATGCTATCGGGCCTTGCAAAGTAAATCATTTCAAAGATGCAAAGCTTGCGTTGCGGCTGTTGCGCCCAGTGGAAAGAAGCTAATCCTTCACTCGTAATCCAAACCAATTCTCCCGGTTCTACATCGCGCAAATAAGTAGCGCCAATAATATCTAAACCGCAAGTTTCTGAAGCTAAAACATAGCGTTCTTCCTTGGTGTCTAAAGTGCCAATTACTAAAGGACGAATACCATTAGGATCGCGTACTCCCATTATGCCTACAGGCGTACCAATGACTAAGCTAAAAGCTCCTTTGCAGCGTTGAAAGGCACTAATTGCCCCATCTAACCATTCTTTACCTGCATCAATTTCTTCGGCGATCGCAAAGGCTATTACTTCCGAATCTGTAGTAGTCAGTAAATTATGCTTATTTTGCAACAACTCCTCGCGTAAAGCTGGAGTATTGACTAGATTGCCATTATGTGTTAGCGCTAATGCTCCGCGTTTAGTTTGTAAAACTGCTGGTTGAGCATTTACAACCCGGCTAGAACCCGTAGTAGAGTAACGAGTGTGACCTACGGCTATGTTTCCGGGCAACTTGTCTAAATTTGTTTCGTTAAAAACTTGGGATACTAATCCCATTTCTTTGTGCAAGTGAACTTGATCGCCGTCAAAAGTTGCAATTCCTGCCGATTCTTGACCTCTGTGCTGCAACGCATACAAGCCAAAATAAGTAAGCTTGGCAACATCTTCCCCTGGTGCAAATACACCAAACACGCCACAAGCTTCCTCTGGCTTATCCGCAGGATGGTCTGATTCGGACATATTTGGTTCATCCTTGATAATGTCGGCGGGGGAATAGTTGGGGTTCATGCTTTGGCTTTACTCCTGAAAAGTAGGCAAATTTTGGGGATAAAACAGTTGCGATCGCTTATTTGTTTAAAAAGATTATTTTATAAATTTTAACTAGGCTTAATAAAACGTTAACAAGCGTTATATACAAGATTAACGTAACTATGCTCATTGACAACAAAATAAATTAAGTATTTAGGCGGCGTTCGATAGCATGGTAGAAAGCTTTACTCATTTCCTCGATATTAACCTTAATTAAAGAGCGATTGCCTGTAGTAAAAACTTGTAAAGAATTAGTCAGGTCAACTACACCGATTTTTTGCCAATTATTTCCTAATTGCTGTTGTAAATAAGCTTCCCAAGCCTCTGCATGAGCAGGAGAGACAGAAACTAAAATCCGCCCGGTAGCTTCTCCAAAGAGCATTTCATCAGGGCGATAGGTAGATGATAAGACGTGGACTTGCGCCCCTAAGTTTCCAGAAATGCAAGATTCGGCAAGAGCAACAGCGATTCCCCCTTCGGCGCAATCGTGAGCAGAGCGCACCCAACCGTTACCAATTCCCTGACGACAAGCAGCCTGAACGCGGCGTTCTAAGTCAAAATTTACCTGGGGTGGTTTTCCCGCTATAAGTCCGTGTATTGTGGCTAAATACTCCGAGCAACCGAGGGTTATTCCTTCATCACTTTCTAATAAATAAATTAAATCACCTTCATTTTGCCAGCCTTGTCCGCAAACATGAGTTAAATCGGCAATTAAACCTACCATTCCGATAACAGGAGTTGGATAAATAGGCTGAGGTGTGCCATTAGCATCAAGGGTTTCATTATAAAGAGAGACATTACCGCCTGTAACGGGTGTTTTCAATTCTCTGCAAGCTTCGGCAATTCCTCTACAAGCTTCGGCTAATTGCCAGTAGCCAACGGGGTTTTCTGGGCTACCAAAGTTTAAGTTGTCGGTGACAGCAATAGGTTCTGCGCCTACACAGCTAAGATTACGGGCGGCTTCAGCAACTACGGCTTTTGCACCCTCGTAAGGATCTATGTATATATAGCGAGGATTGCAATCTACTGTAGCAGCAACTCCTTTGTTATGCGATCGCAAGCGGATGACCGCCGCATCAGCGCCCCCAGGTAGTAAAACTGTATTATTTTGAACTTGGTGGTCGTATTGGCTGTAAATCCAGCGCTTAGAGGCAATATTTGGCGCATCAAGGAGAGTTAGTAAGATAGCTTGCCAAGAATAAAAGCTACCTGCTATTTCGATGCCATCTAGGGTACAAGTAGGTAAGGTTGCGCTCGTCCAGGCGGCGGCTTTACGGGCATATTCTGGCGGTTGGCTCAATAATTCGTGATGATAAAGCGGTGTATTTTCTGCTAAAGCGGCGGCAGGAATTTCGGCTGCGACTTCACCTTTAAAGAGAATTTTGACAATTGGCTCGGCAATAACTGTCCCCGCCACTACTGCTTGTAATCCCCAGCGATGGAATATCTCAATTAGCTCTCCTTCTCGCCCTTTGTGTGCTATAAATAGCATCCGCTCTTGAGATTCTGATAGCAGATATTCGTAGGGAATCATCCCGCTTTCGCGCACGGGAATTAAGTCTAAATCTAGTTCAATCCCCACCCCACCTTTTGCCGCCATTTCTGAAGTTGAACAAGTAATTCCAGCTGCTCCCATATCTTGCGCCGCTACAACTGCGCCAGTTTTAAAAGCCTCTAAACACGCTTCAATTAAAGACTTTTCTAAAAAAGGGTCGCCTACTTGCACGGCGGGGCGGTCTTTTTCTGATTCGGCGCTGAGTTCAGCACTGGCAAAACTTGCCCCTCCCATCCCATCCCGTCCGGTGGTAGAACCTACATATAATACTGGGTTCCCTATCCCTGCGGCTCCTGAGGTGACGATTTCGGGAGTTTCCATTAGACCTAATGCCATGACATTTACTAATGGGTTGCCAGAATAAGCCCCATCAAAATAAACTTCACCGCCTACTGTGGGAACGCCTACACTATTGCCATAGTGAGAAATACCTGAAACTACACCGTTGAATAATCGGCGGGTTCGCGCATCGTCTAAAGAGCCGAAACGCAAGGAGTTTAATAAGGCAATGGGACGCGCCCCCATGGTAAATATATCTCTAAGAATGCCGCCTACGCCTGTAGCTGCGCCTTGGAATGGTTCGATAGCTGAGGGGTGGTTGTGGGATTCAATTTTAAAGGCTAGTTGTACTCCGTCGCCTAAGTCTACTACGCCAGCATTTTCCCCAGGGCCTACAAGTATGCGTTTTCCTGTAGTAGGAAATTGTTTGAGCAAAGGGCGAGAATTTTTGTAACAACAGTGTTCTGACCACATTACCCCAAACATTCCTAATTCTGCTTTATTGGGTTCGCGCCCTAGTCTATTGACTATTTCGGTATATTCTTCAGGCTTTAAACCTTCATTGGCAATTTCTTCAGGCGTAAAAGGCATGGCGGCTAAGGCAAAAACGGCACAGGCTCAATTTTATCTACAATTGTCAACATTGGGGATATTTTTAAATCAACAGTGTGATAGCGCAAGCGCGCACGCAGGGCTTCGCCTTTGCAAAAATAACTATGGTACTCGACAAAATCGTAATTTTCGATACGACTATGCGCGATGGGGAGCTTACTCATGGAGTATCGATGAATCTTCAGCAAAAGATAAGCATCGCTACCCTTTTAGAAGCTATGGGAGTAGATATTATTGAGGTAGGTTATCCCGGAAGATACGATAAAGACTTTCAAGAAATATTTGAGATATCTAAAATAATTAAAAATTCTATTGTTTGCGGACTAGCAGGCTCAAACAAGGCAGAAATAATCAGCGTAGCAGAAGCAATTAAGCCAGCCACTACAGGCAGAATAAATATTTTTACTTCTGTAAAATTAAATAGTAAGCTATATGAACAAACACTGTCAGAAATAAACGCTAGTGTTTCTCTAGCAAGAGATTACTGTGAAGATGTAGAATGGAATGCTTTTGATGCGACTAGAAGCGAGCCAGATTTTTTGTGCAAAGCAATTGAAGTTGCTATAAATAGTGGAGCTACAACTATTACTATTCCTGATAGTTTAGGCTTAGCAAAGCCAGAGGAATTTTTACAGTTACTTGAGAGCATTTTTCATTGCGTTCCTAATATTGATAAGGCTATAGTTGCCGTGCATTGTCATGACGATTTGGGGATAGCAGTAGATAATTCAATAGTTGGCTTAAGTTGTGGTGTTAGACAAATTGAATGTTCTATAAATGGTTTGGGTGCGAGAAAAGGTAATGCAGATTTAAAAGAGATTGTTGAGCGAATTTCTAAAACTTACCCAGCTAATATTGACACTTCTCTAATCGACCAAGCATCAAAATTAGTTACCCAAATTACTGGAATTACTCATTGAAAAGCATATCATAGGCAAGTTTAACAATTAAAATTGACACCACTCCTATAAATAAGACTCTCACAAAAGCGCTACCTTTAGCGATCGCAAGTTTAGCGCCGATAATAGCACCAAAAACGTTACACATTCCCATGGGTATTGCAATACTATAAATAATGCTGTTAGTAGAAGTAAAGTAAATAATTGCAGCTAAATTAGTAGAAAAGTTAACAACTTTAGCTGAGGCAGAAGCTCTAAGAAAATCGAACCCTAAAATTCCAATGAATGCAAAGATTAAAAAACTACCTGTTCCGGGCCCAAAAAAACCATCATAAAAGCCGAGCGACGTGCCAATTATTGCCGCATATATACATTGTTTTATTCCTTGAACCTTGACAATATGCTGGGAGCCAAAATCTTTTTTAAACCAAGTATAAACAGCAACTACTACTAGCAGTAAAAGGACGAGAGGACGCATTAAAGCAGGATTAATAATACTTACAGTGCTTGCGCCAATAAATGAACAAATGAATGCAGATGTAGTTGATATTAAAACTATTGACCAGTCGATTGTAACTTCTTGAGAAAACCGAATTGCTGCAGCTAATGTACCGACGATTGAAGATAATTTATTAGTACCAAAAATTAGCGGTATAGCTGTATTAGGAAGAAAAATTAAAAGTGCTGGAAGCTGAATTAAACCGCCGCCACCAACAATTGAATCAATTAAGCCTGCTAAAAAGGCAAATATACAAAGAAAGATTATTTGAGACACAGGAAATAAGCGATCGCATTAGCTAAATTCTCAAATAACTAGCATTAGGACTAATTGGCAAAACAATCAGCTTTTGATTCTGCAAATCTAGCTCAATTCCTAATGCTTCCAAAGGAATTACCCCCAATAAAGGCTCAGTTCCGCCAGGGAGTTCAAGACATTCAAAAGTTCCTTCTCTTTCGCCTAAAGTAATTTTTGCATCTTCAAAAATTCGGGCTTTGCTAAAACCTGTAGCCGTAGCAACATCTACCTCTTTAAGTAAGGTTAATCCTAACTTCGCAATTACATTAGCAGGAAGACATAAAGTAGTAGCACCAGTATCGACTAATACATTCTCTAGAGTAATTGTGCGTACATCGTCCACAGGAATTAGTCCTCGTTCTGCTAAACCTTGATCGAGCCTGTTTGTAATAACCAAGGTTGTAATAATTCTTCCCATTTGCTCTGTGGTAGTCGATTGCATAATTATATTCCTCCTTTGTGCCAACTTAGCCTATATTGAGGACGGGACGCGCAGCTTTTAATTGGCTTGTTCCTTTAGTTTAAGTCAGATGCAAAAATATGATTTGCCAAATGCCATCACTGCTAAAGCCAGGAGATTTATTAAAAGTAATTACCCCTAGTGGTGCATTGAGAGAATTTGATGCTTTTAAAAAAGGTGTGGAAATATGGCGATCGCACGGCTATAAAGTAGAAGTAAGTGAAAGTATAAAGGATCGCTTTGGATACTTAGCCGGGACAGATAGCGATCGCACAAAGCAATTATTTGAAGCATGGAATGACCCAGAATGTAAAGGCATTTTAGTCGCTAGAGGTGGTTATGGTAGCGCTAGAATTTTAGAAAATTGGACTTGGGGAAAAAACAACAAATGGTTGATTGGTTTTTCGGATATTACTTGTTTATTGTGGAGTCTGTACAACAGAGGCAAATCGAGCGTACATGGCTCCGTATTAACAACTTTAGCTTCCGAACCCGATTGGTCAATAGAGCGCTTATTTAACTTAGTAGAAGGTCGTCCTATAGCACCTCTGCAAGGTACGGGGTGGGGAGGAGGAATCGCCACAGGGATACTTTTGCCAGCCAACTTGACGGTAGCTACTCATTTACTCGGTACGCCAATACAACCAAATTTAGACGGCGTAATATTAGCTTTAGAAGACGTAACTGAAGCACCTTATCGCATCGATAGATTATTAACTCAATGGCGTTTAAGCGGAGTTTTGACAAAAGTTAGGGGGATTGCATTAGGAAGGTTTAGCCGATGCGCCGCACCGCCAAATATTCCCAGTATGACGATAGATGAAGTATTGCGCGATCGCTTATCAGACCTAAATATTCCCATAGTATCTAACCTACCTTTTGGACACGATGGTTGCAACGCTGCTCTCCCGGTAGGATTACTAGCAACACTAGACGCAGAGCAAGGTATTCTAGCTATTTAAGGATAAACATTTATATGACTCATTTTGGTATTATCTGTCCTGGTGGAAGTCATCTCAATCCGATGACAACCTTAGGCTACGAACTGCAAAAAAGGGGACATCGAGTTACTGTAATTGGTATTTTAGATGCGGAAACAAAAGTACATTCTGCTGGCTTGGAGTTTAAGGCGATCGCGCCGTCAGAATCTCCCTATGGCACTACAGAGCAATTTTCTGACGAACTGGGCAAATTAAGCGGATTAGCTGCACTGCGATACACAATAAATTATCTCCAAAAATCGACAGCTACTTTACTTCAGCAAGCACCAAAAGTAATTAAAGATGCTGGGGTCGAAGCATTATTAGTAGACCAAATTTCGTCAGCCGGGGGAACGGTTGCAGACTATCTAGGCATTCCCTTCATAAGCGTGTCTGCTGCTTTGATGAGTAACGAAGATGTTAGCGTTCCACCTTTTATTACTCCTTGGAACTACAATCGTGCTTGGTGGGGACAAATTCGCAATAGAATCGGTTATCGTTTGTTCCGTCAAGCCCGCAAGCCGATTCGGGAAACTATCGCCGAATACCGACGCGAATGGAATTTACCCCCACACAATAGTCAAAATGATGCCTATTCAACCTTAGCCCAATTGTGCCAGCAGCCTACGGAGTTTGAATTTCCACGAGCAAATTTGCCGGGATGTTTTCATTTTACTGGCGCGTACCATAATCTAATTTCTAGGGCAAAAATTGACTTCCCTTTTGAAAAATTAACAGGTCAACCGTTGATTTATGCTTCAATGGGAACTTTACAAAATCGCCTGATGGGAGTCTTCGAGACTATTGCGGAAGCCTGTGAAAAATTGGATGCACAGTTAGTAATTTCTCTTGGTGGTGGAATAAGTCTTGAGTCTATGCCAAAGCTTTCTGGTTCGCCTTTAGTTGTAGGATACGCTCCTCAACTAGAATTGTTGCAAAGAGCTAGTCTCACTATTACCCATGCGGGGTTGAATACGGCTTTAGAATCAATTAGTCATGGCGTACCGATGGTTGCTATTCCGATTACTAATGACCAACCAGGAGTAGCTGCACGTATTGTTTGGACTGGTTGCGGCGAGATGATAAAGCTTTCACAACTAAGTGTTCCTAAACTGCGAACTACAATTGAGCGAGTTTTGACGCAGAGTTCTTATCGAGATAATGCCATTAGATTGCAAACCGCCAATCAGCAAGCGGGGGGAGTTACTAAGGCTGCGGATATTATCGAACAGGTGATGTCTACGGGAAAACCTGTATTAGCTGGCTCAACTTAATCAATGAATTAATTTTAATATTAACCAGCGCTCAAAGCACCTTATCTGTGAGTTGGAAGGGGATGTCTTCTTAGCTACAAACGATATAATAATGTTTCTTTAACCAGTACCTTACTATAATTGGTTAATAACTTCTGTTTTGAAGGAATTATCTCATCACCTCAACCACCCTGGGTAAAGTGGTGAGTTAATTCCTAAACAGGATTGAGTTAGGCGTAAAGACCCGCAATCTCTAGTTTTTGAGACTATGTTAATGGTCTTATTAGCTTTTGGATATCTGATTATCTATAGCTAAAAAGCTCAGAATAAACAGAATTTTATCCCTAGGACACTTGCTTGAATTAAGAAAAAGGTTCATCATATTAATTTATAAGAATATTTATTAAATGAAAAATGTGATTAAATCTGACTTTGTGCTAACTCCTTACATGAAGAGCAACGACCTACTAGCAGCTTATCAGATTTTGAATACAGTCGTTCCTTATGTACTTCTATGGTTTTTGGCAGTTAAAGCGGCAGCAATTTCTGTTTGGTTTCTTCCCCCTATCATAATTTTAATGACGCTGTTTTCAATACGTTGTTTTTCCTTGATGCATGATTGTGGACACTATTCACTCTTTAGCTCAAAAAAAGTTAATAGGTGTGTAGGTTTTATTCTCGGTATCCTTAACGCCATCCCTCAATACCCTTGGTCAAGAGATCATGCCTTCCATCACAAAACTAATGGTAATTGGGAGCAGTATCGCGGTGTTGCTGACTTTATCTCAACTGAGGAGTTTTCTAAGCTCAATTCTTCTGACCAAAGGTTTTATGAACTACTGAGACATCCATTAATGGCTTTTCCTGGAGGTTTTTTCTACCTCGCGCTCCAGCCCAGACTTGTCCTAATAATGGGAATCTATGATTTTGTTGTCGAGCTATTTACTTGTTTGAAAAACAATCCTGGCATGAGTTTATCGGAGATCGTCTCTGCTCATAAATCCAAACATTGGCAGACAGCAACCGAGTTTTGGGATTTGCTCTTTAATAATATTTGCGTAATTAGCAGCGTTATTATCCTGAGCAATCTTATGGGAGCAGCTTTTTTCTTAAGTATTTACTTAAGCGTCTTGACTTTTGCGGCGGTGATTTTTATCTGGGTCTTCTTCGTGCAACATATTTTTGAAGACTCTTATGCTCACAAAACAGAAGGTTGGGATTACTTAACTGGAGCTATTGAGGGCAGTAGTTACCTAGAATTACCACCAATTTTCAAGTGGTTTACCGCAGACATCGGCTACCACAATATTCATCATCTTTCTGAAAGAATCCCTAATTATAATCTCGAAGCTTGTCATCATAAAAATATCCACCTGCTCTCAAACATAAAAACATTGAGGATGGGTGATATGCTTGCCTGTTCAAAGTTTATTTTGTGGGATGGTAGATCGAGTCGCCTGGTATCGATTGAGTCATTTCGTCAAGTTGCCCAATCGAGCGCTCTAGATTCAAACATGGTGTCCTAAATATAACTGAGATGGAAAAAGAGCTTGTTAAATATGATCGCCTTTGGCGTTACCCCCTGGGTAATCGCATATCTTCTAGTGGCTGTTTGTAGCTCAAATGCGATCATTGTTCATTAACGGCGTTAGACTATGCCAAAAGCCATCAATAAAAGTGCCATCGTTGCACACTTGATACATCGCTATTAGCTCTCCACAATCAATTGGAGTTATTTTAAAGTCATACCGGATAGTAACCTATAGACTATTTACTGGATTAAAATTTGTACTGTTGTTTATGAAGAGAATAAACTTACACAAATATTTGTTTACCGAAAAGTAGAGGTTTTAAAGTATGAAAGATTTATGGCAAAAATTGTTTTCATTCAAAGACAGCATTCCTGAGTTAAGCAATAGCAATTGGGAACATCCTACTCTGTTATTCGATTCATGTTACGCAGCAGAGAATGTTGCTTTCATGCTTGGCGGTCAATGGGATAATTTTAATAGTGTTGTCCTATCTGTGGTAGACGAAATAGCAATCGAGACTGCTGCCAAAATAGTTGAAGCACAATGGTGTTACAAAGGTAAGTCTTGCACTTTACTACCCAAATTAAGCGTTGAAGTATTAAAACGGCGCTATGCAGTTGGAGACAGGCATTTTATCAATGCTAATTTAATGTGTGCCGACTTGAGCAATCTGAATTTAAGTGAAGTTAACTTAGGTTGGGCTTCTTTACGAGGAGCTAATTTGAGTGGCACGAATCTCCGCAACGCCGATTTAACGCAGGCGGATTTAAGCGATGCTGATTTGAGTGGAACTGATCTAACGGGGGCAAACTTGAAACGAGCAATTTTGAGCGGTATAGAGCTAAATAAAGCGATAATCTCTACCGAAACTTGACAATTCCCCCCACATTTTATCAGGATATGCTGATGATTGTAGTTACGGGCGCAATAAGAAGCAACGGCAAAGAGGCGGCGGAGGTTACGTCTGGTGTACGTGATGCGACTTCTCAAAAGCCGCGTAGTTTTGACTTTGCCCGCGATTACACAACGATGTTTAGCTCAATACCGTTGGAGTCAAAACACTAAAGTTGCAATGTGTTAAATGGGGTGCGCTTAGTAAGGTTAAACCGAGCAGAGCTAAATGATAAGCTAACAAAAGCATAAAACTAACTTAAGGTAAAACTTTAAATGGTCGTCTCCACCCAAGTTCCCCATCTTTTGCGCGCCGCTCGTGGTGAAAAAGTAGATCGTCCCCCTGTATGGATGATGCGCCAAGCAGGACGCTATATGAAAGCCTACAGGGAACTAAGGGACAAATACCCCTCATTTCGCGACAGATCCGAAATTCCCGAAGTAGCTGTAGAAGTTTCTTTGCAACCTTGGAAAGCATTTCAACCAGACGGAGTAATTTTATTTTCTGATATTGTTACCCCTTTACCTGGCTTAGGCATTGAGATGGATATCGCCGAAGGAAAAGGGCCAATTATCGAATCGCCAATTCGGACTTCTGCTCAAGTTGATAATTTGCGTCCTTTGCAACCGGAAGAATCGCTACCTTTTATCAAAACAATTTTGCAAGCACTCAGTAACGAAGTAGGCGACAAATCAACTGTCCTCGGCTTTGTGGGCGCTCCTTGGACACTAGCTGCTTATGCGGTAGAAGGGAAGGGTTCTAAGACCTACTCAGCAATTAAAGGCATGGCATTTTCTGATCCTACGGTACTGCACCAATTACTAACAAAATTAGCCGATGCGATCGCAATTTATGCTCGTTATCAAATTGACTGCGGCGCTCAAGTAGTACAAATGTTTGATTCTTGGGCGGGTCAACTTAGCCCCCAAGATTACGATACCTTTGCTTTACCTTATCAACAACGCGTTTTCCAGCAAATCAAACAAACTCACCCAGATACACCTTTAATATTGCTGGTTAGTGGTAGTGCTGGAGTATTAGAGCGGATGGCTGTTTCGGGCGCTGATATTGTCACGGTAGATTGGGCGGTAGATATGGCG
Organism: Chlorogloea sp. CCALA 695; assembly: GCF_003003885.1. Taxonomy (GTDB): domain Bacteria; phylum Cyanobacteriota; class Cyanobacteriia; order Cyanobacteriales; family Chroococcidiopsidaceae; genus Aliterella. The sequence continues at coordinate 65,154 of NZ_PVWN01000001.1, read as the reverse complement.
GACGCGCGCGCTAGATTAGGACAAGATATGAAAGTACAGGGAAATTTAGATCCAGGGGTATTATTTGGTTCTAAAGAGTTTATCCGCGATCGCATTTACGATACTGTCAAAAAAGCTGGCAACTACGGACATATCCTTAATCTCGGTCATGGTGTATTACCCACTACCCCAGAGGAAAATGTTGCTTTCTTCTTTGAAACCGCCAAACAGTTGAAATACTAAACTATGACCAAAAAGCGGATTTTAGTGACTGGTGCGAGTGGTTGCATTGGTCACTATATTACAGAAGCCTTAATTAATCAAACAGACCACGAATTGTATTTGCTCGTCAGGAATCCCGCTAAATTACAAGTAAATACAAAATCTCGTCCTGGAATCACGGTTTTACAGGGCGATATGGGTAGAATTGAGGATTTTACAGATTTACTCAAAACTATTGATACGGCGGTACTCACAGCTACGGTATGGGGCGGTGAAGATATATTTGATATCAATGTCACTAAAACCGTTGAACTGATAAATTTGCTAGATCCCGAAGTTTGTCAACAAGTAATTTACTTTTCTACAGCGAGTATTTTAGATAGTCACAACCAGTTACTTAAGGAAGCGGGAGAAATTGGTACAGATTACATTCGTTCTAAGTACGAGTGTTTTCAGAAATTGACGAATAGTGCGATTAAATCTAAAATAACTAAAATTTTTCCTACCTTAGTTTTGGGAGGAGATAACACTAAACCTTACTCGCATTTGTCGGCGGGAATTCCAGAAATTACAAAATTAATTAATTTAATTCGTTTTTTTAAAGCTGATGGTAGTTTCCACTTTATTCATGGAAAAGATGTTGCAGAGGTTGTTAGATACTTAATTGACAATCCACCAAAAGCTGAGGAATCGCGGCAATTAGTATTAGGTCAAAAACGCATAACTGCCGATGGAGCAATTGATGAAGCTTGTAACTATCTCAATAAAAAGATTTACTTTCGTGTTCCTTTATCTTTAGGTTTAGCTAATATTTTGATTCCGCTATTTCGCATTCAAATGGCAGCTTGGGATAGGTTTTGTTTAACTTACAGACATTTTAGTTACGACAACCCTGTTAATCCTGAAAGCTTAGGATTGCCGAATTATTGCGCTACTTTTAGCGATGTTTTGCAAGTCCACGGTGTTGCTCGTAAATAGAACTTGCTTAACGAAAAACTAAAAAAGATATTTTCCCCCTTAAAAAGGGGGTATCTCTATATTATGCAAGTTATAAACCCTTTCAAAACCTCCTCAAATATCAAAGGAAAAGCTTACAAATAAGCACTCATCGGCTCTTTAATAAACCGAATGTAAAAATGCTTAAACGTAGACTTTAAAACGCGAGGCATTCCAAAATCAATCGGCATTAACGTATCGGGTAGCCGCCAATCATCTATTTGTAATTCGTCAGGTTGCAAGAGGGGAAAATCAATACTATCTAAGTCCACCCAAAGCCCCAACCTTTGACAGGCAGCGATTGTAGGGACAATAGAGGGGTCAACTTTTAGAAGATGTGCGATCGCACAGTCAAGGGTAAAGACATTACCTGCTGCCCCCAAAACCCCTAACTGCCGAGGTTCTCCCCCACTAGGGCCATTTCCTTCATGAGCAATAATCCCATCAACAATCGTCAAGGCTGGATTAATTGCCCGTGCTGTTTCTACCAGCATTTGCCCAAATCTAGCGCTATCTTTCCCCGCTTCCATGTGCCACCATGCTTTCATCTTTCCAGGGACACAACCAAATAGATTTTTCACACCCATTGTCAAAGTTAGCTGCATATGCGACTTGATTTTAGGCAAGTTGATAACTACATCTGCCTCCATTGCTTCAGTAGATAGCAACAGATGGTTGAATTCTTGCGCCTCCGTTTGGTAACGTTGCCCATGAAAATCGATAATTGGTAAATTTAGTTTTTCTATCCAGGGTAAATAACCATTAGCAAGCGCCACTCCTTTAGCTGTCCCAAAAGCTGGACTATCGCCTAAAAAAGGCTTACCTCCTGCCTCCATGACCATTTTGGCGACAACATATACTAATTCGGGACGAGTAGTACATTCTTTACCTGGACGCGCCCCCGTTAACAGATTAGGCTTAAGTAAAACGCGATCGCCCATTTTGACTATAGCTGCCATTCCTCCCAGTGGTGCTAAGAGTTTGGCAATGTTATTTTGCAGAGATTCTAATTCGTAGGAGTCGGCGCGAATTAAGCTAACAATTGGGTTTGGGTTCATAAAAAATTAATCTAGTTGCTGGGGCAATATAGTAACTTCAAAATAAATAGTTTGATTGTCCAACAAATTTTTTAGACTGAACCATGCGAGAAACTTAGAATTAATATTTATAACTCAATATATTTTATCTACTTTTACCCTACTGGCTCCAACTAAAACTTCCAAAATCGCCTTAACTAATTCCGTTGGTTCTACTGGCTTAATCAAATGGCGTTGAAACCCAGTATACAAAGACTTTTTGATGTCTTCTTCTTGGGCAAAGGCGGTAAGAGCGATCGCTGGAATTTGCCCGACAAGCTTCATTTCTCGAATGCGATTTAACAGAGTATAGCCATCAGTGTGAGGCATAGCAATATCGCTAACTAAAATATCTGGTTTAAACTGCTCAATAACTTCTAAGGCGTTGGCGGCGCAGCTAACCCCTAGAGCGATCGCGCCCGATGCTACCAAGGAAAGCTCGACAAGTTCTAAGCTATCAACTTCGTCATCTACTACCAAAATGCGGATATCTGCTAGGGGCAATGGTAGGGTTATTTCCTGACTAATTTCTGGCTTTGAGTCCCTAATTGACTGAAAAAGCGGCAGTACGACAGTAAAAGTAGCTCCCTGTCCAACCCCAGGGCTACTAGCTGCAACAGTACCACCATGCAACTGGGTAAGATGACTTGCGATCGCAAGTCCCAATCCTAGCCCGTCGGTAGAACGCTCTGTAGAACTATCAACACGGCGGAATCGATCAAATACATGGGGCAGAAATTCTTGACTAATGCCTTTTCCAGTATCAGTTACTTTAATTTGAACTTGAGAGCCATCTTGTTGTAAACAAATTTCAACGCTCCCACCTTGGGGTGTGAACTTGATTGCGTTTGTCAATAGGTTAGTAACAACTTGTTGTAAACGGTTCAAATCGCCCAAAATTTGACCACCGGTGTTGAGGATGGAATTAAGTTTGATCTGTTTTGCCTCGGCGATCAAACTCATGCTACTAATAGTGTTTTCTATTACTGTTGCGAGTCTCACCGGAGCCATAGTTAGCTGCAAGTCGCCGCGAATCATCCGGGAAACATCAAGCAAGTCTTCAATTAGTTGTACTTGGGCTTGGGTGTTGCGTTCGATGGTTTCTAGCGCTCGGTTGGTTGTTTCTTTGTCTAGTTCCCGCGTTTTCAGTAGCCGCGCCCAGCCTAAAATTGCATTAAGGGGCGATCGCAATTCATGGGATACCACCGCCAAAAATTCATCTTTACTCCTGTTAGCAGCTTCGGCTTCTGCTCTTGCTGCTTGTTCTCTTTGTAGCAATTCTTCTTTTTCTGCTCTCAATTGCTGGGCTGTGGTGATATCGATATGAACTCCAACCATGCGGACAGGTTGCCTAGTTTGATTGTAAAAAACTTGTCCTTTGCTTTGCGCCCAGCGCGTTTGACCGTTAGGATAAACAACTCGAAATTCAATGTTGTATTCTGCGCCCGTAGCTACCGATAAGTTGATAGCATCAAGGACGCGATCGCAATCTTCTGGGTGCAGCCTGGAAACAAACAGGGCGTAAGACCCATCAAAATTTCCCGGTTGAAAGCCCAGTAAGGCTTCCATATTGGCAGACCAGATAATTTGACCTGTTACTATGTTCCAGTTCCAAGTTCCCATCTGAGCGGCGGCTAAAGCAAGGCGCAACCCGGCTTCACTTTCTTTTAGTTCCACTTCTACCTGTTGCCTTTGGGCTAATTCGCTCTGGACTTGTTGGTAAAGCTCAGATTGGGCGATCGCAATTCCAATTTGCGTTGATAATTGCTTGACTAAACTAATGTCTATTTCTTGCCAGGGGCGCGGCGATGAGCAATGATGAGCAATTAGCAATCCCCACAATATTTCGCCTTCAAATAATGGTGCAACTAAACAGGCTTTTACTTGAAACTGCTCTAATTGTTCTATATAACACTTGTCTATCCCAGCTTCGTAAAAGGCTGTTTTTGTAGTAATTAGCCCTTGGCGGTAGTTTTCTATATGGGGGCTGATAAAGTAAGGCGAGTATAAATTTGCAGATATTAAGCTTTTCCAATCTTCCCCCACCGATTCAACAATCGCCGTCCCGCTTCCGTCTGGTTGGATTTGAAAAATAACTACGCGATTAGTTTGCAGAAATTGCCTTACTAAAGTAACCGTTGTTTGCAAAACTTCTGCTAAATTCAACGATTGACGAATTTGTTGAGCAATTTGGCTGACAATTTTTTCTTGCTCGATTCGTTGCTGCAATTGCTGCTGTACTTTCTTCGATGCGATCGCACTTCCTACCGCCAACTGTAATACTTGTGGGGTTATTTGATTTTTGACTAAATAATCTTCTGCGCCGTTTTTAATTGCTTTTGCGGCTATGGTTTCGTTTCCTTGTCCAGTAATCATAATCACTGGAGGATGGAAGCCCGACGGTATTTTTTTCAATTCTGCCAAAAATTCTAATCCGTCCAAGTCTGGCAAAGAAAAGTCTAATAAAATTCCATCTACTGACTGCACGCCGCACAATCCTAGTCCGTCTTCTGCCGATGAAGCTTCTAATAAGGTATATTCATACTCTAAATCGGCTTGCAGATAGCGACGATAAACTTCCCGATCAGGCGGAAAGTTATCAACGATTAAAACTGTACGGTGTTGTTTACTCATAATGCTTTACATACTTTTAGTTCCGAGCAGTTACTAGCAACCAATAGTATCTATAGCGACAGCGCTAGTAGCTTACTGTTAAGAGCTTTCAAATACAGTAGTAATTATACGCTATTTATCTTCCTTCTTAAGATAGATGATTTTTTATATAGTTATGTATAGCTTGATTTGCTTAAGATGTTCTCAACAAAATTATTACTTACTAAAGGGAAGCTAACAAATCATCGTAGCGCCGCACTTCGGCAATTTTGTTATGCTGATCTACTAACACAACGGTAGGACAATAGGTTGTAATTTCTTGGCTGTCAAATTGAGCGTAGGTCATAATAATAACGCGATCTCCAGCCATTCCAAGGCGTGCGGCGGCTCCGTTTAATTCTATCGCTCCAGAATTGGCGGGGGAAGCGATCGCATAAGTAATTAACCGTTCACCATTAGCAATATTTACTACTTGCACTTGTTCGTAAGGTAAAATTCCCGCAGCGTCTAATAAAATGCGATCAATACTAATACTCCCAACATAATCAAGATTGGCAGCCGTAAGTGTACAACTATGAAGTTTGGCGTAAAGAAATGTCCGTTGCATTGTGGTGGGGCGATAAAGCAAGAGGAAAATTACTTTTTCCTCTTACATTCTAAACTTGTCACACTGACTTACTTAAGTTGTTTTCGAATCTGAATCTCAACCTTTTTCGCTGCCAGCTTTAATACACTTTTCTACTAAAGGCATCACAAATTCTACATCTTGCCAGCCGCGAATGTCTGTAACTTTTTTCTCTAAATTTTTATAACTGCGGAAAAACTCAGCAATTTCTTCTAATCGGTGAGGGGCAATGTCTTTGAGAGATTTTACATGGGCGTAGCGGGGATCTTTATCGGGGACGCAAAGAATTTTCTCATCGCGATCGCCACCATCAATCATTTCTAACATTCCGATGGGTCTGGCGGCAATTACGCAGCCAGGAAAGGTTGGCTCATCCATTAGCACCATACCATCAAGGGGATCGCCATCATCGGCTAGAGTATTGGGTATAAAGCCGTAGTCATAGGGGTATTTTACCGACGAATACAGTACCCGATCCAAAGCAAAGGCTTGTAACTCTTTATCGTACTCGTACTTATTTTTGCTTCCTGCGGCAATTTCAATCAATACATTGATTAACCCTGGCTTGGGTTGGGCTGGAATGCGGTCTAAATCCACAAAATTTCTCCACTTTATATTAGGCACAGGAACGACTTCAAAAATCGTCCCCTTGAAAAGGCATTTTAGGATAAAATGGACACCCACGAAAATAGAATAAGTATTTGTAGCAGCCAAAAGGCTTGTTTTATGGGCGATCGCCCTTTAATCTGATGAGATATCAGATTAGAGCAACCGTCCTATGCAATTTAACGCAGGTATACGTTTTGACATCCTCTCAGCACTAAAGTTACTGAAATTCCTAAGACTCACGAATTAGGTTTCTGTTTCTTCCCATTACTGGTTTTTCGCAACTGCCTCTACTCTCAAGGAGTTTTTTGGTCTTATGTTCGCTCCACAGACTTTAGGTAATACCTTCCCGCAAGCCCTGCGGTATCACATAATTCTAGCTCATAAAAATGCTTTGGGGATTAGAATCCCCCGCGCCGCTTTCCTCCTTCTTTCTCTAAAGCCACTAGGTTTCCCGCATCCCGCGAGGTCTTTATGAGACAAAGAAACTTATTTAATCAACTTCGAGCGGCGGGTACTGATGAGAACTTTCTTAACTTAGTTCATTTCGTAGAAAAAATTGTGTCTAAATTCTTGGCTATAGCGATGTTAATGGTAATTGCTGTTGCTATATTCGATTTAGGTGTACTTTTATTTAAAGAATTATTTTCAGAGCCTATTGGTTTTTTTAATACTACACTAATTGAGTTATTCGGACTATTTTTAAATGTTTTGATTGCTCTAGAGTTATTAGAAAATATTACAGCCTATTTAGAAAAAAACGTTATTCAAGTTGAATTAGTTATAGTTACATCTTTAATTGCGGTGGCACGAAAATTGATTATTCTAGATTTAGGCAAAACCAGTGGTATCCAACTAATCGGACTTGCGATCGCAATTTTTGCTTTATCGATTAGTTATTGGATTGTCCGCTACAGCAACACTAAACCATCTCTTTAGCTAAAACTATGACATTCTTTCAATTTGAAGCCGATTTTGTCGATAGTCTTCGTTGTATTCCTATGCAAGTACGTTTCAAGCTAGATACCTGTGGAATCAAGCTCAAACTAGCAGATTGGAGTCATTTTAGCGAAGCAGAGCGTCAAACCATCACCCTGCAACCTTGTACAACTACAACAGAGATTCAATCTTATCGCCAAAGGTTGCTTTATTTAGTGCAAAAACACACGGGTAAGATAGCGAAAGATTTGCCTATAGATGCAAAACCTGAATGGATGGACGATACTATTATTCCCACAATTTTGCAAGAAAAAACTCAAGAAATCGGCGCAACTTTAACTATGCAGCAGTGGCAAAATTTGACCTCTTTACAACGATTTGCTTTAATTAAACTTAGTCGTCCCAGCCACGAAAACAAAAATTTTGTTCCCGCTATGCAAGAGTTTCAGCTATTTTGAGGAGCAAGGCTTCGTTTGTAAATCCCGTCTTTGGGCGGCTTCTTGCTTAAGACTAAAATTTGTAGTTAAATAATTTTATGTAGGAACTTTGCTATCTTCATATTAAATTGTTACAACTTTAATCAAAAAATATATATCGGAACAAATACGGTGTTTTGCTATTCAAAAATGAATCAGCTTAAAAACTTCTGTATTTATACGTATTGCAGAATGATATAAATGTTTGCTAAAAAACTAAGGTAACAACTGACGAAAGTAGGCATAGCTAACCAATATTAGGCTCAAGTTATTAATTAAATATAAAACTAGGGATATATTTATAATTAGCCAAAACTTTGGAAAAATCCCATGATTAGCAATCAAATAGCAAAAATTAAAATTTAATTGCAGATATTTTTAATTAAAAGTTTAGGAATCAATTTATGAATAATGTTAGGCGCGATTTTTCTTCAACTCAAGAGCAAGTTTTAGACCTTTCCTTACTGGCGGCAGGAGAAAAAGAACAGCTATTAAAAGTATGGAACAATACAAAAACTAATTATCCCCAAGACCAATGTATTCATCAACTATTTGAGGAACAAGTTAAAAGAACTCCCGATAAAATAGCTGTGAGTTGTGAAAATAAGCAACTAACTTACCAAGAACTAAATAAACGAGCGAACAAAGTTGCGCGTTATTTGCAAAAAGCAAAGGTTTCGCCCGAAATTATGGTAGGTATTTGCTTAGAGCGAAGTCTTGACTTAATTGTGGGATTGCTAGGGATTCTCAAAGCTGGGGGTGCTTACGTGCCATTAGATCCAGCCTATCCTTACGATCGCTTGGCGTTTATGTTGCAAGACTTGCAGCTTCCGGTAGTATTAACAGAGATTGGTTGCTTAGAGCGACTACCACAGCATCAGGCACACATTATACTAATAGACGCAGAAGAAAGTGCGATCGCGCTGTTAAGCGATGAAAATCTAGAAAGTACCGTTACTTCCAAAAACTTAGCTTACACTATCTACAATTCGGGTACGGGTAAACCTAAAGGCGTACAAATTAGCCATCAAGCAGTAGTCAATTTTCTATCTTCCATGCGTTGCGAACCAGGAATGAACGAACAAGATGTCATGCTGGCTGTGACGACAATGAGTTTTAATATTGCCAGCTTAGAAATTTACTTACCGCTCATAGTAGGAGCAGAAATTGCCTTAGTCAGTCGTGAAGTTGCCGCAAATCCGATTGAGCTTGCCCAAAGCCTAGCAGCAGGCGTTACAGTTATGCAAGCAATTCCGAGTATTTGGCGCAGTTTATTAGCTTCTGGTTGGAAGGGAAACAAACAACTAAAAGTCCTCTGTGGTGGCGAAGCATTGAATAAAGGATTAGCTCATCAGCTACTAGAGAAGGTAGGCTCAGTCTGGAATATGTATGGCGCTGCTGAAGTTACAAGCTGGTGTACCATTTGTCAAATAGAGCTTGGTAACACACCAATTTCTATAGGTAGACCGATTGCTAATACTCAAATATATTTGCTAGATCCCATGCTACGGCGCAAGAGCGACCCTATTACACCCGTACCAGTGGGAGTAATGGGTGAAATGTGGATTGGTGGCGCAAGTTTGGCTCGTGGCTACTTTAATCGCGCCCAAATGTCAAACAATTTTGTGCCTAATCCTTTTAGCGACGAACCCAATTCTTACCTTTACAAAACTAGAGATTTGGCTCGTTATCTCCCCGATGGGAAGATTGAATTTATTGGGCGTATGGATAATCAGGTAAAAATTCGCGGTTTTCGGATAGAAGTAGAGGACATTGAAGCAACTCTTGGTCAACATCCAGCCATTAAAGAAACAGCAGTTGTTGCTCGTGAAAATGTAGCTGATGGAGACAAATATTTAGCTGCTTATTTGGTTTTGGATTCGCAATTTTTTCAGCAATCTCAAAATAAAATTGGGGAACAGCCTATTAGACATAGCAACATTTTGACAATCCCAGCTTATGCCCCAACGGCTGTTCAACTTTGGCATAATCCTGAAGAAAAACAAACTGTAAATAAGTTAATAGAGCAGCTACAAGCTTTACTTAAAGAGGAGCTACCCGAATACGCCATTCCATCGGTTTTTGTCGTCCTAGAAGCTCTCCCGGTGACTTCTAATGGCAAAGTTGATCGTCGAGCGTTACCAGAACCCAATCAATTTAACTCGACTTTAAGCGAAGAATTTGTTGCTCTGATCGCTCCCAGTGACGTAAAGTAGTAAAGATTTTGGTGTAGAGACGTTACACTATAGCGTCTCTACACGGGTTTTGCTTGCCTAGTGCGATCGCCTAGTAAATTCAATCAACTAACGATGCTCGATTGTAATTGGGTTTTGCCACCAACTCAGGTATCAGCTAGTAAAAATGAAGTTCACATTTGGCGCTCTACTCTCGATTTGCCTAGAGAAAAGGTAGAAATATTAGCTAAAACTTTGTCCGCCGACGAGCGCAAGAGGGCGGATCGGTTTCATTTTGAGCAAGATAAACAGAGGTTTATCGTGGCGCGTGGCGTGCTAAGAACGATTCTTAGTAACTATTTGGGGATACCCGCCGATTGCTTAAAGTTTGATTACGGACACTATGGCAAGCCAGCAATTAAAGACACCCAATTACGGTTTAATTTGTCTCACTCTCAAAGTTTAGCTTTGTACGCCATAACGAGCGATCGCAATTTGGGTATAGATTTAGAATTTATCCGCCCGATGAGGGAAGCCGAGCAAATTGCCAATCGTTGCTTTTCTCGTCGCGAAAATGCTATTTTTCAAGCTCTCACTCCTAGTCAAAAACCCGCAGGCTTTTTTCATCACTGGACTCGCAAAGAAGCGTATCTAAAGGCTGTAGGCGACGGTTTGGCAGCTTGTAACGATGATTTTGACCAAACAGTAGCAACAGAGAGGCTTCGCGCAAATTGTTGGTTTCTGCGATCGTTCGCTCCTGCACCCAATTACTTAGCGACTGTAGCTGTAGAAGGCAATGGCTGGGATATTGTTTATTTTGAAATATAAATTTTGCGGTAGAGACGTTGCATTGCAACGTCTCTACCTTGGGAATTACGTTTATTAAAACCATCCTTCTTGTTCCAAGGTTTCGATTAGTTGCAAGCCGCGCGGATCGCCAACGCCCAATAATGAGGCTTTAGAATCTTCCCTGACTCCCAAGTCTTCATCTTCAGCGAAAGCTTGAATTAAAGCATCGATGGCTGTGGCGTAAACAACATTAGAAGGCAATTCGCGGCACAATTGACCAATCGCCCACGCGCAATTGCTCCTGACGGCAGCGACAGGATCATTAACTAAGGCTTCAATTAATGGTGGGATTGCACCGACAACCCCTTCGTAACTTACTCCCGCCATCTGCGCCAAAGAACTCGCCGCCCATAACCGTACCGCAGAAATATCGGTTTTTAAAGCCTCTGCTAGAGGTACTAAGGAACGGCGATCGCGGCAGTTTCCCAACGCCCACACGATACCTTTACGGACGTAACCATTCCAATCAACGTTTAACTGCTCAATAAGCGGTAGAACCGCATTAGAGTCGGGGTTGCGCCCGATGGCATAAGCTGCACTTACTCGCACTAAAGGGCAAGTATCAGATAAAAGGTGAATAAGATGAGGGGTAGCGCGTCTGTCTTCTAATTCGCAAAAAGCCCGTGCTGCTAACATCCTTTGCTGGGTTTGCGGATCTTCTAGCAAGGCTAACATTGCGTCAGGATTTGGTTTATACGCCTCAACTTCAGCCGTTAACGGTTCAAGGTGATCTAGGGGACTTTCTAATTCTTCCCCTTCAAGTAAGCTGATTAAATCTTCGTCGTCATACATAACTATTCAAGCTACCACAACCTTTAGCTGTTAGCTTTGTTTAGTATATCTATTTCAATGGTTTTACCATCGATAGCGATTGAGTTTGATAGCCTAACTGATTGTAAAGATTTAAGGCGCTGCTGTTGGCTTGAAATACTTGTAGAGTGATCGCGCGCAGTCCTTTATCAATTGCCCAAGCTTCGACTAAGCCGATCAAAGCTGTAGCAATGCCTCTACGGCGGTGTTCTGGGGCGACATAGAGTAGAAAAATGTGAGCAATGGGATCGCCTGTTATTTGATCTATTGCGTTTCCTGCCCACAGACAAGCTACCGGAGAATTGCTATCATTTACCCACCATAAAGGCGTCTCTCTAGATAAATACTGCTCTACAGTCAGGGCTAAATGAGAAAAATCTTGTTTTGGGGCTAGTTCTTGATAAGTTTTTTGCATAAACTTTACTAGCAATGCCCGATCTCTACTCGATCCAGCCTGAACTTTGTAACCTTGTATTACCACATTTAATTAATCGTCATGCGGAATTGATCCGACAGCGCCAAATCGTCCGGGATGCCTTTTACCAATACTGATAAGCCTGGAGGTAGTTGTAATTCTGCTTTTTGGGGTGAATTGATTTCCTCAATTGGCGCAGGTGCAGCCATATCGTTAGGTATAAATATCCGGGCGCTAACTGCTACAAGGGCAATAAAAAATACAAACACGATCGCAAAGGGAAGCACGTATTGACGAAAGATAGCCATGTTGGTAGCCGTAGAAAGCAAAAAATATGAGAACTTAGCTAAAGAATTGTTAAGCTCTCTTTTATCTTACAACTTAATTTATTAATAATCATCATCATTTAATCCTGGTTTTGCCATAGCAATCGGCGGCGAATTCCAAGGCGCAATAAAAGGTAAAAGTAACAATCCTGGTAACGCTGCTACAATCGAAAGCAAGAAAAAGGTTGACCAACCTGTCATAACGGCTATTTGTCCGGCGGGGGCTGAGATGATGTCACGACTAATAGCAACTAAACTTGAGAATAAGGCAAATTGAGTCGTTGTAAAGCTATGGTTGCAAAGACTCATCAAATAGGCAACAGTGACGACAGTAATTAAACCTGCACACAAATTCTCGATATTGATTGCTAAGACAAGCAGAGAATAATTTTTTCCGAAAACCGCCAGAGCATAATAACCTAAGTTACTGAGTAATTGGAGAATCCCAAAAATCCACAAGGCGCGATTCATACCAATTTTCGTTAAAATAGCTCCTCCTGCTAACACTCCTATTGTTGTGGCAAAAAAGCCCATCCCACCTTGGATTGCGCCAATTTCAGTTTTTGAAAAGTTGATCTCCTGTAGAAATAAATTTGCTGTAATTCCGACCAAAGAGTCGCCCAGTTTGTAGAGCAAGATGAAAGCTAAAATCAAACTTGCTTGCGTTACTCCAAAACGCCCGAAAAACTCTTGAAAAGGTAGAACTACCGCGTCTTGTAATGATTGTGGTGGGCGACTTTCGCCGACGTTATTTAGCCGCTTCGGTAATACAAAAGCTGCAACTATCCAAAAAACGAGTAGACCTGCAATCAGTAGAGATAATGTAGGCAAAGAGATAAAACCTGTAATTAATCCGCCGACTAAGCCCGCCAGGAGTAAAGCAAATAATAAGAGAAAAATCCCGTCTTTAGCTGATATAGGTGCAGTATGTTGTTCGCCTTCTAGCATTGGTTCTGAGGGAGCAAATAAAGTCGCAATTATGCCAACTCCCATAAAAGCCGCCATGAATAAATAAACGGCATTCCAAGAAATGTAATCGGCTAAAACTAAAGCCAAAAAGCCAGTTGCAAGCAGCGCCATCCGGTAGCCTAGCACCCAAACCGATGCACCTGCGCCAGCTTCAAGAGGTGATAAAACATCTGTTCTATAAGCATCGCCAGCAATATCTTGAGTTGCACTTAAAAATGTAATAATTAGGGCGATAATTGCCAGTATTTGTAAGGATTGGAGGTTTTGGGAGGGTTGTTGTAATGCCATTGCTGCGATCGCAAGTACCAAACCAATTTGAGTTAATATGAGCCAACTGCGTCTTCGTCCTAGAAATGGCGGTACAAAGCGGTCTAATAACGGCGACCATAAAAACTTGAGCGAGTAGGGAACGCCAACTAAACTAAATAGGGTAATTGTTCCTAAGTCAATCTTCGCGTCTTGCATCCATAGTTGTAGAGTTTTGCTGGTGAGAAATAAGGGTAAACCAGAGGAAAAACCCAAGAATAGCAAAATTGCCATTTTGCGGCTTTGAAAAACTTGTAAAAAATTGCGCGTTGGATTCACTTGCGAAAAACCCCTAACTGAGCATAACTTTAGGCTGAAGTCATGATGCCACAGTAGGGGTTAATTGGAATGATGCGATCGCACGAGATCCCCCTAGTCCACGTCAACAAAGCGGTCAGGTTCAGCTACACCGCTTTTTGACTCCCCTTAAAAAAGGGTGAAAATATTTTGGAAAATCAAAATTATTGTAGAGACGTTGCAATGCAACGTCTCTACATAAAAATTCCTACGTTTAATTGGCAATGCCGACTTTTACAAATATCCTGTAATTAAGATGCGGTATCTTGGGGTTTATCGGGAGACTTAGCAGCAAGAGCAGCTTGTTGTTCGTCGGCTTTTCTTTGCCGCTTTTTGCGCTCGGCGGCTAACATATCTTCCATGACAATTAAGGCTTGGTTCATTTTTTCGACGTTACCGCGATACAAATCTAAGTCTTTGTTGAGTTTGTCTTCGGGTAGGTGTAGGCTGCTGGAAATTTGCTTGAAAGCTTCTTCGCGTTTAGTTTCATCTTTAACTAATTCTGGATCGGATAATTCTAGTAAACTAAATACACCGATCGCAAATAAACGACTGTATTTGAATTTGGGATTATTGGCAATTTCTTTGATTTGCTCTTGCAAATCGCTATAACCATCTACAGGCTTTTCACCACTCAACCATGCAGTCAAGTCTTGAGATGATAAACCTTTAGCAAAATTTCCCAAGCGTTCGGCATCTTGGCGATGTTTATCAGGATCGGTATTGATAGCTTGACACAAAGCTTGAAAAATTGATTCTTTATCCCGTTCTGGTTGATAGCCTTGCATAAAGCGCTCGTAGGCGGTAACAAAACCTAGCGCATATATGGGGTTGTAGCTAAAATCAGCGTTGACAGAGAGCAAGTGCGTTTCTACCATTAATTCCTCAACCACGCGGCGATAAATAGTGTTTATCGGGCGAGTGTGAGTAGAGTAGAATGACCTTTTGGTATCGGAAACAGTACGAACAGTGTTCACAGGTTGAGAATTAACGGGAGACGTATTAACTATTGTCTCGCTTAAAGGCGACTTTGCCAAGTCAGGAAGTTTTGCTTGAGAGGATGGTTTGGTAGTTAGTTGTGCGGGGAGATCCCCCCTAACCCCCCTTTTTAAGGGGGGAAAATCAGGAGAAATAGTTTTAGAGGTTGCCTTTTTTAGGGCGATCGCATAATAAGATTTAAGAGGTCAAATACTTATTCAATTCTTGGGCTAATGCTTGGACATTGGGACTTTTGAGCATGGTTAAATGATTGCCAGGTATAGAGTGTAATCCTACAGAACTTGTTAGTTGACTCCAGCCTAAAGTTGTGTCAGTGGTGGTTAAGGGTTCGTTACTTTTAAATAGTGCGATCGCATTTGGGTAACTTTGGGGTGAATAATTTAATGTAGCTTGACTATTTGCCCAAAAAATCCTCATTATTCGTTCAATTGTTAATTCGTCTAGCATTCGTAATCTAGTTTCTTGGGGGAAAAGGTGAGTAATTGTGGCGTTTTCTAGCAATGAAGTCCACCAGTGCGGAGAGAAAATTTGCTCAAAAGTGCTGGGAATACTAGCAGCATCGCAAATTAACTCCCAGTAATCTAGCAAGTAAGGATATATAGATTGGGGTACGGTGGTGACAAGAAATTTTAAACTATCCCAAAATGACGGTTGATTGTTGGGTATGGGTGCAAGAGTATCGAAAATTGCAAGTTTACTTACGGTTTCGCCTGCTTGGTGCAATTGTCGCGCCATTTCAAAAGCAACTAAACCGCCAAAAGACCAGCCACCTAGTTGATACACGCCTTTTGGTTGAACTTGACGTAAGGCTTTAATATAATAAGTTGCCATTGCTTCAAGGCTGGTTAATGGTGGCTGCAAACCATCTAAACCGCAGGGTTGCAGGGCGTAAAATGGTTGGTCTTTGCCTAAATGGGTTGCTAATTCGTAATAAGGTAAAACAACGCCGAAAATCGGATGAATGCAGAAAAATGGGGTTTTAGCACCTTGAGGTTGAAGCGGTACTAAAGGCGACCAAGTATAGTTTTTTTCAATGTTGGGTGCGAATTGTTCGACGGTTGGCGCACCCAAAAGCGCGGATAAAGGTAGGTTTTGCTTAAAATGCTGGTTTATTTGCTCTAATAACGCAACTGCTAGTAATGAATCTCCACCTAATTCAAAAAAGCTGTCTTGTATTCCTACTTGTTCAAGTTTAAGAGTTTCCGCCCAAAATGTTGTTAGGGTTGATTCTGTTGCATTACGAGGCGCTACAAAAGATTTGTGTGTAGTGGTATTTGAGCTTTTTAGGGCATTTCGGTCTATTTTACCGTTGGGTGTTAAGGGTAGCGATGACAAAACGATAAAAGCTGAAGGGATAGAATAATCGGGTAATTTTGCTTTGAGAAAGTCCCGCAGTTGAGTAGGGGAAAGAGTTAAGTTTGGCTGGAAGACTATATAAGCTATCAATTGTTTACTATCAGCATTTTTTTTCGCAACTACTACGGTGGATTGAATTGCTGGATGTTGGGATAAGACGCTTTCAATTTCTCCTAACTCAATTCGGTAGCTACGAATTTTTACTTGTTCGTCCTGGCGACCTGAAAATTCTAAATTTCCATTGGGTAGGTAGCGGACTAAATCACCAGTTTTGTAAAATTTTGGTAATGAGACGTTGCTAATTGGATATAAGAATTGTGGTAATAAGACGTTGCGCTGCAACGTCTCTACAAAGGGGTTAGGAATGAACCTTTTAGCTGTTAATTCAGGACGATGGAGATAGCCTCGCGCTACTCCTAGTCCACCTATGTATAATTCGCCGGGAATGCCTATAGGGACGGGTTGATAATTAGAGTCTAAGACGTAAAGTTGAGTGTTGGCGATCGCACTTCCAATCGAAATACTATCCCCAATCTCCGCCATGGTAGACCAAATAGTTGTTTCTGTTAGTCCGTAAGCATTGAATAAACGTCTCCCTTTTGCCCATATAGTCACGTCTCCCGTACAAGCTTCCCCCGCTAAAATTAGGGTTTGTAACGCTGGTAATTGTTCTGGGATGAGGGTTTTTAGCACCGCCGGAGGCAAGGTAGCATGGGTAATGGCGTGTCGACGCAAATAAGCAGTTAAGAATGCTCCTAGGCGCGATTTCTCTGGAATTAGGTAAAGCGTTGCGCCGTTAGCTAATCCCATAACTATTTCAAAAATAGACGCATCAAAACTAATAGAGGCAAATTGTAAAATTCGATGCTGTGGCTTAAGGTCAAAAATCTGTCTTTGCGCGTGGATTATATTAGTTAGTCCTCGATGTTCGATTAAAACACCTTTGGGTTGTCCGGTTGAACCAGAAGTATAGATTGCATAAGCTAGATTTGCTGCTTTTACTGAGTTTGTAGGATTATATTTATTTTGAAGGGCGATCGCTTTATCATCAATAAACACTACTTTATGCTCCCAATCCTCGGTAAACAAAGATTGTTGAGTTAGTAAAATAGTGATTTGCGAATCTTCTAACATGAAACGTGATCGCTCTATAGGATAACTTGGATCGATTGGTAAATAAGCACCCCCAGCTTTGAGTATTCCTAAAATTGCTACGATAATTAACGGCGACTTTTCTAAGCAAATCCCGACAAGTACATCGGGTGCAACTCCTAGGTTTTGTAAGTAATGGGCAAGTTGGTTGCTTTGTTCGTTTAACTGCTGGTAGGTTAGTTGATTGTTATCGTGTATGAGTGCGATCGCATTGGGATTATTATTTACTTGTTCCTCAAATATCTGATGTAGGCACTTATCAGGATAGTTTTGTTGGGTATTATTCCAGTCAATTAGTAACTGTTGGCGTTCGGTGGCGGTTAAAATGGGCAATTGGGCTAGTGTTTGCTGGGGATTATTGATAATTCCTGCTAGTAGAGTTTGCAAGTGTCCAGCCATGCGGAGGATTGCAACGCGATCGCACAAATCGGTACTATAAATTATCTGCGCTTCTAATCCGGCGGAACTCTGCCAAAAATTCAACTCTAAATCTAACTTACTTGTGCCATTTTCAATCTCAAAGGGACTTAGAGTAAGTCCAGGTAATTCTAAGGCTGTAAAGGGCGTATTTTGCAGAGATACCGCTACTTGAAATAAGGGATGTTTGCTTAAATCTCGCTCTGGTTGAAGTTCTTGTACTAGCTTTTCAAAGGGTAAATCTTGATGGGCGTAAGCTTCTATTGTTACTTGTTTTACCTTTGCTAACAATTCAACAAAGGTAAGATTGCTAGACAAATTAACTCGCATGACTAAAGTATTGACAAAAAAGCCAATCAATGGTTCTAACTCGGCGCGATTGCGGTTAGCGATGGGAGATCCCACAGCAATATCTTCTTGTCCTGTATAGCGATATAACAGCGTTTGTACGGCTGCTAAAATCGTCATGAATAATGTAACGCCTCTTTGCTGGTTGAAGGCTGCTAAAGACTCGCTTAGGCTGGCTGGAAGGGCTAAAAAGTTGTAAGTTGAGCCTTTATAGCTTGGAATGGGATTGCGAGGGCGATCGCACGGCAAATTTAAAGTTGGTAAATCGGCAAGTTGTGTCTTCCAGTAAGGTAGTTGCGACGCGATTATTTTTGGTAACTCTTGTTTTTGCCAAGCGGCGAAATCAGCATATTGGATAGGTAAATCAGGTAATAACGAAGTATTTGTCCAAAAAGCAGCGTATAGCGCGCTAATTTCCTTGAGTAATACGCCAATTGACCAACCATCAGCAACAATGTGATGCAGACATAGCAGCAAAATAGAGTCGTTGACATCTAGTTGAAATACTGTGACTCGCAGTAGCAAGTCTGTACTAAGGTTAAAGGGAAGCTGGGAAAGTGCGATCGCTTGTTTTCTTGCAGTAGTTTCTCGCTCATTTACAGGTAAATGTTGCAAGTCTACAAGTTTCAGCTTTATACTTGCACTCGTTGCAATTACTTGATTTAGTTGTCCTTGCTCCATTGCAAAGGTTGTCCGCAAAACCTCATGACGGCGGATTATTTCGTTAAAGGTTTGCTGTAGCGCTGTTAGATTTAAGTTTCCAGTTAGACGAATCGCCGCAGCTACGTTGTAGAAAGGATTGTTGGGCGCTAAAAGGCTGAGAAACCATAGTCTTTGTTGGGCGAAAGCAGCCGGAAAAACAAAAACTTCATCGGTAGAAATGGAGTAAGTCTGCAAGAATTACCTCCCTGAGTTTTCAGGATTTTTGAGAGACGATCGCAAACGGCGATGAGCATCACGGGAAAGCGGTACAATCCCTATGTCTGCGCCTTTTTGTTTGCTGTTTTGCAAGGCTTCGATAGCCAAAGCAAGGGGCGCGATTTGAGGAGTTTCAAAGACTTTTTGCAAAGGCAATTCTACGCTGAAAGCTTCGCGGATACGGGAAATTAGTTGAGTTGCTAGTAAAGAATGTCCCCCTAACTGAAAGAAATTATCTTGAGTACCAACATTTTTTATTCCTAGCAATTCTACCCAAATATTTGCTAATTTTTGCTGGGTGGGTGATGTAGGAGTAGTTGCGGCATTTCTTCCCCAATTTGGTACAGGAAGGGCGCGGCGATTGACTTTACCATTATTTGTAAGGGGGATGTTTTCTAAGACCACTAAGGCAGCAGGAATCGTATAATCGGGTAGATTTTGCTTTAGATATTGTTGTAATTGGGGGATGATTTGACGCGCTAGTTGTGCTTGCAAAGGATTATTAGTATCTGTCTTTGCTGTGTGTCTTTCCCTTACAACCTCTCTATTAAAAGGTACTTTTTGACTAAGGCTTTGAAAAATCACATCATAGCAACCTGTAGCATCGGTATTTATCCAACTTACTTCGACGGTGTAAGATAGCGGAGTTGATTTATACCAATCTTCCGGCTCAATACCTACGGTTTCTAACAAGCTTGATTCTGTACCAGTTAGCCATTGCGCGGTTTTGACGGCGGCGATTACACGAGCATTTGGTACTTTTGTTACCTGTAACATTGCTGGCTGATTTTCGAGCAAGTATTGATTTACTTTAGAAATACTTAACTTGGCAAATTCCCAATCAAGCTGATAATCAGGAATTGGGGTTTTTTGAGACTCAATATGCAATATGGCGTTGTAGCGAAATTGAGTTAATTCATTGCGATTACATCCTCGTGTAAGCTGTACTTGGACGTGACTAATTTTTTTAAAGCGCTGTTGCAATGCGGGAAAGAAAGCCGGATCGATAACTAATTCTGTTTCTTGATATATTGCTGCTTGTAACTGTTGCTGCAACTGCTCTTGAGTTATATTTGCGCCCATGCGATCGCATTGTACGGCTGCATGAAAAGCTGTTAATAGTTGCAAGTTTCGCACATCACCAATAAATATAAATCCTCCCGGCGTGACAGTTTCAATTGCTTGCTCTAACACTTGCAATAGGTAATCTAAGCTAGGAAAGTATTGGACTACAGAATTAAGAATCACACAGTCAAAATTTGCAGCTATTCCAGTAAAATCTGTTGCTACTTGTTGCAGTAATTTAACTTGTGGGAAAGATTCTACTAAAGGCTGTAAATATTGAATAGATGCAGAGGAAAAGTCTGTTGCTAAGTATTCGCTGCAATGAGGCGCAATTTTAAACAGCAATAAACCCGTACCGCAACCAATTTCTAATACTCGCTGTGGTCGCAATGCTAAGATTTGCTCTACGCGGCTATTTACCCATGTCTGCATTTGCTCGGTGGGAATGGGAAGCCCTGTATAACTGCTATTCCAGCCGATAATATTAAAGGTAGATTCGCTTGCAGATTGGCTATAGGTGCGATTGTAAAGATTTTCCCATTGTTTTACTTGCTCTAGTTGCAATTGTTGCTCTACGGTTGGTTGAGGGACAATGTAGGCTATGATGCGATCGCCATTGCTAAGAGCGATCGCATCAGTTACCATCGGATGCTGTTTTAACACTGTCTCAATCTCACCTAACTCTATCCGAAAGCCGCGAATTTTTACTTGCTCGTCAATTCGTCCAATAAATTCTAAATTTCCATCATGGCGATAACGAGCTAAATCCCCAGTTTTGTACAAACGATTGGTTGAAAAAGGATTATTGATAAACCTTTGCGCTGTCAATTCTTCTTGATTCAAATAACCCCGCGCTACGCCATCTCCAGCAATATAAACCTCGCCAACTACGCTGATTGGGACGGGAAGAAGGCGATTGCCCCTGGCGCTGCGCTCCGCGCAATCGCTTAATAAATAAATCTGTGTATTCGCCACTGGACGACCGATAGAGGGCTTTTCGTCCGAAACCATTAATCGTCCCACCGTTGCCCATATCGTTGCTTCTGTTGGGCCGTAGGCGTTGAATAAACGACGATCTTTAGCCCATTGTTGGACAATTTCAGTTGTACAGGCTTCACCACCAGCAATCACAGTTTGCAATAGAGGTAATTCGGACGCGGGTAAAACAGCTAAAACTGCTGGAGAAATAATCGTTGTATTGATCGCGTTTGTTTGCAAAAATTCTACTAAATTCCTTCCCGGTAACTGGGCTTTTTTGGGGGGAATGTAGAGACTTGCACCAACTCCAAAAGCAAGCATTATCTCAAAAATAGAAGCATCAAAGCATAGAGAGCTAAACTGTAAAATCCGGTTGTGCGATCGCAATTCAAAAGCTTTTATCTGTGCTGCAACTACATTACATAGTCCGCGATGTTCGATTAAAACTCCTTTTGGCTTCCCTGTCGAGCCAGATGTATAAATAATATAAGCAAGATTATCTAGATTTGCGCTACTGGTGGGATTTTCGGCGCTGTAAGTAGCGATATTCTCGTCTGTATCTAAACAAATTAGCTTTATATTTGCAAATAGCGATGTCAATGATTGCTGAGTTAAAACTACTTTTACTCCTGTATCGGTAAGCATAAACTCTCGGCGGCTTTGAGGATAATTTGGATCGATAGGTACATAGGCGCCACCTGCTTTAAAAACTCCTAATATCCCAATAACCATTTCTAGCGATTTCTCAATGCAAATTCCTACTAAACTTTCTGGCTTAATCCCTAATTCTTGTAGGTAATGCGCTAATTGATTTGCCTTATGATTCAATTGCTGATAGGTTAGTGTTTGATTATCGAAGACTAGAGCGACTTGATTTGGTGACTTCTCAGCTTGCTCCTCAAATATTTGATGAAATAATTTATCTGGGTAAGTACAGCTAGTTTGATTCCACTGTGTCAATAACTGATGGTTTTCGGTATCGCTTAATAAAGGTAAATCAGCTATGGGAGTATCAGGATTTGCAACAATTCCTGTAAGTAAGGTTTGAAAATGAGCGAGAAACTGAGAAATTGTACTTTTATCGAATAAATCGGTATTGTAAGCCAAAAAACCGCTAATTCCTTCAGCTTTTTCTGACCATAACCCACTTAAACCAAAACCTTGCTCCCACAGATGCAACTCTAAATCGAATCTTGTAGTAGTAACCTCAAACTGCAAAGGATTTATTGTTATTCCTGGTAATTCCAAGGCTTGCATAGGGGCATTTTGGAGAGCAAAAACCACCTGAAATAACGGGTTTCGGCTTAAATCGCGCTCCTCTTGCAATTCTTCAACCAACTTTTCAAAAGGTAAGTCTTGGCAATCGTAAGCTTCTATTGTCTTCTCTCGCACTCGTCCTAGCAATTCCCTAAAAGTGGGATTACCTGATAAATCTGTCCGCAATACTAAACTATTGACAAAAAAACCAATCAACGGTTCTAATTCGGCTCGGTTGCGATTAGCGATGGGAGATCCGATGACAATATCTTCTTGTCCTGTATAGCGACTCAGCAATACTTGAAACGCTGCAAGCATTGTCATAAATAAGGTTGAGCCTGTTTGCTTGCTCAAAGTTTCTAAGCAAGCACTCAAAGCTGGAGATAGAGAGAGTTTTTGTGTCGCACCTTTATAGCTGTGTACTCCTTTTCGCGGATTTGTAGGCAAATTTAGCATCGGAAGGTCAGCAAGTTGCGCTTTCCAGTAAGATAATTGACTTGCTAACACTTCTCCTTGCAAATACTTTCTTTGCCAAAATGCGAAGTCTGCGTATTGAATAGCTAAGGGTGGTAAAGGTTGATTTGTGTACAGTAGTCCGATTTCCCGAATTAATACCCCCAGCGACCAACCATCAGCAACGATATGATGCAAACTGAGCAATAAAACATATTCATTTTCGCTTAACTGTAATAATTTGACGCGCAGCAATAATTCTTTAGCAAGGTTAAATGGACGTTGTGCATCTTGGGTAGCAATATTTTGGGCTGCTGTTTGTCTCTTGGTGGCGGGTAAATGCTGCAAATCTACTATAGGTAAAGGTACATCAATTTGCGGAGATGCGATCGCAATTGGTTGACCATTTACTTCAACAAAGTTGGTACGCAAAGCTTCATGACGTTGGACAATGGTATTAAATGCTTGTTTTAAAGCTAAATAATCAAGCTTTCCAGTAAGACGCAAAGCCGCAGGTATATTGTAAAAAGGATTTTCAGGAATAAGTTTATCTAAAAACCACAACCTTTGTTGAGCAAAAGATAAGCAAGTACGATTAGTTTGAGTTACAAGGGGAGGAGATGGACAGAGTAAAGCAATTAACTGTGACTTGTTTTTGATGATATGCGATCGCAATTCCTCCGTCAAAACTCCTTGAGGCGCGTTACATTGCAGGCTTTCTCCTTCTACAGATACCTGAATATCTAAACGCCGTAAATCCGCTAATAATTCAATAGCCGTCAAAACTCTACCTCCTCACGGATTTTAGAAGTAACATTTTTGCCACTGATTATATACTCCGCAAGTCCTGCAATAGTTGGAGTTTCAAACACTCTTTTAAGCGGTACTTGTACGCCAAAACTCTCACGGATTCTAGAAACTAACCCTGTTGCAAGTAGTGAATGTCCCCCCAATTCAAAAAAGTTATCGTCAATTCCAGCTTTAACGCCTAATAATCCATCCCATAACCCTACTAATTGGACTTCTACAGAATTACGCGGAGTTTTGTTAGAGATATTTTGTGTAAAATCCGGTGTAGGAAGGGCTAGGCGGTCTACTTTACCATTGAGTGTTAGAGGTAATCCATCTAAAAACACAAAAACCGCCGGAATGGAATAGTTTGGTAACTTTACTTGCAAAAACTCTTTCAATTGCGAGCTTTTTAGCTGTACAGAAGCAACGATATAAGCAACTAAATTCTCCTCTTTAACTACAACTACACTTTCGCGTACTTTGGGATGCTGATTTAACACTGTTTCAACTTCCCCTAATTCAATCCGAAAACCCCTTACTTTTACTAAATCGTCTTTGCGTCCAATAAATTCTAAATTGCCATCAGGTAAATAACGGGCAAAATCACCACTTTTGTACAAACGCGCTGATTTTTGCCAAGGATGAGCAATAAATTGTTTAGCTGTCAATTCAGGACGATTAAAATAACCGTACGCTAAACCATCGCCGCCAATATAAATTTCTCCTGTAACTCCTACAGGTACAGGGTTTAAGTTATTGTCTAATAAATATATTTGCGTATTTGCGATCGCCTTTCCAATCGGGATAGTTTTTAATTGTGTTACATCTTCAACTTCGTACCAAGTAGTAAAAGTAGTATTCTCTGTGGGCCCATATACGTGCAACAAGTGCTGAGGCTTGCTTTCAACCACTGCTTGCACCGATTTCACATCCACCATTTCGCCGCCAAATAGTAGATATTGCAAACCTTTAAAAGCTGACGGAATTTCTCGCGCTATTTGGTTAAATAAAGCAGTAGTCAGAAATAAAATATCAATCTCTTGCTGTTGGAGTGTTTGGGCAAAATCTTGAGGAGACAAGGTTTCTCTATCGATTCCGATTAATTGCGCTCCGTTTAAAAGTGCGCCCCAAATCTCAAAAGTTGCCGCATCAAAGAAAATATTGGCACATTGAGCAACTTTATAGCTACTTTTCCAAGTAATGTAATTAGAATTAATTAGTCTATTTACCGCTTGATGAGTGACAGCAACACCTTTAGGGATTCCTGTAGAGCCAGAAGTATAAATTATATAAGCTAGAGTTTCGGCGGTTGATTGATTGGGGAGGTTTTTATCGCTTTGATTTGCTAATTTTTGCCAATCTCTTTCTAAACAGAGGATTTTAGCGTTAAAGAAAAGGTGAGCAAAGCTTTGTTGCGTAACGATTACAGCTATTGTTGTATCTTCCAACATGAACTGTAATCGCTCTTGTGGATAGGTTGGATCTAATGGTACATAAGCAGCGCCAGCTTTAAGAATACCTAATAAAACTGCGATCGCAATCGGTGTTTGTTCCATACAAATCCCCACCAATGAATCTTTACCCACACCAAGTTTTTGCAAATAACGCGCCAGTTGATTGCTACCGTGATTTAATTGCTGGTAAGTAACTTGATAATTTTTATAGTTAAGGGCGATCGCATGAGGATTAATATTTACTTGGTTTTCAAATAATTGTTGAATAGAAAGATGCTTTTGATAATCTTGTTGCGTTTGATTCCATTCCCGCAAAATTCGATTTTCTTCAGCAACGCTCAATAAAGGCAAATCGGTTAACTTAGTATCAATACTCTCAACAGCGCCAGTTAATAGGGTTTGGAAGTGCTGAAGTAATAAGGCGATCGCATCTCTATCAAACAAAGCAGTATTGTAAACTAAAACCCCCCGTAATCCGGCTGATTGTTGCCATTTATCTCCCCACAAGCTTCTAAAATCTTCACCGCACGCCCACAAATAAAACTCCAAATCAAACCTAGCCGTTGTCGTCTCAATTTCTTTAAAGGGCGCAAGAGTTAACCCCGGTAACTCTAATTGCTCCATAGGGGCATTTTGCAGCGCAAACACGACCTGAAACAAAGGATTTTGATTTAAACTTCGTTCGGGGTGCAATTGCTCTACCAGCTTCTCAAAAGGCAAGTCTTGATGAGCATAAGCATCTACGGTAACTTGCTTAACTCTGGCTAATATCTCTTTAAAACTAGGATTATTTGATAAATCGGTGCGAATAACTAAACTATTGGCAAAAAAACCGATCGCATCTTCTAATTCTCGGCGATTGCGGTTAGCAATGGGAGATCCTACAGCAATATCTGTTTGTCCAGTATAACGACACAACAAAGCCTGAAAAGCTGCAAGTAATGTCATATATAACGTTACACCTTCTTGCTGACTTAGGAGGGAGATTTTTTGCGCTAAATCTTGGGGTAATTCTAATAACTCTGTTGCACCCTTGTAACTATTTTGTAGAGGACGATGGGAAGCAATTTCAAGTAAGGGCAAATTTTGTAACTGTGATTTCCAGTAAGTTAATTGCCTTTCTAACACATCTCCTTGCAAATATTCTCGTTGCCAATGGGCAAAATCTGCATACTGAATTGTTACTTCTTCCAGGGGTGAAGGCTTCCCCGCACAAAAAGCAGTGTAGATTAAGCCCAATTCTCGAACTAGTAAAGCGCTCGACCATTCATCAAAGATTATGTGGTGTAATGCGAAAGCAAGTACATATTCTCCCGCTTCAATTTGCCACAATTTTACTCTTAACAGCGCTCCGTACTCCAGGTTAAAGGGTTGCTGACCGAATAAAGCGATTTCTTGTTGTGCGGCGGATTCTCTTTCCTTGACAGGCAAAGGTTGTAAATCAATTAATGATATAGATATTTTTAACTCAGGTAAAATAAGCTGTACGGGTTTTCCGTCTACGGTGTCAAAATTAGTACGTAATACTTCATGACGGCGGATAATTTCATTAAAGCTTGATTCAAAGACGGCGACGTTGAGTAAACCTGTTAACTGCAACACATTTACCACGTTGTAACAGGAAGAATTGGGAAATAGGCGATCAAGAAACCATAGCCGTTGTTGTCCAAACGATGCCGGAAAAACAAAAACTTCTTCGTCAGAAATATTGTACCGATCCGATCCTGCTACAGTCATTAGTTAGTTTACTTGCGTCTTAGCTAACTCTTTGTAACGGAGTGGCAACAAAAATAGCTCTACACTTAGACAGATTAACAATGATTTCTCCTGACTTAAAAACCCTTGCTGACTATATGACTGGTGAATTTGACAACCAAGAGCAAGCATTAGCCGATCCTGCTTGGTACGTCCACTTGAAGCTTTGGCAAGTACCAGTACAATTATTTACCGAAGATAGTATTACTTTTTTTGCCGAACAAGCCAATATCGTCTCATTAAATCGTCCTTACCGCCCTCGCTTAATCCGACTGCAACAAAAGCAAGAGATCAAAGTACAGTATTATATGCCCAAAAATCCCTCGGCGGTAAATGGTGCGTCAACAAATATCGATTTGCTCAAAACCTTAACTGTAGAAGACTTTGAGCTACTACCAGGTTGTTTGTTAGATGTAAAAATTGAAAACAAAGTTTTTACAGCGTCCTTACCTCAAGGTGCTAAATGCTGCTTCAATTATGCCGGGGAAACCAAACAAGTATCTTTAGGATTCCAAGCGCGTCAAGATGAATTTTTAAGTTACGACAAAGGCATTGATAGCGAAACAGGTAAAGCTTTATGGGGAGCAATTTTAGGGCCGTTTCGCTTCCAAAAACGTTAAATTAGGTACTTTTAAGATGCAAGCGGTTTTGTGCGGCTACTACGGTAAGGGAAATGGCGGCGATGAGGCGTTACTAGCAACGCTGTTGCAAATGTTGCCAAATAATGTAACTCCTTTGGTGCTGTCAGGAAATCCTGAAGCTACAACAAATCGTTATAGAGTAAAGTCATGCGATCGCAATTCCTTACCCCAAGTTATCCAAGCCTTGAGCCAATCGGATGTATTTATTTGGGGTGGTGGTAGTTTGATGCAAGACTCAACCAGCGCCATTAGTCCTTTTTACTACGGGGGACTCATGACTTTAGCGCAAGCTATGGGACTAAAAACTATTGCTTGGGCGCAGGGTATTGGGCCGTTAAAGCGCCCTTTAACTAAGTTTTTAGCACGGCGGACTTTTAGTAATTGCAGCGCTGTAAGCGTCCGCGATCGCGCTTCTGCGGAATTATTGACTAATTGGCAAGTATCTTGTATTTTGGCTCCAGATCCCGTGTGGGCGCTTGAATCGGTGGCTGTACAAGGATTATGGAACTTACCTGCACCGCGAGTTGCTGTCACATTGCGATCGCATCCCCTATTAACTCCCGCGCGTCTAGCTACCTTTACCCGCGCCTTAGTGGACTTTCAAACAGCTACCCAGACTTGCATTTTACTTGTACCATTTCAAAAAACTCAAGACTTTGCGATCGCTCAAGCAATTCAACTACAGCTACCAGGAAAAAGCGAAATATTTAGTTTAGAAGATCCCAAAGCTCTAAAAGGTTTATTTCGCGGCGTAGAAATGGCGATCGGTATGCGCTTACATAGCTTGATTATGGCTGCAAGTGAATGTTGCCGATGTTTTGCTCTTAGTTACGATCCTAAAGTTAGCCAATTGATGAGCGATTTAGATATGCCAGGATGGGAGTTATCCCAAATGCCAGAAGATGCCAATGTTATTAGCAAGACATGGATAGAGCATTTTGTTAATGGGGAGGCGACTTCTCCTGAAAAAATAGCATCTCTTGTAGAGCGAGCAATGTTGCATCAGGAGTTACTGGAAGAAGCTTTAAATTAACAATAAACCTCCCCTGAAAGTCTTTTAGTGAAACACTCTAAAATTTACAAAAATCGTTATTTTAGTTAGAGTAATCAGATTTTTCCGAAGATATTGCCTTAAGTAAAGAAAAATCACTAAATCTTTACTCAGTGATTTTTGCAAGAGACTTACGGTATTTTCAACTTTCCGTCGTTGGTAGCAAGAGCAACTTAATGAAGCTGTCCTCGAAGCGCGCCATCTTTATACTTAGCATTGTGTACGTTGATATAGTAGCCCGTAGACTTATCTTGAATATCTTTGAGTAAAGCAGCTCCTATAGAAACACAACCACTAGAAGCCCCAGGAGAAGCAGTAGGAGGGGTAAGAGTCACAACTATAGGCCCGTTCATGCCAGCCGTTCCTTTATGGATGTGAGCGGCTTTAGGGGGTTCTACGTTATCTACAGTTAAAGCAAAACAGAGTTTTTTCTGAGTCGGATTCAAAATTACGGTAGCCGATCCGTAACTATCAGGGTCACCCTTGGCTGCCATCCCTTTCATGTCTACTTCATAGCCACCGGAAAGGGTAGCAAACAGGGGAGGATGATTTGCCCCCACAGAGTCACTGAGGCTAACTGCTCCTAATACGCCCAAAATAGATGCAAGACCAAGGTAAATAACGCGCATAAAAAATGTTTCTCCAAATCTGTTTTTGCAAAAATAGCAATTAAGTAATTACTATTAAGTAATATTTCGGAGAAAGCGACAGTAAAAACACTTAATTTATAAAATGTGTACCTTAATAAAGCCCGTAGTTATACGAGAGGTGAGCTAAGGATAAATAAATGGGATTTACGAGAGTAATAATAATTGCTAGTGTCATTGCTCCTGTTGTATACAAGCTAAAAATTTAGCTTCAAAGTTGAGCTAACAATCCCTGACCACTGAACTAACTTTAGTTTGTCGCGGCGGTAAGAAAAGAAATGCTCAGGCTGAGAATAAGTGCAATGAGGAGAAACGGCTACTTGTTCGGGACTTATACCCAAGTTTTCTAACTGCAAAGCAATTACTCGTCGCACATCTAGCCGCACTCGTCCGGGATGCGGATCGGGTAATATTGGCGGATTGGGCAATTCTTGTAATGTCTGCATTGACTTAGAATCGTCAGAACCAATACTAGATAATACTTCTAACGCTACTTGATCAGATACTTGATAAACTGTGCCTGAAATCGCTGGGCCTAAAGCAAATTTTAAATTCTCTATTTTGCTACCTTGAGTTTGTAACTTGGCGATCGCACTAAGGACAATTTTCGCCGCCGTCCCCCGCCATCCTGCATGAAGGGCTGCAACGTTTCCGGTACTAGAATCAGCAATAAGTACGGGCGTACAGTCGGCGCTGGCTACCCACACTGCTTGTCCTGGAAGTTCTGTAATTAAACCATCAGCTTCAGCTAAAGTAGCGTGAATTTCACTAGGACTAAGCACAATATTACCGTGAACTTGCTTGACTCGATAAGCCTCTGCTTGAAACTGCATCAAGGAGGTAATCTCCGCAGGAGTGCGGGGGGAAAATTGCTGCGTAAAAAAGCCGTGTTTCCAAGGTTTCAAAAGGCTGCAAGTTAAGTATGGTAATTCTTCGCAGGTGCGCCAGTTCCAAGTAACGTGCATTGCCATAAGTGATAATAAGTGTTGATTTATAGTAACTTGAGTAGCAAATCTTGGGCTTAGAGGGAATTGGTAATTGGGAGGAAGTTTTGAGTTTAGAACGGCGAAAGTTAGAGGCATTAACTGCCCGAAATCTGACTCTGTATATTTATGAAGTTCTCCCCTCAACAAATCAAACTTTATGGGAGCTAATTAAGGCAGGAATAAAGCCAGGAATCGTAATTGCCGCCCAGCAAACCGCCGGACGTGGACAACGAGGGCATCAGTGGTATTCTGCCATTGGGGGATTGTACTTGTCTTACGCTCTTGCACCCAATATCCCAGTTTCACAAAGCTTTCAATTAACTTTATGCGCGGCTTGGGGAATTGCTAACGCTCTAAAAACTCTGGGCATTCCCGTACAATTAAAATGGCTTAACGATTTAGTTATAGATGGGCGCAAACTTGGCGGTATTCTCACAGAAACAAAGGTTAATCAAGGTATTATTACTCAAGCAGTGGTTGGGGTAGGGATTAATTGGATTAACCCCGTACCCGAAACAGGGATCAATTTAAGCTCGTTTATAGATACGATTCCTAGCTTAGAAATGCTGGCTGCTGTTACTATCCAAGGTATAGAAAGGGGAATAAACGAACCAGTCGCAAATTTAATCCCAGCCTACGAACAATTATTGATAAATATGGGGCAATCGGTAACATTCGGCGATCGCACTGGGGTAATTATCGGCATTACTAATACTTGTTGTTTACGCTTACAAATAGAAGATTGTTCAGAAATACACCTTAAGCCAGGTAGTATTAGTCTTGGCTATAGATAATTCATTGAAGTTTACAAAAGAAAATATTAAAATT
Source organism: Chlorogloea sp. CCALA 695 (assembly GCF_003003885.1). Lineage (GTDB taxonomy): Bacteria > Cyanobacteriota > Cyanobacteriia > Cyanobacteriales > Chroococcidiopsidaceae > Aliterella. The sequence goes on along the minus strand of NZ_PVWN01000001.1, from coordinate 34,379 downwards.
ACGAGAGCTTAGTAATTAAGCAATACTTTAGGGGGAAAATGAATCAGCACAACGATCGCCGCAAGCCTGTACGCCAAAAGTCGCTATTGATTAAGAGCCTTAGTTGGATAGGTGTTGTTAGTATTTTTAGCTGCAATCAAGTATTTGCTCAAACTGAGAGCGCCTCTGATAATCTTGTCCCCTTACCCAGCGCCGAAATTGCGCCGCAACCATCGTCAGATAGATTACAAAGGTTGCAACGTAGGTTGGTTAAACCCAAAGCTAAAGTTGTCCGCCAACAAGCCGCACCGCAGCCTAGAGTAGCTACCTATGTAGCACCATCTCGTAAAGCTGCTGTTCAGAAAACTCAAGATTATAATGGCGCATTTATCGACCCTACCGATTACAGTACGGGCGCTACCAGCACTTACGAAGCCCCTAGTAAAGTTATTTTTTCCCAGCATCCCAGCCGTAAATCTCAGCCTCAGACCATAATTACAACTAGAGGTAATTCCCTTCGGGCATCTACTCCTCAAAAACCTCAACCAAACGCAAGTTGGGTAAGCAATAGTCGCGTCGTAGCTACTACAGCAATACTTCCCGTCGAAGCTAATACAACAAGTAGAATCCGCTCGACAAACTCTGGGCGATCGCCTGTTAACAGAATAAGCTATACAAACTCTGGGCGAGCGCCGATAAATAGACAAAAAGCTTTTAAAAATGTCGTAACCTTACCCAAAATACCTGTTAGTAGCTTCTACAACCGCACAATTAGACCTACAGGAATGCTAGGTAACGACAATACAAACATGATGTTTCCGCTCCCCATACCTACAGCAATTACATCGTTGTTTGGCTGGCGGATTCATCCCATTACCGGAGATCGTCGCTTTCACGCGGGTACAGACTTGGGTGCAGCTATGGGTACGCCCGTTATTGCCGCTTATAGTGGTAATGTAGTTGTTTCTGACCTCATGGGCGGTTATGGTTTAGCGGTGGTTTTAGATCATCAAAAGTTTGGTCAACAAACTCTTTATGCTCATTTATCAGAAATATTTGTGCAACCTGGTCAAGTAGTAGAGCAAGGTACAGTAATCGGGCGTGTAGGTAGTACGGGCAATTCTACAGGCGCTCACCTGCATTTTGAAGTTAGACAGCTAACTAATCAAGGATGGGTAGCTACAGACCCCGGAGTAGAGTTACAGAGTGCTTTTGCTCAATTGGTAGAGTCTTTGCGCGTTGCTGATTCTGGCAAGCAAAAGAAAGGGTAAAAATGATTTGTGGGGCGTATAGGTGCGTCCCTATTTACACATCGAGATTTCGCTTGTTTTTACTGTCGGACTAAGTTGCGGATTTGATTGCCGTTACGAGTATCTTATACTTTGATAATTCCGTCTTGACTAGCTAAAGTAATTATTTCACCATCTGGACTAAAATCAACGCTGTAAACCCGTCCCGTATGCCCTGGTAAGGTACGAAATAAGTAAGTAGCCAATTATATTTTTAAGTTTGTTTTTTAAGAGCAAAATAGTAGTCTTTTGACCTTTACTAAAGACAAGTAGCATTCTTAAATCTTTGGTTTGCGACCATAAACATAAAAAGTAGTAATATCGTTCCAGATTCCTTGCTCAGTTTGGAGTGCTGCTAATTCTGTATCAAATTCAGCTTTGGCTTCGATTAACTGCTCTGATGTAAGTTGTGACAAAGGAGGCGGATATTGACCAGGTGCAGGATGAGAATTTCCCGCCCACATTCCTCTAGCTTTTTCTAAACTAATATAACTGCCATCTTGCTCAACTTTGATATCAATCGCCTCAAATCCTGCTATTTGAAGCAAGTTTTGGCATTTTTCTACTGTCCCTGTTGGTTGACTCATCAAAAATTCAATTCCATACTTTTGAGCAACTTTTTGAGTAATTACTCCACCAATAAAGGCGGTATCAGCAAAAGCATGGATTCCTAAAATTCCCCCAGGTTTAAGACAGTTATGCCAAAGACGTAGCGCCGCAATTAAATCTGACATCCAGATAAACGCCGATGAACAAAAAATTCGGTCAAAACTATTATTTGCAAAATCAAGTGTTTCACCATCTGCAAGCTGAAATTCAATATTGTTGAGGAGATTTGATTTATCAATCTTTTGTCTTGCTTGTGCCAACATTCCCGGAGAAATATCTATGCCTATTACCTTACCTTCAAAACCAACTAACTTAGCAGATGCGATCGCTACATGACCTGTTCCTGTGGCAATATCTAAAATATTCTGACCAGAACCAACTTGTCCATACTCAACAAGACGGTGGGCAATCTGCGAATGCCAATTACTACTATCATAAGTTTGACTTCTCCCAGTATATAAGTCTGCTATTTCTTGCTTATATACTCCTAAGTCAAGTTTTTTTTCCATTAGTTTTTTACCACGAATAGGACTTTTTTAGATTATTAAACACAAAATTAGCAATCAGGTAGTTACATTTTATGCAGTAATTATCAGTATCATCTATGGAAAAGTCCGGTTTTTGACGCAAAACAGTAGGTAAACTATAGTTTTTTGCCTTCTGGCTTGGAGCGATAAAACTGAAAAATATAGTACGAACTGTAAATTACTGTTGCGGAAATCTCAAAAACCTTCAAAAATTGTCTAAAACACAATTAGAGCCTCTATCTAAAAAATTTAAGACAGTCTTGGAGAAAATATTATGGATAAATTACGCAAGTACCGTTTAGCCTGCACTTTAACCTTTGGTGATATCTACGGTCAAATTATTGTTTGGCTGATTACTATTACTCTTAGTTTGGCTTCAGCAATGGCACTGATGGGAGCAAGAAGACCTTATTATGCCCTAGCTACCGTTGGACTAATTGTATTGCTATCGCTGCCATTTTTGCTGTTTGCGTTTGTCACGACGTTGTTTAACCATATCGAATTAATTGCCGTAGACGCTCAAACCCAGTATGAGCCGATGCCTGGTAATGTAGCAAATCAGCGCCCGGTAGAAGCAACAACTTAAGTAACAAAAGATAAATTTTAAAAAAATCCTTGCCTTGTGGTGAGGATTTTTTATTGAGTCAAAATATAAAGAATAACTATTTGTTTTACTTATGCTAGATGTCGACGTAATTATTATTGGTGGTGGATTGGCTGGATGCCGTGCAGCCGTTGAAATTGCCCGTACAGATCCTAAGTTAAATATTGCTGTTGTTGCCAAAACTCACCCCATTCGTTCCCATTCGGTAGCCGCTCAAGGGGGAATTGCGGCAACTTTAAAAAATGTCGATGCTGCTGATAGTTGGGAAGCTCACGCTTTTGATACTGTAAAAGGCTCAGATTATTTAGCCGATCAAGATGCGGTAGAAATTCTTACCCGCGAAGCGCCAGAAGTTGTGATCGATTTAGAACATATGGGGGTGATGTTTTCTCGCCTCGATGATGGACGCATCGCTCAAAGGGCTTTTGGCGGACATTCCCACAACCGCACCTGCTACGCCGCCGACAAAACGGGTCACGCTATCTTGCATGAATTAGTTAGCAATCTGAGACGCTATAACGTACATATTTATGATGAATGGTATGTAATGCGGCTGATTGTGGAGGATGAGGAAGCAAAAGGCGTTGTTATGTACCGGATTTTGGACGGTCATATAGAAGTAGTCCGCGCCAAAGCTGTAATGTTTGCCACTGGCGGCTATGGACGAGCTTACAATACTACCTCAAATGACTACGCTTCGACGGGTGACGGGCTGGCTATGACGGCTCAAGCAGGTTTACCTTTAGAAGACATGGAATTTGTGCAATTTCATCCTACAGGGCTTTATCCGGTGGGGGTGCTAATTTCTGAAGCTGTACGGGGTGAAGGGGCGTACTTAATTAATGCTTTAGGCGATCGCTTTATGAATACCTATGCCCCTAGTCGCATGGAACTTGCACCCCGCGATATAACTTCGCGGGCGATCGCTCGTGAAATTGCCGCTCATCGCGGTATTAACTCTGATGGTAGCGAAGGAGGCAAGTTTGTGTACCTCGATTTGCGCCACATGGGGGAAGAAAAAATAATGAGTCGGATTCCCTTTTGTTGGGAAGAAGCCCATAGATTAGTCGGAATTGATGCCGTACATCAACCTATTCCAGTACGCCCGACAATTCATTATTCTATGGGTGGGATTCCGGTAAATACTGATGGCAAAGTCCGCAGTAGTGGGGATGGATTTATTGATCGCTTTTTTGCGGCGGGAGAATCGGCTTGTGTATCCGTACACGGCGCTAATAGACTGGGGAGTAATTCGTTATTGGAATGCGTGGTTTATGGGCGGAGGACGGGATTTGCGATCGCCGAATTTGTGCAAAATCGCAAATTACCTGTTGTAGATGAGCAGCGTTATGTTCAAGGGGCAACTAAGCAAATGCAGCAACTAATCGCCCAAAAAGGAAAGTATCGGATTGCTCAAGTTCGCCAAGCTTTTCAAGATTGCATGACTGAGCATTGCGGAGTTTTTCGAACAGAAGCAGTAATGCGCTCTGGTTTGCAACAGTTGCAGCAAATTCAACAGCAATACCAAGATATATATTTAGATGACAAAGGAAACTGTTGGAACTCCGAACTTGTGGAAGCTTTGGAATTGCAAAGTTTGCTCGTTGTGGGGGAGATAATTTTAACTTCGGCTTTGAGTCGCACCGAAAGCCGAGGCGCTCATTGTCGTGAAGATTACACCATGCGAGACGATGAGAACTTTCTCAAGCATACGATGGCTTACTACTCCCCCGCAGGCATTGATATTCAATACCGCCCCGTAACTATTACAATGTTTGAGCCAAAAGAGCGCAAATATTAGCAGGTTGCACCCCTAATGTAGAGACGTTCCACCGGAACGTCTTACTTGTATTTCGAGCAAAGCCATAATTAGGGCGTAGTAGTCGGTGATGGCGATGGGGTAGATGGTGCAATCGGTGATGGTGCAATTGAAGGAGTAGGACTCGCGATCGCTAATTGCTGAATTTGCGCCTTGTACTCAGGAGGTGCGAGATTCGCTGCTGTTTCAAACAGAGGTTTTGCTTGGTCATTTTTGCCTTGCTCTTTCAAAACGCTGGCTTTGGCAAGTACGGGGCGAAAATCTTTACTATCTATACCCGTTGCGCGATCATAGAGAGAAATCGCATCATCGTAACGTTTTTGCACTGCTAAGACGCTGCCTTTAGCCAAAAAAGGACGGACATCTTTAGCATTTGTGGCGATCGCGCGATCGTAGGTTGCGATCGCTTCGTCGTAACGTTTTTGATTAGCATAAACTTCCCCTAAAAGCAACTGTACAGTAGTTGTATCTGCGCTTCCAGCTTTGGCTTTAGTCAAAGTATCTTGCAAAAAGCTGATAGCTTCATCGGGGCGCTGTTGCTGCAATAAAGTTAGCACTAATCCTTGTAAGGCTAAGTTATCGCTGGGATTTGTTTTTAATATTGAACGATAAGCATTTTGACCGCCTTCAATATCTCCTGTTCTGACTTTTGCTTGGGCAAGGAGCAGCGTATATTGGGTTTGAGTGGGGTTTAAGGCTGCCAATTTTTCAATAGATGGGATTGCTCCTTTAACATCCCCTAATTTAATTTTCGCATCGACCAATCCTTGCAAAGCTGTCTGGTTTTCGGGTTCGCGCTGCAAAACCAACTCAAAACCCCTTACTTGGTCTGTTAATTGCGATTTTTGGGCGGTAGGAGTTTGCCCAGAGGCTAAAGGTGATGCTGTGGGGGGCTGGCTTTGCTCAATGGTACTTGTCAATAGTGGAAGCATAGAACCGCCCACTAAAGCAATAGTTGCCACCACCAATATGATATTTATCAACCAGCGATTGCTCTTTTTAGACACAAAACTGCCTTGCACTTTTTATAGTATTATCCTTGATCAAAATAGAATCATTTGCCCCTAATACGCAAGGAGCAAAGCTTTTCTCCATAAAACTTTGCATTTGGTGTCAAGGAGATTTTGGGGTGCGATCGCCCTTGTAGCTGTGCTATGCTTCCCTAACTATGCTCGGCAACGCCGGAGCTTGTCTTGCGCCCCGTACTAGCAATAGTTGCTTGAAATCATTATAACTAAGGCAAAATTGTCTTTATGTTATAGTCACACTGTAAAAGCTAAGGTAAAGGATTAGTTTATTCCTTTAACTTGTGCCGATTTCTGGAAAAGGTGTAACATCCCGATCGCCAGTCCTAAAAAGGATAGTCTCCGCCGCAAGGAGTTTTTATGAATTCCTCTCTCAATTCGTCCGAATCAAATTCTGCTTCAAACCCACAGCAAACAAACGATCAGGCAATAGCAGCCCAAAATCTGTCTGCTGATGCGGGTTCAATTGATAACTCGCTTAATTGGCAACGCCTGCAACCAATTCCACCTCCTAGCGAACCCATGCAGTATCGAGCTATTGGCTTGGTACGTGGTCGTTATATTGCTAGCGAAGATCAGTTTACTCAAGGTACGCTGCTAACTGAGGATGAAACCCCAGTAAGTGCAGTTTTACTAGGGCGAATTATTAGTTTGCTCAAAAATCATATAGATTTAGCTCAAGAACATTTATGGGTAGTTTATCCCCGCACCGGGCAAAAAGAGGACAATCTACACCTGCAAATTGTGGGAGTATGGGAGCCAGAAAAATTAACCCAACAGCCGATACAAAGCCCAGAAACGCTGGTGCAAGAGGTAGTTGATGACTATTTCTCAGTGCGCGGCGAAGTAATTTTTCAATCTACCGCCGAGGGGCATTTTGTTGTCAAAATTAAGCAAATTTCCCGCACCCCAGTAGAGAAACCTAAGTATTTTAAGCTTAAAATTCTTGGTGATTTGGAGACTAAAGCTGTAGGACAGTTTTGGGATTTGCAAGTAGAAAGGAAAGCCGAAACTTTGGTATTAGCTAAAGGAGAAGTAGTTGCAACTTTGCCTCCAACCAAACCAAAGTTGAAAAAGCAGTCTTACAACGCTCCAAGTAGCGGCACTAAACGCAATATTACTCCGCCGCAACCCGTGCGAAAAACCAGCGTAGCACCGCCGATTAAACAGCCAGGGCGATCGCCAACGCCCAAGCCAATTAAACGCCAAAACCCACCCCTGTAGAGACGTAGCGCTGCTACGTCTTTATTAAAATTCCGTCCATTACGTCTTTATTAAAATTCTGTCCACCGATCTTGAGGCAAAAAGGCGCGATCGCTTGCAATGGGCGCTACGGGTTCTGTAAGGGTAAATTGTCCTGCTTCAATCCATTGTTTCAATTCTTGCGCTACTTGTAGCGATAGATACATACTGGCAAGGGGGGCAGTACGCACGGCTTTACCGTCAATAGTAATTTGCCCAGACTTTAATTGAGCGTAACTTACTAACCCAAAAGTTGGACGAACGCGCCGGGGAATAGAAAAGTCTACAATCGGCGCTACCAAATCTTTGTCTTGTACCGCACAACGAGCTATTACTTCCTCGTTGAGTACAGGTAAAGGTATGCCTACACCCAACATTAGGGAAGGGCCATAACTTTTAAAATAACAGCCGCGTACCCAACGATTGCTCATTTGTTTGGCATCGCCAATTAAAGCTAAAGTGGCAGCAGGCCCGACGGGGGTACGATTAGGCAAGCGTTTTTGTAAAGGGAAATGTTGCGTACCTTCCCAAGCAACGTAACCAACACCGCCGCCTAAAAAGATTTTTGTGCCAATGCCAATTAGTTGCAAGTCTGGATCGTTGAGTAATGGGGAAATTGCACCAGGATTGGAGTAGACGGCATTATTTAAACGCGGTTGTAATGGGCCTAAGTAAGTAAATAACGGGCGCTCACCACCGTTAACGCCGACGATAAAGTTTTGGTACAAATTGCGCGGGTTAAATAAGTAAAATTGGTTAATAGTTTCGCGGGTAATAGTAGTTTCAAAAGAAGCGCGAGGATAACAATCTGTCACCTGTCCTAAAGCTTTAACTTGTACAGGTAAACCAGCAATTAAGTCAGCGATTACATGACCGCCACCGCGATCGCGCATTTCTTCCCCGTCCATTGCTTCGGTAGGCTGAGTTGCACCCAAATACAAGTCCACGGCTCCAAAACCGGAGTAAACAGGGACATTATCCATCCAGCAACGCCTAATTTTGATTGGCGGGTCGGTATGTCCCAAATTAATAATTGCGCCGGAAGACTCCATCGGCTCAAAAGTGCCTGTAGTAATTACATCTACTTCTTTAGCCGCTTGAGCGACGCTAGACTGCGCTACTCGTGCTTTTAATTCTTCTACCGTCCATACCACCGCAGATTTACGGCTAATTTTGTCGTTAATTTCGGCGATCGTTCTCATATCAAGTTTTATCTTCGTTGCCTTTTTCCGGCGGTGGGGTTGTTTTAAAGGCAACGATAGTTTTTTGTACCTGGGTTTGCAGGGGTTCTACATTGCTAGGATTTGTTTGGAGTTGGCTATCTTCCTCGTCATCTTTGCCCCATTTATCTAATACATCAGTAATTAATACTTCTTGAATCCATACTTGAGCGACTACCGTTAAAGGCAGTGCCAATACTAAACCTAAAAAGCCAAAGAAAGTTGCAAAAAACACTTGAGAGAGCAACGTAACGGCGGGTAAGAGCGATACTTGTTGCGCCATGACTACAGGAGTCAAAACATTGGTTTCTAGCTGCTGGATACCTACATACAGCCCTAAAACGGCTAAAGATTTCCAAGGTGCGTCGAGGAGGGCGATCGCCATAGGTGGAATGACGCTCAAAACTGGCCCCACATTGGGGATAAAAGTCAAAATTCCAGCTAATGCTGCTTGAGCGAGCGGTAAAGGAATGCCCAAAATAAATAGACCAATCCCACTTAAGGAAGCGATCACAAACATATTAAACAAAATACCGATTAGCCAGCCGCGCAAAGCTTTTTCACAACGATCTAAAATCGTCTTGACTCGTCGGCGATAAAATGAGGGAAATAAGCAAATAAAGGCTTTACGGTACGGTTGCGGATCGCTGATAAACATTAAAGTCAAAATCAGCACTAGCAGAAAATCGACTACAAACCCAAAGGAGCTAGAAAAGAAAGTAAAAAATCTTTGAAAAAGCTGATTTGCTAAGGGTTGAATTTGTCTAACTAATCCATCAACATCGGGCAAATAAGGAGTAAGTTGCGGAGGGACGTACTTTTCAAGTTGAGCAGCCCAAAATTCTGACCTAGCTAATCCTTTAGGAAATAACTCTGCTAATTCTTGAAATTGCCTGCTAAAAGCTGGCACAATCAACCAGAAAAAGCCTGCTAATATAGTTAGCAAAATGCCTACAGATAGGAGAATTGCCAAACCGCGCGATATACCTAGTTTCTGCAACCGTCTTGCTAGTCTGTTTAACGCAGTAGCTATAACGATCGCTGTAAATACTAATAACAGCAGTTGACGAATCTGCCACAGTACATACAAAGAAATAAGTAAGACAATTAGACCGATCCATTGACCGATATTCACTCTACTGCAACTCCTAGCAAAAAATTATATTTAATATATCAATGCAGCTAGATTAGCGGATTATGGCTTTTTGTCCTAGATTCCCCAGAGGTTAGTTAACTTTTTACTGATTTTAGATTTGCGTAACGGAATAAAAAAGTAACTCCCATAACAATTGTGGGCAACAATACCGCGATTAGGGCATTAGTTGCAGTAGGTGCAATAGATATAGGCACAAATTTAATCGCCACCGACAGCGCGGCGGAGACAATTAGCAGTTTGAAAATGAATATTGCTTGACTTTTCATGTCATATCATAGCCGAACAAATTAGGATCGACTTCTCCTAAGTTTAAATCTGCCAAGCCGTACTCTTGCCAACGTCTTTCTACCATAGCAGCGACATCAGGGTCAGATTCTAGCGCAGCGCCCCAATCGTGGTCGGTTTCGGGGGGGATTTTAGTTGTAGCATCAATTCCCATCCGTCCGCCTAAGCCAATTTTTTCGCTGGCAAAGTCTAAAGTATCAAAGGGTGTATTGGGTAAAATAAATACATCGCGGGTTGGATCTACTTTAGAACTTATTGCCCAAACTACTTGACGCGGATCGCGGATATTAATATCTTTATCCACCACAATTACAAACTTAGTATAGGTAAATTGCGGCAGCGCACTCCAGAAAGCTAAAGCCGCCCGTCTAGCTTGACCAGGGTAAGCTTTATCAATAGAAATAATCGCCGCCTTGTAGCTAAGAGCTTCCATTGGCAAGAAAAAATCGACAATTTCCGATACTTGCTGGCGGAGTATGGGCGTGTAAATGCGGTTGAGGGCGATCGCCATCATTGCTTCTTCTTTGGGCGGACGACCACTAAAAGTCGTCAAATAAATTGGGTTTTGGCGATGGGTCATGCAGTGAAAACGGACTAAGGGCGAGTCTTCCACGCCGCCGTAGTAACCCATATGATCGCCAAAGGGACCATCGGGCATTACTTCCCCTGGGGTAATTGTCCCTTCTAAGACAAATTCCGAGTCGGCTGGCACTTCTAAGTCTACGGTTTTGCATTTTGCCAAATTTACCCCCGAACCGCCGTACAATCCCGCAAATAGCCACTCTGAGAGGTCTACCGGGATGGGGGTAGCCGCCGCCATAATAATCATTGGATCGACACCAAGCGCGATCGCAATTTCTAATTTTTTCCCTCTTTCGGCTGCTTTGCGTAAATGTCTCGCACCTCCCCGTACAGATAACCAGTGAACGGTCATTGTATTGCGCGATTGCAGTTGTAGGCGATAAACTCCTACATTAGGCGTTCCAGTTTCACAATCTTTGGTAATTACTAAACCCAAAGTAATAATTTTTCCCGCGTCCCCTACGTAAGGACGAATTAAGGGCAGTTGCGTCAAGTCTACATCATCGCCTTGAATTACTACTTGCTGACAGGCGGGAAAAAAGTCGCGCCCTGGCTTGGCTTTAAGGACATCAAACAACAACTTACCAAACTCTACCGCCTGTCCGATTTTCTTTGGTGGTTTGGGTTGTTGGAGCATTCCTAGCCTTTTGCCTAAGTCTTCCAATTCTTCTGGCTTCTGCATATTCATTGACCAGCAAATCCGCTCTACTGTCCCCATCAAGTTGATGGCTACCGGGAAAGCTGCACCTTTAACGTTTTCAAATAATAGTCCTGGGCCGCCTTGAGTCAGCATTCGGTTAGAAATTTCGGCAATTTCTAGCTCTGGATCGACTAGGGCGCTAATGCGCTTTAGCTGTCCTCTTTCCTCTAACTGCTTGATAAATCCCCGTAAATCTCTTGCCATTGTTTCTAGTGCAAACTTTAAAATAATGTATAGCTGTATTTTTTATTATCAGTGCCTACAATGCTTCGTTACCGCAGAGGTTAAAGGAGTTGGTGTAGGAAAAAATAAATAAGCGTAAATAAAACTTCACCTTTTTAAATTATCGTAATAAATAACTTAGATTCGCAAGGCGCTTGAGAAATCTGGTCTGCCAGTTATGTCTTAAATTATGTCTAGAGTATATGATTTGTTTGTAGCCGGGGGCCCGGTGATGTACCCTCTCTTGGGTTTATCTATCGCTACTTTTGCTTGTGCTTTTGAGCGCTTCTTGTTTTGGTTTCAATTGACTAGCCAAGAGGATAAGGTTGTAAATGATGTTTTAAAAGCTGCTCCCAAAGATTTAGCCACCGCCGCCCAAATCGCTAAACAATTTCAAAGTTTGGCAATTGGCAGATTTTTGTTAGCACCCCTCAGACTCCACTGGCCTAGTCCTGAAACATTCCATCTAGCAATGGAAGCCGCCGCCGATAAGGAATTTGTGCAGATGCGAAAAGGAGATAAGCTGCTAGAAACAGTAATTGCGATCGCGCCATTATTAGGTTTATTAGGTACTGTAACGGGTTTAATTGCTACCTTTGGCAGTCTAAAAATTGGCGGTGGTGGTAGTAGCGCTGACGTAACTAGAGCGGCGGCGGGAATTGGTGAAGCACTGACAACTACGGCGGCGGGGATGCTTGTAGCAATTATTGCTTTGTTTTTTTTCCGCATTTTTGTCAGTTTGCAGTCGCAGCAAATGGACTATTTTTCGAGAGTAGGTAGTGATTTAGAATTAATCTACCGTCAAGTATGGTACGAACCCTCCCAATCCAACGATAGGTTACAGAAGTCGCCAGCACAAGATAGTAATTAATATGCCCTTAAAGTCTAGATTCCGAGCTTCTACGTCTCAAATGCCAGAAATAAATCTAGTTCCAATGATGGATGTGTTAATGACGATTTTAACATTTTTCATCATCATTTCTATGACGATGACGGCGCAACAGCAATCGGTAAATATCGATTTACCTAGTACCAATGCAGGCGCAAATACTGTTAAAACTCCCGATCCTTTGGTTGTAGGATTAACTAATCAAGGGACTCTGGAAGTCGCAAATAATGCTGTTACCGACGCGCAACTAAGTCAACAGATGCAAGTCTATTTACAAACAAACCCTAATGGCGCTGTGGTTTTGCAGGCTGATAAAAAATTACCTTACGAGCAAGTAGTACAGGTATTAGGCAAAATGCGGGATGTTGGAGGCGATCGCGTTTCTTTGGCAATTGACTCTAATTAAATTGATTTCAAAACCAATGCAAAAGACGTTGCAGTGCAACTCTACATCAAAATTCTTAACCAAAACGACCACTGACATAATCTTTTGTCTGTTTTTGTGCAGGTTGAGAGAAAATTGTCTGCGTTTTGTCAAATACCATCTCGCCTAAGTACATAAAAGCTGTGTAGTCAGAAATCCGCGCTGCTTGCTGCATATTATGAGTAACAATCAAAATCGTTACTTTTTCTTTCAACTGACTAATCAACTCTTCAATGCTAGTAGTCGCAAAGGGGTCTAACGCTGATGTCGGTTCATCAAATAAAATAATCTCAGGAGTTGTCGCCAAAGCACGGGCAATGCACAACCTTTGCTGTTGTCCGCCAGAGAGGTTGAAAGCTAAATCGTGCAAGCGGTCTTTTGCTTCATTCCACAAAGCTGCATTTCGCAATGCTTGCTCTACTTTTTCATCAATTACGCTGCGCTTCGATTCTCCTCGTACCCGCAAGCCATAAGCAACGTTTTCATAAATTGATTTGGGAAAAGGGTTAGGTTTTTGGAACACCATACTAATCCTCATCCGTACTTCTATAGGATCGACTTTCCGCGCCAGAATATCGACTCTATCTGAATCTAGTAAAATTTCCCCTTCATAGCGATTGCCAGGGTAAAGATCGTGCATCTGGTTAAAACACCTAAGCAAAGTAGTTTTACCACAGCCTGAAGGCCCGATCAGTGCTGTGACGCGATTTGCCGCTACAAGCAAGTTAATGTTTTTGAGTGCTTGGACTGCACCATAGTAAAAGTTTAGCTGCGTAGTAAGCGTACCCAAAATAGCCTAATGCCCCTCTGTCCCGGCTCACACCCTGCACTAAAACGTTGTCGTCTTCGCTACCCGTGTAGTCAGTCCGGCTAGATTTTGCTTTGCCGACAATGGCTTCAGTGAAGTAGTCAAAAGTACCAGAATCAGCCCCCGCACCATATAACTTCAAGGGAGCGCTGGGGAAGCCCTGACGAACTTGGTTCCAATTTTTGATCTTGCCTTGTGTTGCTGGTTGCCAAACTTTTTTTAGTTCAGCAACGCTCAAGCTTTTTACCCAGTTATTACGGGGTTTTACTACAACTGTTAACGCATCATAGGCAACTGGCAGTTCAATGTACTGAACACCAGCTTGTTTGCAAGCAGCTATTTCTTTAGCCAAAATTGGGCGAGAGGCATTGGAAATATCTGTCTCGCTACGGCAGAACTTTTTAAAGCCGCCTCCAGTACCAGAGATACCAACTGTAACTCTACCACTACCTTTTTTCTGAAACTCCTCGGCTACTGCTTCGGTGATCGGAAAAACTGTACTTGAACCATCAACTTTAATTACGTTTTGGCTTTGTGACTGAACCGCAGGTATTGATAAGCCAACTGTAGTGGCTACCAGTGCGATCGCACCTATTGCTGTGAAGCGGTTAAGCTGAGATGTTATCTTATTGACCGCCATGCTACTCCAAAAAAATATTTAAGTCATCCCTTAGATAGACTACTTTCTCTAGATTAAGGAGATGTGATCAAGTTTTTAAAAAAGTTTAATCTTTAATTAATTAGACTATAAGTTTTGGTTAAGCCCAATCATTTCAGATTGCTCCCCGCTCAATTAACAAGAAATTGCTTAACAGTAAAATACTTATCACTGCTCTATAGTTGCAGAAAGACTTTACCATTGTTACTTCTTAACCGAGCTTTAGATCGATTAGGCAGCAAATCTTGAGGGGATATTACTGGCGAGAGTGCGATCTTCGGTATGCACATTAATAGCAACGCAGGATGAAATTGTCGAATCCGTAATTAAAAGCTCGGCATTGTGGGATGAAGTCAAAGATAAGTTACATAAGGAAGGCTTTGGGGCTTTCGGGTGGACAACAACAGCGTCTTTGTAGTGCTCGTGCTTTAGCTGTGAAGGCAAAAATTTTATTAATGGATGAACCCCCTTTAGCCCTCGATCCGATCGCTACAATGAAAATAGAGAAATTGATTAAAACTTTGCGATCGTTAGTCACGATCGCCATTGTGACTCACAATAGGCAACAAGCGGTGCGGTCTGATTACACGGCATTTTTCAGCACTGATGAAAGCCGAATTGGGCAGATGGTGGAATTTGGTTCTACAACTCAAATTTTTTCTGAAGCTACTCACTCTCGCACCCGCGATTATGTACAAGGACGTTTTGGTTAATTTATGATTAATAATGTAATTTTTCGGCGGCTATTTTCTTGGGTGGCGATCGCCTTTACAATTTTGTTAGCAACGACAAGTAGCGTTCAAGCTGCTAATCTTCCCGAAGCAATTATGTATCGAGATCCAGCCTGTACTTGCTGCGGTGCTTGGATGAAGCATATGCAATCTCAAGGATTTACTGTAAAAAATGTTCCCACTGCTGACATGATTACTTTTAAGCAGAAACAGGGCGTAACCAATGATTTAGCCTCTTGTCATACAGCAATAATTGATGGCTACGTTGTGGAAGGTCACGTTCCTAGCGACGATGTTAAGCGGTTATTAGCACAAAAACCCGATATTAGAGGTATTGCGGTTCCCGGTATGCCTGTAGGTACGCCAGGAATGGAAATGGGCGGTAAAAAAGACTCTTATGCTGTAGTTTCTTTTGATAAAAGAGGACAAACTAAAGTTTTCAAACAATATTCTTTTTAAGCTATGCAGCAAGACAAAATATTATGGTTAGTTAAAGGGGTTGGGGGCTTGCTGTGCGTTGGTTTGGGCTTAAGCGTATTTGGTGAAGCTTTGAGTCGAAAAATTAGCGGCGATGGCTGGTTTTGGATTGGTACAGCAAGTTTGGTTATATTTAACTTTGGTTTGTGTTTGATGTTTGACAGCCATAATCATCAAACCCGACTGACGAAGTTGGAGCAAGAAAATTGAGGGCGATTAATTAGCCTTTCTTAATTAATGTCATAGAGGACACAATTAAGATTTTTAAACCAGTAGAGACGTTGCAATGCAACGTCTCTACACCAAAATTTATATACCTAATCAGCAACCGCCGTTTAATCTTCGTCGCGTCCGTGAACTTGAGCGGGTGGACTTGTAGCTTCAACGGCGGTAAAAGACTCAAGGATTTTGTAAGTATGAGAAGAACCTTTAGGAACAACCCAAGAATTGCCAGGTTCTAACAAAATCATTTGACCTTCAATGTGTAATTCAGCTTTGCCACTAATTACATAACCAACGGTTTCGTACTCGCGCGTACCTGGGGGTTTTGGTTCTGGGGTTGGTTCCTCGTTTTCCCACAAACGCATAGAGACAGACTTACCAGAGGCGAGATATTTTTGTCCTAATTGACCTGTGGGGGAAGTAGTCGAATCGACTTTTTTTACACTTGTATCGCTCATAGGTATCTCCTATAAATTTAAGTAACTATTTCAGCAAAACAGGTTGGGCATTAACGCGGAGGCGAAATAAGCTGTAAGGCTTTTGGCGCAAGTCTTTGCCGTTTTGGTACTGCCCTTGACGATGGAGTTGATTGGCGGTGAAATAAAGGTAGCCGTTACGAGCTAGAGACATAGTATCGGGCCACAATACGCGATCATCATTAACTAGAGTTTCGTAAGCACCATTAGGCGATCGCCTTTGAATGGCATTTTGCTCGTAATTAGTCAAATAGACGCGGTTTTGAGAATCAGACTCTAACCCATCAGACGCGCCACCTTTTTCACCCAAGTCTACAACCGTTGCTGCTACTTGCTCGTCAGTTATTTGCTCGTTTGCTAAAGCATCGGTACTGACGCTATACAATCGCCGTCCAGCTAAAGGACAGTAATAAAGTGTTTTGCCGTCGGCACTAATAGCGATACCATCAGAGCCAATAGTAATAGGCGTGGAAGGCTGATTTGCAGAGGGACGATTGCGGACAACTTGACCTTCCACGCTAGGCAAAAAGTTTTTCACCGCTTTAGTTGAAGGATGATCATTTAATCGCCGCCAACTTTTACCCGAATCTAGGTCTACAACGATAATTCCATTAGGGCCGTTGCCGGAAGAATCGGTAATGTAGGCAATTCCAGCATTACCGCGCCGCAAGTCAAAGCGAATATCGTTGAGATAAGTTGTTGGCAAAGCTACTTCTTGCGGAAACAAGATAGTTTTAAAGACGCGGTTTTGCTTGAGGTCAACACCAATTAGTTTTGGCCCACCGTAAGTTGTCGGGCCAAACTTAATACTTCCGGTATCTAGTAGCCATAAACGATCTTGAGGATCTATGACTACACTTTGCACTGAAACCAAGGACTCTGATTGTTTGCTGAGATTTAAGCGATTAACTTGAGCGTTAGGATAAGCAACCGTGCGACCGTTTTTAACTTCCGCCACGGTGTAATCTACCTTGTCACCCCAGCGAGGGAAATTGACAAAAATTCTCCCATTAGCGGAAACAGTCACACCTGTAGGCATAGGGCCACTAAAAGAGGCAACTTGTTCGATATTGCCTAGCTTTTTTTCTTGGGGTAGCGCTTGGGCGGTAGATGCAAAAGTTACAGCAGATAGAAGGCAAAGAATAAAAGGGTTTAGATATTTCACGGTTTGAGAACAACTTTGATGCAGTTATCTTTTTTGTGCTTAAAGATTTCGTAGGCGTGGGGTGCGTCTTCTATTTTCATCCGATGAGTAATGATGTAAGAAGGATCGATATCCCCATTTTGGATATGTTCGAGTAATGGGCGAAAGTACCTATGTACATGGGTTTGTCCGGTTTTCATTGTCAAACCTTTGTTCATAAAAGCACCCATCGGTACTTTGTCTATAAAGCCAGTATAAACACCAGGTACAGACACTGTGCCACCTTTACGACAGGCAACGATCGCTTGACGTAAAGCCGTAGGGCGATCGGTTTCTAAACGCAGCGCTTGTTTTGCTTGGTCGTAGAATCCATCTAAACCCGCCCCGTGGGCTTCCATTCCCACCGCATCCATACAAGAATCTGGGCCGCGTCCCCCGGTCATTTCCTTAAGTGCTTCCCCTGCATCTACTTCTTCGTAGTTAATGATTTCTGCTTTGCTTTGTTCTTCTGCCATTTTCAATCGTTCGGGAACTCGGTCAATAGCAATTACTCTTTCAGCGCCCAGCATATAGGCGCTTTTAATCGCAAACTGTCCGACAGGGCCACAACCCCAAATTGCTACCGTATCCCCAGGTTGAATATCGCAGTTTTCCGCCGCCATGTATCCGGTGGGAAATATGTCGGTAAGAAACAAAACTTGTTCGTCGGTTAGTCCGTCAGGAATTTTGAATAAGCCAGTATCAGCAAAGGGAACACGGGCATATTCAGCTTGACCACCAGCATAACCACCCGTCATATGGGAGTAGCCGAAAAGACCAGAAGGGGAATAACCCATGATTTTTTCTACCATCCAAGCGTTGGGGTTGGAGTTATCGCACAACGACCACAAATCGCGGTTGCAGAAAAAGCACGACCCGCAGGAGATGGTAAAAGGAACAACAACGCGATCGCCTATATTGACATTTTTAACAGCGCTACCGAGTTCAACTACTTCTCCCATAAATTCATGTCCGAGGATGTCTCCAGGCTTCATCGTGGGGTTGTAGCCATCATAAAGATGCAAGTCAGAACCACAAATTGCGGTAGATGTAATTTTAATAATTGCATCGCGCGGGTTGATAATTTTGGGATCGGGTACGGTATCAACTCGTACATCATTAGTGCCATGCCAGCAAACTGCTTTCATAATGTTATTTAGTGAGGTTTTTAATTTAAGGTTTGAGTACAACTTTGATGCAGTTGTCTTCTTTTTGCTGAAAAATTTTGTAGCCTTCGGGCGCTTGTGCTAACGGCAATTGATGGGTAACAACAAAAGATGGATCGAGTTGTCCAGTTAAGACTAAATCCAATAACTTGTGCATATACTTTTGACCGTGCATTTGTCCCGCCCTCATGGTCAAGCCCTTATTCATCAGCGCCCCAAAGGGCATTTTGTCCACAAAGCCACCGTAAACGCCCATAACTGAAAGCGTGCCGCCTTTACGACAAGCAACCATCATTTCGCGTAAAACGTGGGGGCGGTCTGTTTCCAGCTTTAACTTTTGTTTTGTCTGGTCGTAAAAGTCTTCAAAGCCCACGCCATGAGCTTCTAAACCTACTGCGTCTAGGCAACAATCGGGGCCACGGCCGCCCGTCATTTCCTTAAGGGCATCGCCTGTATTAATTTCCTCGTAGTTAATAGTGTCAGCTTTGGCATATTTTCTAGCCATTTCTAAGCGTTCAGGGAAACGGTCTATCGCAATAACGCGCTCTGCACCCATCATATAGGCGCTAATCATGGCAAAGATGCCCACTGCACCGCAACCCCAAACAGCTACCGTATCTCCCGGTTGAATATTACATAATTCTGCGCCCATGTAACCTGTGGGAATCGCATCAGAAATAAATAACAATTTCTCGTCGGGGATGTCTTTAGGGACTTTAACGACACCAACATCAGCAAAAGGTACGCGCACGTACTCCGCTTGAGCGCCTGCATAGCCGCCTAATAAGTGGGAATAACCGTAGATTGCGGACGTAACACCACCCCAGAGTTTTTCTTGCATCCAGCCGTTAGGGTTGGAGTTGTCACACAGTGACCATTGGTCTTTTTGGCAGTAGGAACAGTTACCGCAGCCAATTGTTGAAGGTACAACCACGCGATCGCCTATTTTTAAATTAGCTACTTTACTTCCAACTTCGACAATTTCCCCCATAAACTCATGACCGATAATGTCACCTTTTTGGACTGTGGGAATATAGCCGCCGTAAATGTGCAAGTCTGAGCCGCAAATTGCTGTTGATGTAATTTTAACGATCGCATCCCGTGGGTTGAGAATCTTTGGATCTGGTACTGTGTCTACTTGTACTTTATTAGCACCTTGCCAGCAAACAGCTTTCATTTGTGTATTATTCCTTAAAAGTTAACTACCTTTTGGCTGTCCTTCAGTGGTGGCAATTTCCCCGGCTTCCATCAACATTTTGAAGCGGCGCAAATCATCGCCAATTTGTTGTTCTGGTTCTTCACCAAAGAGTTTTGCTATAGCTGCTGTGGCTGCGCCGCCTGGAGGTGCGTATTCCATTACTACTTTTACTTCTGTACCGCGATCTTTGGGGGCGGGTTTAAATCTGATAAAGCCAGAGTTATCAATGTCCGCACCTTCTACCGAAGCCCAGGAAATAAATTCATTTTCCCGATCTTCAATGATGTCTGCGTCCCACTCTATGGTTGCTCCTAGGGGCGCAGTTGCTACCCAATGCGATCGCTTTTGATCTATGACTGTTACTGACTTGACGTGCTTCATAAAAGTAGATAAATTGCCGAAATCGTGCCAATAACGGTAAAGTTCAGCCGCAGGCTTGTTAATTGTGACAGTTTTCTCTACTTTGATAGTTTTATCCATCCCTAACGCTTCGGTAATGCCTCCTTGAGCTTTGGCGGCTTGATAAGCCAGACCGCCCCCGGCGACCGCCATTAATGCCCCACGCAACGATCTTTGGCGCAATCCCATCAACACCATCGCGCCACCGCCAATTAAGGAAGCCCATTTTCCAGTATCGCCGCTACCTTCGTTTTGATTGCCTTTATCTTCAGTCGTTGAACTCATTTTTTACTCCCTTGTTAAAAAATTGACGGCTCTCCTTTGTGAAGGAGGAGATATACCAATAATTATTTGAATTTATGCTGTTATAGCACTCTTTACTTTTTATTTAAGAGTAGGCAGCCAGCTATTAAGTTCTCGTCAATCCAAAGGGATAGATTGTTTCTATCTCAAGGGATAAGTTACCTAACTCTACAAACGCTATTGTGAACAAATGCGATCGCACTCCAGTAAAAGTTATGGCTAAAAATAAAAATACTGACAATTCAGATTTACCTCAAGAAGTTACCGAATCTTACGGTACAGGCGTACATGAATCCTCTATTGCAGATATTGGCGATGCAACGTTAACAGGTGGCGATATTGATGCAAATTTACTTGAAGCTGATGCTGTAGGGGATGAAGCGGTGGGCGGTACTGTATCCACTCCTGACCAAGATGTAGTTGACGAGATTGGTAAGGCGGTAGGACTGGAAATGAGCGATAGCGCGTTTTTGCGAACAACGGAAATTTTAGAAGAAAGAGACACTCACCGTTGGGAAGACGATCCCATGTCTTCGGAAGATTACGAAGAACACAAAATATAGTTTCCCTCAAACCTTAAAGGATTATCTCGCCTTGGCTATGAGCCATAGTCCTCAAAGTGCTAGTAGACAAATGTAATAAAAAGGAGTAATAACGTGGACGCTATTGAAACCCTGGAAAAGGATCATCACAGGATAAGAAGCCTTTTTTCAGAGCTTGAGGAAACTACTGAGCCTCAAGAACTGCAAGATTGTTTTGATAAACTTAGCAATATTCTCATCATACACGCGGAAGCTGAGGAGCAAGTTCTTTACCCAGAAGCAAGCAATTGTCAAGGTACGGGCGAAGTAATTACAAAAGGTTACGAAGATCATGACAAAGGCGATCAAATGGTTCTGGAGATTAAATCTATCAATCCTAGCGAATCCCAATTCAAACAAAAAGTCAAGGAATTACAGTCGTTTATGCTGAATCATTTGGATGAAGAAGAAAACGATCTCTTTCCTAAAGTTCGCCAGGGTATGGACGATCGCAAGTTAGAGGAACTTGCTACTGAAATTAAGCACACTAAAGCTGAGGTTGCATCCAAAGTAGTAGATTAATTTTTTGTTGGCTGTACAACAGTTGGCTAGGTAATTAATTCCAGTGATAAATATAATTTCCCTAGCTGAAAACCTTGTTTGCAGCTAGGTTAGTTCGATATGCACGAATTATTTTTTCAGCCTACTGGGCTTCAAATTCTTCTTTTGTAGCTCCGCAAACAGGACATACCCAATCTGCTGCTATGTCTTTAAAGGGAGTACCTGGTTCTACGCCGGAGTCTGGATCTCCTTGCGCTGGATCGTAAGTGTATCCGCAGACTGTGCATATACATTCATCCATAATTGATATCTCCTAATTGATAATTTAACTTCATGGTATAAGCCTTACCCCATCGCAAAAAAGAAGTCAGGCGGGAGAAGGTGTACGCTAGTTAACGTACTATCAAGAGCAACCTTATGGCAAAAAAACGGGATTCGCACCTATCTGAGGAAGGTTTTAACTTTCTTGGTCGTCAAAATGCCACAGATAGCGCTCAGGCGATAGTAGGACAGGTAGCGAAACGTTTTGACAAACAATACAAAGGTGAAGGTTTTGCCCTTCCCCCAGAAGTTGAGGCGATGCCAATTTTTTTAGAATGGACTGCGGGTACACTGGCAAATAGAATCAATTCTAATTTTTGGGAGATTGCTAAACCGCAAAAACACTGGCGCTGTTTGGATATTGGTTGCGGTGTCAGTTTTTTGATTTATCCTTGGCGCGAGTGGGACGCATACTTTTATGGGCAAGAAATTAGTATAGTAGCCCGAGATGCTTTAAATAGTCGCGGTTCTCAACTTAATTCAAAGTTATTTAAGGGTGTAGAGTTAGGATCAGCCGATCAATTGCAATACGCAGCTTCGCAGTTTGATTTAGCGATCGCAACTGGTTGGAGCCAGTATTACGAGCTTGATTACTGGAACTTAATTTTAGCAGAAGTCAAGCGGGTACTAAAACCCGGTGGTCAGTTTGTTTTTGACATTCTCAATCCTGAAAAGCCCCTAGTAGAAGATTGGGCAATTTTAGAAACCTATTTAGGTACAGAGGTATTTTTAGAACCGATTTCTGCGTGGGAAGAAACCTTAAAAGCAGCTAATGCTAAGATCGTTTCGCGCCAGTCGGGAGAACTATTTGAGATGTACAAGGTGCAGTTTTCAGACTAATGTGCCGCTTCCAAATGCCAGTACAGAAGCATAATTTATCTAGATGCCTCAGCCAATTTAAAAGGGCGTGGTTTAGCAATGCCATAGCCTTGAGCATAATCTATCCCAATCTCTGTAAGCTTTTGCTTAATAGCATCATTTTCTACAAATTCAGCAATAGTTTTCAAACCCATCACATGACCGATTTGATTAATGGCTGCGGTTAATGCTAAATCGGTTGGAACCTCAACAATTCCCCTCACAAAGTTGCCATCTATTTTTAAGTAATCAACTGGTAGATTCTTAAGATAGGCAAAAGAAGACATCCCGCTACCAAAATCATCTAAAGCAAAACTACATCCAAGACTTTTAATTTCCCGAATTAGCTTACTAGCATTGTTGAGGTTAATAATTGCAGTTGTTTCAGTAACTTCAAAGCAGATTGCTTGGGCGGGAACTTGATGCAATGTAAATTGTTCATGCAAAAAGTCAATAAACTCATCGTCATTGATACTCGCACCAGAGAGGTTGACTGCATAAAAAGTGCGAAGCCCGTTACCGGGCGCGCTGTCGCTATCGCGCTTTTCTAAACCATATCCGTCTTGATAGCACTGCCCAAGATGAGTAAAAAGAGTACGAATCACCCAGCGATCAACAAGGTGCATCAAACCGTAACGTTCCGCCGCCGGAATAAACGCCATTGGCAGTATTATGTCGCCCGTTTCTTCTTGGAGGCGGAGCAAGATTTCGTAATGTTCCTGACTTGCCTTAGTGGCATCTAAAGAAACAATCGGTTGGCAATAAAGGCAAAAACTATTATTTTCTAAAGCTTGATGAATTCTGGAAACCCATTGCATTTGACCATATCGAGCGACTAGATCGTTGTCCTTTGACCGATAGATGTGTACACGGTTGCGCCCAGCATTTTTAGCTGCATAACAAGCTGCATCCGCCGCATTAAGTATACTTGCCACATCGTTCTCGGCATCAATCCCAACCAAACCGACGCTGACACTCACTGTAAAAATTTTGTCTTGCCAAATAAAACGAAATTCCTCTAGCTTTTGCCGGATGGTATTAGCAATTCGCAATGCTTGCGGAGTCGGACAGTTATTAAGCAATAAACCAAATTCATCTCCGCCTAAACGAGCAACAGTATCGGCCGCCCGCACTTGAACTGTAACTATATTAGCCACTTGTCGTAGTAGTTCATCTCCCGCCGCATGACCGCAGGTATCGTTGACGATTTTAAAACGATCTAGGTCTATATAACAAATGGAATGCTGCTCCTTGTCTGTTTTGACACTTAGCAATAGGTGTTCTACGCGCTGCTCAAATTCACGTCGATTTACAAGTCCTGTTAGCAAATCATGACTAGCTTGCCAAGCCAAACGCTTCTCGCTTTCGCGCAGTGCTTTTTCTGATTGCTTGCGTTCGGTAATATCTCTAAACACAAGCACCGCACCCGTAATCTCGCCTCTATCGTCTAAAATCGGTGCCGCACTATCATCAATCGGAATTACTACACTATTTTTATTAATTAATACTGTCTGTTTTGGTAAGCCAACTACAATACCTAATTGCAAAGCTTGGGCGATCGGGCTATCAACTGCAATGCGAGTTTCTTCATGAACAATATTGAATATTTCTGTCGCATTTTTTCCAAATGCGTCCTTTTGCTTCCATCCTGTTAGTACCTCGGCAACGGGATTGAGTAGGGTTATACAACTTTTATCATCTGTCGCAATTACACCGTCACCTAAACTTGACAGCACTGTTGCTAACCATTGTTCTCTTGCTTTTAGTTGGTTTTCTAATTTATGTCGATGTAAAGCAATTTCGATTGTAGTGTACAATTCTCTTACATCAAATGGCTTAATAATATAACCGAATGGCGCTGTATTTTTTGCCTGTTGAATTTTATTTATATCTGAGTTAGCGGTTAGATATATTACCGGAACCTCAAATTCGTCCCATATTTTTGCTGATGCTTGGATGCCGTCCATCTTACCTTTTAGGAAAATGTCCATCAAAACTAAATCTGGGCGGATAAGCGTGACTTCTCTGAGCGCTTGTTCTCCTGAATCTGCGATCGCAGTAACTATGTATCCTAGCACCAACAAGTTTTCTTTAATAACTTCTGACACAATAATATCGTCTTCTACGATCAATATTTTTGGATTATTTATTGTTTTATTTATTAAATCCATCTGTATTTAAAGGAAGTATAATTTTAAATTCTGTCTCGTTAATAATATTTATTTCAATTTCGCCATCTAGCTGTCTAACTAAACTCTTAACTAATTTTAAACCTAAAGATTTAATCTTTTCTAAATATGACTCTATGGAAAAGTTACACGATTATCTCGAACAACCAGTTTTTAGTCATGAGAGTTTGGCTTAGAAAAATTAATATTAATTTCGCCCAACTTTCCCTCTGAAAAAGTGTACTTTAAAGAGTGGAATCTCAATAGATTTACCTTTGCATAGGGGTTTTTAAGCTCGCGGTTTAATTATTAGGCAAAAACCTTCTATTAGCAACGTTGGTTGTATTTGTGCAAAACTTTTGATTGTTGTAAGTATCGGGCTTCATAACAACTTACCTCACGTCTACTGCTTCACAAAAACTTTGTGAAATTAAAGTCTCTCTCAGTAGATACCACAGTGTCTACAGTAGGATTACTGAAAAACTTAAAGCTTTCGCTCAAAAACGGATATAACTTGCCTTGTTTATCCGCATATTTACTATAATTGTGTCAAATAATACAAGACTCAAAGCATAGGTATTAAAAAGCGAGGTTTAAACCTCGCTTACATGATTCACAATTAAGCGTTTAATTTAGACACTTACACGATCGCATTTTCTTTTTTACGTTTAATAATTATTCCCAGTGCGATCGCACCTATAATTATCAGCATCCATTCGGCGGGTTCGGGAACGGCGGAAACGGCTAGTGGATTGTTGAATGTGGGCATTTGTTTGTCTTCAATTTCGCGCTTAAAGCGATCGCTCTCTTTCTCTGCTTGTTTCAAATCGTTCTTTTGTTGGTCGTTGACAAGTACGATCATTGAAGAATAAGGCGTAACAATTTGCGCGGCTTTGGCTACTTTATGAATCCCGTCAAGATTTGCAATGGCTTTTAAATCTCGATCTTGACCTAAGTAATTAATCAATTGTCTGGCTGCAAAGGGGTTAAATTCATTGTTAGGATCGGCGGGAATATTATTTTTTTCCCCAAACCACGCATAACCATCTTCAACCCCAATAACTCCCGGTGCTAACGCTGATTGAGTAGCGAAACGCTGCATTACTTCCTGTACTTGGGTTGCAACTCCCCCGCCACTAGCTTGTATTGTCTCAAAAATTGCATCGTCATAGGCGCTTTGTACTCCGCCTAAATGTACTATCCATAAAGGTGCAGGTAAGTCTAAAGCTTTTGCTTTATCGTCTCCTAATTCGTAACTACCGCGATCGCTTATTAATAAAATCCCATCGTAATTACTCTCGCCGCGCAAGTTCTCAAATTGTCGCAACATCTCTAATGGCTGCATTGTGCCGTAAAAAGTTGCCCTTTCTACATCAAATTCTGCTAAATCGTCTAACTTTTTGGGTGCAACTCCTGGCGCTGAAGTTACATAGATATCAAAGTCATTGCTGGAAACAGCTTGTGCTTTTAACCATTTAAAGGTTTTAACGGCTTCTTTGGTGTGCTTCGCCATACTGTAAGACGTATCTAAAACTACGGCAATGCGATCGCCTTCGGGTAAGCGATAATCTTCGTTAGATAAAGGTTTTCCGGTAATTTGATAGCCGTTTAAGTTGATTTGGTGTAATAAAGGTGTAGTTGGAGTTGCTGCGATCGCACTTGCAAACCAACTATCTTGATCAGCTACACTGCTGCCATTATTTAGGCGTTTTGTATCTTTAGTCCAGAAAATATTACGCTTTTCACTCAGTTGCGGTAAAGCAATTCCCGCTTTTGTTTGCAAGACTTGGTAAGTCATCCATAGATGTAAGGGTGTCTTTTTATCAGGTAAAACAGGGAAAGCTCTCAAACGGTAGCTATTTGGGCCAATTTGCTCTAGTAAAGCTGGATCTACATTGCGTCTAACTTGCTCTGTATATACTTTCTGCGCCGCGCCACGAGTGGAAACGGTAAAGGGAAAACGCGCTGATAAGTCGCTGCTATTTCCTAACCATACGCCAGTAATTACTGCGCTTGGGGGTAAAGAAAAGGAGTAAACTATCTCTTGACTGTCAAAAGTTTGATTTTCATAGATTTCATACAACTCTACCTCCGCCCAATCACCTTTAGTTGTTGTTTTTACTCTTTGTTCGGCTAACCAAACTTTTTTCTCGTTAATATTTAGCAATCCCGCTTTAGCTTCGCTGCGATTAAAGGTAGCTTCTACGGCTTTTTGGACGGCTTTTTGTTCACCACGCAAAATTGGGACATCAAAAAAATCTGAATATAACTTAGTAGCGGTATCTCTGTCTGTGCGTTTACCATCGTACAAAAAGGGTGAAACTAACACATTGTAAGTGTTTTGCAATGATTGACTAAAATCTTCTCCCAAATTAAAAACGCTGTTATAAAGATTGCGGATATTGGTATTTTCTCGTCCGTAATCTTGATAGCGGTAAGTTGCTAAGTAAGCATTAACTAAGCCTTTGCGGATTTCTTCAGACTTTTGTAATAATAAAGAGCGATCGCGTTCAGTAGTTATTGGCTTTTGGAGTGCGGCAAAAACTTCAACTTGTGGCTGTTTTTGTACGGCGATAACTGCAATCAATCCCGACATTATTACGGCAATTGTGCCTACATACGCTTTAGTCCAGCCGTACCTTGAGGCAAAATCATTTAAGTTATTTCGCCAAGCTTGAATATAAATCCAAGCCATTCCAAAAGGAATAGTAGCGCTTAAAACAATAACTATAGCTACGGGAGACAAAAATATTCCGTAAATAATTACTAAAAAGAGAACTTGTATTGGTGTACTGAATAAACCGTATATAATAGCGGCGCTGAGGGGGATTGCATAAAACAACGCCAGCGTTAGGATGTATAGTGCGATCGCAAGTATCAAACTATGAAGCGCTAACTTTACCCAAGTACCGCTAGTTGTAGTGGGTTTGCCATAAATTAGCTGATGCAGGAAAGCACCAAGACTTACACAGCCAGCTAATAAAATAATTGTGCTACCAGCGTTAAGTTCTTTTAGCCAAAAAAAACGCACTGAACACAGCACTAGCAACGGTGCTTCTATACCATAAAATAGCGGAATTGTAGATAACGACCGAAAACTAAATTTGCGTTTCCCAGTCTCCACATTTTCTAAAGCTTGGGGTTTGGCTTTAGTCAGACTCAAAAGGCTAGTAGTAGTTGGTACGCCGATTAAACCAACCAATGGTAACAGCAAATCAAAGGGGACTTGTCCTTTAAAAGCATCCGCAATAATTGCCGTACCCAGAAAAGGTAAAATACCCACATAACCAATTAGCAGCAAAGTTAAATTAAACATCCAAAAGAAAACTGTAAACAAGGTTTTTCCCGCAGATTTTGTTTGCATATTTATACTCCAGTTAGGGAAGATGCGATCGCATCGTGAATATTAGTTGTAAAAGCTTGTATTTCTGGTGTATCGGGCTGTTGGCTGCGATCAAAAAGCACTGAAACCATTACCCATAAACGGTCTTTGCGCGTCATTCCTCCCCAAAGGCGGGTTAAAAAGTCATCGGTTGTATGCTTAGGTGATTGAAACCAATAAGTAGCCGCCATTGTCCCGTTATTAATAGAAATCCAACGCCCTAAAACCTGTGGTGATAGTTGTAAGGGTTTCATAGTGTCTATTTTCAAACCATTACCTACAAGGCACAATTCGGGCGCGTGGTAAGCTTGCACCGAGTTACTACTAACTAAGAGGATTGATCCAGCCATGTTTTGCCACTCAAAGCGGGACTTTTGAGCGATCGCACCCTCGTAATTAGCAAAAAAGTCTTTTTCTATCGCCGAAAGCTGTAAAGGCTCTGAGTTCATCTGTGCAGGCAAATTGATAGATGCAATCGCGCTGGTTGTCACCATTCGGGGGTGCGGAATTAAAGCCAGTCCTAAAATACAACTACCAACAATTATTTGCTGCGTTAAAGGTTTCAAATTTCCTAATGGAGGAGTTTTGAGTGTCTCCGCTTTGGGTGGTGTATTTTTGTGTCGAGGAACAGTTTGTAATAGCAACCAACTAAACAACCCCGCCGTAATAAAACCAATTAAACCTAGCGGTACATGAAGTATCGCCGCCAAATCGGGGCGATCGCCTACATTGCTAATTAAAACTAAAAGTAATATCCTGCCTGTATTAGCAGCGATCAGCAGCAAAATATTTGTAACGCAAACTAGCAACCATTTAAACCTAAGCAGCCGATTTTCTAACCAAGTAGCCGCCAGCAAAAATAAAGTGCCAGTCCACAAGCTTTTTAACCCGCTACAGGGCAAATCTACTTGAGCAATGCTATTTTCTAGCACAATAATATCGTGGGAAGAAATCGCCGCAATATGCCAAAAAGCAAGGATATGTTCAACTAATTGTGCGGTAATTACTCGGACAGGAAACCCCAAACCCGTACCAAATTGAACGCTAAACGGCAAAATACAAGCGGCAAAAATCGCCGCCGGAAGTCCTTTGCGCCAGACATTAGGAGCAATAAATAACCCAATTAAGCCATAAGATGCAATCGCAAATAGCAATACGCCAATTTGGGGAACATCTAACAGCCATTGCAAACCAATTCTAGTTACTGTACTTCCAAACATCAGTATTAGAGGCGCTGGGTGCAATCTAGGGGTAGCAGATAAGCCTAGTTTGCGGCGATGGTGAATAGCTTGGACTAATAAAATCGTTGCTACCACGCCAAAAATTATTAAGTTAAAGATGGAAGTATTGCTAAAAGATGCAAATAGCCACTGCAACGCCGTATAATTCAGCACTAGCCAAGCAAATCCAATCAAGCCAGTAGCAATCAAGACTGACCAATTAGCCATCTTCGGAGGCGTATCGCTGTGAGTTAAAGTCATAGTTTAATCAAAATCTATGTCTCTAGACTGACTAATATTGATTTATGTTGCCCAACTCATTTTTTATTTACATTGACAACAATCCAAGTTAAAACTGGTCGTGAAGCGATCTACAAGTCTGAACTTAGAGAAATAATCAGTATTGTACAATCAATATTTTTGCGATCGCGCCGCAGCTATCACCTATGACTCATTACTACCCCGTGCAAGCAATTATTTTCTACATTCATCCGTGCAGAAATTAATACTCGGATAGGAGTGCGATCGCGTTTAATGAAATAGGCGGCAAAGTTATCTACCTTGCCTTTAATTTGAAGCTGTGCGAGCATTAACTGTTCATCGCCCGGAGCAACATAGAAGTCTGCAATAGTTTTTTGGTTGATTACTTCGGCGTGACTGTAACCGAGCATCCCAATAAAATGCTGGTTAACTTCTACAATTAGCCCATCGTTAAGGTGGGCGCTAAAGATGCCAATGGGGGCGTTTTCAAAGAGATTGCGAAATTTTGTTTCACTGCGGATTAGCTGTATTTCGGCTTTTTGGCGATCGCATATTTCTTTTTGTAATTGAATATTGCGAAGTCTTAGTTGCTTTTGCAGTCTGCGGATTGTTAAGTTGTTTTCTACCCGCGCAAAAACTTCTTCTTCACTAAAAGGTTTTGTAATATAGTCTACTCCTCCTACAGCAAAGGCTTTAACTTTATCAAGTACCTCGTCTAAGGCGCTGATAAAAATTACCGGAATATCGCACGTAAGCGGAGAAGCTTTTAAGTGTTGACAGACTTCATAACCATTCATGTCAGGCATCATCACATCTAGTAAAATTAAGTCCGGGGGAGCCGCTTGGACAGTTTTTAAAGCCGTTTGTCCGTTAATTACTTTGCGAACTTCGTACCCCAGTTGACCAAGCAAAGCAGATAAAAGCCGTAGGTTGTCGGGCTTATCGTCTACTACAAGAATATTTACTTTTTCTGGTTGGTTATTCATGGTTGGGATAAATCAATGATTTTATCGATCCGAAAATTATTAACGGTTTCAGCCAGAGCCTTTGCTAAGTGTGCATTTGCTGCGGGAATTTGCTGCAATAAGCTAAAAATTTGTTGTTCGTCAGTACGCAATGCTGCCTGGTGTAGCTGCTCTATCCACTCTTGGGGCATAACTCTTAAATTTTCGGTTTTGAGCGCATAGCAAACTGTTTCCTTGGGCTGTGGTTGGCTATCTTCGTATAAGTAGCGCACTCCCAAATACTTAGCCATTTTTTCGAGGATGACTTCTTCTAAAAAAGGCTTGCAAACAAAGTCATCGCAACCCGCCGATAATACTAAGGCTCGTTCCTCATCAAAGGCACTGGCAGTAAGAGCGATAATTACTGTAGATTGACCTTTTAAATGAGCTTTAATTTGCCTTGTAGCTTCGTATCCATCCATTACAGGCATACGCATATCCATCCAAATTAGGTGAGGTTCCCAAGTTTGCCAAATATTTATGCCTACTTGTCCGTTTTCGGCTTCACGGACTTCAAAACCGCAGGATGTCAGAAGTTTGACTAACAGTTGACGATTATCACACTTATCTTCTACTACCAAGATACGGTATGCAGGCTGATGGGGCGCTAAAGAAATTGCTCTAGTCTGTTTTTGCCGTTGTTCAACTTCTTCAGGTCTTTGCGCCCTGCTAACGGGGACATTGAAGGAGAAAATTGTACCTTGACCAAGAGTGCTTTTTAGGGCAATTTCTCCACGCATCAAACGGGCAAATTGTTGACTAATAGACAAACCTAAACCTGTTCCCTGGTGAGATTTTTGCCCAGCTTGAGTTTGTACAAAAGGTTTAAACAATTTTTCTAATTCGTGGGATTCAATTCCTGTACCTGTGTCTTCAACTTCAAAGTGCAGGGTTAAATGTTCGTTGCTCATAACTACCGACGCGCGTAAAGTCACTCTCCCGGTTTCAGTAAACTTAATCGCGTTACCTAGTAAGTTAATCAATACTTGACGCAATTTGCTTTCATCGGCGTAGAGGTAAAGCGGTAAGTCTTGACTACGCTCAAAAATCAACTCTAGTCCCTTAGCTTCAGCTTTAAGAAGAAACATCTCGGCTAAAGAATCCAAGAGATTATAAAGATTAAAGCTATTTTCGTCTAGAGTTATGCTCCCCGCCTCGATTTTGGACATTGACAAAACATCATTAATCAAGGTTAATAAGTGTTCGCCACTGCGACTAATAATTGCTAAATTTTCTAATTGTGAAGAACCAAGAGTGCGATCGCGCGTCATTAATTGAGTAAAGCCAAGGATAGCGCTAAGAGGTGTCCGCAATTCGTGGCTCATATTAGCTAGAAAGGCACTTTTAGAACGGTTAGCAGCTAGAGACTCTTGAGCTTTTTGTTCTAATTTGTGGCTGTAATTTTCTAATTGTTCGCGGGAAATTTGCAACTGTTGTGTTAGCCAATACACTCCTATCGATAGCAATCCCACCGATACAAGTCCTACTAAAACAATCGTCCCGGCTAGTTGACGCGCTGGGGTAAAAGCTTCTGCTTGCTCCATTTCCACCAATAAAGCTAAGTCTTGTGCGTTTAACCAGCGATACACGCCGATTACTGGGACTTTGGCGTAGTTTTGATAAAGCCCAAATCCACTAATTCCACTGGTAGCAGTATCAATTCCTTGGCTGCTAATCCCCATAGAAAATGTTTCTAGGTCAGTTTTATCTGCTTTAGAAATAAACGTTTTAACGACCCAAGAGCCAACTAAATAGGTTTCGCCGCTTTTACCTAAGCCTGTACGCTCCCGCACAATGCGATCAATTCGAGCTAAGTTCAAATGAGCCAAAATTACGCCTTGACGGACTCCTGCAGCATCTCTAAGGGGTGTGGCGAAGGTGACGGT
This sequence comes from Chlorogloea sp. CCALA 695, assembly GCF_003003885.1. Taxonomy (GTDB): domain Bacteria; phylum Cyanobacteriota; class Cyanobacteriia; order Cyanobacteriales; family Chroococcidiopsidaceae; genus Aliterella. The sequence goes on along the minus strand of NZ_PVWN01000001.1, from coordinate 2,004 downwards.
GGGTTTGCCTGTGACGGGGGAAACGTAAAAAATCGGTGCAGTGTTTCCCGGCTCAATTTTCTCAATATAGGTAGTGTCGGCTAAAATCTCATACTGACCAACATGGAGCTTATTAGTAGATAAAATTACTTTATTGCTGCGATCGAGAATAAAAATTTCTTGAAAATCTGGCTTAGTTTGGACAATTTCTACTAGGTAGTTAAAAGTCCGTTTACTGGTTGCCAGGTCGTAGTTTTGAGCTTTGAGTTGGCGGATTTCAGGGAAGCGCGCGATCGCAAAAAAGTCTTGTTGGCGATCTTGAAACCAGCGAGTAATTTCTTCTTCTTTTAAAGTCGCAGCAACGCTAAGTTGATTAAAAGCTGCTTGTTTCAATGCTTCCCTGGCTCTAAAAAAAGCTACACCGCCTACAACCCCAATAGCTACTAAAGACCAAAGCAGGAACAAACTAGCGACTTTAGTAGTAAGGTGCTGATTGCTAGAGCGCATAATTTACCATTGAGCAAAAATTTGTTTAATGCGCGCAACCGCTTCATCGGCGGCTATTTCTGCCGAAACACCATCCACTAATACCTTTTTGAGCGCTTGACCCCAGACATTTTCTTGCAAAACTAGGCTGTAAGCAGGATTATAGAAAGTATAAAATAAGCGTGTTTGACCTTGAGTAATTGTCTTCGTCGCTGTCGAAACGTGAGGATCTTGGGGATTTGTCCAAAAAGGATCTTGCCAATTAGGTTTAAGTACGGGGGAATGCCGACCTCCAGAAACTTTAAGATAATTACCAATAACTTCCGGTTGAATTAAGTAGGCTAAAAAGTCTTTAGCAATCTTTTGATTTTGAGAGTTGGCAAACAAAATGACTTGCTGCACTGTAATTAAGTAACGCATTTTTTGACCGCTAGGTTTATTAGGCAATTCCAATACTCCTAGCTTTTTGCGATAGGTTTCGGGGTCTTGACGCAATGCTGTAGCAATGGAAAGTGTATCGTTAGTGGTCATCAACACTTTGCGGTTAAGTAAATTGCGATTGTTGTCTGGATTCAACCAATGCAACGCATCCGGTGGTAGATAACCTTGTTTGTAAGCTTGAATGTGCCAATTTAAAATTTTTACAATGCCTTGACGCACTTGGGAATTATCAACTTGGAGTTGTCCATTAGCGTCTAACATTTGAACATCGTAGGCTTCTAAAAATTGCTCAAAAGTCTGATAGGTATCTCCGGCGGCTACCGATAGCGGCAATCCTAAACCATAAATATCGATGTTTTTTGCCCGCAGTTCATCCTGTCTTTGCTGCCAATACTGCCAGAAACCAGCCCAATTAGTAGGAATATCCTTGGTACTATGTCCGACTTTTTCTAACAAATCTCGCCAATAATAAACATGAATTGTTGCTTGATGAATCGGTAAGGCGTAGTAACTGCGCTTTTGAAGGGTTTGATTGTAGAAGTTAACTGTTTGTAAAATATTTTTTGAATATAGGCTTTTGACGGGTGCAATTACATCGGAAACATCCGCAAGTTTACCTTCCCAAGCTAGACGAGCGGTAAGAGATTTTTCACTTTTGAACATGGCAATTAAATCGGGCAGATCCCCAGTCCTAAGCTCTCTTTCTGCCTTTTGCGATAGCTCATCTGTACTGTAAAAAGATAGCTTGACTTTGTTGCCGCTTTGTTTTTCCCAATTACTAACAATTTGCTGGAGCGCTTCATCTTCTTCAAGGGTAAAACCTTTGTCCCACCAAATTTTGAGGACTTTATTGTCTGTTAAAGCTGCGCTTACTAAATCTTGATTGCTTGTAGAAATGCGATCGCAAGCAACAATCAAGAGACTAAACATTAGTGCTAAAAGCAGATATCGCCATTGCCAAATTTTAAACCTTTGGGGGCGATCGCTCTGGATTTTAGGCATAGTTTTTCTGCCTCCACACTTGTTAGAGTCGATGGGGGTTATTATACCCCGCACCTCTCCTACAAAGCCGGACGCGAACCTTTCGACTCATCCGGC
>NZ_PVWN01000014.1 GCF_003003885.1 Chlorogloea sp. CCALA 695 | reverse complement strand
AGTCTTGGCTGGGTTAGTTATGTACGGACTGATTACCGTGATTCACTAACCAACGAATCGCACTTTAATTGTTCTTGTGCGATCGCTAACTTTAAAATTTTAGATTGAATGCCGTAAGCTTCTAAATTGGCGAGAAAGATTTGTTTATTGAGGTTTATAGCGATTGCATCAACAATCTCTTGGGGTATTTTCTCCTGGTTTACGTATACTATAGGGTCAACAATTTGGATTTGTCGCCCAGCAATAATATTTAGTCCCATCTCTACTTTAATCGCTAAGGGCGGGGCGTTTGCCTCAGTTAGCTCTAGTTGTAATCGCAGAAGATTGGGCAAAAATTCTACTTTGGCAAATTGCGAAGCCCGTTACTGGGTGCGCTTGCGCGATCGCACAGTATTACTTGTCACCTTTTCGGCAACTAAGCCTGTAGGCGAAACTAAACCAAATAAGCTAGATATAAAAATTACCAGAAATTGCATGACATCTTAAGCAATCAGGGCGGCTTTAATCCACTGACTCAATGTAGAGACAACTTCATCAATGGGGATTTCTTGAGATTGGCGGCTTTTTCTTTCCACTACTTCTACTTTATTTTCCTTCAAACTGCGCCCGGTAACGATTCTGTAGGGTATACCAATTAGATCGGCATCTTTAAACTTAACTCCTGCCCGTTCGTTACGATCATCTAATAAAGTTTCAATTCCTGCGGCGTTTAATTGAGTGTAGAGTTTTTCTGCTGTTTCTACTTGCTGGGTGTCGCTAATATTAGGAATACAGATAATGACGTGATAAGGCGCGATCGCAACTGACCAAATAATGCCATCTTTATCGTAAGATTGCTCTACCGCCGACTGTGCTAGGCGTGACACCCCCACACCATAACAACCCATCACTAAAGGCAATTCCTCCCCTTGTTCGTTTGTATAGGTAGCTCCCAAGGCTTGCGAGTATTTCGTCCCTAGTTGAAAAATATGCCCAACTTCAATGCCTCTAGCACTTTGTAAGGTTTGGGTAGAATTGTGGGTTGAGAAGTCGCCTGCTCTTGCTTTTTGTAAATCTATAGCTTGTAATGGTTTAGGGAGTTGTTGCCCCCAAGAAGCGCCGACTACGTGGTAATTAGATTCGTTTGCGCCAGTAACAAAGTTTTGCAGTGAGGCGGCGGTTTCATCGACTAGGCGTAAAAATTTGGGGTGAATAGTGCGATCGCTCTTTATATAATCGTCGCTAATATCCGGCGCAATGTAACCCAAAGGTAAAGATTTAGCTGCCCATTTCTTTTGTGCTTCTATATCTGGAACAGTTAAAGCCAGGAGGTTTTTAGCGCTGTATTGCCCAGCTAGACTTGTTAAATGGTTTTGCAGCTTAACTTCATTAATATCTCTGTCGCCACGAATACTAACTAAAACTAAAACTGTCGTGCCATTGTCATAAACTGCCTGATAAAGGACATTTTTAACTAAGGTTGTCGGCGAACAATTGAGCAGCTTGCAGACTTTTTCTATTGTGTCTGTACCTGTAGTTTCGCGCTTTTCGTAAGTTGTAAAGGGTGAATTTGAAGCAGATGGAGGCAAAGATACAGCTTTTTCAACGTTAGCTGCGTATTCTCCATCTTCGGTATAAAGTACCTCGTCTTCGCCAGCTTCCGCTAACACCATAAATTCTTGCGAACCTGAACCGCCAATTGCCCCAGAATCGGCTTGTACGGCTCGAAATGCCAAACCCGAACGACGCAGTATATTACTATACGCCTGGTGCATATCATCGTAAGTTTTTTTCAGGCTTTCGGTATCAGTATGAAAAGAGTAGCCATCTTTCATAATAAATTCTCGTCCGCGCATCAAGCCAAAGCGGGGGCGAATTTCATCTCTAAACTTAGTTTGAATTTGGTAGAGATGTACGGGCAATTGACGGTAAGAGCGGATTGTTTCACGGGCGACAGTGGTAATTACTTCTTCATGGGTGGGCCCTAAGCCTAATTCCCGATCTTGGCGATCGGTCAACGAAAACATAATTTCTTCGGCTTTAGTATAAGTATCCCAGCGCCCAGATTCGCGCCACAATTCCGCAGGTTGTATTTGAGGTAACAAGCATTCTTGCGCTCCTGTTGCGTTCATTTCTTCGCGCACGATCGCCGAGACTTTTTGCAATACGCGCCACATTAAAGGCAAATAAGCATAGATACCGCTACCAATGCGACGAATATAACCCGCTCTTAGTAATAATTTGTGACTGGGAATCTCTGCCTCTGTGGGGTCTTCCCGCAAAGTAACAAATAACATTTTTGAAAGTCGCATTGCTCGTAACCTATCTGTAACTGTTTGGCGATAGCGCAAGCGCGCACGCAGGGCTTCGCAATTTTTAGTTTAGAGCATCACTGGACGCAGAAAATTAAGGGATTTCTAACTACTGAGTAATGCTTCCACAAATTCGTAACTAGAAAAGGGTCGCAAATCTTCTATTCCTTCCCCCGCACCTATAAACCGAATTGGTAAACCAAGCTGCTGTACTACAGCTATGGCAATTCCACCTTTTGCCGTTCCATCGAGTTTAGTTAAAACTACCCCGCTTAACTGTGCTGCTTCCGCGAAAACTTCTGCTTGTCTTAGTCCATTTTGACCGAGAGTAGAATCTAAAACTAAGAGCGATTCAACCTTAGCATCGGGGGCTTTTTTATCGACAATGCGGCGAATTTTACTTAGTTCATCCATCAAGTTTTTCTTATTTTGCAAGCGTCCCGCCGTGTCAACTAGCAATAATTCTATAGAGCGAGATTGAGCGGCGGCGATCGCATCAAATACTACGGCGGCGGGGTCGGTATTTTGTCCAGGATTGGCGATTACTTCTGTTCCACTTCTTGCGCCCCAAATTTTCACCTGTTCCACCGCCGCCGCTCGAAAGGTATCCGCCGCGCCAATCAAGCATTTGTAGCCAGATTTTTGGGAAATATGAGCGAGTTTGCCAATAGTTGTAGTTTTACCTGCGCCATTAACCCCCGTCATTAACCAAATATTTAAGGTGTCTTTTTCAGGTATAAAGGTGCGGGAATATTTTTCAAAAGGGCGATCGAGCATATCGCGGAGAATTTGTTTAAGATAGGCGATCGCTTCGTCGGCAGGTAAAGCTTCTTGTTTTAGTCGCTCTTGCAGGGCATTAATAATGTAATCGGTAGCTTGTACCCCCACATCGGCTTGCAATAGTAAGGTTTCTATTTCGGTTACAGCCGCTTGATTAAGGGGCCCTTGACCAACAATTGCTTTAAGTTGATTAACTATACTGCGGCGGGTTTTATCTAAGCCTTGCCGGAGTTTTTTGAGCCAGGTAATTTCTTCTAAAGATACATCTTCAGGAAGGCGACCTTGAGCCGCTAAGATTTCCGATGACCACAAAAACCCTTCATCAAAGGCAACTAATAATTCTTCTTTAGGTTGAATTTGTGGCGATACTTCCGGTTCAACTTCTTCAATGGCCGTAGCTTTAAGCCTTTCTATTCTTGCTAGTCTGTCGGCTTCAGTTTGCGCCCAAAATGGTAGGGGGGTTGTTTCTTCCTTAGCTGCTATTTTTATCTCTTGGGGAGCAATTAGCGTTTCTGCCTCTGGTTCGTCAATTTGGGGAATAATTGTTTCTGAATCTGGTTCATCCGCTTTGATTTCTTCAGTAACTAGCGTTTCTGAATCTGGTTCGTCCGCTATAGGTTCTGAATCTGGTTCGTCTACTGGCGAAACTAGAGTTGCTGGCTCTACTTCTACTGTAGATTCCTCTGTAATAACATCTTCTTGTAAGGTGGCTGATTTGCTGTCAACTTCAACGCTTTCTTGTTGCTGTTGTTGAATATTTTGGTAAGCCGCTTTAGCCCATTTTAAGTATTCCGCCGCAACGTCTTCCTCAGAAGCTGTGGGCGTTTCTGGTTCTACCTCCGCCAGAGTAACATCAGGTTCTTCTTCTGGGGTAGGAGTATCTTTATCGTTAAATTGACGGCGGAACCAATTAAAAACCATTTTTACTTAAATTGGGGAGGTACGGTCGAAGGAATCTAGAACAGATTAAGAAGCTGGAGCGGTGGGAGCTTTTAGTTGCTCTGTGACGCGGCGCATTACACCATTAATAAACTTATGTCCTTCATCGCTGCTGTAGCGTTTAGCAAGTTCTACCGCTTCGTTGATGGCAATGCGATCGGGTATACCTAAAAATAAGATTTCGGAAATCGCAATTCTGAGAATATCGCGGTCAATTTTGGCTAACCGATGTACTTGCCAATCTACTAAAGCTGCCCCTAATATTTCATCTACTTGCTTGACTTTGGCGCTAACTGTTCCCACAACACTAATGGTATAACTGCGGACTTCTTGTTGGTTTGCAAGTTGGATCCACTCTGGCATTTCTAAGGCTACACCCAAGCGATTAATCGCACTTTGGGTAACTTCCACTGCTTCGTTCACCATCACCCGTGCTGATTCTACATCGGCGGCGCGAATTTCGCTGCTAAGTAAGCGATCACTACTGCGTTGTAATTCTGAGGAGGCTGTTGTTAGCGCGTCTTGGGCTTCGGTAGTAAGCGTGCGGATGGCGGCTAGGAGTAAATCTGATATTTCTTGATTTTCTAACTGCTCTAGTGATTGTGTGCGTTGGCTCAAGCTCAATAGCGCGAGTTCCCTGGCAATTCGGCGAGGTGTTTGGGTTTGCATAGCAATTATCGGAAAGGATTTTTATGAAAGGGCGATGTCTATAAAATTGTTTCTGTGTGGGGTACTTCGAGTTTTAGCTCGTTTTCGGGTAAGGAATTTATTAGGGTGTTGGGGGCGACAATCCCGCCGGAAATTACTACTTTAAAAGCATCTTCAATCGACATGGATAAATTGATTACTTCGTCTTCGGGAACTACTGCATACCATCCGGTCGTTGGGTTTGGAGTTGTGGGAATAAATACACTTATTACCGGGCGCACCATTTGAGCTTGAATTTCATTACTCATGCTGCCCGTAACAAAAGCGATCGCCCATATTCCTGGTCTGGGGTACTCTACTAAAATCACGCGACGAAATTTGCCGTTAGTGTCTTTAAGTAAGGTTTCAAGTAGTTGCTTTAAAGTTTTATAAACGGCTCCGGCTAAAGGAATCGCCTCTAGTACATCTTCGCCCACGTCTAGCAACCACCGTCCGCCTATGTTGCGCGCCATTAAGCCAATGAGCAAAATACACAATAAAGGTACTGCTAACCCAACTCCCAAGTTTAGCAAAGTTACTAATATTGGGTTCAGGTCGTCAAAGGGATTTATTTGTTTGGGAATCCGCGTGAGAAAGTTTACAACCCAAGTTGCGATCGTAATTGTAAGCCAAATTGTAGTAGCCAGGGGAATTACTACTAATAATCCGGCGATTAAGTCATTTTTTAAATCTTGTTTGAAGCGTTCGAGCACTAATTGCTCACTCTCCTTGAATAATTGCTTTTGAGGTTTTACTGACACGCATTTAAAACCCAACGATTAAATAAAGTCTATGTTCTTAGTTTAAGTCTTAGGGTTATCGCTAAAAATTACTTTTAGTTACATATACTCAGCATATATACACCTTCAGGCTCAAAAATCGTCACAATTATTTTTATTGTAAGTTAAATTAGGTTTCGCTTGGGTTTTGCTGCGATTTCTTGGCGCTAAGTAGACTTCTTAAACCCATCCAGCCAATAAAAATATAAGCAATCGATATCAATAAACTACGGACAGTCATTCTAATACTAGATTGTAAGGATTCTTGTTTTGCTTGATTTATCAACTTTTGCTTTTGCGTTTGGAGTTGAGCGAGTCTTTTACTCCCCAGAGCAACCGGATCGCTTTGCTGGGCTAAAAAGTCCTCTAAAGCATTGGGGTTAGCTTTAAATTGGCGCAGGAGTTTTTTTTCATTTTCGGGAGTGCGATCACTATTGATGGCTTGATTAAACTGTTGTTCGTTTTGCAGTAAAGCTGTAACTTGGGTTTTAAATTTATTTTTGTCAGATTCTAGCTTAGTGCGGACATTGGGATCGCCTAACTGAGCTTGCGCTTGGCTGATTTCGTTTTGCAACTTGGCTTCTTCTTGGGAAGAATTTTCATTGATGCGCTCTACGGCTCTAACGCTTTCGCTATTTACATTATTGATGTGCAAAGGAATCATTACCAAAAACAGCAATCCCAACAAACTAGATAATAATAGCGCCCAAAATTTCAAGCTCAACCACGATGGGGGCTGAGTTAAGGTATTATTATTACTGCGCTCGAACCAGTAGCCTACCATCAAAAAGGCTAGTCCAATTATGGGAGTGATCCCCCGATCTACAGTAGCTGTAGCAAAACCAATTTGCCACAAAGCGTCTCGTTCTCCCGCCGGAAAAGCAAGAATTACAAAGTCTAATAGAAAAGACAAGATTAATACTACCCCCACCAGTTTTAAAGTCTGGGTAATAAAAGGGGATTGAGAATTATTGATAGCTTTCATTGGTTTTCAGTAAATTTAAGATTTGCGATCAAGATCGATAGCTTGTTCTAAGGCTAATTTTTCTTTAACTCTACGAGCATAAGGCTGGAGCTTGCTTAAATGCAAACCTGTAAGCATACTCAAGTTTTCTAATGTCATGCCCTTACTCAACATTTCCACACACCATGTTTGCCTCGCTTGCTCAATGATTGGCGATCGCCCTTCCGGTGTCAACAAGTTTTCTGTTAATCTTTGCCAACACAAATCTATATCTAAAGCAGACATTGGCAACCCTGCATCATTAACAAATAACGCTGGATGCTCGCCAGTGCGGCTTCTAAGCCAACCAGTTAAAGGATTTCGGGTATATGAGCCATAACGTTTGCCCATTATCCATTGATTGACGGGTACTTGTCTTGAGTTTATTTGCAATAAATGGCGATCGCTTTCATTAATTTGCTGCGTTTTTTCTAAACTGGCTATTTCTTGTTTAGACAAACCAGAGCCAAATAAAACGTATATCAAAGCGTAGTCACGCAATTGCGCTTTTTTGGCTCTATGTAAAATCTCGTGGACTACAGAAGCGGGTAAATCGTTGATGGCAAGTTCTGTAGTTTCAGCTTTTAGCAATAATACCAAATCGTCGATAAATTCAGTGCGATCGCGCCACAATTGTTGTTCAGGACAAGTGTTTTCAATCACCGAGTAGCCTAATAATGCTGCAAGGAGCATACTTGCTAATTTTTCTGGGGCTAATCCGCAATTGGGGGATTTTTCTATAGCGGCGGCGAGATACTTTGCCAAGTAACTATTTGCTTCGTTTATTCCTTTGCTTAGAGCTTGGCGATTTTGGGGGGGATAATGCCTAGCTTCACCGATTAAAGATAGTAATAATTCCGGTGCTTGGGCTACAGATTGAAGAAACGCGATCGCATATTGGGCTACAGCTTCTCCTAAACTATCTCCTTGGGCGGGAATAAGTAATAATTCCCCTGGTTGCTTAAAGGCTGCGGATTCTTCCATTACCGCCAACATTAATCCCTGTTTATTGCCAAAATGCCGAAATAAGGTTACTTCGTTTACTTGCGCTAATTCCGCTACGGCTTTAGTTGTAGTCTCTGTAACTCCAAGAGAAGTAAACAGCTTCAAGGCTGCGTCTATTAATTTCTGTCTGGTGGAATTTTGAGTAGACATAAAAATGTAAGTAATGCTTGCATTTTGAAAAGGTTGTTGTTAAACTAGAAATGTAAGCAGCACTTGCAATGGTTTTAATTAATATAGCGCTTCTGGCGCTGGCAATCTTTATATAGGGAAATTTATGACAGCACGCTCAGTAATAACTGAGAGTAAGCCACCGCTTCCTCTTAGCTGGATTAGTATTGGTTTTTTTGCAGCTTTTCACATCTTAGCGGTGTTGGCGGTGGGGTGTTTCTCTTGGTCAGCCTTGGGAGTAGCATTATTTCTCCATTGGCTGTTTGGTAGTATTGGAATTTGTTTGGGTTATCACCGATTACTAAGCCATCGTAGCTTTCAAGTACCAAAATTATTAGAATATGCGATCGCAATTATCGGCGCATTGGCAATTCAAGGGGGGCCGATTTTTTGGGTAGCAGGACACCGTTTGCACCACGCCCACACCGAAGACGAAGAAAAAGATCCTTATTCTTCCAGACGTGGTTTTTGGTGGAGTCATATTGTCTGGCTTTTCTACCCGCGCCCAGAGTTTTTTGACTATAAACAATACAGTAAATTTGCTCCAGATTTAGCGCGCGATCCTTTCTACCGTTGGTTAAATCGCTACCATTTGTTTTTGCAGATTCCTTTAGCTGCAATATTATACCTCTGTGGTGGGTTGCCTTTCGTAATTTACGGCATTTTCTTAAGGTCTGTAATCCTTTGGCATAGTACCTGGTTAATCAATTCAGCAACGCACCTTTACGGCTATCGCAATTTCCCCGACATTAAGGACGATTCCCGCAATCTATGGTGGGCTGCTATTCTGACTTATGGCGAAGGCTGGCACAATAACCACCATGCTTACCCCAAGGTCGCTAAAGCCGGATTACGTTGGTGGGAAATCGATGTAACTTGGTGGGCAATTAAAACTTTGCAACTACTTGGCTTGGCTAAAAAAGTTTCGATGCCACCAACGAGATAGAATTGCGATCGCGTTTGTTCAATCTTTGTGCAGCAATACAACTAGATTCCACACCGATGTTTTACAATCGGGTGGTTTTTTTATTGGTAGTTGCCCAAAAATACTTAACAATTTGACAAAACTATTTTCTAAATTTTGGTAATTTTGATAAAAATTTAAGTATTATCACAGAGACACTTTTTAAAATATCAACTAGCAAGCCAATAACAGCATGCAAAATTTTTGCAACAAAACTTAATTTAAGTAAATCTACTGTTATCATCCTTAGATAAAAAAGCTAAATTCAAGTAGATTCAGCAGAGCATAAAAACTTTTTAACTCTGTTATTCTTAGGCAAGTAAAAATGCTGAATCAAATTCAACTAATCGATAGTTTAGTAGTGATTGTTAAGTTTGTAAGTAGAGAGTAATTATGGTTGCAACTCAAAATCTGTCAAGTTTTACTGATAGCGATTTAGATCAGATTACACAAGAACAACTGAAGGGTGAATATCAAGATAGGCAGACTACAAAGATGTTCCCTTTCCATCTTTCACTATGTATAAATGACATGGAAGAAGCGCGTCATTTCTACACCAATGTTTTGGGAATTGAAGAGCGCCGGGCTTCAAAAACATCAGTACATTTCGACTTCTACGGATGTCAACTCACTTGCCATGAAGTACCAGGATACAGTGCTAAAAATATTCAACGAGAAGTCGATGCTGAAGATGTTCCCGTACCACATTTTGGCGCAGCTTTAAGCTATGAAGTGTTTGAAACAGTTAAACAGCGTTTAATTGCTCATAATACTACTTTCGTCAAAAAACCTCGCATTCGGTTCTTAAATACAGGACACGAACAACACGTAATATTTATCGAAGATCCGTCAGGTCATGGAATTGAAATTAAATCTTTTACCAAAGCGTCTGTAGGAACTTGGGCTTAAGTGTAACATTGCCTTTAAAAATTCTTGGTTACAAGATATACAAATAGAAAAATTGTTCAGGAAGAGCATTAATTTATATAATGCTCTTTTCAATTGTAGTTAAATTAAATATTATGAATCCAACAGATATATTAATTTTAGCTATTGGTGGGCTAGTTTCAGGAATTATGGCAGGCTTATTAGGTATAGGTGGAGGTGTGATATTAGTACCACTTTTAGTATCTTTGGGTAATGAGCCAATTAAAGCTACAGCTACCAGTAGTTTAGCAATTGTGATTACTTCGGTTTCTGGCAGTATTCAAAATTGGCGTATGGGTTATTTTAACTTAAAAAAAATTTTATATTTAGGAATTTCAGCTTTATTTACTGCTCAATTAGGCGTAGTTTTAGCAATTAATATTCCCCCTTATCTATTACTAGCTTTGTTCGGACTTTTACTACTAACTAATATTTATTTAGTACAATTGCGGAAACAATTACTTGCGAAAGGAAATACCGATAAAACCCCCTTTAATCCAACTATCGCTAGAATAGCAACGGGAGGAGCGGGAGGTCTTTTAGCAGGCTTATTTGGTGTAGGTGGAGGTGTCATTATGGTTCCTTTGCAAATGCTACTCTTAGGAGAACAGATTAAACTGGCAATTCAAACTAGCTTAGGGGTAATTATTAGCACGGCGGTATCTTCCTCTGTAACCCAAGCTTATGCAGGAAACGTACTATTTATTCAAGGAATAATCTTAGGATGTGGTGGGTTGATAGGGGCGCAAATTAGTACCCGCGTTTTGCCAAAGTTGCCCGATCATGTTGTTAGTATCGTATTTCGCAGCTTTTTGGGAATACTATCAATTTATATTTTTTATCGAGCTTGGTTGAGCTATCAAGGGTCAGCCAGCTAACGTTAGCTAAAGGTTTGCAATAGCCAACGATTGATTGCGCCATCATCTTCGGTTTGACTACGTTTTAAGGCTGATTCTACAAGGGAAATTGCCAGTCCCGGTAATATTAACGATTCTTCAACTGTACCGCTACGTCCTTCAGAAATAGAAAAAGCAATAACATTATCTGAACTTGCATCGATTACCCAGTATTCTTGTATACCTGAACTTTCATAAAGTAATCGCTTTGTTCCTAAATCATCATTTACTGATGACGCACCAATTTCTACTACTAATCTAGGTGGGCTAAATTCATTCAAATTAATTGGTGTATTTGTCCGAGGTGGCAACTCAAAATCTGCACCAATGTAGTAAGATAAGTCTGGTTGAAATTCCCTTATAGCTAGTTGACGAAAACTAGCATTGACTAATTCAACAATGCGAATATTTTTGACAGTAGCATAAAGACTAATAACTTTAGAAATTATAGAATTTTGTCTGGCATGAAGCGGTCCCACTGGTGACATTTCAACCCTCATGTAACCTCGATGATAATAAATTTTAGCCTTCAGGTGACTTAATTTATCAGCTATTGCTAAAAATTGTTCTGGGCTAGATTTTACCCAAATATTTGTTTCTAGTTGCAAACTAGGAGCTATAATCATGACGTTGTACCTCAATGATTTCAGTATATTCAAACTCGTTAGGACTTTGTTTAACTAAAGGATAGCGATCGCTACCTATTACAATTGAATCTTCTTCACAATCTAACTTAGGAGAATTGTAGGTAAGTATGTATTCTCTACCTATATAATTTGCCATTTCTTGAGCAACTTCGCCGCGCCATTGCGTTTTCGTCACTAATACAACTAATTGATTTGCTAAGTTAGGAATTGTTTTGGCAATTTGCCTTCTGTACATTTCGTCTAAAGTACCGAAAGGTGAATCCATTACTATGGGAAAGGTACTACTGTCAGAAACCATTAGCAATTTATTTTCGCTCCATTCTCGCACTCGGTCAATAATTGCGCCAATGAAAGATAAACTAAGTATTTGATTTTCACCTGTGGAAGCTGCAACGGTGGCATTTTGCCAAGTAGTATTTTCTATTAATGTTAATTCATACTTTTCGCTTAGTTTTGGTATGTAAGGAGTAAAGGATATTTGAGCAAATATCTGTTGTACTTTCTGCTCTAATAATAAACGAAATTGTTGCTCTAATCTTTTTCTAACTTCAATTAAACATTCAGTAGCTTCTTGCGCTGCTGTAATTCTGCGTTGCGCTAAAGCTTGTTTCTGTTCGTTCATCTTTTGCTTAGAAACTTGTTTAACTAATTCTCCTACTTCAATTGTTAAATCATCTACTTTTTGCTGATTTGCTCCTTGTTCTAAAATTAGGTCACAAATTTTTGATGCTGTAATATCTAAGCGTTTTTGTAACTGTTGTATATCCTCGTCTGGGTAATTTATTAATTTTTCTCTAATAGTATCTAACTCATTTTCTAACGTTGATATATCTGTTCTGTACTGTTTAATATTATCTTGCTGACGGTCTACTTCTTGCCAAAATTCAGGGACTTGTTTATCAATTTCATCTACTTGCGCTCCCATACGAATAGCTATTTCTTCTACATCTGAAGAACCTGCTTTGTCTAGCCAAGATTCTACTAAATGATGGGCGTGAGTACCATTTATTAACTCTGCACCACAAATACAACGTTTTTGTTCTAACAAATCTCCGACAAACTGGCGCTTAATTCCTGTAGGCAATTCTCCTCTTTCTCTTAAACCATCAATAATGTTTCTAAACTCGGCGGTGACATCAGATAGTAAAACTGTATAACCTCGTGTAGAAATTACTCTTTTTAAGATGTCTTTTGCTTGTTTTAATTGTTCTTTAAGTAACTTACCTTGCTGTTCTAATTGGTCGCGCCGACTTTGAAGTTCTCCCGCGCCACTTAATTCTAATAAACGCTCACCTATATTTTTTCTTATTTCTTCTTGGTACTGCGACTCTGTAGATATTTCTTTTTGTCGTGCTAAGAGTTCGTTAATTTTGGTTTCTAAACTCTTTTGTTCTTTCAAGAGTTTTTTGGTTTCTGAATCACCAATTATTTTTAATTCATCTTCCAAAGTTCTCCTCGCAGCTTTTAAATGTTCTACTGCACGATTTAATACTTTTATTCCTAATAATTCTTTAGTAGCTTCGGCAATTTCCCCCTTTTTTTCATCTCGAACAATACGTTCGATTCTTTCGCCATCAAAAAAGAAATATTGATACAATGTCTCTGGTAAAATTCGCCCAATTATGTCTTCAGCTAGTTGGTGAGATACTACCCATCTTCCATCATCGGCGGCTATATAAGGAGATAGTTTACTTTTGGTATGCTCAATTTTATCGTTAGTTCTATAACCATAACAAGAGCGTCTAAAACGATAGCGTTTGCCATCATGTTCAAAAACAAGATTTACCCAACATTCAACAGATTCGCCTATTTGTACTTCGCTAATTGCTCGTTTATTTACTAATTGATCTTCTACCCCAAAGGCGGCGGTAAACTTTTCATATAACACCCAAGTAAAAGCATTGAGTAAGGTTGTTTTTCCCGCGCCGTTGTTACCATGAATAACCGTTGTGTTTCGCTCTCCGCCTGCTAAAATAATTTCCGGTGTCATGCTATAAAATTGACGAAAATTATTTAATTGAATTGACATCAATTTCATTGCACTTCTTCCTTGATAATTTTGAGAATATCGTCATTAATATTCCAAGGACTTTTCATGTATAGTTTATCTTTCTCAGCTTGCAATACTTTTTCAATAATGTTCCTAACTTCCGGCGGCGCAGTTGTAATCGGTGCTTGAATGTCGTTGATATTAGTTTCTTGATTCATGTTGGTATCTAAACGCACCAAATTCAAAGAATGAATGTATTATTTTAACTAAGCTTACAGGTCTAGTAATCCGTACTCTTTTTGTAACGTTAGTAAAGTGCTTCTGGCTTCCCCTGCATTGTCTGCTAAGTCGGCAAATTCTATAAATCTTTTTAATTCTTTTCTTAGTAAGTTGCGCTCTACTTCCCAAGTTTGCCGATCTAACTGGGGTGGTATAACTATCATGTCAAATAGAGTAGCGCGTTGTTTGCCGGGATAGGGGCGCAAAATTCTTCCTCGCCTCTGAATAAATTGGCGCGGATTGCTGCTACTAGCTAATATTACGGCGGTTTGGATGGCGGGAATATCTACCCCTTCATCTAAACAGCGAATTGCTACTAATCCTTGTAAATCTTGGTTTTCAAACTGTCGGCGTAATTCTTCGCGCTGTGCTAACGGGGTTTCGGCGGTGTAAGTATTGACTCGATAATTTAACTCTGCACCCAAAAGCTTGACAACGGCGGCGATTTGGCGGGTGTTCTCGTTACTAACAGCGCCTTCAATTGTGCCATCTCCGCAGTAAAACAAAGTGTAATGGGTATGCAGGCGATCGCACATCAACTGTTTTAATGCTACTAATTTGTTAGACGCGCAACCTACTAATCTTGCTCTCTGCATCAATAATGCTGTTAAAGCTTCGTTATTTTTGATGTTTTCTTTCGAGGCTAGTATCCAACCAATTCTAGTAGTTAATCGCGCATAAGCATAAGCTTCCGGTTCTGTCAAGTCTACAAGAATGGGATAATAAAGGTAGTGAACTAAAGCCCCTTGAGAAATCGCGTCAGCTAAAGTAAGCTCCGGTTGTAATACTTTGCCAAAGTAGTCAAAGATAAATTCTGTACCTTGTACGTCAAAATAGCGCTCTGGAGTAGCCGATAAAGCCAGACGTAAGCCAATGTTGCGAGGTAAACTTTGTTCTAGTTTGGGCGCGCCTAAATTGTGGGCTTCATCGCCGACTATTAAAGTTTTTTCGGGGAAGTATTTTAGCTGAGATTGTAAACCTTCCCCCATTAAAGTTGAATTTGTCGTAATTACAGTAACAAAAGCTTGGTTTCCCGCCCGGACATTGTAAAGTTGGGTGGATAGCTGACTTTGCCAGCCAGTGACGCTTTCAAAAGCTAAAACGGGAACTAACCCAAACTTTTCACTTTCGCGCGCCCATTGGCTGACTAGATGGCGGTAAGGGCAGACTACCAGCAATACCTGCAAACCAATTTTCTGATATAGTTCGCAGGCGATCGCTAAAGCAGTAATAGTCTTACCGCTACCCGTTGCCATTTTCAGTGTTCCCCTACCAGAATTAATAAACCAGTTAGCGACGGCTTGCTTTTGATACTGTCGCAATTGAATTGTTAACGGTATTCGCGGACATCCATGTTGCGTTGTAACGCGGTAATTGCCACGATTTTCCTTAACTAATCGCTGGAGTAAATTGGGCTGTCGCTGGGTTTGATTCTGCGTTAGGTACATGATCAGAGCTAGTACGGTTAATTTTTAAAGTAATATTTCATACCTTTAGTTATAACCGCGCCAAACTCCAATTAGTGCGCCTTGGACGTGTACTTGAATTGCGTCTACTTCTATCGGCGTGTATTTAGCATTGGCAGGTTTTAACGTTACGCGACTTCCAAAGCGATAGAAATGTTTTAATGTTGTACCGTGTCCATCAACCATTGCGGCGACAATTGTACCGTTTTTTAGCTGATCTGGCTCTAGTACAGGACGCATTAATACTAGATCGCCTTCGGTAATATGTTCGTCGATCATACTGTCACCCATGACGCGCAGAGCGAAGGTTTGGGGTGGTACAACCTGATGCAAAAAGTCTATTTGCTCTACGGTGTCAGTAAATGGTTCAATTAAACCACCTGCTGCGATCGCACCTAAAACCGGAACTCCCGCACGAACGCTTTGAATAATCCGAATTGTTCTAGCTCTACCTTCTGTCCATCCTATATATCCTTTGGCGCGTAAATGTTCTAAACGACTTTGTACGGGCGCAGGCGATTTTAATTGCATCGCCTGCATCATTTGTCTAATTGATGGCGAGTGCTGGTAATCGTGAACATAATTCACTAACCAGTTATACAATTGTTGTTGAGCTTCAGTTAAGGGTTCCATGAATATGCAAGGGGCGGAATATAAAAATGCCTCTAGAACATTCGTACTACATAAATGCCCTCACTGACAAAATAATCAAAAGAAAAATTAGTTTTTTTGATAAATACTCTTACTAATCTGGGCGTTGCTGAAAGTATGATGATTTTTCTTTGTCTCTACTCTCCTGTCTCCTCCTCCTTCATACCGCATTGGGAATTGTTCATTGAAATTATTACCAATTACCCATTACCAATTACCCATTACCTAGCCCTAATCTGCACCTAATAAACTTGCCAGTAATGCTTTTTGAGCGTGCATTCTATTTTCTGCTTGCTCCCAAACTTTTGATTGCACTCCTTCCATGACTTCATGAGTAATTTCTTCGCCACGATGGGCTGGTAAACAGTGTAAAACGATCGCTTTTTTATCGGCAACACTTAATAATTGCGCGTTGATTTGATAAGGTTGAAATAACGGGATACGTGTTAATGCCTCCGCTTCTTGCCCCATACTTGCCCAAACATCGGTATAAAGTACATCCGCTCCTTTCGCCGCAGCTATGGGATCTTGGGTAATAGTTATTTCTGTTTTATCTGCGGAAATACTACGGGCTTTTTCAACAATTAGCGGATTTGGTTGATACTCATCAGGTGTAGCAATTCTCACATTCATACCTACTAAAGCGCAGCCTAATAGTAGAGAGTGAGCAACATTATTTCCATCACCCAAATAAGTTAAAGTTAATCCCGAAAGTTCGCCAAAACATTCTTTAATTGTGAGCAAATCTGCCAAAATTTGACAGGGATGCCCTAAATCGGTTAAGGCATTAATTACCGGAATATTGGCATAATTAGCAAAAGTTTCTAATTGTTGCTGCTCAAAAGTCCGAATCGCCAAAATATCTAAGTAACGGTCTAAAACTCTAGCTGTATCTTCAACGGGTTCGCCTCGACTAACTTGAGTTACATTTGGATTGAGATCTATTACCTGTCCGCCCAATTGATACATAGCTACAGAAAAACTTACCCTAGTTCGAGTAGAAGCTTTATAAAAAAGTAATCCCAAAACTTTATTAGTGCGAATATTTACCTGTCCAGATTTTAGCTGTGCTGCAAGCAGCAAGAGTTCAGTAACTTCATCGCTAGTCAAATCTGTCAAACTTAATAAATCTCGTCCTTTCAACGCTGCCATGTTTGTCTTAAATTGAGTAAACGATAGGTTTCGAGTCTTTTTTTTGACCCAGAGCGAGAATCTATTGCTCGTTGACCCACCTGTGCCGCAAAATGACTGTGTTTAAACATTATCAAACATTATCAAAGCAAGCCTGCTTGTTTAGTCACATTTTTCTTATAGCTTGCCAAAAAGCCATAAATTAGTTATATTGATTTCTTGTGCTGGTGTAGCTCAGGGGTAGAGCAGCTGATTTGTAATCAGCCGGTCGCAAGTTCAAATCTTGTCACCAGCTTTTTTGAAACTCTTATACAGAAAGACTTTTGAGACTTTGATATAAAGCTGATCTCAAAATAAATACACTTTATTGACTATTTTGATGATCGTTTGATGATCGTGCTAAAGTAGAACTGCTGAGTTTACAATCAGATATGGAATCTGTTAAACACTCTAAGGGCAGTATTGTTTTAGACTCGCTTCATAACAGGTTACGCTTACGACTACCGCGAAGTCTTTTTAATGGCAAGCAAACTTACTTGAGCTTGGAAATGAACGATACTAAGCTCAATCGCAAAATTGCCGAACAAAAAATCCGCCAAATAGAAGCAGATATTTTAAATAACAATTTTGATTTCACCTTAGCTAAATACAAACCGCAAGTTCATTTAGCCGTAGTACACAATATCAAGCCCAAACAAGAGATAAAAATTTCTGAACTATGGGAAAAGTATCAAGCTTTCAAAAAGCCAGATTGCGCTCCTGGTACTTGGCGTACCTACGTGCTGCAAGAGAGATATTTAGAAAAATGCCCGCACAAACGGATAGAAGAGGCTCCACAAATTTTTGACTGGATTGTACTAAACATTCCGACTGATAGCGCTAAACGCTTATTAGTACAGCTATCAGCTTGCTGTAATTGGGCGATCGCAAATAACCTCATTACTACCAACCCTTTTGAGGGATTAGCAAAAGAAATTAAACTAAAAAAACTCAGCACCGAGGATGACGATATCAATCCTTTTAGTAAAGAGGAGAGAGATGCGATTATTGCGGCTTTTAAAGATAATACCTATTACAAACATTATGCTAACTACGTGCAGTTTTTATTTCTTACAGGTGCTAGACCTAGTGAAGTAATCGCTCTGCAATGGAAACACATTACCAATAAATCTATCTGCTTCCAGCAGGCGGTAGTTAGTAGCGTTGATGGACTTGTACTTAAAGACGGGCTGAAAACTCAATTCAAGCGGACATTCCCTGTTAATGCTCAATTACTAGAACTACTAGATGAAATAAAAAAAGGCTCGACATTCAAGCCTGGAAGCCTAGTATTTCCTAGCCCTGAAGGTAAATGGATCGATACGCATAATTTCAGAAATAGAGCTTGGAAAACAATTATAAAATCTTTGAATTATGAATACCGCAAGCCTTATCAAACTCGCCATACGTTTGTCACTATGGCACTAGAAGCGGATGTAAGTATTCCCCAAATTGCTAAATGGGTTGGTAACTCGCCGCAAGTAATTATGGAAAGTTATGCAGGTACTATTAGAAAAGTTGCCGTACCCAAAATTTGAAAACTTGCCCTAACTTCGCTATGGTACTTTCCACTAGCAAAAGTTTTTTGCAAGCGATTGTGCCTCTATTTTTATCCCCCAAGTCCTAGTTTTTTCATTGCAAGCGCTCAAATCATCGGAACTTCTTCGATTGCCGCTAACTTCTCCAAAATTAAACGACTTAATTGCCGCTCCCCTAATAAACGTTTTCATAATAAAGGTGTAGGATCGTGCAGTAAATAAATAATGCGATCGCCTTCAATCCATTCATCACTTGCTGAAACTATTTGACTTCGCCCTGCTCTTTCGCTCAATAATGGCACTAATTCCCCGGCTTTAGTCAATGCTTGAAAATGAGCCTGTTGAAAGGCAAACCCCAACTCCATCAGCGTTGTAGCACCTAACTTAACCCTACCATTGGTCAAATAATCATTCCAAGTTTTAATCGCTAATTCTGGTAGAAAGGCTTGATTAATCTTTATTCACTAATGGATCGCGGGGAAACACTGCTAAAACTCTGGGTGGCTTAAATTCTTCCGCCGCTCTTTGCGCCAAAACAAAATTCACCTCGCCATTACTCGTCATCGCGATAAAAGTACCCATCGAACTAAGCCTTGCTTCTTCCAACCCTTCAGGATCTAAAGCACTACTCAAGAAAAAAGGAATGTTTTCCGCCTCTGCTTGGTTGAGTGCTAGTTCGATCAATCTTGATAATTACTTTTGCAAGCTGCCAAAATCTGCTTGTCGCTGTCACTAACTTGCGGTAGCTGATGATAGTTTTGCAAGGCTACCGAGTAAGGAGTAGTAATCTCATTACTACTATTTTCGCCTAAAGAGTGATCGCCTACTATGGCTACTTGTTCCTCCTCCGTATTACTACCTATAGTGTCAGGATAAGCTTCGGTTTCTGGGCCATTAGCTAGTAATAAAGCCAATTTTCCCGCCTCAATGGTGCCGTTAAAGCAGTTAAATTCTGAGCTAGGAAGATAAAATGCACCGACGGCTTTACCCTTACTTACCTCAATAACTATATATTCCTGTCCGATTTGTTGCGGTTCTGGTGATTGACCGTACAAGTAAACACCATCCTTTTGCGGCAATTTGCCTTTAGGCTCGTAAGTGTTTTTACTTAAATCTTCTCCTAAAACTGAAATTTTATACTGGTCAGCCCTCGTTAATTCTTTGGTTAACGCTGGCGTAGCCACTCCAGTAAAAACACTTAGAACTATTAGTAAGCTGGCTAAGGGAGCTTTGCTGTGATGCCGTCCTAAAAACAAGTTATCAATATAGTTAAGCATCATCATCGTTCCTTTTTATTATCTAGCTCTAAGCTGGGGGGTGGAGGTTCAGCCATAATTACAGCATACCCAATTAGTTAGGCATTATTGATACTTCAAAAGGGATACTTTGCTTTCCGTAAAAAAGCTTAATTTTTTACAAACCTATAGGGGGAAATGCTCGAATAATTAACGAAATACTTAATCATAAAAAATACCTCCTAAGTAATAGGAGGTACGCAAGTTATCCAATTAAAAATGACAACTTTCTAACTTGCAATATACTCTTGCACATTTTCACGACGGCGGCGCAGGTGTGCTAAAGCTTGATGCTCTAACTGACGTACTCGTTCTCTACTGAGATTGAGTCTTTCACCTACTTTTGCTAAAGATAATTCGTTACCATCAAGTAAACCAAAACGCAAGCTTACTACTTCGCGCTGTTGAGTCGTTAACTCGGCGAGTAAAGTATTTATATCGTGACGTAAGGCTTCTTGCGTCATAAAATGGTCGGGGGATGGGCCATCATCTTCTAACAAATCTTGCAATTGGGTATCTTGGTTATCCCCAACCCGGATATCTAAAGATACTGGTTGACGAGCAAGGTTCAGATATTCGCGGATTTGGGCGGGTTCTAGTTCTAAAGCCGTGGCTATTTCGTTAGCGTTAGGACTGCGCCCTAATTTTTGTGCTAGTTCGCGCTGCACTTTTTTGATTTTGTTCAGCTTTTCGGTAATGTGAATCGGTAGCCTGATGGTACGGGCTTGTTGAGCGATCGCCCTAGTAATTGCTTGGCGTATCCACCAATAAGCGTAGGTAGAGAATTTGTAGCCGCGCAGGGGGTCAAATTTTTCTACCCCGCGCTCTAATCCCATAGTACCTTCTTGGATTAAGTCCAAAAATTCCATGTTCCGCTTTTGATATTTTTTAGCGATCGCCACTACCAGGCGCAAGTTCGCCTCAATCATTTTTTGCTTGGCTCTTGTACCCCGCTTGATAGTTTCTGGCAACTCCTCGGCGACGATTTCTACTTTGGTCGCCCATTCATCAGCCGTTGGTTCCCTATGTAGTTCCTTTGCCAGCACTTCTTTAGCTTCTAGGAGCGACATCATTTGTTGTACTTGCTTGCCGTAAACAATTTCTTGTTCGCGGGTAAGCAGGGGTACGCGGCCGATTTCTCGCAGATAGGTACGAACCATATCTGCTGTAAACTTGGTTTTTTCAGTAGTGGTGTTAACTGTGGGCATTTGTGCGGCGTCAACTCCGTAGACAGTTTGAATACTAAAGGGCTAGAACGAAACGGGAAGAAATACTTATTTATAACTGAACGTTAACTAATTAGTGCTTACACGTACATCCTACAGAAGGTGTAGAGACGCTGGCTTGTTAGGATAAGTTTCCCC
The DNA here is from genome assembly GCF_003003885.1 of Chlorogloea sp. CCALA 695. Taxonomy (GTDB): domain Bacteria; phylum Cyanobacteriota; class Cyanobacteriia; order Cyanobacteriales; family Chroococcidiopsidaceae; genus Aliterella. The sequence goes on along the minus strand of NZ_PVWN01000014.1, from coordinate 80,664 downwards.
TTTGCTTGAGCATGGTTGCTCTGAAATTCATTTAGTCGAAGTCGATATGACTTTATTTTACTATAAATTTAGTTATTTGTACATTGAGCGCTCGTCAATTAGAGAGGCGATCACGCTTACTTATATATGATGACTTGACTTGAGCTAAAATACGTGCATTAGAGCCACCGGATAACCGTACTGATTATGGCTAACTGATGGCGAGATATTACCAAGGGCTAAAATCCCAGGTCGGCTTGGGCGAGTTGGGCGGCGGCAAATACTTCCTCGTCGGGCTTTTCTTCCCAAGCGACATCGCCGATTTCTGTATAGAAGGTTTGATCGTAAGGGCGTGTCCTGACGACTACAGGCATGGGTACGGCATGACCGAGAATTAAAGCCTGTTGCTTGGAGTCAAGTTTTGCTAAAACACTGCGTAAGGCTTGTCCGCCAGATACTCCGGTAAAAATAGCCTCAATGTCTTTTTCGTCGTTGAGTAAAGCGGTGATTCTCGTACCAATTTGGGACATTACTTCGTTGTCAATCCCTGATGGACGTTGATCTACAACTAATAAGGTGACAAAATATTTTCGCATTTCACGGGCAATAATCCCGAAAATAGTTTGCTTGACAGTAGCAGGATCAAGAAAGCGGTGAGCTTCTTCAATAGTAATTACTAAGGGATGTGGGCGATCGCACGGATTTTTGCTTTGTAGGAATTTCTCGGCTTTGTGGACGTAAGACTGATGGATACGCCGAGATATAGTGTTGGTTGCCAGCATATAGGAAAGCATATTTGACTGAGAACCAAATTCAATTACTACGTGCTTGCCAGCATCTAAAGAAGCCAAAATTTTATCTATATAGTTATGCGGGCAAGTAGTCCGCATATATTTAAGATCCTCTAAGCGGATAAGTTTGCGCTGTAAAGCCATGATTGAGGACTTATTACCCCGCTTTTCTTGGCAAAACATTTCTATTTCCTCGTTACCCATTGCTAAAAGCTGGGTAATCCAAGACTTACCAAACTCGTTACGCAGAATGATGGCATTTTCTAAACTTGCTTCAGACAGGTTTAATTCGTTGCGTACCAGCATGATGTCTTCAACTTCAATTTGGTCGTAACTCAAATACAGGTCTTGGGCATCGCGTACCCCTCGGCGCTTGGTAGAAGCAGGATCGAGGGTGTAAACTTGAACTTTGCCAGGGAACAATTGACGCAAGCCTTTAACGGTACTAAATTGCTTGCCTTCTGATACTGCTTCCCAGCCATACTCTGAGTGCATATCAAAAATTAAATTTACCGCCGCCTGTTTGCGAATAATCCCCGATAAAAGTAAGCGAGTGAGAAAAGATTTACCTGTTCCAGACTTGCCAAATACGCCGTTACTACGCTCTACAAAGCGATCTAGGTCTATACATATCGGTACGTCCATGTCAAGAGGTTGACCGATCGCAAAGTTGCGCTTTTGGGGATCGTCTTCCCAGCCAAATACCGCTCTAAAATCTCGTTCGCTGGCATCGTAAACTTGGCTAAAGTGGCTGGGAATAGTTTTGACGGGTAGCAGTTCCATATTGCTGCTACTTTGGGCTTGAAAGGAACCTAATCCGCTTACACTGTTTGGTTCTTTGCCATTCTTCTTAAAAACTGGTTCCTCCGATTCGGGGGTAAACATTAACATCGGCGTGAGGTCGATAGTTCCGTAAGTACCGCTTCCAGCCAAAACTTCGCGCATAAAGTCGTCGCTAGGTAAGGGCGGATTGGCGACAATTCGTGGGCTAGAGGTTCCTAGAGAAACATCCGTTAACATACAAAAGAAACGCGATTTTATGCCTTCGACGACAAGAAATTTGCCGACGCGCATATCTTCTACCAAAACATCGGGATGCAAGCGCACCTCTAATCCTTCACTGAGCGATCCTTGTGTAACTGAACCTAATGGCTGTCCCAAATTCATGCGGCTTACTTGCACTGCGTGGGTTATTGGCTTATCTTAAAGCCAATGAGTGCAAGCTGTCAGCCCTTAATAATATTTTTGTACTACTATTAGCCCCTGGAATGAGTTAAAGTTTGGATACTTTTTCTCTTTGCTTAATAAGCAGCTAGTTTTTACTTAGCAAAGCGCCCCGAAAAACTAAAAGTAGTTATGCAAGTCATCGTAAACAGATAATTTCTCAAAAGGAGCGTCCCACCCGGCTTATCTGTCACAATTTTGCGAAAGGGAAAACTTTACAGCTTTTTTGCTTGCAAGAGTGAGGATACCCGCGCGTTGGTGGTATTGTTTCTTATAAATTTATTAGCTTAGGTTTTTAATGAACTCTAGGAATGGCAAAAAAACTAGCTACTGGTGGCTGCAAATATTGGCGGGGTTAGTTTGTTTGATTTTGGTTTCTGGTTGTACTAATTCTAATTCTTTGGCGGCAGATAAAACCCTCACAATTGCCGTAGAAGGAACTTATCCACCTTTTGAGTTTCAAACCGACACGGGAGAATTGCAAGGTTTTGATGTGGATTTGATGAATGCGATCGCGCGCGTATCGGGTTTTAAGATTACTTATCAAAACTTGCCTTTTGCGGGGATGATTCCGGCGTTGCAAGCGCGTACCATTGATGCGGCGGTGGCGGCGATGACAATTACCGAAGAAAGGGCTAAGACGGTTTCCTTCTCTCGTCCTTATTTTAGATCAGGTCTTGCGATCGCAACCCGTACTAATGACCAAAGTATTACAGGCTTTGAAAGCTTAAATAATAAGCGGATTTCTGTGCAAATTGGCACGACAGGCGCGCAAAAGGCGGCGGCTATTCCTGGGGCGAAAGTTCGCAGTTTTGATGATGCACCAACAGCGATTAGGGAGTTGCTAAATGGTAATGTCGATGCTTTGCTGCATGATGAGCCAGTAATTTTGTACGCGATTAATTCGGGAAATGTTGAAGGGGTTAAAGTGGTGGGAAAACTACTTACCGAGGAGTATTTTGGCTTTCCTACTCCTCAAAACTCCCCTAATTTGGCGCTAATTGATCGCGGTTTGGCAAAGCTGCTTGGTAATGGTGTCTACGCCCAAGTTTATCAAAAATGGTTTGGGGTTCAGCCTCCAAAATTACCGGAAAGATTGCCCTTTCAAACTCAATCTACAACGGGTCAGTCTGCTTTTACAACGATCTCAACTGCAATACCATTGCTGCTACGCGGCGCTGTGGTGACGTTACAACTTACGGCTTTATCAGTAATTTTAGGCTTGATAGGTGGCTCTCTACTGGGAATTATTCGCCTTTCTCAGATTTTACCTATTCGATGGGCGGCGAGGGCTTATATAGATTTTTTTCGAGGTACGCCTTTACTGGTGCAGATTTTTATGATTTATTTTGGCTTACCTGCAATTTCTCAAGAGCTTGGTTTTGGCTTCAATCTCAATCGTTGGACGGCGGCGGTAATTGCTTTGAGCCTCAATAGTACGGCTTATATTGCCGAAATTGTCCGCGCTGGGATTCAGTCTATTGAAATGGGCCAATCGGAGGCGGCGGAGTCGTTGGGGATGAGTTCTAATCAAACTATGCGCTATGTTGTCTTTCCCCAAGCCTTAAGGCGGATGCTACCGCCATTGGGCAATGAGTTTATTAGTATGCTCAAAGATACTAGCTTAGTGGCGGTAATTGGCTTTGAAGAGTTGTTTCGCAACGGTCAACTAATTGTTGCTACTAATTACCGCTCTTTTGAAATCTATGCGGCGGTTGCTTTTATTTATCTGGTGCTAACTATTTTCTCCTCTCAAGTTTTTAGTCGTTTAGAACAGTGGTTTAATCCTGTTACTCGTAAAGTAAAGCTACCCAAAAATCAGCTTTCAAATTAAATTAATTTTTGCGGCGGCGATAAGCCCAAGGCTCAACAAACTTAGCATCGCTCCAAACACCGCGACGATTGCTTTTAGCTTCAGTTTCGGCTTGTTCAATGGCTACGGCGCTAGGGCAGTTTTTCAAATAAGGACGATAAACGAGGGCTAAACCTTCACGAACGAGGACTTCTTGAACAAAAGTGCGATCGCCTAAACGAACTTCGCTAATTTTACGCCCGTAGCGATCAGTATCGGTGATAGTTAAAGTAACATGATCGCCTTTAAGCTTTATTAACTGCTCAACTCGCATCTGTGCCTGGTTTCCCCATTTAAACTGATCTTTATCTATAGCTTTTTTACTAAGTTTTTCGGATTTAGTATGGGCAATTTCCGGCGCATCAACGCAAGCAAAGCGGACTTTAACATCTGCGCCGCTAGAGTCTGTCAAAGTAATCGTATCGCCGTCACTGACACGCTTAACAGAGTATTGATTTGCGTTCTGGGGATTACAGCCTTGCAAAGCGAGTATAAAAATGGGCGTTAAACATAAATAGAACAATCTTTGCAGAATTTTCATAGATGGCAACTTTCTTTCAGGGCGTGCAATTTTAATAGTCGATAGATAGCATAAGTAAAGTAGACTCTTTACTTTTAAGCGCAAACACTCATGAGCTTGATTACTCACATTTTGCACCTAGTCGGGTCTAGTGGCGTTGCTTATTTTACCGCCCGTCAAATCCGCGATCCTCAAACTCGCCCAAATACGCTGGCAATGTTTCAGCTTGCAGAATCTGGCGCAGTACCGATGCTAGAAAAACTTAGCGATCGCGCGGCGAATGAAGGCGACACTTGGATGGCGGAGAAACTAGCCCAACACGCCGAAGATGAAAAAAGGCACGGACAAATATTTGCCCATGCTTTGAAGCAAATAAATAAACAAGTCATTGACTTTAAAAGCAAGCCAAAAACCGCCGAATCTACCCAGCGCAGTCCTTTTTTCGATAATTTCTTCGCAGGCTATACTTCCGAGCAACTCAAACCAGAAAATATAAACTGGGATGTATTTCTGGGTAGTACCTACATTTTGGAACTAGATGCTAGTAAAGACTTTGCGCGGATGGCGAAAGTTCTTCCCGATGATGAAGCCACAAGTCGCAACCTCAAAAAGAGCCTACTTAGCGTTGCTAGTGATGAGACTCTTCATGCAGCTTACCTCTACGAAGCAATGCAGCGAAGGATGAGTACGGCGGACGTGCAGAAGTTAGTAGCCCAGTGGCGCGATCGCAAAGTAAACGCGATGTTAGCGATGATTGGTGGCTTATTGCAGCCAAAGGGACAACCACCTACCTTAGTTCAAGAGGGCTTCCCCCAAGAAGAAACCCCCGTTAATGTACCCGATTTAGCCGCCGTTTAGATTTGGCTTTGCTTGCGGTGAGTTTTCCGCTTGAGATTGCGCCTGTTGGCTTTGAGTCGGTTTTAATCGCTCAAATAAAGCTGGAGGCGTAGCTTGGCGGAAAGCCCCGCAATAGTGCATCGTCATTACAGCTTTAAAAGCCCAATGGTCGGGAGAGACATCGCTAAAAGGTACGGGTAAGGTTTCGGCTTGGTTTTGGACGCAAGCGTTTAAAACTCGATTATCTGAAGTTGGCGGCACTGATTGAGCTTTGACAGGGAAATTAAGTGACGTTGTGGCAAGTATCGTTAGGGTTGCTAAAATTTGCAGTTTCATAGAACAAATGTATTAAAAGCCTACTTTTTATTCTGCCTTGGGCGATAAAAAATTGACACAAACAGGAGATAGAAATTGCTTACGCTGGGAGTAAATATCGATCACATTGCCACGATTAGGCAAGCACGGCGCACTGTAGAACCTGACCCAGTAGCGGCGGCGGTTCTAGCAGAATTGGCGGGTGCAGATGGCATTACTGTCCATTTACGCGAAGATCGGCGACATATTCAAGATCGGGATGTGCATTTATTGCGGCAAACTGTGCGATCGCACCTCAATCTAGAAATGGCGGCTATCGATGAAATGGTAAATATTGCTCTAGAGGTCAAACCTGATTATGTAACTTTAGTCCCCGAAAAACGGGAAGAAGTGACTACCGAAGGTGGGTTAAATATTGTTGCTCAGAGCGATCGCATTGGTGAAATAGTAGATAAATTGCAATCTGCGGGTATTCCTGTCAGTTTGTTTATTGACGCGGATGAGGCGCAAATTGCCGAATCAGTTAAGGTACAGGCTAAATTTATTGAATTGCATACAGGACAGTATGCAGAGGCAAAAAATGAAGCTAATCGTCAAAAAGAATTAACTATACTAGCTAAAGGCTGCGCGCAAGCAATAGAGGCTGGTTTGCGCGTCAACGCCGGACACGGGCTAACTTACTGGAATGTCTACCCAGTGGCTTGTATTCCGGGGATGGAAGAACTTAATATTGGTCATACGATTATTAGCCGCGCTGCACTGGTAGGAATTGAAAGAGCGGTAAGAGAAATGAAGCAAGCAATGCAAGGAAAGTAATAGGTTAAAATCAAATTTTTGCGATTAGAACTATGCAGACGTATTACTATGTGTTGGCGAGCGATCGCTTTTTAATGGAAGAACCCATTGACGAGGTGTTAACGGAACGTACTCGCAACTATCACGAAAACGAAAAAACTATTGATTTTTGGTTAGTCAAGCAACCAGCTTTTTTAGAAGCGCCAGAAATGGCAGCAATTAAAGCTCAATGTCCACCACAACCAACAGCAATTATTTCAACTAATCCGCAGTTTATTACTTGGCTTAAATTGCGGTTAGAGTACGTGCTGACCGGGGAATTTTCTGCACCTTCTAGTACGATTGGTGATCCTTTAGCTTCAATAGTAGCTGCCTAAAGTCGATTACCATCCTATTTAAAAGGTGGGCTATCAAGTTTAAATATATAAATGTTGGTGTAGAGACGTTGCAATGCAACGTCTCTAGCATTGGTTCTTAGACTGAATTCAGCAATGCCAGAATTGTTAACAATTGCTAGTAACCTAAAAAAGCTGCAATTTCTGCCGCCGTTGGTTGAGATGCGATCGCGCCGGGTTTTAACGTTGTCAATGCTCCCGCCGCACTAGCATAGGTTACTACTTTTTTTGCCATTTCTGGATCGCTAAGATTCCTAATCCCAAGTTGTGCGAGTCGATGGACAAAACCCGCGACAAAACTATCTCCTGCTCCTGTTGTATCGACTACAGGAACAGAAAAAGCGGGGACTTTCCCTTCATTTTGCGATAGACAATAACTGCAACCATTTTCGCCATCAGTGATTATCACTCCTTCCAAGGTTTCTACACGGTAAGTAATTGCGCCGGGATCTGTGTTGTCAAATAGCAATTGTGCTTCTTCCTTTGAAAGCTTAAGGAAGTCAATTTTATTAAATATTTTTTGAATAATTTGCCGAGCAGTGTCTACATTTTGCTGCCAAAACACCGATCGCCAGTTGACATCTAAAACTACCATTACGCTGTACTGTTCTGCTAATTGTAGAGCGCGATAGACGCTGGTATGGCTGTGGGGATAAGCAAGGGCGATCGTCCCCAATACCAAAAAATCCGCTTCTGCAAATAGCTTTTCAGGTAATTGCTCTGCTTGCAACTGGGTATCAGCAAATTCTGTCGTGTCTAAGTCACCAAATCCGGCGAAAATGCGATCGCCTTCTTCTGTCCGCACTACATAAACTTGCCTTGTGGGGGCAGTTTTGTGTCGCTGTACGCCCCTTACATCAACTCCTGAAGCTTGTAAAACTTGAATTAATTGATTTCCCGGCTCATCTTCACCAATGCAGCCTATAAAGCCAGAAGTGGAGCCTAATTTTGTCAACGCGCAAGCAACGTTTGCGGGTGCGCCGCCGGGGTAGGGTGTCCAAGATTCGACTAGATCGAGCGATCGCCCAATTTGATCGGCAAGCAAATCGAATAAAATTTCACCAAGACAAAGTATGCGAGGATTGCTCATAGCAACATAGATCGGCAGAATATGGCTATTATCTGACGTATTAGCCTCAATTGACTAATAAATTAGTTTGGCGTTGCTCAAAGAGTAATAATTTTTCTTTTCTGATCTCCTGTCCCTTTCATTCCTACCGCACTGGGAGTTGTGCATTGAAATTACTACCAATTACCAATTACCCATTACCAATTCAGCAAGTCCATTAGTTTTTAGCTTCTTGTAACCCCGTTGCGACCCTTTCCCCAAATTCTGGATCAATATTAGCAAGTCCCAATAGCTGTAGATACTCTTGGTTTGTCAAACCTGCTTGCTCAATAATTGCCAACGCCTCAGTTTCAATTTCTTGGGCGATCCGCAACGATTCCAACTCTGTTTCTGCCGCTTGTAACTCGCTTTCGCGACGCGAAATTAGCTGCCAAACTTGCAAATATGCCTGCACAAACTTATTTACTTTTTCGGCGGGAATAGTCGTTGCATCTAGTAATGGACGAAGTTGGGTAGTTTCCGGCAAAGTCTTTTGTACAGATACTTCAGCAATGCCTGTACCAGTATTTATTAGTAAAGCAAAAGTAAAAAATAATACTAATAAGGAAATTTTTACAGTACGAGATAGCATGGATATCGCCAAAAGAGTAAAAATTGTCATGGGATTACTTCTAGCGCAAAGTCTGACTCTGCAAGCATCCTCTAGAATTAAGAAGGATACTAATAAGTAAATATACTAAAGGAATAAAATTAAGTCATGGCGATTAGCGAGTCTCAAACCCCGGCATCTCTGTCAGACAGGGAAATGCAAATAATCGAATTAGTAGCTGCTGGCTTAACTAACGAAAAAATAGCTGACGAGTTAGAAATTAGTAAACGTACTGTCGATAATCATATTAGTAATATTCTTGACAAAACGGGAGCAAATAACCGAGTAGAGCTAGTCCGGTGGGCATTGCAGTGGGGTAAAGTTTGTCTAGATGAAGTCAATTGTTGTACTTTGCCCATCCATAGCGATCGCATCTCTTAGTATAAAAGCAAGCAGCCAGAAAATTTATTCCCTTTTGTCTGCTTGCAAAACCACTAAGGAAATTTACCTTCTCGAACATCTTGCCCAAAATTCTGCACTGCGGAGTTAATTTGGGCGCGTAAATTAATATAGCTTTTCGCAAAAGGTGGTTGATGCTCCAAAAGACCAAGTAAATCGGCGGTAACTAAAATTTGACCGTCACAATGCACCCCCGCACCAATGCCAATTGTAGGAATAGTTAGTTTTCGGGTAATTTGTAAAGCTAAAGAGGCGGGGATATGTTCTAATAACATACTAAAGGCTCCAGCTTGTTGCAGTGCGAGCGCTTCATTTAAAACTTTTTCTCCAGCTTCCTCGGTTTTGCCCTGCTGTCGCAATCCCAACTGATGAATAGATTGGGGAGTCAAACCAACATGACCCATTACAGGAATCCCTGCTTGCACCAAATAGGCAACAGTTTCAATCATTGCGGGATAACCCCCTTCTAACTTTACCGCTTGAGCGCCTGTTTCCTTCAATACTCGTCCCGCCGAATGTAGAGCTTGTTGAGGACTTTCTTGGTAGGTTAAAAACGGCAAATCGACAACAAGTAAAGCCTTTTTTACTCCACGACGCACAGCTTTAGCATGATGCAGCATTTCATCTAAGGTTACAGGTAAAGTATTTTCGTAACCTAAAATTGTGGCTAAAGAATCGCCCACTAACACTAAATCAACCCCAGCATTGTCTAATAACTGAGCAAAAACGTAATCCCAAGCAGTTAAGGCAACAATTGGTCGCCCTTGTTGTTTCCATTTAATCAATTGCTGGGGAGTAATTGCCATGTTATTGCTGTAACGACAGGATTGAGGTGCAAGTAATTTGCCTTAACTACATTTACTCTGGGGTTTGATTTTGGGCAGCTTGTCTAACTTGCTGTACGCTCAAACCTAGCGCCTGTGCTATTTGTTCTACAGTCAAACCTAGTATTAAGAATCCTGGCACAGATTGGAGCTTGCCTTCTACTATGCCTTCTAGTTTTGCTTCTTGATAAACCTTTGTTTGTTTCAGATCGCTTAACTCAAACATTGCCTCTATTTCCTCCCGACTCATATTAGGCAACTTGTAAACCAATATTGTCTCTACTAATTGTACAAATTTTTCCTGTTGTAATTGGTCGTCTTGTTGCCTGACTCGTTCTACTAACTCTCTTGCTTGCTCAACAGTTTTTGATTCGGGAGCAACTATTAACTTTAGAGTTTTAATTGCTATCGAGTTATCAAAAACCTCACCGCTTAACTCGTTAAGATAAATGCGTCTAATTCGTCCGCTATCAAAAAATTCTCGGTAATGTTTGATATTGCCTGCGTCTGTGCTTGAGCTAGGATACAAAACGATCGCACTCCAATCGTTTTCGGGCTTATTTTGCCGCAGATACAAAAAGATTTCCGCTAAAAACCGCGAATAAAATTCTTGCTGGGGCTGAAACTGGACTTCAACGAAGTAAATGCGATTACTTTCAAGGTTCGACAGAAAAACCCCATCAATCCGAAAAGCAGTTTGCTTGACTTCCACCGATGAAAATTGATAATTACTAGCAATTTCCGGTGTAATACCAATAAGTTCAAAAAAGATATCAGGAAATTCCTGAAACAAGCGATAAAAAAGGCTGTCAGTTTTCACCTTACAATTGCCTTATTTTACAGCAAAACTTGCGCGTCAATTTTTTATACTCCAGAACTAGAAGCTGCTAATTCTGCCAACCGCTCTTGCTGATCTTGAGAGATACAAGACTGGGTAATGGTTTCTAAATCCCCTTCAATGACTGGATTAAGCACAAAGTTCTGTCCCAAACGGTGGTCGGTAACGCGGTTATCTTTGTAGTTGTAAGTGCGGATCTTTTCTGAGCGCGATCCGGTTCCAACTTGAAGTCGCCGCATAGAAGTTACAGCTTCTTGCTGTTCTCTCAACTTCATTTCGTACAGTTTCGCCCGTAAAATCTGCATCGCCCGTTCTTTATTCTGTAGCTGGCTGCGTTCTTCAGTACAAAAGATCCGAATACCTGTAGGTTTGTGGTACAAATCGGCAGCAGTTTCTACTTTGTTGACATTTTGCCCCCCAGCACCACCAGAACGAGCGGTACTCATTTCAATATCTTTAGGATCAATGTGTATTTCCACATCGTCCACTTCGGGCATAACCGCAACAGTAGCGGTAGAAGTATGTACTCGTCCGCTTGCTTCAGTTAATGGTACGCGCTGCACTCTATGAACGCCAGCTTCAAACTTCAACTTGCTATAAACTTGGTCGCCTTGAATTTCTAAGACAGCTTCTTTAAAGCCGCCCATTTCTGCTAGAGATTCGCTAACTAACTTTACTTTCCAGTGTTGAACTTCCGCGTAACGCGAGTACATCCGCACTAAATCCCCTGCCCAAATACTAGCCTCATCGCCACCAGTTCCGGCACGAATTTCTAGCATGATGTTTTTGTCATCATTGGGATCGCGCGGTAAGAGCAACGTTTTCAAGCGAATTTCTAGTTGCTCTAATTTAGCTTCTAATTCCTGAACTTCGCTGGCGGCAATCTCTTGAAATTCAGGATCGCTGGCTGATTCTTTAAATACCTGACGAGCGCCAATTAATTCTTCGGTGGCAATTTTCCAATCTTCATAGCTATTAACTACTGGTTCCAAGGAAGAACGCGCCCTTGCCACCCGTTGCGTCTCATTAGGATCTCTAGCAACTTCAGGATCGGCAAGGCGGCGGTTTAGTTCGTTAAAGGTTTGTTCAACGGACTTTAGTTTGTCTAATAGGTAAGTTTCAGCCATAACGAGAAGTCGCGTAATTATTCAAGCAGGATAGGTTAGATTAACAGTTTGCTTTAAACTAACCAACGCTACTTTTTATCTTCTGGGGCTGTTTCTGGTTCAGTTTCCATCATGCCGTACTTACGCATAAACCGCTCAACACGCCCTTCAGTGTCAATCATCTTTTGCGTACCAGTATAGAAAGGGTGATTTCCCGACCATACATCAACGTGTAATTCTGGTTTGGTAGAGCCTACAGTCATTACAACTTCGCCGTTGCAATAAACTTTTGCTTCGGGATACCACTTAGGATGAATATCTGCTTTTGCCATTGTTTTAGTGAGGAATTTACTTAATTTATTGTAACTGTGATCGCTATTGTCAGGTTTGTAGAGACGTTGCAATGCAACGTCTCTAGCATTGGTTTTGAAATCATGCAAAGTTATTTCCGCGCCCTGAATTCATCAACGCCCAAAACTTTAGATTTTTAACGCTTCGAGAACTGAGGAGCTTTACGAGCTTTGTGCAATCCGTATTTCTTCCGCTCTTTGGCTCGTGGATCGCGGGTGAGATAGCCTTCTTTTTTCAAAGGTGGGCGGTTGTCAGGATCGAGCTTACATAAAGCACGGGCAACTCCCAAGCGAATTGAGTCTGATTGCCCAGTCAAGCCACCACCATGAGCATTTACTAAAATGTCATATTCATTTTCTAATCCCAAAGTTTCTAGGGGTGCTTTGGTGACAGAAATATAATTAGCGTTGAACTGAAAATATAACTCGCCTGGTTTGTTATTAACGGTCAATTGACCGCTACCTGGTACTAGACGTACCCGTGCTACCGATGATTTGCGGCGACCTGTACCCCAGTACACTGCGCGACCGCTATTAGCTTCTACTGCTTGCATTACTTATCTGCTCCGGGAATTGTTTGAATTTTTAGCTCTTGAGGTTGTTGTGCCGAATGGGGATGATCGCCACCAGCATAGACTTTTAGCTTCGTAAATAGTTGCTTACCCAAACTACTTTTAGGTAGCATTCCTTTAACTGCTTGCTCAATAATCCGCTCAGGAATCCGGGCTTGAAGTTTAGCAAAAGTCTCAGTTTTCATTCCCCCTGGTCGCCCAGAGTGACGGCGATAGAGCTTTTGAGTGCGCTTTTTGCCTGTAACTACTATTTTTTCAGCATTAACGACAATTACAAACCCGCCTGTATCCATGTGAGGAGTAAATTCGGGCTTGTTTTTGCCGCGTAAAACCATTGCAATTTCACTAGCTAGTCGTCCGAGGCGTTGGTCTGCGGCATCAACTATATACCAGTCGCGGTTGATAGTGTCTTGGGGTGGAAGATAAGTTTTTTCCATTTTTAAGTATCCTGTAAAATTTAATTGAGTAGCGCTGCCTTACATTGAGGGCAAAACTAATTTAGGCATGGTGTCATACCAGACTTCTGGCGGAAAAGGAGAGTCTTCATAGCCAACTCTTAGCAAACACAAACCGCAAGCGGGGGCGGCGTGTTTTACTTCTTCCCGGCGCTCTTGCTGCCAAAGCTCGGTAAAGTTATCCAGACTCCGCTTGCCTGTACCTACTTGCACCAGTAGCCCTACCAGCAGCCGCACCATGCCATACAAAAACCCATTTGCTTGAATTTCAATATGAATAAAGTCTAAAGCGCGATCGCACTTTACTTGTTGCACATCTACCCAAGAATGCGATCGCCTTGAGCCTGTCCGGTGAAAAGCGGCTAGATGATGAGTTCCCAGCAGGGTTTTTAATGCCGCTTGCATCTCTGATTCATCTAAAGGCGCATAATAATAATGCCAGCTAAACGGACTAACAAACAAGTTGGGTCTAGGGTCTGTATAAAGCGTGTAGCGATATCGCCGCCACTGGGCGCTAAAACGAGCGTGCCAAGACTCGCTAACGGACTCACTTGCCCGAATCAAAATATCACTGGGTAAGTAACCGTTTAACACCGATGCCCAGCGCTGGGAGGGAATCAAGCTATCATGCTCAAAATGGGCAACTTGAGCAGCAGCGTGAACCCCTGTATCCGTCCTTCCCGCACAGTGCAAAGTGACTTGATATCCTAAAACCTTTTTTAGGACTTTTTCAATCTCCCCTTGCACAGTACGTTGCTGTAGTTGCCTTTGCCAGCCATAAAAATGAGTACCTAAGTATTGAATTACCAAGGCGACTTTTTGTTTAGGGTTTTGGTACAGCAAGGCAACCATGTTTTAACTTACACAAGTTCAATAATTGCCATTTGTGCATTATCGCCACGACGGGGCATCGTTGACAAAATGCGGGTATAGCCACCATTGCGGCTACCGTAGCGAGTTGGAACTTGCTCAAATAAAGCATGAACCAATTGCTTGTCGTAAATAAAGCCCATCGCTTGACGACGAGCAGCTAAAGAGCCATCTTTAGCTAAAGTAATCATTTTTTCTGCTTCTTGGCGCAGGGCTTTGGCTCTAACTTTAGTTGTCGTAATCCGACCATGCCGGATTAATTCTGTAGTCAAAGCTCTTAATAGAGCGCGGCGTTGGTCGGCGGGTTTGCCAAGTTTGCTGATACTATTGCGGTGGCGCATAACAATTAGGGAGTAATTAGTTAGAAGGTGGACGGATCTAGCTAGGCTTAGGTGATTTTTCGTGAGGTAAAGTAATACCTAAGCGAACTTGCAAGGCTTCGATTACTTCTTCAGCAGATTTTTGACCAAAGTTTTTAATTTCTAGCAAATCTTCCTGGGTGTAATCCAATAAATCGGCAACGGAGTTTACTTGCGCTCGTTTGAGACAGTTGTAAGCTCTAACCGACAATTGCAATTCTTCAATGGGAATTTGGCTAGTAGGATCTTCATCAGTGGGCAACTCGTCTTGCATTGCCTCTAAAGAAATATCTTTTAGTGGATTAAATAATTCAACTAAAATACTAGCTGCTGCCGAGAGCGACTCTTGGGGGGTCACGCTGCCATTTGTCCAAATTTCCAAAACTAGCCGATCTTTTGCCGCCGAGCCATCTACAAGGGCATCTTCAACGCTGTAGTTGACTTTATGAACGGGCATAAATACGGCATCAATTTGGAGAAAATCTAAGGCTGTCGCGTCATCGCGGCTACGTTCGATTGTCCGATAGCCTTTACCTCTGTCGATGCGAAATTCCATTTCTAGTTTCGCACCCTCTGCTAAGGTTGCTACATACTGATTAGGATCGACGATTTCGACTTCTGAAGGTAAGTCAAAGTGAGCGGCGGTAACTATGGTTGGCCCGGTAACTAATAGTCGTCCAATTTGGGGTTGAGAGGAGTAGCTTTTTAAAACTACTTCTTTCATCCGCATCAGGATTTCTAATACATCTTCCCGCATTCCGGGAATGGTCGCAAATTCGTGATTCACTCCAGCAATCCGAACGGCGGTAACTGCCGTACCTTCTAGGTTTGACAGCAAGATTCGCCTTAGAGCGTTACCCAACGTAGTGCCTTGACCGCGATCGAGAGGCTCCAGGACAAATTTACTATATAGACTACGGTGTTCCTGTGTATTAGACTCGACACATTCAATTTGATATTGCGCCACGGAGTAACCTCCCTTATATTAGCTGCCACTATTGGGCAGAGTATTTACCTTTACTTGTTGATGCCTATAGAGTAATAGGGCTTTTTTAGACTCGACGGCGCTTGGGTGGACGGCAACCGTTGTGAGGAATCGGGGTAATATCCCGAATTAGCGTAATTTCAAGTCCTGCTCCTTGCAAGGCTCGAATTGCTGTCTCTCGACCCGATCCAGGCCCGCTTACCATAACTTCTATTTGCCGCATTCCTTGGTCTACGGCTCTACGGGCGGCACTTTCGGCGGCGGTTTGGGCTGCAAAGGGAGTTCCCTTTTTCGCGCCTTTAAAACCGCTAGATCCGGCAGATGCCCAAGAAATTACATCGCCATTTTGATCGGCGATCGTGACGATGCTGTTGTTAAAAGTAGACTGGATAAAAGCGATGCCGTTGGGGACGTTGCGCTTTTGCTTTTTAGCTCCAGGTTTTTTGTTTGTTTGTCGCGCCATAACTGAAAGTAAGCTAAATAATGCTGAGTAAAGGAACTAATTGTGTTACTTGCCACTGGGTGCTTTTTTCTTCCCAGCAACGGTTTGCCGTCTACCGCGCCTGGTTCTTGCATTGGTACGAGTTCTTTGTCCGCGTACGGGTAAACCCATCCGATGGCGGCGACCTCTATAAGTTCCAATATCAATTAACCGCTTGATCGACATTGATTCTAAGCGGCGCAAGTCTCCTTCAACTTGGTAACCTTCGATCGCACCCCGTAAGGCGGTAACGTCAGCGTCGCTTAAATCTTTAATCCGAGTATCTGGATTTACCCCGGTAGTTGTCAAAATGTTCTTTGACCGCGATAATCCAATTCCATATATGTAAGTAAGACCGATTTCGACGCGCTTATCACGCGGAAGGTCTACACCAGAAATCCGTGCCACGTTTTTTTCTCCCTAATTTGGCGGTGCTAAAAAACTCGATAAATAATTTTTGTATTTAACGGTCTAACCTTGTCTCTGCTTGTGTTTTGGGTTAGTACAAATTACCATTACTCGACCGCGACGGCGAATAACGTTACACTTTTCACAAATTCGACGGACTGAAGCTCTAACTTTCATTGCTGTTGCTTTATTACAAACTCTAAATTATACCACATTTATAGAAAGAAATGTTAAACAATTTGATTTAACTACTTTTTCCGCAAGCGGTACGTAATTCTGCCTTTAGTTAAGTCGTAGGGTGTCAATTCAACTTTGACGCGATCGCCTGGTAAAATTTTGATGTAATTACGACGAATTTTCCCTGAGATGTGAGCCAACACATCAAAGCCATTATCAAGCGATACTCTAAACATCGCATTCGGCAACGAGTCTGTGACCGTGCCTTCCATTTCAATCAAATCTTGTTTAGACAAGTGATATTTTCCTCAATTCTACTGGCTGTTGAACTACCCACAGCTAAGGGCGGTATAGCATAACGATTAAAACAATTCCACCTTTTATTAATATATCTTATCTAGCATCGGGCTAAAGTTTGATATCAAATTAAAGTGGATTTGTCAAGCGGTTATCACTTGATGGAGATCGGTGTTAACCGCTTCTAGGGTTTGATTGCCGTTGACGTAAACAAGTTGTTGGCGATCGCTATAAAAGCCAATCAAAGGTTTAGTATCAGCGTGGTAGACTTCCAAACGGCGGCGAATCACATCTTCTGTATCGTCAGGACGACCGCGACCTAAAAGCCGCTCAATCAAAATATCGTCTGGTACATCTAAGTTGATGACTTGAACGCTACCATGACCGAGTTTTTGCAGTAATTCGGCTAAAAACTCTGCTTGGCTGACAGTGCGGGGAAACCCATCTAAAATCCAACCGGAATTAATATCGCTTTGTTGGAGGCGTTCTTCGACCATTGCTTGAACTAAATTGTCTGGGACAAGTTCACCACGATCCATATAACTTTGCGCAGTAATGCCTAAAGGCGATCGCGCTGTCAACGCCTGACGCAAAATATCGCCCGTAGATATATGGGGAATCTGCAATTTTTCAGCCAACGCTAAAGCCTGAGTTCCTTTACCAGCACCAGGTGGACCCAGAAAAATCAATCTTGCCACTATTGTTTTACCATTCCTTCGTAACGCTGCGAGATCACATAAGTGCGAACTTGCCTTGCCGTATCAATTGCCACACCGACGAGAATTAGCAAGGAAGTTGCGCCCAACCCTCTAAAAGTTGGTACACCTACCGCACTTTCTACCGCCGTGGGGATAATTGCCACTGTTCCTAAAAACAACGCACCGAGTAAAGTTAGGCGATTAAGAACCCTTTCTACATATTCGCTGGTTGCTTTTCCTGGACGAATACCTGGAATACTAGCGCCCATTTTCTTCAAGTTTTGCGACATATCGACAGGGTTAACAATCAAAGACGCATAGAAATAACTAAAGAAAACAATGGAAACTAAATAAACTAAAGCGTAAGCCCAAGGAGCGGAACCACCAGGACTAAGATAGTTAGTGGCAATGTTGCTTAAAGTTGCATTTCCGGTTGCGTTAGCTAAAAATGCTGGCAAAATCAAGATACTAGAAGCAAAAATAATTGGCATTACTCCCCCCTGAATTAACTGTAGAGGCAAGTAACTGCGCCGTTCTTCTTGAACTTTTCTCCCAACTTGGCGACGAGCGGAAAGGATGGGAATTTTGCGACTGGCTTCTTGAACAAAAACAATGCCAACAATAGTAACTAAAAACACCAATAGGAGGACAACAACCCTACCTACGGCGGCTCTACCACCAGTTTGAGCAAAAGTAATAGTATCGCCCAAGGATTTGGGTAAAGCTGCAACAATGTTGACGAAAATCAGCAAAGATGCGCCATTACCAACACCGCGCTCGGTAATTAGTTCTGATGCCCACATAATGAACATAGAACCTGCAATTAGGGCGATCGCTGTTTGAATCACAAAAGCTGGCCCCGGTACGATCGCAAAAGGACGTACCCAAATAGCAGCAATAAAACTACTCTGCAAAACTGCCCAACCAAAAGAAACATAGCGGGTAATTTGCGATATTTTCCGTCTCCCAGCTTCCCCTTCATTTTTTTGTAAATTTTCTAAAGCTGGGATTGCCGCCGTTAGCAATTGAATAATAATCGAGGCGTTAATGTAGGGCAAAATGCCTAAAGCAAAGATGCCCAAGGTAGAAAGTCCGCCACCGGAAAAGATATCTAAAAAGCCAATAATCGCGTTATTGTTTTGTACAGCTTGGGTAAATTGTTCACGGTTAATTCCTGGTATGGGTATGAATACACCAAGACGCGCCAATATTAATATCCCAATAGTGACAAACAGCCGTCCTCTAAGTCCGGCGGTTTGTGCCATCTGCATAAAAGTTTCTTGAGCAGTTGGGGCTTTATCTCGACTAATCATAAAGTACCTTTTAAATTATTTTGGCACTGCGTTGTTAAAGGCTAAAACGTGCTAAAAACTTAGCCTGGTTACACTACTTGACAACTGCCCCCAGCCGCTTCAATTTTGCTTCTTGCCGATGCTGTAAAAGCGGCGGCTTGAACTGTAAGCGGTACACTTAGTTCGCCATCTCCCAATATTTTCAACGAGCCTTTAAATGCCGTCAGAATCCCTTCGGCTCTTAAAGAAGCAACGTTTACTTCGGTATTGGCAGCTAAAGCGGCAAGTTTAGAGACATTAACTGTAGTGTAAACTTTCCGGTTAATGAGCGGAAAGCCCTTCAACTTAGGAACGCGCCGATATAAAGGCTGCTGTCCACCTTCAAAGCCGGGTCTAGTACCGCTACCAGAACGAGCTTTTTGTCCGCGCATCCCCTTACCCGCACTAGCTCCCTGTCCGGCAGCAATTCCTCGCCCTAGACGGCTAGAGCGTTTTCTTGAGCCTTTTTGTGGCTTGGCATCGTTTAATCGCATATTACGTTAAGTAGTGTAAAGATTTTCAATGGGTACGCCGCGCTCATTAGCTACTTCAGACATTGTGCGGAGAGTAGAAAGCGCATTAACCGCCGCTCGTGCATTATTGAGCGGATTATTTGAGCCAAGTTGTTTTGCTAAGATATTGCGAACCCCAGCTAATTCCAATACAGTACGGACGGCTCCACCAGCAATTACTCCTGTTCCTGGAGCCGCCGGACGCATCATAACTTTTGCGCCACCGCCGACACCATTTGTAGGATGGGGAATAGAGTTACTTTTAGTAATTGGCACATCAATTAGGTGTTTTTTGCCATCCGCTACGCCTTTTTTAACAGCGCCGATGACATCTCCAGCTTTACCGACACCAATGCCAACTTGACCGCGTTCGTTGCCGATCGCTACAATGGCTCGGAAGCTAAGTTTTTTACCACCTTTAACTACCTTACTAACGCGGCGAATTTGAATTACCCGCTCTTGGAAAGTAGTTTCTTTTTCTTTAGTGCGCTTATTTTTGCGCCGTTCGGTTGCCATAATTTGTATTCCTTAGTAGATATTGGCTTTAAAAATCTAACCCAGCTTCCCGTGCGGCTTCTGCTAGGGCTTTAATCCGACCGTGATAGAGGTTTCCGCCCCGGTCAAATACAACTTTGGAGATGCCTTTTTCTATGGCTCTAGCGGCGATGAGTTTCCCGACTTCAGTAGAAGCGGCGCAACTTGCACCTAATTCTAAAGACTTTACTGCCGTTTCAATAGTAGAAGCGGCAGCCATAGTCTGATGCTGTGTATCATCTATGACTTGAGCATAAATATGTTGATTAGAGCGAAAAACTGCCAAACGAGGGCGTTCTTGGCTGCCGAAAACTTTGCCACGAACGCGGCGGTGTCGGCGGACTTTTGATTGATGGCGAGTGAGTTTCATTTTTACTTCTTACCTGTCTTACCAGCTTTACGTCTAACCACTTCTCCGGCATAACGAATACCTTTACCTTTGTAAGGTTCGGGAGGACGCACGGCGCGGATTTTGGCGGCGGTATTGCCTACTTCTTCTTTGTTAAAACCACTAACTATGACGTTGGTGTTTGTTTCGACAGCAATTGTCACGCCGTCGGGTGGTTCAATAATTACCGGATGGCTGTAGCCTACGTTTAAAGTTAGGGTACGACCTTGAACTTGAGCGCGGTAGCCTACGCCTTGAATTTCCAAACGGCGCTGAAATCCTTGGGAGACTCCTTCAACCATGTTGGCAACTAAAGTACGCGATAAACCGTGCATTTGTCGGGCGGGGCGGGATTCGTCGCGCCGCTTAACAAGTAGGGTATCCCCTTCTTGTTCTACCGTTACTTCGTTAGAAAGGATGCGGGAAAGTTCGCCTTTTGGCCCTTTAACCGCGACGAAATGCCCGTCAATCGTGACAGTGACTTTACTGGGTACAGTAATGGGAAGCTTACCAATTCGAGACATAACTACTTACTCCTATTTATTAGCGGTAATAGTTCCGCTAATGGTTCTACCAGACGTAGCACAGAATTTCGCCCCCTAGTCCTTGACGGCGGGCTTCGCGGTCGGTCATGATGCCGCTTGAAGTGGAAATAATCGCAATGCCGATGCCACCTAATACGCGCGGTAGCTCTTTATGGTTGGCGTAGACACGCAAACCTGGTTTGCTAATCCGCTTTAAAGCATTAATTAATGGTTGACGATTTTTACCTTTGTATTTCAAAGCGATCGTCAAGTTGCATTTGATTCCTTCACCTTCTTCGCCAACTTCGGCAATAAAGCCTTCGCTTTGCAGCACTTTAGCAATATTACGAGTTACTTTTGTTGCTGGCACAAGCGTTACCTGATGCCGTGCCATATTGGCGTTGCGGATGCGCGTCAGCATATCTGCAATTGTGTCGTTAGCCGCCATCGTTTCCTCTTTACAATTTTATTGATCTCGAAAAGGCATTCCAATTTCTTTAAGCAAAGCGCGACCTTCTTCGTCTGTTTTGGCTGTAGTAATAATTGAAATATCTAAGCCACGAACTTGATCGATGCTGTCATACTCCACTTCGGGAAATATTATTTGTTCTCTTACGCCCAAGGTGTAATTACCGCGTCCGTCAAAGCTTTTGGGGCTAATACCGCGAAAGTCGCGGATACGAGGTAGGGATAAACCAATTAGGCGGTCTAAAAAGTCGTACATCCGATCGCCGCGCAATGTCACCATCAAACCGACAGGCATTCCTTGACGAATTTTAAACCCGGCGATCGCCTTTTTAGCGCGAGTGACCACAGGTTTTTGTCCGGTAATTACAGCTACTTCCTTCAAAGAAGCTTCTAAAGATTTAGCGTTTTGCGCTGCTTCTCCCAAACCCCGGTTGATCGTGACCTTAATCACTTTGGGGACTTCTTGAATATTTGGATAGTGGAATTGCTCAACTAATTTGGGAACAATTGTTTGCTGATATAAGCTTTTGAGTCTAGTTGCCATAGTTTTGCACTTTTTCCCTGGTCTTGGTCAGGGTTGATAATAGATTTGAGTGGACTTAGCCAAAAGCTGAGACTACTACTTATCGAGTATTTCACCAGTTTTTTTGAGCATCCGTAGTTTGCGCCCTTGTTCGTTAAAGGTATAGCAAACCCGACTAGCTACGTTTTGCTTGGTCGAATACAGCATCACATTTGAGCTATGAATAGGAAACTCAGAGGTGACAATTTGACCAGATTCGCCTTCTTGCTGGGGTTTGACGTGTTTTGTTTTAATATTCACGCCCTTAATTGTCACCTTGCTTGTTTTCGGAAAAATCTGGACAATTTCGCCGACTTTGCCCCGATCTTTACCAGCAATTACTTGCACAGTATCGCCAGTTTTGACGTGCATTTTGTACCGTTGAGGTAGCTTGTTTGATTGCTTAGTTGTTGCCATTACAGTACCTCTGGAGCCAGAGAAACAATTTTAGTAAAGTTTTTATCTCTTAGTTCCCGCGCTACAGGTCCAAAGACGCGAGTGCCTCTAGGATTGCCATCGGCGTTAATAATCACGGCGGCATTATCGTCAAAACGTATACACATCCCGCTATCACGGTTCATGCCTTTACGAGTACGCACTATGACGGCGCGGACGACATCGGATTTTTTTACAGCCATGTTGGGACTAGCATCTTTAACAACGGCAATAATTACATCGCCTACGTTGCCGTAACGACGATTACCACCGCCACCACCCAAAACGCGGATACACATCAATTTTCTCGCGCCGCTATTGTCAGCGACGGTGAGATAAGTTTGGGGTTGAATCACGGTTGCGCCTCCTCTGTGGGTGCAGTAGTAGCTACCGTCCGATTAAGGATATCTAGTACAACCCAGCGCTTAGTTTTGCTCAAAGGTCTGGTTTCTTGAATGCGGACGCGATCGCCCACTACACATTTATTTTCTTCGTCGTGAACTTTGTAACGCTGGGTGCGGACTACAATTTTGCCGTACTTAGGATGAGGAGAGCGGTTTTCGATGGCAACTACCACCGTTTTCTGCATTTTATCGCTCACCACTAAGCCAACTCTTTCTTTGACTGCCATAATTACTTACTCTGGTACTGCGGCTGCGGTAGTTGCGAGTTTCCGTTCGTGTTCTACACTTAGTAACTGCGCTAACCGATGTTTGGCGTGGCGGAATTTGTGAGGTTTTTCTAGCTGTCTGGTGGCTTTTTGTAGCCGCAACTGAAACAGTTGTTTTTTGACGGTAGTAATTTCCTCGTTCAATTCCTCGTCGTTTAAGCTTCGAGCTTCAGAAATTTTTGGAAGTGCCATTATTTATACTTCCTCCAATTGTTCGCGCATAATAAACTTGGTATGAATTGGCAATTTGTGGGAAGCAAGACGCATAGCTTCACGGGCTGTAGCTTCAGGAACACCAGTAATTTCAAATAAAATTCGTCCTGGCTTGACTACAGCTACCCAAAATTCGGGAGAACCTTTACCCGAACCCATCCGAGTTTCGGCGGGGCGCATAGTTACAGGCTTATCGGGGAAAATCCGAATCCAGATTTTGCCACCACGACGCAAGTAACGGTTCATAGCTCGACGACTTGCTTCAATTTGCCTTGAAGTAATCCAAGAGGGTTCTTGAGCTTGCAAGCCAAAATCGCCAAAGTTTAGGGTGCTACCTTTAGTAGCTAGTCCTCTCATTCGTCCGCGTTGTTGTTTGCGGAATTTTGTTCTTCTTGGACTTAACATGACATTAATCAGGAAGTGGGCAGGGGGCGAAAATTAGTAAATAGCTTACTAATTTCCTTCATTAGAGCGGTCTTCAAACTGTGGGCGGCGGCGTTGTTGAGTACGACGGCGCGGCCCGTTAGTGTCGTCAGGAGTGGGTGTTTGTTCTTGTCCGGGGATAATTTCACCCTTGAAGACCCACACTTTTACACCCAAGATGCCGTAAATAGTTTTGGCGGTACAGTAGGCGTAATCTATATCGGCGCGTAAAGTATGCAAAGGTACTCTGCCTTCACGAGTCCATTCTGTCCGGGCAATTTCTGCGCCGTTAAGACGACCGCCGACTTGAATTCTGATCCCTTGAATCCCAGCCCTTTGAGCGCGTTGGATCGATTGGCGCACTACGCGACGGAAGGAAACCCGGCGCTCTAGTTGTCCGGCGATGTACTCGGCGATCAAGTAAGCATTGGCATCAACTTGAGGCACTTCTACCACGTTGATCCGAATTTGGCGATTGCCCCCTAGTAGTTCGTTAAGCCCGGTACGCAAGGCTTCAATACCTGTACCGCCACGACCTACGACCACTCCAGGACGAGCCGTACTAACTTCTAGCTCGATTTGGTCGGCTTTACGAGAGATTTTAACTTGGGCAATTCCAGCGTTGTTAGCTGCCAGCCGACCGAGTTTTTTTTCTATGTACTGCCGCAACTTGTAGTCTTCTTGGAGCAGGCTAGGGTAGCGCTGAGGATCGGCGAACCATTGCGAACGATGCTCTTGAGTGATACCCAGGCGGAAACCGACTGGATTTATCTTTTGTCCCACAAATAATAAGTCCTTGAGTGATGATTATTTTGTTGGTTCGCCTACAGCAACGGTCACAGTGATATGACACGTTGGTTTGCGGATTTGGTATGCCCGACCTTGCGCTCTTGGTTGAAAACGTTTAAGTACGGGCCCTTGGTCAGCAAAGGCTTGAGAGATTTTTAGTTCGGCGGGGTCGAGTCCGGCGTTATGCTCTGCGTTGGCGACGGCGCTCCGCAATACTTTCAGCACTGGATCGCAGGCGCGATAAGGCATAAACTCAAGAATTATTAATGCTTCCCTGTACGATCGCCCACGAATTTGATCGAGAACTCGACGCACTTTAAAAGGTGACATCCGAATATAACGGGCGATCGCTTTGATTTCTTTTTGATCTGTAGCCATAATTTTCTCCTGTAGCTTTTAGAGATTAAAAGCTTTATCTCCCGGCTTTTTTGTCACTTTTGGAGTGACCGCGAAACGTCCGAGTTGGGGCAAATTCGCCTAATTTGTGTCCAACCATCTGTTCGCTTAAAAAAACTGGTATGTGCTGTCTGCCGTTATGGACTGCGATCGTATGACCGACCATTTGCGGCAAAATTGTAGAAGCACGCGACCAAGTTTTGATTACTTGTTTTTCACCTTTGGCATTTAGCTTTTCTACTTTGGTGAGTAAGCTATCGGCTACAAAAGGCCCTTTTTTTAGTGAGCGACCCATAATTTAATGTTTTGAAGTGAGTAATTAGTTGTTAGTTTTGAAATGAACAAAACTGATTTAAGACTCTCTACCGCCTCTACCACGTTTCGAGGATTTGCGCCGACGACGGATAATTAGAGCGCTACTAGCTTTCTTCTTCTTCCGAGTCTTGTAACCCAAGGTTGGTTTACCCCAAGGAGTAACCGGACCCGGTCTACCAATAGGCGCTCTACCTTCACCACCTCCATGTGGGTGGTCTACGGGGTTCATGACGCTACCTCTAACTTTGGGACGGCGACCTTTCCAGCGATTGCGCCCAGCTTTACCAGCGCTGAGGTTTCGCATTTCGGCGTTGCCTACTTGTCCTAGAGTTGCGTAGCATTCGCGGCGAATTAGCCGCACTTCTCCAGATGGTAGCTTCAGGGTGACGTAATCGCCTTCCTTTGCTACTACTTGAGCGCTTGCACCCGCCGCACGCACGATTTGACCGCCTTTACCAGCAGTTAATTCGACGTTGTGGACGCTTGTACCCAAAGGAATATTCGATAAAGGTAAGGCATTTCCGTCTTCGTAAGGCGAATCGGGCCCAGAGATAATCATTGTCCCAACGGCTAAACCTGCGGGATGAATAATATATCTTTTTTCCCCATCTCGGTAAAACAGCAAAGCAATTCGAGCGTTGCGATTGGGATCGTACTCAATGGCTGCTACTTTTGCCGGAATATTATGTTTATCACGCTTAAAATCAATGGTGCGATAAAGTTGCTTGTGTCCGCCACCCCGACGACGGCTAGTAATTACACCGCGATTGTTGCGACCTTTAGGACGATGAACGGTGTAAGTTAGGCTTTTTTCTGGTTCGCTTTTAGTAATTTCCGAGAAGTCGGAAACAGTACATTGGCGAGTGCTAGAAGTGTATGGTTTATAAGAACGAGTACCCATAATTAGTAGTTTTGAGTTTTAAGTTTGGAGTTGTTCAGCCATGACTACACTTCGGGGAACAGCGCTTGTCTGATTTTTTCTTCGTCTCCAGGAGCTAAAGTAACGATCGCTTTTTTATATTGCGGTTTGTACCCAGTATGTTTGCCTACTCGCTTTTGTTTGCGGGGGGGCATATAGGTATTTACTTTAGTAATTTTGACTTGAAACAAACTTTCAATTGCGGCTTTAATTGCGGGCTTGGTAGCATTAGGAGTTACAGCAAATGTATATTTGTTTTGCTCCATCAGCAGGGTAGCTTTTTCAGTCACAATCGGGCGGCGCACTATGTCCGGTAGATTCCGCTCGTCAAACTGCGTCACTATAAACCTCCTGAATTTTTGCTAAAGCGGCAGCAGTTGTAATAATTTTGTCGGCGTTTAGCACGTCGTAAATATTTAACTGGTGAGCCGGATACATTTTTAAACCAGCAACGTTACGGGCTGATAAATAAATGTTTTGGTTTGGTTCGGTGACGATTAAGAGAATTTTGGCGCTGCTTTCAATTCCCCACCTAGTGATCGCACTGGTCAATTCTTTAGTTTTTGGTCTTGAGAATTGATCGGCAAATTCTTCAACTACAACCATGTCATCGGTACGACTAAAAAATGCCGTTCTCAGCGCTAAACGGCGCTCTTTGCGGTTCATTTTTGTCTCAAAATCTCTTGGCTTCGGCCCAAAAATTACGCCGCCGCCTCTCCACAAGGGAGAACGAATCGATCCTGCTCTAGCTCGACCTGTACCTTTTTGTCGCCAGGGTTTACGACCACCGCCGCGAACTTCCGCGCGAGTTTTTGTACAAGCATTACCTTGTCTAGCATTTGCTAGTTGGCGCACTAAGGCGCGGTGGACAACGTGAGAAGCGGTTTGATCTTTAGCAACTTTTAATTCTAAAGTTGCTTGCCCGACTTCCTCTCCTTGCCAATTTTTTACTACACAATCAACCATATTGGCTTTCCTCGTAACAGCTAAAGCTTGCGCCTTGAGCCGTCAATTTGACTTTTACTTTTTAAGTGGAGCGTTTTAACCTTTTAGCTGGCGAAATACTTAGTAATGCGCCAGGTTTGCCAGGAATTGCCCCTTTGATTAATAACAAGTTGCGTTCTGGATCTACTCTAACTACGATCAGCTTGCCGATAGTGACGCGCTTACCGCCTAATCGTCCCGCCATCTTTTTGCCGGGATATACACGACCAGGGGTTGTACCCGCACCGATAGATCCGGGCGCTCGGTGGTTTTTGGAACCGTGAGACATGGGCCCTCTGCCAAAGTTATGCCGTTTTTGAAAACCAGCAAAACCCCGACCGATACTTGTACCTGTGACATCGACAACTTGCCCTGCGGCAAACATTTCTGCTGTAAGTTGCTGACCTAAAGTAAATTCGCTGGAATTATCAGCGCGATACTCACGCAAGTGACGCAAAGGCGGCGCTGAAGATTTGCTTAAATGCCCCAATTCTGGTCTATTTAACGATTTTGGCTTTACTTCTTTAAATCCAACTTGGATGGCGCTATAACCATCGGTTTGAGTTGTTTTAACTTGGGTAACAGTGCATGGCCCGGCTTGAACGATAGTTACAGGGATAGCCCGTCCTATTTCGTCAAAGATTTGAGTCATGCCCAGCTTGGTGCCGAGGATACCTACAGACACGGGTAACTATCTCTCCATTTTTCACGCATGGGTTTGTTTTGATTGGTAGCGCGAGTTCAACAATTGTTTTAGTTGCCGCGCAGATCAACATTGAATTTCAGAATCACCCGAAATCCACTTATTTTGATGATTGTTCAGCAATTGCTAACATTAGCAAGAAATCGCTTCTACAACTGCCAGTTGTTTTTGAGGACTTAAACGCATCAATTCGATTAGTATCCCGCACTTATTGTGCTAATAACAAATCAATCTTTGGCTTGTTATTCCTGGCTTTTGGGCTGCTAGAGTGTAATTAGACTGTTGTTGTACCTAGTTTGATGTAGTGCGAATAAAAGGAGCTTTTTTCGGACTAACTAAGGCATACTTTACAGTTGAACTAAGCAATATTGACCACAATCTAATAGTTTAGATGAGTCTAAGCAAATTGGCAACAAAGATTTGTAAATTAGTAAGGCTGACAGTTTCTATAAATAGAATAAATCTTTAAGCAGTAACTTAAAGTTCCATAGGTAGGGATAATAAAAACATTAAGTAAGTTGACAACAAAAGTAATGGCGCTAATTACCACTGGCAAGCAACTGATTCGAGACTTGGAAAAATCGGGGGCGTTGGGTTTGTACGTGCCGCCAGAAGGCGGTTATGAAGGACGCTACCAACGGAGAATTCGGGCGGCGGGCTATACAACATTGCTATTGACGGCTCGTGGTTTGGGAGACTTGGCGGCTTATCTGACGGGAGTACATGGAGTACGCCCCGCTCATTTGGGCAAAAAAGACATTAGAGTTTATTACTTGCCACCGATAGTCAATTACCATTTAGAAAATTTGCCGCCTAACTCTAAGGGGCTAGTATTGTGGATGATGGAAGGGCATTTGCTTTCAAATCAGGAAGTAGAGTATTTAGCTAGTTTGCCGCAATTAGAGTCAAGGGTAAAAATAGCGATTGAAAGAGGTGGCGATCGCTTTTTTCGCTGGATGCCGTTAAAAGATACCTTAGAAGCAAGTTATCAAGCAGTGTAAGCGTGAGTTATTTGGGTAACTTAGTATCGACGAGCAAGTTCAAATCTGGGGGTAAAGTTTGAACCAGTCGAACTGGGGAAACCTTTTGAGCGATCGCACTTGTATAACTAGAACTTAAGTAAGGCAAGTATTGGGCATCGCTAGCGACGTAAGAGAAAGCAAAAGCAACGCTCACAGCTCTCATATAGCGCTTAACTAAATTAGGATAAGCGCCGTAAATGGGAAAGGGTAAGGCTAAAGGGGAGGTATTAGGATCGGGTTCTGACAAGGTGGAAAAGTGGGTTCCACCTTCTAGCAAAACTAGATATTTTTTGTCGGTAGTTAGCCAGCTAAAAGGAATAATTTGCTCGGATAAAGCGGGTGCAACCGTATCATCACTGCTACTAACAATCATTAGGGGAATTTTGATTTGGCTGAGGCTATCTTCACCAAAAATGCTACTACTCAGAGGATTAATAGCGATCGCAGCCTTGATTCTGGAATCGCGCAAATTGTATTGAGTTACAGGCAATGCTAAAGCGCGACATTGCAGTAATAGCGAAATATTCCAAGCATTAACGCGATCTTCACAGTCTTTTTGCAGTTGAGGAAAGTTAATCGGAGCGCCAGCTAAAGCTAAAGCTGTATAACCACCAAAAGATTGTCCAATAACTCCTACTTGGTTTAAGTTGAGTTCGTAGGTAGGATCGTCTGCGTCTAAAGCCTGGAGACGATCTAATAAATAACTAACATCGTAGGGACGATTAATAAACTCGCTAGGTTCATCGGCGGTATTAGCACGTCCTGCAAACAGACTTCGCAATTTTTCGGTATTGCTACCAGGATGTTCGGGAACAGCAACGGCAAAGCCATAGGAGGCTAAGTGGATGGCTAAATACGCTAGGGTAGTGCGATCAGAAGCTAAACCGTGAGAGATGACAATCACTGGTGCTGGGCGCGAAGTTACAGGAATGTATAAATCGGCAATATAAACGCGATCGCGCCTTCGATCGCTTAGGGTTAGGGTTTGTTTATTCCACTTAAACCGCCCGTTAGTGCGAAGATCGGGTAATTGAGAAAAATCTGTTACTGCACTACTTGCTTCAGTTTCGGCTTGTTTGGCAATAGATGCGATCGCTTGATTGGTACGATTAATAATAATTTCTACTTCATCAGCAAATTGCAAGCTGCGTCTTAAATCCACCCGAATACTGGTGCTAGGAAAGTGGCGCAAGACATTTAATAATGTCAATCCTTCATCATCGGCGGCGGCTAAAATTAAGGCGGAGCGTAAGGCATAAACGCCAGCTTGTCGGGACTCCGTTTGAATAATTTGCCCAATTCTTTGCAGTAAATCTTCCCCTTGAGGAGTGTATAAAAATTGCGAAATGGCAACAGGTTCTAAATTTACCCGTGTGATTAAAACTCGCCGCAACTGTTGCATTACTTGGGGTTTGGCATACTTAGCATAGGCGGCTAAATCGTCATTAATTATGCCTTTTTTGGCGTATAGTTCTAAAGCATCAATGGAAATTGATCGCTCTAACGCTGCGTAAGACGCATAAATTCTTTGAGCAGCAAAAGTTGGACGGGGTAAAGCAATAGGTAGAAGTAAAGATACGATCGCAATAGTTTGTAATGCTTTGAGCATAATTAACTGCTTCTTGGTGGGTGGGGTGATTTGCCTAGAGCGATCGCCATTGAGCCAGAAACGACCATTATCGCCCCAATTATTCCTAAAAATGTGAGATTTTCCGGTTTAATTACTTGCGGTGCGATCGCGGAAACGAAATCAACAGATATTAAAGTTACAATTGGCGCTAAAGCTAGAACAGCACTTACTTTTGATGCTTGCCAATGTTCTAAAGCTTCGGCAAATGCACCGTAGGCTATCAGCGTATTTAAGCCGCAAAACACCAATGCAGCTAAGTGGAAAAGACTTAGAGAAAAAATGAGTTGCGGTTTGGCAAAGGGGGCAAATAACACGCTACAGCCGCCATAAATAAATAGCATGATGCTGAAGGAAGATAGTTTTTGTAGCAACTGCTTTTGAGCTAAAGCATAGATTGCCCAAGCAACGGCGGCGATGACTAATAAACCGCTACCAACAAGGTATTTTCTAGGGGCGGTAAGGAGATTATTTAACTGTTCGTGAAAAAAGACGCTAAAACCGAGAGTTAGTACAGCAAAACCGATCCATTGCTGTACAGTATATTTTTCCTTGAAAAACGCGATCGCGCCAAGTCCAAATATTACCGGGGCAATTTGAATTAAAACTTCAGCATTGTTGGCGGAAGTTTGGGCTAATCCTTGGACAAAGAGCAAGTAGTTGATGGCGAGAAAGATAGTAGAAGTCGCTAGTAATTTGAAAGTAGGCGATCGCAGGGTTGAAATTTTTGGTAGTTGGTTGCGTACCCCTAAGTAAATCACTAATAGCGCAAAGGATAGTAAAAATCGAAACCAAGTCAAAGTGTATACATCTACGGCTTGGAGGGCGATAGAGAGGGCGATAGGCAGTATTCCCCAGAGGAGAACTGTTAGTAAAGATAAGGCTAACCCTAAGCGCCAGTTACCAGAATTTTGATGAAGTTGCATAAACGAACTTGGGCGCACGAAGATTAATTATTTAGAAGTTCGAGTAATTGAGCTTCTTCAAGACAGGTAATACCTAATTTTTGAGCTTTGGCAAGTTTAGATCCGGCTTCTTCGCCTACAACTAGGTAATCAGTTTTTTTACTTACTGAATCCGTTACTTTTGCTCCAGTTTTTTCTATTAACTCTTTGGCTTCTTCCCTTTTTAGAGTAGGTAAAGTTCCAGTAATTACAAAGGTTTTGCCAGTTAAGGAAGTTGTCGGAGTTTCCTTGATCTCAGCTTTTAGTTGCAAACCTAGGTTTTGTAGCCGAGAAATTAAGGTTTGATTGGCTTCAATGCGAAACCATTGGTGTACAGATCCGGCAATTTCTACCCCAATGCCATAAACTGCTGCTATCTCGTTAATTTCTGCTTGGGCTAGTTGTTCTACAGTAGGAAATTGTTGGGTTAAAGTTTGGGCGTTGACGCTACCTACATGACGAATGCCTAATCCGTATAGTACCCGTGAGTAAGGTTTAGTTTTGGAAAGAGCGATCGCAGCTATTAATTTTTCTGCTAATTTATTTCCCATCCGTTCTAAAGTTTGTAACTTTTGATTAGTCAATTCGTAAATATCAGCAACGGAGTGTACTAAACCTTTGTCTACTAATTGATGTCCTAGTTTTTCTCCCATACCATTAATATCTAACGCATCCCGGCTTACCCAATGTTCTATAGCACCTTTAACAATTGCCGGACAAGAAGCATTTACACACCTAGTTACCGCTTCGCCTAAAGTTCTTACTACAGGCTGGTTGCAGACAGGGCAGTTTTGGGGCATTTGAAAAACTTGGGCATCAGGGGGGCGAAGTTCTAGCAATACGCGCAATACTTCGGGGATAATTTCGCCAGCTTTGCGGACAATTACAGTATCGCCGATGCGAATATCTAGTTCGCGGATGCGATCGGCATTATGCAGCGTAGCGCGCGATACGGTGGTTCCGGCTAGTTGTACCGGGCGCATTTGAGCTAAGGGGGTTAAGGCTCCTGTACGTCCTACATTTACGGCAATGTTTTCAACTCGTGTAGGAGCTTCTTCGGCAGCATATTTTAAAGCTACAGCCCAACGCGGGAATTTTTGCGTAAATCCTAGTTGCTCTTGCAAGCTAAAGGAATTTAGTTTTACAACTACGCCATCAGTCATATAGGGCAAGTTTAACCGTTCAGTGTCCCAGCGCTGGTAATATTGGGCAACTTCCTTAGAGGTGGCGGACAATGTCCGATTAGGATTAACTTTAAAGCCCATTTGTTGCAGTAACTCTAAAGCTTCCCATTGAGTACAGGCGATACTTAGATTGTCTTGTCCGGGTATATGCAGGGTATAGGCAAAAAAGTCTAGTTTGCGTCGGGCGACAATTTGGGGATTTAACTGGCGTAACGTCCCAGCGGCGGCATTTCGCGGGTTAGCAAATAGTTGTTCTTGAGCGGCGAGTCTTTCTTGATTTATCTGTTGAAATACATCTAAGGGTAAAAATGCCTCCCCACGAACTTCTACCAAAGAAGGGCAATTGTCTAACTGTAATTTGAGTGGAATTGAGCGAATTGTCCGCACATTTTGGGTAATATCTTCTCCCGCTACACCATCTCCTCTAGTTGCACCTCTAACCAATAGACCATTTTCGTAACTTAAAGCTAAAGCAGAACCATCTATTTTTAGTTCGCAGACATATTCAGCTACTTCAATACTAGACAATTGACGTTGCCAGCGCTTTTCCCAGTTTTGCAACTCCTCAGTATTAAAAGCATTTTCTAGGCTGTACAAGGGGATTTTGTGCTGTACCGAGCTAAATCCAGTAGCGGGTTTCTCTCCTACTCGCATTGTGGGGCTATCCGAGGAGGCTAATTCAGGATACTGGGTTTCTAATTGTTGCAGTTCTCGGTACAGGCGATCGTATACCGTATCCTCCATTGTGGGATTGTCAAGGACGTAGTAAGCATAACTTGCTTGCTGCACTAGAGTTCTCAATTCCTCCACACGTTGACGGATTTCTGGTGTCAGAAATGACACTAGCTTTTCCTCCTAAATTACTACAATTACTTACCGATTAGTTTAACTGCTGGAAATATACCTTTTTCTGTAATCCAGCTAGGGGATCATTCTTTTGGTTGAGATATTAAGCAAAACTGTAGCTTTGATTACTAAGCTAGAACAGCGTTATCCTATCGACTCAGTATTGTTGTCTTGTGTAATATTTACAACGTTACAAAAAATACTTAAAAAAAGATTACCTACTTAGATAGAGCGTAAATTAAACTTTTAACAGTTCTATTAAAGATAAATCATACATTTATATAAAATAATAATTAATATTTGTGTAAGTTTAATCAAGATTTTATAGGATTTGATTGAGCTAAGGGGGTAGAGCGAACTGGAGAGATAATGACGTAACAACAACGCCGTTTTTACTTCGTACAATATATAAAAAGTCAATTCTTACTTTTACTTTTTGTGCTTGGTGGGAACCTAGCTAACAAAGTAGAGATATTGCAGTCTTGGTTTGGATCATTTATCAATGAAAACAATTAAAAGCCTTTCCCTGAAAGTATTTAAAGAGCTTAACTCTTTAAATCTTTGATATCAATACTATATAGTTATTTCATATTTTATTAAGCTTTAACCAGGTTTTAAATTAACTTCTCCTAGCTGTGGTTACTTTTTTACTGTACTTGAACAAACAGGAATGTAAAGACGAAACACAGCTTTTGTTCATTTCAGCTTTAAAGGTAATATATGTTGAAAAATTATTAAAACCTGCTGGGTATAGCAATATAAAGTTAAAAAAAGATAACAACTGCAAGAGTTAGACATAAGTCATACATAAGTTATACGTTTCTTTGATATTGAGAGGGTGACATTCAAAAGCAAACCTACTATCGTGTAAAAAAGGATACATAACAAGGCTGGCTGATATGAAAAAAAAATCTAAACTCCTCTGGTTGGGTGTTACAGGGGTAATTATTGCTACAGGCTTAAATATCACACCCGCCTCGGCGGAGTTATTTAAAATCGGTATAGAGAAGCCAGAAACTGGTAACTTCCCGGCGTGGTACGAAGACTCCACTGGCTTACGTTTAGACTTATGTTTGGCTGCAAGTATAGACCGTCCAAATCCACCTAACTACTGTTTGACCGAACCACCAGACCAGACAAAGCCCCCCTCTGTTGACGCATTCGATCCTGCTGCATCCAACTTTCCTGATGAAGCATTTTGGTGGACTGCGGAAGCTGAAGTTACAAACAATACGGGTAGAGCATTATTAGTATTGGCAACGGAGGCGGCCTTTAGTAATGATGAGGTAATTGATGGCGATCAAATAGTCTTTAACCGCACCCGCATTCGAGTTCAAGGATTGGGCTTGAGGAACGGAGTGAAGTATAGGGTAACTTATCCTTATGGCGTTAAGGTCTTAACCGCAACTCAGAGAGATTTAAGAAAGCCTGCTGAAATTAATGTTACTGAAGACTTTGGCTGTCCAATCTCGTTAATAACATCGTGCAACTTTAAGGATGTTTTTGCACCTTCTGGCAATCGAGGCAGAGTGCTAAATCCAATCGGTAAGCCTTGGCTAGTATGGGATCCTGCCGTTGCACCTAAAGCGCCAGCAGGATATATCGGCGACCCTAACGTCGAGCATAGAGTAACGGGAAGTCCAACGGGCAACAACTTCTTCAAAATTGAAGAACTCAACTCCGCCGGAACCCCAGTTAGAACGATTGTCAACACAAACCTCTTTTCAGTTTCTGGCAAGCTCTCCGCACCACAACCTTAACCTCAAATTAAGAGTGCGTAACTTAAGAGAACGGGGATAAGTAATATTTGTTCCCCGTTATTCTTATTCATTTAAAAATTATTGAAATGCCAAGAAGTTAAGCTATCGTGTTTGCCAGGGTCAGCCGATCTCGAAGGCAAATAGCTTACGCTCTTTGAGCCGATAGACAGAACGTTAGGAGAAGTGTAAAGGTGTAACAGTTATGGTTACTGGGATTAAAAAATTATTTTGCTTGAGTGCAGTAGTAGTTTGTGTGGCTTTAGATTCAACCAGAACTGCGGAAGTAGCTTTTGGGCTTTCTGTGAATAAATCGTCTGAGTATCCTATAGTTTCAAGCTTAGATATTGGTAAGCCAATTTGTTATATTCAAGAATCAAATGGCTCAACTTTAGATTTAAGTAATCTATGTAGCGATCGCCAAACTAAAACGCAACTATCTAAGCTTGATCGAGATTTTCTCGATAGCTACAATAATTCACTGGAAATTTACCAAAATGAGCGAACTTTAGTATCACCTGATACTGACGAAGCGCCAAATCCGATTGCAGTAGCGCGGGGTGTTTGCAGCGCTCTCCAAAGCAAAGTACCCCTAGAGCAGATCAAGACAGAGCAATATGAAAAAATTATCGAAACTAAAGATCCCAGAAATCAAAAAACTGCCCTAGCAGAATCAGACATCATCGATTCTTTGGCAATTAAATTTTACTGTCCTAAGTTTGCTCAATAAGTAGTTATTTTAGCGGTCGCATCTACACTACAGTAATTTCCTCTAATTAAGGTATCAAATAGAATCTAGTGCTGCTCGAACTTTAACTAATTTTTGAGCAGCGTTTTTTACTATCAAGATATAAATTTAGAATTTAATTGCAACAATCACAGCCATTGACTTTTCATCAGCGATATTTAAGCAACAACTTACTAACTTTAAACCACGATTAATTTAGCCTTAATCCTCCCTCAGTATATTTACGGTGTACAAGCATTTCTACCAGAACTGCGGGTAGCAATTATCTAACTTGCTTCCAAAGCTTTTGTTTGTCTTAACCAAGAAATTAATTTTGAGGAGTGTAATTATGATTCGGCTTTCCCACTTAGCAATACTAACATCAACATTTTTGACAGTTTTGGGCGCAAATAAAGTTACCGCCGCAACTTTGAACGGGGCAGAACCAATCGTTATTGGTCATCGGGGGGCTAGTGGCTATCGTCCAGAACATACTTTAGCTTCTTACGAATTAGCTATTGAAATGGGCGCTGATTACATTGAACCTGATTTAGTTTCTACTAAAGACGGCATTTTGGTAGCGCGTCATGAAAATGAAATTTCTGGAACTACTGATGTAGCTACTCGTACTGAATTTAGCGATCGCCAAACTACTAAAACTATCGATGGATCTGAAGTTACAGGCTGGTTTACAGAAGATTTTACTTTAGCTGAACTAAAAACATTAACTGCTAAAGAGCGCATTCCGGCAATTCGTCCTGATTCAGCTACCTACGACGGATTATATCAAGTCCCAACTTTGCAAGAAGTAATCGATTTAGCTGCAAAAAAAAGCTTAGAAACTGGTCGGACTATTGGTATTTATCCAGAAACCAAACACCCTACTTACTTTGATTCGATTGGATTATCTTTAGAGGAACCTTTAGTAGCTACTCTCGTTGCTAACGATCTAAACGATGCTAATGATGCAGTATTTATTCAATCCTTTGAAGTTGGCAATCTGCAATACTTAGAGACTTTAACGGAAGTACCGTTAGTACAGTTGTATGATGAGGCTATAGTTCAACCTTATGATTTTGTTGCTAGTGGAAGTACAGATACTTACGGCGACTTATTAACTACTGAGGGATTAGCCGAAGTTGCCCAATATGCTGATGGTATAGGCCCTTTTAAGCGGTTAATAATTCCTGCTGAAACAGTAGATGCAAACAAAGACGGCATCGCCGACGATCTTAATGGTGATGGGGTAATTAGTGCCGCAGATGTAGTGCTGCAAGACCCTACTACCTTGATTGACGATGCTCATGCTGCGGGCTTGCTAGTCCATGCTTACACCTTCCGCAGTGAAGACTTTTTCTTAGCTCCTGAATACGATGGTAATGCGGAGCTAGAATACGAACAGTTTTTTGCTTTGGGTATTGATGGCGTATTTAGCGACAATCCAGACATTGCTGTTAGTGTGCGCGATCGCGTAACTGAACCTGTCCCTGAACCAAGTACGATGCTAGGAGTAGGTGTTATTCCATTTTTCCAATGGTTGCGTCGTCGAGCTAAGTAATAGAAAATTGGGGTAGCATCTGTAGGTGCTACCCCAATTTTCTATTAGCTAGGTTATATTAATTTGAGCTAATTGGGACAAACTATGAAAGTTTGGTTATCTTGTTTTTTTGTGTTATTTGCGATCGCCGAATTTTACCAATGGGCGCAACACTTGAGTATACCACTGCCTTTTTATATTTTCGGCGGGGCAGTTTTGGCGGTTGCTTCTAATACTGATAAGCGCTTGGGCTTCTTTTTACCGCTAAAAGATGAAGTATTGGCGCTCTTGCAAATTAAACAATCTAATCCCAAAGAGCCAGAATAATAATTAGCGTCCCATATTCCGTTTCATCTGCTCTAATTCGTCTTGAGTTTCCCAACGCAGAAACGCATCATCTAATTCATCGGGTGCGCCGTAAGGAGTGCGAGTTTGATTCCATCCGTCGGTTTCTAAGCGCTGAGAAGCCCCGTAAGTATTGCGAGTTACTTGAGACTCGGTGACTTTGGTTTGCACCTCTTGGCGGCGCTGTTGGATGCGCTTTAGTAGTTCTTTGGCTTGAGTGACACGCTCTTTTACACCTTGCATTTGTCCCCAGCGTTGGTTTCCCTCTCTAAGTAAAGTTGCTTCTCTTTGTTGGGCAGCTTCCGCCAAATCTAGCCTATTAGCAGTTTTTGCTTTTTCTATCCGAATATGCCAGCGTTGAATTTCTTGGGCTTTGGCTAAGATTTCGTCTTGACTTCGCTTTTCTTGGAATTGCAATTCGCCAATTAGTCTTAAAGTGTCTTCTTCCTGTTCGCGCAACTGTTCTAAAAGTGCTTCTAACTCCAAATGGGGATTATTTTTTAAAAATTCTTCTAAACGGCTTTCCAAAAAACGGCTGAAATCATCAAATAATCCCACTGCAATCAACCCCACAACTTAAAGAATTTAGATTTTATCCTAGCAATTTAGCTGTAATTGATTGTAATGCTTAAGTAATAGGTGATAAGAACTGTCAATATTTTTGCCATAGAGGGAGCCAAAATAAATAAATTGCGTCTTATTAACAACCTGACTAAAAGTTGAAAAGTATGCGTAGACCTATTGCTATAGGATTGATTGCTTTAACTAATTTATTTTTACCTTCATCACTGCAAGCTCAAAAATTAGAGTCAAGCGATCGCTGTACGGCAACAATTGCCTCTGCCCAAAAGCGGATTGAAACAGGTCGAAACGTAGACGTTGTGCTAGATGTTGCTGATAATTTACCTAAATTTTACTCAAACTATCCGGCTAATCGCCCTTATCGATATACCTTTGCTTTAAATGGAAGCGCCGCCGGATCAGTTATGAATTCAGACAAATTTATGAAATCAATAGCTGCATCAGTTATTAACAACTGTAGTTCTGTAAGCATGGTGATTTTTGCTGTATATCAAACAGACTGGCACTATTCCTATGGTTTGCTTTCCAGTGGAAAAATAGAAAATTTTATCTCTAACTGTGTAGAACCTGGGCCTGAACAACTACGTTGGGGACAGCAAACTTGCTTCTAATCCTTCTTATGCTTAGATTAAGGTCAAACTAACTGAGTAGCTTTGCGATCGCCAAATTCTAAGTAAACAAGCAAAGCATTAACATCGGCGGGGTTAACTCCGCCAATTCTAGACGCTTGACCAATAGTTAAAGGTTTTACCTTAGATAGTTTTTCCCTTGCTTCTTTAGAAAGAGTCTCAATGGTCGAGTAATCTAAATCCCTTGCTAACGGTCGATTGGCGTGACGGGAAATTGCATCTATTTGGTGTTGCTGGCGTTGCAAATAGCCCGAATATTTAATGTCAATTTCTGCGCCTGCTTTTTCGGCGGTGGTAAGGGTGGGGTTACTTAGCCCGTAAGTTGCCAAATTTGCGTAATGGAAACCCGGACGACGTAGCAACTCAGCTAGAGTGATGGAGTTTTTGATTGTTTGTTGAATATCTGTAGCAATTTGTTTTGCTATATCGCTATGTTCTTTGAGGCGTGTGGAGTGCAACCTTTCTTTTTCGGCGGTGATATTTGCTTGCTTGCGCGTGAATAAATCCCAAATGCGATCGCTTACTAAGCCGATTTTTCTACCTACAGGTGTCATGCGTTCGTCGGCATTATCTGATCGCAATAATAACCGATACTCCGAGCGACTGGTTAGCATTCGGTAGGGTTCTCCTAAGTCTTTGGTACACAAGTCGTCTATTAATGTACCCAAATAACTTTGTTCGCGGGGGAAAATTACCATTTCCTGATTTTGGGAATATTTCGCCGCATTAATTCCCGCCACAATGCCTTGCGCCGCCGCTTCTTCGTAGCCTGTAGTTCCGTTAATTTGCCCTGCACAAAATAACCCCTGAACTTTTTTTGTCATCAAAGTTGGGAAACACTGGGTTGCGGGTAAATAGTCGTATTCCACCGCGTAAGCTGGACGCAGCATGACGCAGTTTTCTAATCCTGGCAAGGTCTGTAACATTTGCAATTGGATAGGTTCGGGTAAACCTGTCGAAAAGCCCTGTATATAAAGTTCGGGAATGTCGCGCCCTTCGGGTTCAATAAATATTTGATGGCTTTCTTTATCGGCAAAACGGACAATTTTATCTTCGATACTAGGACAATATCGCGGCCCTTTGGCATCTACCCAACCGCCGTAAACCGGGGATAAATGTAAGTTATCCCGAATTAATTGATGAGTTTTGGCAGTAGTACGAGTGAGATAACAGGGCATTTGTTCGCGTTCTACCCACACATCAGGATCAAAACTAAACCAGCGTACTTCCTCATCGCCGGGTTGGGGTTCTAACTTGCTGTAATCGACAGACTTTTTATCTACTCGTGCGGGAGTTCCAGTTTTTAACCGTCCAGTTTCAAACCCTAGTTTATTCAAGGTTTCTGTCAATCCAAGGGCGGCAAATTCTCCCGCCCTTCCCGCAGCCATTGATTTATTACCTACCCAAATTCGCCCACCTAAAAATGTCCCGGTAGTTAAAATTACGGCACTTGCTTGAAAGGCTACGCCAAAATAGGTTTCAACGCCGACAACTTCATCGTTAGCGCCGATTACTAAGTCTGTCACCATGCTTTCGCGGATAGTGAGATTCTCTTGATTTTCGACAATCCCTTTCATTACTTGGGCGTATTCGCGCTTATCTGTCTGCGCCCGTAATGCCCACACCGCCGGGCCGCGAGACGCATTTAGTACGCGCTTTTGTAGGTAAGTGCGATCGCTAACTTTGCCAATTTCTCCACCTAAAGCATCTACTTCGTGGGTTAATTGCGATTTTGCAGGGCCACCTACGGCGGGGTTGCATGGTTGCCAAGCAATTTTATCTAAGTTGAGGGTAAGTAATAAGGTACGACAGCCCAAACGAGCGGCGGCTAGGGCGGCTTCACACCCTGCATGACCGCCGCCAACTACGATTACATCAAAAGTATCTTGAAATTCAGGGATCGTCATTGTTCTAAGAGAGACTTACTTTTATTTTAAACGAGGCACGGCTTACCGGGATTAATCAATCTCTAGCTAGACTAAATTGCCAAGTCAGCAAGTGAAAATAAACAACAGCCCAAACATACTTGCGGTAGATTCATTAAGATAGGTGCGATTAAAAATTAACTTCTAGCAGCAATTTGTTACAATACTTAATGGTCGCGGTAGTGCGGTTATATATTCATGAATGTTAAGACAAACGATTTAGTTGAATTTCAAGTTGATGCAGCGCCAGGACAAATAGTTTTAGTTAAACCATTAGAAGTTGAGCATTTAAACGGACAAGTTGTTAAGCCAGAGTTGTTGCGCTACAACCCAGAAACTATAGCCGCTCATTACAAGAAAAAACCGTTAGAAGTATTTGGACGGATTTTTAAAGTTATATTTCCCTCGGTAAGCTTTGCGCTGGGGGTATGGTGGGATAAAAAAAGGGGTGTAAGCGATCGCAATGAGCCTAAACGGGCG
Source organism: Chlorogloea sp. CCALA 695 (assembly GCF_003003885.1). Taxonomy (GTDB): domain Bacteria; phylum Cyanobacteriota; class Cyanobacteriia; order Cyanobacteriales; family Chroococcidiopsidaceae; genus Aliterella. Next base: position 39,648 of record NZ_PVWN01000014.1, on the reverse strand, counting down.
GTACAGCTAAAAGAATTACTAACAAAATTAGGCCCAGCTTATATCAAAATTGGGCAAGCACTGTCTACTCGCCCTGATTTGGTGTCCCCCGCGTACTTGGAGGAATTGACGCGCCTACAAGACCAGATACCGCCCTTTGCAAACGAAATTGCTTACCAGTTTATTGAGGAAGAATTAGGCGATCGCCCAGAAAACATTTACGCCGAATTATCCCCCGAACCAATCGCGGCGGCTTCTTTAGGGCAAGTATATAAAGGTAAGCTAAAAACTGGCGAAACGGTTGCTGTCAAAGTCCAGCGTCCCGACTTGCAAGCAACAATTGCCGTAGACTTGTACATTTTACGCCGGATGGCAACTTGGGCAAATAATAATATTAAGCGCTTACGCAGCGATTTAGTTGCAATTTTAGATGAGTTTGGCGAACGCATTTTTGAGGAGATGGATTACATCAATGAAGGCGAAAATGCCGAACGATTTGCCAAGCTTTACGGGCATTTGAAAGACGTTTATGTGCCAAAAATTTATTGGCAATATACCCACCGTCGCGTACTAACGATGGAATGGATAGTAGGTACGAAGCTAACTCAAGTAGATGCTATCCGCGCTCAAGGAATTGATGCTAGGTACATTATTGAAGTGGGGGTTCAGTGTTCTTTGCGTCAGTTGCTAGAACATGGCTTTTTTCACGCCGATCCGCATCCAGGAAACTTATTAGCTACTCCTGATGGACAATTAGCTTATTTAGATTTTGGGATGATGAGCGAAATCAAGCCCTATCAACGCTACGGCTTGATTGAAGCGGTAGTACACATGGTAAACCGCGATTTTGAAGGATTAGCCCGCGATTACGTCAAGCTCGACTTTTTGACACCCGATACAGACTTAGTACCAATTGTTCCGGCTTTGGGACAAATTTTTGGGAATGCTTTGGGCGCTAGTGTAGCGGAATTAAACTTTAAAAGCATTACAGATCAGTTATCGGCGTTGATGTACGAGTATCCTTTCCGCGTACCTGCTTACTACGCTTTAATTATTCGATCGCTAGTCACTTTAGAAGGAATCGCCATTTATATCGATCCCAACTTCAAGGTACTTAGTGAAGCCTACCCTTATATTTCTAAGCGATTACTAACCGATCCAGCCCCAGAATTGCGGGAATCGTTGCGCGACTTGCTGTTTAAAGATGGTCGTTTCCGTTGGAATCGTTTGGAAAACTTGCTGAAAAATGCTCGTAGCAGTGATGAATACAACTTAAATCAGGTACTTGATGAGACTTTAGAATTTTTATCGTCAGAAAGAGGGGCTTTAATTCGCAATAACTTAATTGATGAACTAGCAAAAAGTATCGATGCGTTGAGTAAAGATGCTTTGAACAGCGTTACTAATAATTTACGCGATCGCTTATTTAATAATCCTTGGGCTAAACCTATAGCCATGGCAATTATGCCAGTTCCCGCCGCTAGTACCGAACAAGAACAAACTTTAGAGCATATTAAGCGTATTTGGGGCATTTTGCAGGAAACGCGCGGTTTTGACGCGACACAAGTTAGTTCTCAAATTCCGCAATTGCTTTCTAATCCAGGAGTACAACAAATAGGAAGACAAGTTGCGGGGCGTTTGACAAGTAAAGTAGTAGCGCGTTTGATTCGAGAAACTTTAGTTAAAGGCGAAACTAACGGAGTTGCTAAAACTGCGGTAATTATTAAAACCTAACAAAGAGGATTTTACTATTTCATCTTCCCCCTTTTCTAAGGGGGAATCTATGCGATCGCAATCTAAGCTTCAGGAGAGTTGTCATTTTCTTTATCACGTTTAAAACTTTCTTCTAAAGCCTGGATTTGTTCACGCCTAGCTTCTACTTCTAAAGATCGCCTTGAAAGGTCTTGATTTTGCAAGGTTAGAGACTGTCGCCACTGTTCTGATCGCTCAGTTTCAGCTTTTAAAAACTCTGGAGTAACGCCGCTAGTTAGGTAAGTTTTGACCAAATCTAACACCCAATTTGCAGCATCTTGAAGACTAAGCATTTCTCCTTGAGGTGAGAGTTCGATTAAAACTAATACTCCTTCAGGGAAGGCGATCGCCTCGGCGACACTAATTAGTTTTTCTTGTTCGTCTACTTCCCATTTATAGGTAGTTTGTTGATGGGCGAGTAGACGTAATTCTACTTGTCCTGACAATTTTTGTTTTTGGACTTGTGCTAGGTACAGCATGGGTTTTAGGGGCGCTAGGTACGCCCATAGTGGTTTAGTCTAAGTTTTGAAGGCGATCGCGGAGAATTTCGGCTTGTTTCTCAGCTTCAAGTAAGTTATCTCGGATAGTTTTAACTACTTCTTCTGGGGCTTTCTCGACAAATTTAGGATTATTCAGCCGATTAGAAAGGGATTGTATCTCTGTTTCTACTTTACTCAATGCTTTCCTCAATTTTCCTCGTAATGCCTCAATATCTACAACACCCGCTAGAGGAATCAAGATTTCTACTGTCCCCACTACTCCAGAAATAACATTTCCTAAAGAGTTAGTAGCTTGTTTCGGTTGAACTTCCAAGCTTTCAGCTTTGGCTAAGTCCAAAATATGAAGTTGTCCGATGCGAGTTAGGGTATCAAGTTCCGTTGCATTTTCACTTTGCAAAATTACCCGAATTTTTGCCCCTGGCTTGATATCACCATCGGCGCGGAGATTACGAATTTTGCTAATAGTAGTAGTAATTAGTTCAAAACTACTTTCTAATTCCAAGTCGATTAGGGATTGATTGGGTTGAGGATATAACTGTAATCCTAAAATTTGGCGATCGCTACTTTGCGTCAGAGTATGCCATATTTCTTCGGTAATATGGGGCATAAAAGGATGTAGCAGTTTTAAAATCCCCTCTAAAACGTAACCGAGAACTTGTTGTACGGCTTGGCGCGAGGTTGACTCAGGTTGCAGGCGTGATTTTACAAGTTCAATATACCAGTCGCAAAAGTCGCCCCGGATAAATTCGTACAAACTTTTCGCTGCTTCTCCCAAACCGTAGTTACTAATGAGATTACTTATTTCGATAACTGCTTGATGGAAACGCGACAATATCCACTTATCGGCGCTTTCTAAGCCTGTGTCCGGCTGTCCTAACTGCTGCGGGGTCAAACCGTCCAAATTCAACATCACAAACCTAGAGGCATTCCACAGCTTGTTAGTAAAGTTGCGACTCGCTTCTACAGGGGGAGATTCGTCAGTTTTACGGTTATATTCTAAACGGATATTTTGACCCGCCCCGGCGACTTCTTTTACCAAGGTATAGCGCAAAGCATCTGTACCGTACTTATCGATTAGCAATAATGGATCAATGCCATTATTAGCTGACTTTGACATTTTTTTGCCATTTTCATCTAATACTAGCCCGTGAATGTATACATCTTTAAACGGCATTTGACCCGTAAAATGACCGCCTAACATAGTCATCCGCGCCACCCAGAAAAAGATGATATCGAAGCCAGTAACTAAGGTAGCTGTAGGGTAATAGGTGTCTAAGTCTTGGGTTTGTTCAGGCCAACCCAACGTTGAAAAAGGCCATAAACCAGACGAAAACCAAGTATCTAAAACGTCTGGATCTTGCTCTAATTTGACACCCTTGCCAAACTGAGAAATAGCTTTTTCTTGAGCTTCTGCTTCAGTTTTGGCGACGATAAAGGGGGTATTATCGGCAATTTCGCCCCCAGTTTCGCTAACTGCGTACCAAGCTGGGATTTGATGACCCCACCAAAGTTGACGGGAAATGCACCAATCGTTTAGCTTTACTAGCCAATCGCGGTAAACTTTAGTCCAACGTTCGGGGATAAATTGAGGAGAAGATTTTTGATCCAAAAATTCTAGAGTGTTGTCAGCTAAGGGGCGAATTTTGACAAACCACTGAGTAGATAGTAATGGTTCAATAGGGACTTTACCGCGATCGCTATAAGGGACTGAATGCTTATAATCTTCTATCTTGACTAAAAAACCCTCAATTTTTAAACGTTCTACTACTTTTTTTCTAGCTACAAATCGATCTTGTCCTTGAAAATCTCCCGCATTTTCATTCATTGTCCCGTCTTTATTCATAATATTGATTAGCGGCAACTTGTGACGCTGACCCATGGCAAAATCGTTAGGATCGTGAGCGGGAGTCACTTTCACGCAGCCTGTACCAAAGGTGCGATCGACAAATTCATCAGCAACGATGGGAATTTCGCGCCCCACAATCGGTAACTTTAACATTTTGCCAATTAAATGTTTATAGCGATCGTCTGTTGGATTCACCGCTACCGCCGTATCGCCCAACATCGTTTCTGGTCTAGTTGTCGCAACTTCTACAAAACCCGAATTATCTACCAAAGGATAGCGGAAGTGCCATAAATGACCATCAACTTCTTGCTTTTCTACCTCCAAATCAGAAACCGCCGATTGAGTAGCAGGACACCAATTTACTAAATACTTACCGCGATAAATCAGCCCTTCTTCAAACAACCGCGTAAATTCTTCTACTACCGCTTTAGATAACCCTTCATCCATCGTGAAACGTTCGCGCGACCAATCCACCGAAACGCCCAAACCCTTGAGTTGATTAACAATTGTTCCTCCCGATTCTGCTTTCCACGCCCAAGCTTTTTCTAAAAACTTCTCCCGTCCTAACTCTTGGCGGGTTTTACCTTCAACCCGTAACTGTTTTTCTAAAATTGTATGGACAGCAATACTAGCGTGATCTATTCCAGGAAGCCATAAAGTATTACGCCCTTGCATTCGGTGGTAGCGAATCAACACATCAATCAAGGTACTTTCAAACGCATGACCCATGTGCAAACTTCCCGTTACATTCGGCGGCGGAATCACAATACAATAGGGTTCGCCAGTATGATTGGGGTCAGCTTTGTAGACTTGGTTATCGTCCCAACACTTTTGCCATTTAGATTCGGCGATTTTGGGGTCGTAGATGATGGGTAAGTTGTTAATACTTGCGGTCATGGCAGAAATAGTAAGTTAAAAAGCTGTTATTTAAGATTTTGACATATTCGCCGATCACACCATAGCCATAAAAAAGGACGCTTTGTAAGCGTCCCTCAAAAATTCTCAAAAAATGTTTTGCCAGGTTTTCGACCAGTAGCTATTCGTTTATATCCCCACGCTCATCACCCTTAAAAAGGAAGACTTTAATTGTATGTTTTCCCCCCTTTTTAAGGGGGGTTAGGGGGGATCTCCCTAAAGTGGCATTTAAAAAAACATCCTTATCGCACCTACTTACACTTTTGCGGCAATTTTGGCTTCTTTTGCTGTCAAACGTTCGTAAGTTGCGCGCATTTTCAAGCCTGTCAATACTTGAAATAGTCCCGTTCCGTTGTTTGAACCTGGATATTCGCGGTGTTGCAGCAATAAATGGGTCATTTCTCCTTGATACTTGGTCGAAGTTTTGCTCAAATGATTCTCTAGATAAATTACTTCGTCTAGGTTGTCAAATTGACCGTCTACTTCTAAAACAGATACGTTGTCTTGACTGTAAGGATCTGGCCCATAATACATTTGCATTCCTGGGTAAGAACAAGTAAGCTTACGTCCGCAAGGTGTCCAATGAATAGTTGAACCTTCATCAAACAAGTAAACTGGCTCTAATCCTTCTATCCCTTCTCGCTGAATCATGCGGACGCGCAATACTTTGCGCTCTTTGTCTTCTTTGAGTAATTGGGTAGGCAATACTTGAATTACTACGTCAGCAAATTTTTTCTGTGGTTCAATGTAAGCTGTAAAGTCTGGACGACGAGAATTGATCGCCGCTAGTACGTCTTCGTAGCGATGACCTCTTTCTTCCATGTCTCGCTGAATTTTCCAGGCAATTTTGACTTCATCGCTGATATCTAAATACACGCTGAAATCCAACAGACTTCTGACTCTTTCATCGTACAAGGGATGCAACCCTTCAACTACGATAATGTGGTTTGCCTCTATATTTTCTGGTGGATCTATTTCTCCGGTTTCGTGGTTATATATGGGCTTATTGATTGATTGACCTTGCTTGAGCGCTTTTAGTTGCTCGTACATCAGATCGAAATTGTTTGCTCTAGGATCTAAAGCGGTTATTTTTGTCTCTTTGCGCTGCTTGCGATCCAAACTGTGATAGTCATCTAAGCAGATTACTGTCAAAAATTCTTCGCCAAATAAGTCGGCTAACCGACGCAAAAAGGTTGATTTACCACACCCTGAATCCCCTGCAACTCCAATTAATACCACTCTATCCGGCGAACTTGTCATAGCTTTCCTCTACTGGCAAAATGATGAAATCAATAAATTTTCTTTGCTGTACGTCTCGTAGCTATTTTTCTTTACCTAGGCGGCTAAGAATTAAGTAGCGACTCAATAAAGCAGTCCGCTATGCTTTATCTGTTTTTCGTTCTCCATTCCTGGTTAACGCTAGTCGCAAGTAGCTACTAGAACTTTTATGCGGTACTAATTGCTTTTTTGATAAAAAACAATCAAATTGTGCTGTGGTAAGTATTTAATACTATTGTTATTGTAGATTTTACCAAAATAGGATCTCTCTTACAATCTCCAAAGCTCAAGCTTTATCGTCTGCCTTAGTACCTATGCTAAGGTTTTGTTGCACACTTTTATAAAAAAAGTTTAGAATAGCGCTTTTTATTTTGATATTTGCTCGAACCTGTCAACCGTAACTTTCCGCCCCAGCACTCTAAGCGCCGGGTATCCGGTATTATGAGTCAAGTAGCAAGGCTCGAAATTTTTATTAAGTTAAGTACGGTTCGGAGAGATTTAAGCAATGTATAATTCAAGCGCCGCAGATCGGGCAGCTAATACCGAAGCTGGTAGCCGCGTCTTTTTGTACGAAGTAGTAGGTATCCGTCAAAACGAAGAAAATGACAATAGGATTCCGGCGATTCGTAATAGTGGCAGTATTTTTATTAGAGTGCCTTATAGCCGCATGAATCAAGAGATGCAGCGCATTGCTCGTATGGGCGGAAAAATTGTTAACATTCACCTTCAAGATGTTAATCAACCGAACGGTCAAGTAACATCATCTGCAAGTGAGCCAAGTAATTCTTCTCTAACTGCTAAGAGCGAACAGAATAATTCTTTAGCATCGGGAGAAAATGAGTTAACGCCCCAAAATGCAGAAAAAGAAGGCAAACCTATGACTCAAGCAAAATCGAAAGTTGATAAGCACAAAGATGTTCCTGTCAATATTTACCGCCCTAATGCTCCTTATCTCGGTCAATGTGTCTCTAATGAAGAGTTAGTCGGGGAAGGTGGTATCGGTACAGTAAGACACTTAACATTTGATATTTCTGGGGGTGATTTGCGCTACCTAGAAGGTCAAAGTATTGGGATTATTCCCCCAGGTACGGACAAAAACGGCAAACCCGAAAAGTTACGGTTGTATTCAATTGCTTCAACTCGTCATGGCGATCGCGTTGACGATAAAACTGTCTCTTTATGCGTCCGTCAGCTAGAATACAAGCACCCCGAAACGGGCGAAATGATTTACGGCGTTTGTTCTACTCACTTATGTAATATAGAAGTAGGTTCAGAAGTCAAAATTACTGGTCCTGTTGGTAAGGAAATGTTGTTACCAGAGGACACAGACGCAAATGTAATTATGTTTGCAACGGGTACGGGTATTGCTCCCTTTAGAGCTTACCTCTGGCGGATGTTCAAAAAGAACGAACAAGAAGCCAACCCTGACTATAAGTTTAAGGGTTTAGCCTGGTTAGTTTTTGGCATCCCGACGACTCCAAACGTTTTGTATAAAGAGGAGTTAGAGGAAATGCAAACGCAGTATCCCGACAATTTCCGCTTGACTTACGCAATCAGCCGCGAACAAAAAAACCCTGAAGGCGGCAGAATGTATATTCAAGATCGAGTAGCAGAACACGCTCAAGACTTGTGGAAGTTGATTCAAAAGGAAAATACCCACACCTATATTTGCGGTTTGAAAGGTATGGAAGGCGGTATTGACGAAGCGCTATCGGCGGCGGCGGCAGCCGATGGTGTAAATTGGATTGATTATCAAAAAGCAATGAAAAAAGCTGGTCGCTGGCACGTAGAAACTTACTAAATACTAATAATTAGTCGATTTGTAGGGGTGTATGGTAAATACACCCCTACAATAGTTTTTGGTGATATTGGTAACAGATTGTGGCTTTTAAAGTAGGAATCTTGGGCTTAGGGACGGTAGGTACAGGTACAGTTCAACTGCTATTAGATCCTACTGGTCGGCAGGCGTTGCTAAAAGAAATAGAAGTGTACAAAGTTGGGGTAAAATCTCTAGCTAAATCCCGCGCTGTAACTTTGCCTGCGGAAGTAATTACTACAGATTTAGAATCAATTGTCAAAGATCCAGCGATAGATATAGTCGTAGAGTTGCTAGGAGGCTTAGAACCTGCGCGAAGTCTCATCTTACAAGCAATCAACAATGGTAAGCACGTAGTTACAGCCAATAAAGCCGTAATTGCCCGTTATGGCGATGAAATTTTTACAGCAGCCAATGCCGCCGGGGTATACGTGATGTTAGAGGCGGCTGTAGGCGGCGGTATCCCGGTTATTGCGCCACTTAAGCAATCTTTGAGTGTAAATCGAATTACGGCGGTTACAGGGATTGTTAACGGCACAACAAATTATATTTTGACGGCAATGCGCGATCGCGGGAGTGATTTTGCGGAAGTTTTAGCCGAAGCCCAACAACTAGGTTACGCGGAAGCCGATCCCACTGCGGATATAGATGGATTAGACGCAGCCGATAAAATTGCGATTCTGGCTTCTTTAGCTTTTGGTGGACGAATTAAGTTACAAGATGTTTATTGTGAAGGTATCCGCAATGTTAGCAAGGCAGACATAGCTTACGCCGAAAAACTCGGTTTTGTCATCAAACTTTTAGCGATCGCCAAAAAAGCCCCCTCTAGTAATAGTCTCTCCTTACGCGTCCATCCGACTTTAGTCCCGCAAGCCCACCCTTTAGCCAGCATTAACGGGGTGTACAACGCAATTTTGGTAGAAGGCGACCCTATAGGACAAGTAATGTTTTTTGGGCCGGGGGCGGGGGCGGGAGCAACGGCTAGTGCGGTAGTAGCGGATATATTGGCGATCGCAGCCGTACTAAAAACTGGCACAGCAAAACCCCATCCTTTAATGAGTTGTTCTCATCAAGAATATTGCGAAAAGTCGCCAATGGACGATCTTGTAACCCGCTTTTACGCCCGTTTTCTGACGCAAGATCATCCGGGGGTAATTGGTAAATTGGGTACTTGTTTCGGTAACTGTGGCGTTAGCTTAGAATCGGTGGTACAAACAGGCATTCACGATAATTTAGCGGAAATTGTGGTTGTAACTCATGATGTCCGCGAAGGCGATTTTAATGCTTCTTTAGCAGAAATTCGCACGTTACCTGCAATAAGTAGCGTTGCTAGTTTGTTACGAGTGCTGTAAAAAAACCTACCCAAAAGAGGTATCGCAAAAGCCCTAGTTAGTGGCTTAATTTGGCTATATTCTTTTGCTGCTAATATGACAAATTCTTTACCGCCCGATCCTTCGCCATCGGACAAAACACCTTTAGGTTTTGATGATTTTATCGGAATTTTGGTTGCTTTTAGCGCTATTGGCGGGATTATTTGGTGGTCGTTATCTCGCAATCCACAAGCAATAAACCTCGATCGCATTTTATCAAGCGATCGCAATTCTACTCCTTTACTGGTTCCTTCCCCGCAAGCCGCAGAAGTAGAAACCGCACCTACCTTAGCCCCTAGCGTTAGCCCTTCTATTGCCTCTGATGAAGTCCCCCAAAGGCGAGCGCAAGTTCCGGTGGTAGTTGTTCCTAATGGGAGTGTTGCAGCCTCCCCAACACCAAAAACAGGAACGCCAGTTACTTTTATTGATGTTCCCCCGGACTATTGGGCGCGTCCCTATATTCATGCTTTAGCAGCAAGTGGGGTTGTTAGTGGCTATGCTGGAGACTATTTTCGACCAAATCAAACAATAACTCGTGCGGAATTTGCTGCATTGTTGCAAGATGCTTTCGATAATCAATCTGTAGACGGAACAACAAAATATAAGGATATTGAGACTAATTTTTGGGGTATTCCGGCAATTAACAGTGCTACAACCACCGGATTTTTACAAGGCTATCCCGGCGATGTTTTTCGCCCAACTCAAGAAATTCCCAGAGTGCAAGTTTTGGTGGCAATTGCTAGCGGCTTAAAACTTCCGGCTTCTGCGACTCAATCAGTTTTGCAATCTTACGGGGATGCTAACGAAATTCCCAACTATGCTAAAGATAAAGTAGCCGCAGCAACAAATGCAGGGCTTATAGCCAATTATCCCGATCGCAATATCCTAGCACCTAACCGCAATGCTACCCGCGCTGAAGTAGCGGCAATAGTTTATCAGGCGATGGTACAACAAGGTAAATTACAGCCAATAGATTCGCCCTATGTAGGTAATACTAAATAAAAATAAGCGATCGCACATCCCATAAGTGCGATCGCTTATTTATTTTGAAAGATTATGGTAGTTATGACAGTTGTTGACTACCAACTACTTTTCCTTTCAACTTTTCAATTTCTTGCGCCAATTCTTGACGGTGGGAGGCTTGAAGCAAGTAGCGGTTGACAAACCAAGCTGAGTAAGCAATTCCAACTAATTCAAAAGTTGGTGCTAAAAGTGGAATATCGTTTAAAGCAGCAATTACTGCAAATACGACTTTAACTGTGATAATTGCGGCAAAAATTAATCCCAGGCTAGTAATTGGCTGCTTGTAACTTTCCCAAAAATTGCCGATTATTTCGGGTAATTGAGCTAAAAACCCTGAAACTTGAGAACCTACGCGCGTCCACTGATCATCTGTACTTGGCTCTATAGTAACCATAGTTCCTGGGGCTGATACCTTAATATTTTGGGTATCGGTGTATTCTTGTTGCAGTTGGGATTCCATAATTTTTTAGTGTGTTGATTTTTGGAAATGACAACGCCCAGATCGTTTGCTAGGCAATATCTTGGTTATCAGCACCGCCTCGGAAAGAGAGAAAACGGTTTTAACTATTGTCTAACCTTACTAGCTCTCAAAAAATGATTCATCGACTTCAAGGTAGATAGCATTAGCAATTGAAACTTTAGTTTCTATTCCTATAGTTGATGTATATACCTCAGTGGTGTTGACTTGGCTTCACTTGATTAGAGCAATTACCCTGTTCAAAGTCAGAGATATTTGACAAAGTAGTTTCGGCAATACTTTTCACAGCTTCAATAGTGAAAAAAGATTGATGTCCGGTAATTAAGACATTGGGAAAAGTAAGCAGACGTTCAAAAAGATCGTCTTGAATGACTGCACTTGACAAGTCTTCAAAAAATAAATTTCCCTCCTTTTCGTACACATCTAAGCCAAGATAGCCGATTTTACCGGATTTTAAGCCAGTAACTACCGCTTTGGTGTCAATTAAAGCCCCGCGACTCGTGTTGATTAGCATAGCACCTGTTTTCATTTGCGCTACTGTTTGAGCGTTGATTAGGTGATGAGTTTCAGGAGTTAAAGGACAATGCAAACTAACAATATCCGCCGCCGCCAAAAGTTGCGGAAACGATACATATTCGAGGTTTTGATTATCTGGAGGCGTATTGTCGTAAGCCAATACGTTGCACCCAAAACCTTGGAGTATTTGGGCTGTAATCGTGCCAATTCTGCCTGTACCAACGATCCCCGCCGTTTTACCATTAAGATCGAAACCTAAAAGCCCTTCTAAAGAAAAATTACCTTCGCGGACGCGGTTGTAAGCGCGAGGTATGCGCCGATTGAGAGCAAGAATTAAGCCAATAGTATGTTCAGCAACAGCATAGGGAGAATAGGCGGGTACGCGGACAACAGTTAGTTCTAACTCCTCAGCTTTTATTAAATCTACATTGTTGAAACCCGCCGATCGCAACGCAATTAATTTTATGCCCAAGTTTGCCAATTTGGTAAGAGTTTGAGCATTTAGTTCATCATTGACAAAAGCACAAACTGCTTGCGACCCTGTAGCTAATACGCTGGTTTCGCAAGTTAAGCGGGGTTCAAAAAAAACTAACTCGTGCTTACTTTGCGTATTAGCAGCTTCTAAAAAAGTGCGATCATAAGACTTGGTGCTGAAGACAGCAACTTTCACTTGTATACCTCCAGCTTATTTTGGATATTTTAGATAAAAGTATCTGTACTGAAATTAACCACCTGCTGCAAAAGCTACCATAATTATCACTGAGAGCAAGAGTCCAGGAGAAAGCAGCAGCACTAGCATAAACAAATCGTGGGGAGTCATAATTGGCTTTTTTGTAACGGTATCAGTTTTAATTTAATGACTTTAAAGCAAAAAAAGCTCGTACAGTGAGACGATAATAGAATTTTTTAAGCCATCATACCTTTTAAAGGAATATTAGGCAACAATCCTTTAGATTGGACTAAAACGCCAAAACCACCTAATCCTTGAGGATTTATTAACTGATGCAAGGTTTCGCGGCGTTGAAGTAGTTGCTCTAAATTATTGGCGTTTTCGGTCGAATTTGCTGCAATTCGCTCTCCCAATCCCAACGCCATCAAAAATAATCCTTGCTGAGTAAATCCTACCTTTTGTAAGCCGCACTGTTCGCCCCAGCGCTCTAAAGCCGTAAAATCTACATGAGCCGTGATATCTTGCTCGCCGATGTTTATATACGGGTTGTTATGGTATCCGTGGCGATAGTAGCATTGCAAAGTTCCCTGCGATCGCATGGGGTTATAATAACGCGCCGCCGTGTAGCCATAATCGATAGTTAACAAATACCCTTGCTGCAATTTCTGGCTTATTGTAGTCAGCCATTCCAAAGCCGCTAAATTAATTTCACTACGGTAGTTACTTGCTAATTGCCCTAAGTTTATTCCTACCAAGTCGAAATACTGAGCTATTTTTGGCGTAGAGGGAGCGCTTACTACTTCTATAAAAGTATTGTTTTCGGACGTTACATATATTTCTCCTAATTGCCCATCTTGCAGCGAAAATAAATTAATAGGCATCGCATCGATAAGTTCATTAGAAAAAGCACAGCCAATAATTGAATCAGTAGGTATTTCTTCTAAGCTGCACCATTTAACTTTATCAGCTACACCTTGTAATAGCTGCTGTTGTTGCTGTTTTAAGCCTGGGGATACTTCAACAATAATGTACTGTAAGCAGTTAAAAAACTCGCGGTAATGCTTGTACAAATATTTAAAAAGATCAACAGCCAAAATACCTTGTCCTGCGCCCATTTCTACCAGGGTAAAAGTTGCGGGTTGTCCCATAATGTCCCACATCTGGGCAAATTGCACCGCTAAGAGTTCGCCAAAATCTTTTCCTAAATGTGGAGACGTAAAAAAATCACCTTGCGCCCCAATATCTACAGCTTTTGTAGTGTAATAGCCATACTGGGGATGGTATAGCGCCAACTCCATAAATTCGGCAAAGGTAATAGCGCCGCCGTTTACCTTAATGCAATTAGCAATAATGTCAGTTAACAACAAATTAGAATTATTTTCTAAGTCAAGTCTCAACGGTCTACCAGAAATACAAAAACAATTGTAATGGGGCGCAAGTATTACGCCCCAAAGGTTCTAACGATCTACAGATCCCATAATGATGTCAATGCTACCCAAAATTGTCACAATATCCGCAACTTTTACACCTCGGACAATGTGAGGAAAAATTTGCAAGTTATTAAAATCCGCAGCGCGAATCTTCCACCGCCAAGGAAACACATTATCATCACCAACAAGGTAAATTCCTAACTCACCTTTACCGCTTTCAATGCGCGCGTAATGTTCGCCTTTGGGAATTTTAAAAGTAGGCGCAACTTTTTTACTAATGTACTGGTAGTCAAAACCATTCCATTCAGATTTTGCGCCTTCAGCTAGGCGTTTAGCCTCTAGGTTTTCAAAAGGGCCACCGGGAAGCGCTTTAATTGCTTGACGGAGAATTTTGACCGATTCGCGCATTTCTCGAATCCGCACTAAATACCGCGCAAAACAATCTCCTGCCGTTTCCCACTGTACATCCCAATCAAAATCGTCATAACATTCGTAGTGGTCAACTTTCCTTAAGTCCCACTTCACCCCCGAAGCACGTAACATCGGGCCTGATAGCCCCCAATTAATCGCATCTTCGCGGCCAATTGTCCCAATACCTTCAACCCGTCTTCTAAAAATGGGATTGTTAGTAATTAAGCGCTCGTACTCATCAACTTTGGGGTAAAAATACTCAATAAATTCTACGCATTTATCTACCCAACCGTAAGGTAAATCTACCGCAACTCCACCAATACGGAAGTAATTGTTATTTACCATTCGGTAGCCTGTAGCAGCTTCCCACAAATCGTAAATCATCTCCCGTTCGCGGAAAATGTAGAAAAATGGAGTTTGAGCGCCTACATCCGCCATAAATGGCCCTAACCATAGCAAATGATTAGCAATCCGGTTTAATTCCAGCATAATTACGCGAATGTAGCTGGCGCGTTTGGGAACGGGAATATTTGCTAATTTTTCTGGCGCGTTGACGCTCACCGCTTCATTAAACATCCCGGCTGCGTAGTCCCAGCGACTTACGTAAGGGACGTACATGATATTTGTGCGGTTTTCGGCTATTTTCTCCATCCCGCGATGCAGATAGCCCATTACAGGCTCACAATCTACTACGTCTTCCCCATCCAAAGTGACGATTAGTCTCATCACTCCGTGCATTGAGGGGTGGTGAGGCCCCATGTTTAGCACCATGGGTTCTGTTCTAGTTTCTATTCTTGCCATAGGTGGTTAATTTACTGTTGGAGTGCTTATTTAGATGATTCCGCCAAAAATACTTATGAATTAGCGGTAAGTTGAAGTAAGTAGGCACTATAGATATTAAGTGCTTGATGTTTAATTTTGTAAGCGCTTATTTAATTATATGGAGCTTGGTGTTGAGGAAAACGAGTTACAGGCATTTTTTCATATACCTGTTTTAAGTCAAGAGGTAATTTCTGCTTTAGCTATTCGTCCTGGGGGGCATTATTTAGATGCTACCGTAGGCGGTGGCGGTCATAGTGAGGCAATTTTACAGACTTATCCCGATGTTAAAGTTACAGCTTTAGATTGGGACGAACAGGCAATTAGTGCAGCTAATCAACGTCTTGGGGAATATGGCAGTCGCATTGAATTTGTTTTAAGCAGTTTTGCCGACTTTGAATATAAAATCGCCTCTTTTGATGGAATAATTGCAGATTTGGGCGTTAGCTCTTACCACCTTGATACAGCAGAGCGAGGCTTTAGTTTTCGCAATACCGCACCCTTAGATATGCGGATGGATAGACGACGAGATTTGACCGCCGCAGAGGTGATTAATGATTGGGATGAAAACGATCTGGCAAATATTTTCTTTAAGTACGGCGAGGAAAGACTATCGCGGCGCATCGCCAGAAGAATAGTAGAAAAACGCCCCTTTACAACTACTACAGAACTCGCAGAGGCGATCACCTATTCTGTACCAAAACAGTATCGTTATGGTAGGATTCACCCCGCAACCCGCGTATTTCAGGCTCTGCGAATTGTTATTAATGAAGAATTAACAGCTATAGAGAATTTTCTAATTCGCGCTCCTATTTCTCTTGTACCGGGGGGGAGAATTGTTGTAATTAGCTTTCATAGCTTAGAAGACCGAATCGTCAAGCACAGTTTACGCGAATCAACAATAGTGAAGGTAATTACTAAAAAGCCCATTACTGCCCAAGCTGAGGAATTAGAAAATAATGTGCGATCGCGTTCGGCTAAATTAAGAGTAGCAGAGGCATTACAGATTGATTAATTCCAAAGCAATACGTTGTATTAGTTATTCAAAGTGACGAGTTTTAACTCGTCACAAACAGCTATTTAGTAGAGTACTTCTAATCAGTATCATCATGGGCAAACCGATGATACAGAAAGTCTAAGGCGTAGTTTCGCAACTTGTAGTATTGGGGATCTTCCATAATCCGAGTGCGATCGCGCGGACGAGAAAAAGGAATATCCATTACTTCCCCAATACTAGCAGCCGGGCCATTGGTCATCATTACTAAGCGATCGGCAAGAAACAAAGCTTCATCAATATCGTGAGTAATCATCAGCACCGTACAGCGATGATCGTTCCAAATTTTTAGTAATTCTTCTTGCAATTCTTCTTTAGTAATCGCATCTAATGCCCCAAAAGGCTCATCTAAAATCAAAACTTGAGGACGAATCGCTAAAGCACGGGCAATAGAAACGCGCTGTTTCATTCCTCCAGAAAGTTGTGGCGGCTTTTTATCGGCGGATTCTGTTAGTCCTACCATTGCCAAATGTTCCCGTACGATCGCTCTTTTCTCTGCTTCTGGTTTGTTGGGGTACACGGCATTAACAGCAATGTAGACATTTTCAAAAGCAGTCTTCCAAGGTAGCAAAGCGTAGTTTTGAAACACTACCATGCGATCGGGGCCTGGTTTTGTAATCGCTACAGAATTAAGTTCAACCCTACCGCTACTAGGGGTAGTAAAGCCCGAAACCATATTTAGCAGCGTTGATTTGCCACAACCAGAGTGACCGATAACGCAGATAAACTCGCCCTCATTGACGGTGAGATTGACTCCTTCTAGTACCGTATAAGTACCTTTGGGCGTGGGATAGACCTTAGAGACATCTTCAATTACTAAAAAAGGTTGGTTTTGAGTCGTTTTTGGAGCGGAAGTATTGGCGCTGGGATCGATATAAGCAAGAGTACGGTTGTGCATTGGTTTAGTAGAGACGTTCCACCGGAACGTCTTTTGTATTAGTTTTAAAATTGTACTTTGTAATTAAGCAGCCACCGTAGGGCGGGAGTCGATGACAACTTCGGCGATGGAGAAATCTTGTTTAATGGCTAGACTGTTGAGATAGGCGATCGGGTCATCAGCGTTAAACACCGTACCATCGAACAATTGAATCGCTTTGCGAGTGTAAGTAATATCGCCCAGACCAAGTTCGCGCGCGGCGGTGCTAAATACACCTACTTTACAAATACGTTCAAGAATTTCTACCCAGTTTCTAGGGAAAGGAGTATCACCCCAACGCGCGAGTTGGGTCATAATCCATAGTTGTTCTGTACGACTGGGACGATTGACCCCTGAGTCTCCATAAAACTGATGGTGGGCATAATCTCGCATCGGATGATCCAAGCTACAAGTAGTAGATGTATTTGTCTCTCCCATTTGGATATAAGCTATATCCGTACTTACATACTCTCTTCCGGCTAATATCTCGCGGATTTCTTGACCGTGTTCTGGCTGAGAACAGTAATGACAGGCTTCTAAAAGAGCTTTAACTAAGGCAATATGGGTATTAGGATAAGTCGCAGCCCAATCTTCGCGCACACCGAGAACTTTGCCGGGATGTCCTAGCCAAATTTCTAAATCTGTTGCGATCGTAAAGCCAATGTTTTCATCGGCGGCGCGGAGGTTCCAAGGTTCCCCAACACAATAACCGTCGATACTTCCATTTTGCAAGTCAGCTACCATCTGCGCCGGAGGAATGGTTGATAGCTTTACATCTCGGTCTGGATCAATGCCTCCCGCCGCCAGCCAGTAACGCAATAGTAAATTGTGCATTGAAGAAGGATGCACCATACCCATACGATGTTGACCTTGAGGAGTTTTATGCAGCATTTCCTTAAAGTCTGACAAGCTATATACCCCTTGGTCGTAAAAGCGCTTTGCTAGGGTGATGGCGTTGCCGTTACGGGTCATAGTTAAGGACGTAACGATGGGGACGGGTTTGTTTTCATGACCGCCCAAAGTCAACCACATGGGCATCCCGGAAGGCATTTGCGCTGCATCTAAATAACCGCCAACTATGCCGTCGGTAATTCCTCGCCAGTTCGATTCGCGGACTAAAGTTACTTCATCTAAGCCATGCTTGGCAAAAAAGCCTTTTTCTTTGGCTATAGCCAGGGGCGCACAGGCGGTTAAGGGTAAAAAACCAAGTTCTAAATTAACTTTTTCTAAACCATGACGGGCGATCGCACCAGTCTTTCTTGCCCGAATTTTTTTAATCCGCTTTTGCTGATTGAGAAAGTAAATCATTTCACTTCGCAAGCTGTAATAGCTGGGATGTTCTACTACTTCCATGCGCTTGCGAGGGCGGGGAATATCTACTTCTAAAATCTGACCAATTTTTGATTCTGGCCCGTTTGTCAGCATCACAATCCTGTCCGACAACAGCACTGCTTCATCAACATCGTGGGTAACCATGACGGCGGTAACTTGATTTTCTTCGCAAATTTTCATCAATTGCTCTTGCAAGTTACCCCGCGTTAAGGCATCCAAAGCCCCAAACGGTTCGTCTAGAAGCAGGAGTTTAGGGCGAATAGCCAAGGCGCGCGCGATCGCAACTCGTTGTTTCATTCCTCCCGACAACTGTCCTGGTTGCTTGTCGGCGGCTTGACGCAAACCTACCATATCTATATGTTGCTCGATGATGCTTTTGCGCTCGCCTGCTGGCAAATCGCTCATTACAGAGTCCACCGCTAAGGCAATATTTTCTCGGACAGTCCGCCAAGGTAACAAGGAATAATTCTGGAATACTACCATCCGGTCGGGGCCAGGTTTCGTAATTTTTTGTCCTTCTAGGGTTACAACGCCTTCACTAGGCAAATCCAAACCTGCTACCATATTCAACAGAGTAGATTTGCCACAACCAGAGTGACCGATAAGCGAGACAAATTCTCCTTTTTTAATTTGGAGATTGATTCCTTTGAGGGCAATGTAGCTACCACCGCCAGTTAATGGAAAAACTTTATCAATTTGATCGACAGCAACGAAAACAGACATAGGTTATTAGGGAGTTAGAGGACAATTTCTTTTGTATCTACTTTGGTTCTGCGGGCAAAATCCGGTTTTCGATCCAACCCATAGCTTTGTCTAGCAAGAAACCAACAACGCCGATGTAGATTAAGGCTAATATCACTTCACTAACGTTGTTATTTTGGTAGGCTTCCCAGATAAAAAAGCCAATGCCCACAATCCCCGACATTACAATCTCTGCGGCGATAATTGCCAACCAAGCTAATCCAATCGCAATTCTCAAGCCTGTAAAAATGTAGGGCAGCGCCGCCGGAATCAAAATATTAAAGAAATACTCTTTGCGATTAAGCTGGAGAACTTTAGCAACGTTGTTATAATCAGTGGGAATTTGCTTTACTCCCACTGCTGTATTAATTAAGATGGGCCAAATTGCGGTAATAAAAATTACGAATAAAGCGGCGGGTTCGTTTTGACGCAAGGCAGCTAAAGCAATCGGAACCCACGCTAAAGGTGGTACAGTTCGCAATAGTTGGAAGATTGGATCTAAAGCTTTGGACATCATTTTATTTGTGCCGATCAATATGCCCAGGCCAATGCCCACAATTGCCGCTAGGGTGTAACTTATCGCTACTCTTTGCAAACTAGCGAGAATCTGCCAAAATAAGCCCTTATCTGTACCACCGCGATCATAAAAAGGCCAGAAAATTAATACCCAAGTATCTTGAACAACTTGTATAGGCCCTGGTAAAGTTGCCCCTGGAGTCCAAGAAAATAACTGCCATAGGGCGAGAAAAATAGCGATCGCAATAATTGGCGGTATCAGGTCGGGAAGTTGCTTGCTCAGGCGGGAACCCCAACCTTTGGTATTTCTGGCAGGTCGTCGGCTTTGAAGTGTGGTCATTGGCTGTATTTTCCTCTAGTTGTATAAGTATGAATTTTGGCAACAAGGCGTTGCATTGCAATGTCTCTACAAAGCTACTTTTTTAATCTTCAAACTCTGCAAATATGCTGTTGGAT
This sequence comes from Chlorogloea sp. CCALA 695, assembly GCF_003003885.1. Lineage (GTDB taxonomy): Bacteria > Cyanobacteriota > Cyanobacteriia > Cyanobacteriales > Chroococcidiopsidaceae > Aliterella. The sequence goes on along the minus strand of NZ_PVWN01000014.1, from coordinate 19,830 downwards.
TTTCTGGGTCGAACTTGACACCATCAAAAAACGTTTCAATGCCACGAGATGTACTTGTAGGAATATCTGCCGCAGCAATACCTGCTTCCGTCGCTGCTTGTTTCCAAATATCTTCGCGGTTGACTTTATCAATTAGCGCCTTAGCATTTGTCAAAGTATCTGGAGGCAAAAAGCCCCAGCGCACGCTTTCCGTCAAAAACCAAAGATCGTGACTCTTGTAAGGATAAGAAACGCTACCTCTTTCATCTTTCCAGTAATACGCCGCCATCGATTTATCATCAATTACCCGACCATCGCCCATGTCATACTTGCCTTGAAATGGCTCTGCCAAAATTTCGGTCGGAAGATTAAAATAATTTCGTCCGCTAAGGATGGTCGCAGCTTCGGCGCGGTTGTCAAAATTATCTAACCATTGCTGCGCTTCCATAATGCCTTTCAAGATTGCTTTAGTTGCCTTGGGATTTTTGTCAGCCCAGTCTGCGCGCATGGCAAAATATTCTTCGGGGTGATTTTTCCACATTTCGGCGGTCAATACTGCCATAAACCCAATTTTGTCCTTAACAATCCGATAAGGCCAGGGATCTCCTGTACTAAAAGCGTCCATCGTCCCTGTTTTCATATTGGCGACAGTTTGGGCTGCGGGGACGGGAATTAGTTTGACATCAGTATCGGGATTAATGCCCCCGGCGGCTAACCAGTAGCGGAGCCAAAAATCTTGATTGACCTGGGCAAAAGTATAAGCGGCGGAAAAAGGATTTTTTGTTGATTTAAGTTGGTCAACAACTGGTTTACCACTCTTGCTTAGGTCTAAACCCATCCCTTGCCCCTTATGCTTATTAGCAACAGCAATTCCATTTCCATGCGTAATTAACTGCGCCAGGAGATACATGGGAATTTTTTGATTGCCTTTAGTAATAATTCCTTCAGTTATTAGATGAGGCATTGGCATTTGATATTGACCGCCATCAACGCCACCGCCGCTTGAGCCTATCTCTGTATTGTCACGCATTGCCCCCCACGAGGCTTGTTTAGCAAGCTCAACTCCGGTCATGCCGTACTTAGCAAAAAAGCCTTTTTCCTGGGCAATAATCAAGGGAGCCGCTTCCACAATGGGTATATAGCCCAACTTTACCTTGGTAGTTTCCGGTGCTTGTTCGGGGCTAATATTAACTGCCGAAACCTGTTGTGCTTGAGTATTGCCAGATGAATCGGGGGGATTTCCCAAGCAGCCGTTGAGCAATACCGACCCTACCGCCGAGGCTCCAGCAGTTAAAAGAAATTTGCGCCGAGAAAATTGATTTATTAAGTCATTCATAAAATCCCCTCCTGTAAATGCGATCGCCTCTGCTGGTATTTCGGCAGCGAGTCCTAACTCTTGCTAAAAGCAACTTTTAGGCTTTTTTTTTGGCGATTAAATAGACAATATCCCGAAATGTACATAGGCATGAACTGTTTTTTTTATCGTTGCCATAGATAAACCCTATGTAGAATAAGTTGTCTTTATCAACTAAATAGTGGCTATATCAGTCGTAGATATAGATAGAAAATAAGTTAAAGCAGTAAAAATGGAGATGTATCGCTTAGAGATCAATAGATAAAAGTTTATATTTAGATTTGATGATAGAATCTGTCAATACTTAGTATGGGCAGGAAAATGGATGTTAAAACACGCAACGTTGCATCAGTTAAAGGTATTTGAAGAAGTCGCCAGATCCGGTAGTTTTACAAAAGCAGCAGAGGAAATGTTTTTGAGTCAACCTACCGTTTCGCAGCAAATTAAGCAATTAACAAAAGCGGTAGGAATACCGTTGTTTGAGCAAATAGGCAAGCGCATTTACCTTACAGATGCAGGTAAGGAGGTTTTAAGCGTCTGTAAAGATATCTCAGAAAAAATGTCTCAGTTAGAAATGACTTTGGCAGATTTGAAGGGACTAAAACAGGGAAATCTACGCCTAGCTGTAATTACGACTGCTAAATATTTTGTGCCACGTTTGCTAGGACAGTTTCGCCATCGTTATCCCGGCATCAAAATCGCGTTGCAAGTCACTAACCGCAAACAGGTACTAGATCGCTTGAGTGAAAATGTGGACGATCTTTATATTCTCGGACAACCACCTGAAGGACTGGATATTAATCTGCGACCAATTTTGGAAAATGCTTTAGTTGCGATCGCACCCTCGGATCATCCCCTAGCTGGCGAGAAAAATATTCCCTTACAGCGCCTTGCCCAAGAGCCTTTTATTATCCGGGAAGCAGGATCGGGGACGCGAATGGCTGTAGAGCAGTTTTTCGCCGAAAACCGAGTAGAAATGAATGTAGAAATGGAGATTGGCAGTAATGAGGCAATCAAACACGCGATCGTCGGCGGCTTAGGAATTTCGGTATTGTCTCGCCATGTTTTAGCCCTTGAAGGTACAAAAGGGCCATTAACTATTTTGGATGTTGAGGGTTTTCCTATTCAACGCCATTGGTATATCGTTTACCCATCCACCAAACAATTGTCTGTAGTTGCCAGCACTTTTCTTGAGTATCTTTTAAACGAAGGTAAGCAAATGATAGCAAAGATCGATTTAGAGCTTACCCAGAGCTAACAACAAGTTTTTTAGTAGCTCTAGAGGGTTAAATTTCCCAATTTACACTCAAAAAATTGTTGCCTTATCTCCCCTTAGAAAGTACCCAGCTAGGCAGAAATTTCAATATAAATTTACTGCTAAATGTTTTTATACCTATTTTTGATAAGTCGTCTTTAAGACTAACCCGATAGATACATTTTATAACCACAAGTATTTGACTACAATAGACTTATACCGCTTGCGATCGCTCTACTTAGCTACTGGGGTTAGCTATATTCCTAGGCTTGAAGGGTTGTTAATAGAGGTAATTGCCTCTATTAATTGCCGCCAATGTGAAACAATCAACTAAAAAAGTGATTAAATTTTCACCATGCACTATTTAATATTCTCCTACTCAGTTTTTAATTATGCTTCAAGACACTCAAACTATCCGTTTATATCAAAGAGTAACCGATGCTTTAGTTGAGTTATGGCAACGAGGTTATCGCTCTGACGACTTGCGCTTGTTTCTAGATGGTTACTTAGCTGCTTTACGCCAAACTAACGTACTTGAGGCTTATCTAATTCATCGTCTAGAAGAAGAATCAACGCGATTTCTTTACGATCCCTTCAACTTTGAAACCCCACTCCCTCAAACGCAAACTGAAGCGGACTATTATTAAATGCGTTTTTGAGCAAAACTTAAGATAACTTTTTAACTCACTAAAAAATCCTCAAGGTTTTTATAATCTTGAGGATTTTTAATTGGCAGCAAAGACTTGTCTTTTGAGGGAAGTAAAAAAGCGGGAAGAGTAGCGATACCCGCTTTTTTAACGTGAGTTAGGGGGCTTCCCGACGAATCCTATTTTCTAAAACATCTTTTAAGAAGCTAAAGCAACTTCCACCATTTGCTGTAAATCGCCTTTTTGGTACATTTCAATTAAGATGTCTGAACCGCCGATAAATTCACCATTGACGTAAACTTGGGGAATTGTGGGCCAGTTGGAATACTCTTTTATTCCTTGACGTATTTCATTATCTGCCAAAATATCAACGGTTTCAAAGGGTACTCCGAGCGTACTCAATATTTGAACGACATTATTGGAGAATCCACATTGAGGCATCAATTTAGAACCTTTCATAAAGACAACAATTTTGTTGTCTTTGAGCAAATTATCAATTTGTGTTTGCACTTGGGGGGTCATAATTTTGTTGTTATTTTGTAAAGGGCTTGGTGCTAGGAAATTAAGCTTGAGGAATAGAAGTTTTTATTGCCAAAGCATGGATAGCTTCTGAGGACATGGCTTGATTCAACGCCTGATAAATTAGTTGGTGTTGTTGTACAAGTCCTTTCCCCACAAATTGGGATGAAACCACTGTAACTTGATAGTGATCGCCACTGCCTTTCAAGTCTTGAACTTGTATTTGAGCATCGGGAAGACGCATTTTAATCATTTCCTCAACTTGCTGCGGGCTAATCATCACAGTTCCTATAATATATTGCGGCTCAATTACTTTCTAATTTAACTACTTATTGGGTTGATTTGCTGGGCGATCGCTACTTGGATTGCTAGCACCACTACTAGCAGGAAAAGGAGCATCGACAAATCCCAACTCAAATAATTGTTGATAAGCTTTTTTGCCCAAGTCTCGTGTCGGGTTTTGACTGCGGATAATTTGAACTAATAGAGGTACGGCAAGTTCGGGTTGATTTTGCGCCCGATGTACCAATGCTAGTTGGTAAGTAGCATCATCGCGCATTTGAGCAGTGTCTAAGGCTTTTTTGCGCTGGCTATCCGCGAGGCGATTATCAATGCCTGAAAAGCTAGTAGCTAATTCTTGATAAAAATTCGATACTTGGTTAAAGACCTGACGGGCATCTTGAAGCTTTTTAGTAGCCAAAGGATAGTCTTGAGCAGAAACCGCAGAACTTGCTTCGCTCATCAAACGTTGTCCGCCTTGTACGCTCAATGCGCTGTTATTTTGGGCATCGGGACTAAGTACATTTGGGCTAGTTGGATTGATTGGTTGAGTTTGATTAGAGTTTTTCGGTTGCTGTGGTTTCGCACTTTGAGCATTAGCTGGTACTAGCATAATTAAAACTAATACCGACGATAAAAAAGTTAAACAGGCATAACGGGGCGAAAAGCGAACAGTTCCAGCAGATATCATAGCGTAACTAAGTACAGAGAGAACATCGAACCAATTAAAACTTTGGGTATCTTAACTCTCATTGGTGCTTTTACCAAATCTGCTTTATCTGTCAAAGTTTCCCAAAAGAAGACTTAATTAATACTTTATTAGTTCCTATTGTAACCAAATTTCAAATCAAAGCTTTAAGGGCATTTTCTAAATCGGTGGTTAATTGTTTAGCCCTTTGCTTTACCGAACCCTGATTGTAAGTTGCCACTTTTAGGGGAGCGCCGATGCAAATAGAAACATCACTTCCCGACTGAGGATACTCTTGGCTGTATTTAATCCCCATAGGTACAACTTGCACCCCTAAGCCGGGATGAGTAGTTTCGGCGCTAACTGCTAAACGAGCAAGTCCTGGCTTGAGGGGATGAACAGAGCCATCACGAAAAATATTACCTTCAGGAAAAATTACTAGCATTTCTTGTTGCAAAAGTACCTCAACGCCATAGCGCAAAGTGCGAATTGATGGACGGTCAGTATTGACAGGAAAACCACCCAAACGGCAGACAAACCAACCTTGAAGCCCCGAAGCCTCGTTTTCTGACACCATAAAAGTTAAATCTCGACCCGTCACTGGGCGACCACTTACCCCCGGTACAACTACCGCATCCCAACGAGAGCGATGAGTAGGAGCCAAAATAACCGGGCCTGTAGTCGGCAAATTTTCTTGTCCAGAAATTGCAACTTTGCCAAAATACAACGGTAAAATAACCCGACACCCGAAAAAATACGCCAATGGTGCTAACCAAGGCGAAACTCTAGAACTAATCGGCGCAGAAAGGGCAACTTCTTCATCGGGGCTAGTTTTGGGAGTGTTTAGAGATTGGGGTTCCATTTGCGTCATCATGATGGCTGCGGGCTTAAACTAGATTAATTTAAACCTAAATTTTCTAATCGTAATTGTCTCGATTGATGAGGACACTTTAAGAATTGGGAATGGGTAATTGGGAATTGGGAATGGGTAATTACCTACACTTTCTTTTTTGAGCAAACCATGATTGCAATTGTTGGCGACAATTAGATTCTAAGATGCCTCCTAGCACCTCTAAGCGATGGTAAGAGCAATCACTATCAGGAATATTGCAAACAGTACGCACAGCGCCACTTTTAGGGTCGTCTGCACCATAAACTAGCAATTTAATCCGTGCTTGGATAATAGCACCCGCACACATGGGGCAAGGCTCTAAAGTAACGTAAAGCGTGCAATTATTTAGATGCCAAGAATGCAAGTATTGACCAGCCAAACGCAAAGCTATAACTTCAGCGTGGGCTGTAGGGTCGTGGTGACGTTCTCGATAGTTTTGGGCGGCGGAAATCGCATTGTTATTACCATCGACCACGATCGCCCCTACAGGTACTTCTCCTGCTTCTCCTGCTAGTTGGGCAAGAGAAACCGCCTGTTGCATCCAATAGCTATGTTGCTTGTAAGGTGGGGCGATTTGAATATCCACTTTGTTTAGGCACTTTGAGCAAGTAATGTATCTAACTGACCTTGAGAATTTAGCTTATGGAGGTCGTCACAGCCCCCGGTATGTTGGTTATTGATGAATATCTGGGGAACGCTGCGTTTACCGTTAGATCGTGCCGCCATTGCGGTTCTAGCCGCTTCATTGCCATCGATTTTGTACTCCGTAAAATTTACACCTTTCCACCACAACAGCAATTTGGCACGGATGCAGTAAGGGCAAGTTTGCCAAGTATAGATTTCTACGTTGGCTTTGATGCGCTCAGGGTGGCGGTTGAGGACGGGGTTAAGAAAATCTAACATTGTGTTTTAGGGGCTGCAAGATGTCTACATCTAAATTCTAAATAGGTAGAAGCGCGATCGCCTTTTACCCGATGTAAATAAAGTTAGCAGTAAAACTTAACACAGGATTAGTTAATACTTTTTATAAGTGGTATCCGCGCTTTGGTAGACTTGAGAACTGAAATCGCCAAACTTCATCGGCAATTTAGAGGACAGACTTCGTGGAAAATACATTAGGGCTAGAGATTATCGAGGTAGTAGAGCAAGCAGCGATCGCTAGCGCTCGATGGATGGGTAAAGGGGAAAAAGATATTGCCGACCAAGTGGCTGTAGAGGCTATGCGCGAACGGATGAACAAAATCTATATGCGGGGTCGCATTGTCATCGGTGAAGGCGAACGCGATAATGCTCCCATGCTGTACATCGGCGAAGAAGTGGGTATTTGTACCCGCGAAGATGCCAAAGCATTCTGCAACCCAGACGAATTGATTGAAATTGACATTGCCGTTGACCCCTGCGAAGGAACTAACTTAGTTGCCTACGGTCAAAATGGTTCCATGGCAGTTTTGGCTATTGCCGAAAAAGGTGGCTTATTTGCCGCGCCAGATTTTTATATGCGAAAATTGGCTGCACCTCCAGCAGCTAAAGGTCATGTAGATATCAATAAATCCGCCACTGAGAACCTGAAAATTCTTTCCGAATGTTTGAACCGTTCGATAGAGGAATTAGTCGTAGTAGTGATGGATCGCCCCCGCCATACAGATTTAATTCAAGAAATTCGCAAGGCTGGAGCTAGAGTTAGGCTAATTAGTGACGGTGACGTTTCTGCGGCTATCTGCTGCGCCTTCTCTGGGACTAATATTCATGCCCTTATGGGTATTGGAGCCGCCCCTGAAGGTGTAATTTCCGCCGCAGCAATGCGTTGTTTGGGTGGACACTTCCAGGGTCAATTGATCTACGATCCAGAAGTAGTCCAAACTGGTTTGATTGGTGAAAGCAGGGAAGGCAACCTAAATCGCTTAAAGGAAATGAATATTCATGACGCTGATAAAGTATATAACGCTGATGAACTAGCGTCGGGCAATACTATATTGTTCGCCGCTTGCGGTATTACTCCTGGTAGTTTGATGGAAGGCGTTCGCTTCTTTGGTGGCGGCGCTAGAACTCAAAGCCTAGTCATTTCCAACCAATCCCAAACAGCACGCTTTGTCGATACGATTCATCTATTCGATAACGTCAAGTCGCTGCAACTACGGTAAGAGGCACAAGGCTAAGAGGAGATAGTTTGTCTATCTGCTCTTAGCCGATACTTGGAGGAGACATGAATATTGCTGTCGTGGGGCTTAGTCACAAGACTGCTCCAGTGGAAGTTCGAGAAAAGTTAAGTATTCCTGAATCACAGATGGAAAGCGCGATCGCTCACCTCTGTAGTTATCCTCATGTTGAGGAAGTAGCAATACTTAGCACTTGCAATCGTTTAGAGATATATATCGTTACTCGCGAAACCGAGCAAGGAATTAGAGAAGTCAATCAATTTTTGTCAGAACATAGCAAATTGCCCTTGTTGGCGTTGCGACAACACTTATTTGTCTTACTCCACGAAGATGCTGTTATGCACTTGATGCGTGTCTCGGCGGGTTTGGATAGCTTGGTTTTAGGAGAAGGGCAAATTCTTTCTCAAATCAAACAAACTCACAAACTAGGGCAGCAATACAACGGCATCAAATCTATTCTTAATAAGCTATTTAAACAAGCAATTACGGCGGGTAAGCGCGTTCGTACTGAAACCAATATTGGCACGGGTGCGGTATCTATCAGTTCGGCGGCGGTAGAACTTGCCCAGATGAAAGTTCAAAACTTGGCAGCTTGTCGAGTAACGATTATCGGTGCAGGGAAAATGTCGCGGCTACTGGTGCAGCACTTGTTGGCAAAAGGTGCGGTAGAAATCACAATTTTAAATCGATCGCGCGCACGGGCGGAAGAATTAGCCAAGCAATTTAGTCAAGTTACTTTACAAATTCAACCGATGTCCGAAATGATGGCGCAAGTTGCGATGTCAGACTTAGTATTTACAAGTACCGCCGCAACAGAGCCACTGCTAGATCGTGCCAAATTAGAGGCGGCTTTAGAACCCAATCGTTTGTTGATGTTGTTTGATATTTCTGTACCGCGCAACGTCCATGGAGACGCGAAAGAGTTAGAAAACGTCCAAGCGTTCAACGTGGACGATTTGAAGGCTGTAGTCGCCCAAAATCACGCCAGCCGTCGCAAGATGGCGATGGAAGCAGAGAAGCTGTTAGATGAAGAAGTCTTAATTTTTGATAGTTGGTGGCGTAGTTTAGAAACAGTTTCAACTATCCGATGCTTGTGGGACAAAGCGGAGGCTATTCGCGAACAAGAGTTAGAAAAAGCCTTGTCTCGTTTAGGTTCGGAGTTTGCCGAGAAGCACCAAGAAGTAGTAGAAGCTTTGACACGCGGAATTGTCAATAAAATTCTTCATGATCCGATGGTGCAATTACGAGCGGAGCAAGATATTGAAGCTAGACGGCGGTGTATGCAATCGCTACAAATGCTGTTTAACTTAGATGTCCGCGAAGCTACATAGCACTTGAAAATAGATTAATTTAATCCGTGTTGCTATTTGCAGCACGGATTATTTATGGTGCGATCGCATTTAACACCCAAATCTTCATACTTCCTACACCTAATATCAAGTAGCCGCTGATACAATCGAGGCGACAGGCGATGTTTTAGTGTGATGAAATTAGATTTATTAACTCAAGTTATTCAATACTTAAAACAACACGAAGATTCTCTACGGCTGAAAAAACTAATATTTTACCTTTGTCAGCAAGTTTGGGAAAACGAGCAAAGTAAAATAGATGATGTCGACTGGCAAAGCTCGATCAAAGAATTACTTAATAAAAAACCAACTTTTGCAAGTCTAACTAAGTATATTTATGGCATGGCTGAAACCACTACTAAGCCCAAGAAATACTTGGTAGTAGCCGATGTGCTTATTAGTCAGCTAGAAAAAATATATTTTGTTGAGGAAGATGAAACCCAAGCTTGTTTAGCTAAGTTTCAAGAGGAGACAGCACCTCAAAAATTTAATCAACAAGAAACTACTAAGCCTGACGATCTCTACAAAATCAGGGCAGAAATTATCAGTAACATCAACCCACTAAGAGCAAAAATTCTGTTATTTTCTGCACTAAACGAGCAATTTACTTTTAGTAGCCAAGACTGGGCAAGCCTCAAATCGCAGCAGCTTGATGAATTAATCTCTGGCTTAATACATCTTTGTCCAACATTCACCAAACTTGTGCATGAACTAGAGCTTACGGCGGGGATTTTGCAAGAAGTTGATGAGAATCTTCAAGTAGCTAAAGTCATTAGCCAGTCTTTGAAACCTTTTTATCTATAAATTTATGCCTAAACGTAAAGGTTGCCTAGCAAGTAAAAGTTTTGGCGTTACTGAAAGTGTGATGATTTTTCCCTGTCTCTACTCTTTTATCTCCTCCTCATTGGGAACCGCTCATTATTACCCATTACCCATTACCAACGTCAAAGTTTTTAATATTTTTTCCTGCATTCTCAACAAATTTGGGAATACTAAGTAGGTCGTCAAAAGGTGCAGGACTATGAATGTTGATGAGCTTCTTAAGCGTTATGCTGCCGGAGAGATAGATTTTAGCGGTACTAATTTGAGAGGTGCTAATTTATTTGCTGCTGATTTAATTAGTATTATCCTCATTCAAGCCGATTTACACGGTGCAAACTTGATTTTTGCTTTCCTCAATCGGGCGCAACTATTCAAAGCTAATTTAACTGGGGCAAAGTTAAGCGGTGCAAATCTCACTCAAGCTGACTTACGGGCGGCTAAATTGCATGATGCTGATCTTCATGGCGCGGTTTTACAAGGTGCAGATTTGCGTAGTGCTGATATGAGTTTGGCAAACTTGTTAGATGCAAATATGCTTGATACAGATTTGCGTAATGTCAATTTGAGTGGGGCAAATTTGACGGGTGTATGTTTGCGTGGGGCAAATCTCCGCCAAGAAAAAAATAACTATGTTGCTAATTTATGCGGAGCGACACTTTATAAAGCCGATGTACGCGGGGCAAACTTAGCTGGGGCAAATTTATCACGGGCTGATTTACGCTATGCCAATTTTAACGAAGTTAACTTGCGCGGAGCCGATCTTAGCTGCGCTGACTTGAGTAATGCTGATCTAAGTTATGCCTTGCTCAATGATGCCAATTTAGACGGAGCAATACTTTATGAAGCAAATTTAAGTAATGCTCGATGCGAAAGAGTATCAATGATCGATACAAATTTAACGGATGTCAATCTTAGTGGGGCGGCAATTCCTGATGGCAAATTGAACCGGGCTAATTTGACAGGAGCGAATTTAAGTAAGGCTAGTTTAAATAGAATCGACTTAAGTAGAGCAAATTTAAGTTACGCCGATTTGAGCGATGCTTATTTAATTGATGCTTTTGTAGCTAGAACTAATTTTACTAATGCTAACTTGAGTAATGCCAATTTAGTTAGAGCAGAATTGAGCAGCGCTACCTTAACAAATGCCAACTTAAAAGGTGCTACGATGCCGGATGGCAGGATAAGTGATTGATTACAACATCTTTTCGAGAAACTGTTTAGCCTGATCGCATTGGGGGTTGTGGAAAAACTCTTTAGGTGTCGCATCTTTAGCTAATCTTTCTTGATCTAGAAATAATATGCGATCGCTTACTTCTCTAGCAAAGCCCATTTCGTGAGTAACGATCGCCATTATAATCCCCCTTTGCGTTAAGTCTTTCATTACTTGCAATACTTCCTTTACTATCTCAGGATCGAGGGCAGAAGTTGGCTCGTCAAATAACATTACTTCTGGTGTCATTGCCAAAGATCGGGCGACGGCGGTCGCGCTGTTTTTGTCCTCCTGATAGCTTAGAGGGGTAGACATCAGCTTTTTCACTCAAACCTACTTTTTCGAGTTAATTGAGGTGTTGCATAATAGACTAAGGTAATTTGTAATAGTAGCGGCGTACCTCTAAAAATCGATGTGTAAGCGTTTACAAACCACTGTAAAGGCTTGAGGGTCAAAATTTTGCATAACGACAGTATTACCCCCCCCCAAAGGAATCCTAGAAACGCTGCTAGTAGAGTGAATAACAGTGTTACTCGGATACCGTCAATAATGTAAGGAATACTAGCAGCTATTTTGCCAAAACTAAAGCCAGAATTGCTAAGAGTTTCTGTTGCAACAACAGGTTTACCATTATTTGACTAAATTATCGATTTCGCCGCTTTATTTCATCTTTACCAGCATTGGTAATAGTCGTAAATTCTAAGTCTGGATTATTGTTGATAAAACCTTTAGCGCTCGTATCTTCAATAACTGCTCCATCTATCCTTTTTGCTTTCACTTCTTGGATAATTTCTGAAGTTTTATTTAAGGATTTGAGTTTGACATTTTTAAATTTTTTGGCTGCTGTTTGTTGAGTTGAGCCTAGTTGTAAGCCTACTTCTTTTCCACTAAATCTTCTGGTGTTTTTAAATTGCTACTTTTTAAACTAACAAAGGTTGCAAAATTACCTATAATTGACCATCTTTGCACAAGTGAGCATGAACTAATGCCCAGTGTTTAAAGATTTTTTGCTCAACATCTTTGTTAACTATGTTAATACTTGCGGTGTTAACATAGTTAACATAAACTGATGGTTTGGTCTGCAAAGCCGCCGCAAATAAGGGATCTTTATGGTGTAAAGATTCGGGTTCTTGTTTCCACTGGTAGTCATTGACATCGGGAATTTCTAGAGTGCGTCGCCAGCAGTTTACAACCTTACCAAATTTTGTTTGAGGATTACGCAATTACAGAAAAATGCGATCGCATTGCAAAGCTTCGCCTATTTCTAGCAATAAAGCCGTCAAAACTGCGGATGGTTCTTGATAGTCAGAAAAAATATTGTCTATAGTTGTCATATTTGCTTACTTTTCATCCTGCAACGAGCGATAGCGCAAGCGCGCCCGTTACCGGGCTTCGCCTTTGTTATCATCCTTGTGAAAGATATTGGTTGCTAGAGGTAGACGCACCGTAAAAGTGCTACCTTTACCCAATTGACTTTGTACTTGTAAACTACCTTTGTGAGCTTGAACAATCACTGATGCGATCGCAAGTCCTAATCCAGAACCACCAGTATTACGAGAGCGATCACTATTTACACGATAAAATCTCTCAAAAATCCGCTTTTGCTCCGATGCGTCAATCCCTATACCTGTATCTTGAATATTAATTACAGCATAGTTATGGTTGCGTTCTAAGGTTACTGTCACCCGACCACCTTTAGGAGTAGATTGGATAGCATTAATAATTAAATTAGAAACTACTTGATAAAGTTGCGATTCATTTCCTAAAACAGTCAAAGGTTTGTCTAGCTTGAACTTAGAGGTTAATTGTATGTGGGAGGCGTAGGCGCAGCCCGCCGCAGGCATCGCTAAACTTGCCAATTCTTCAACTAAATCGCTGACAAGATCGTTTAAGCAACATCGATTTTGTACTGACAATGGTTGCTTTTCCATCCGCGCCAGCAATAGTAAATCTGTAACTAATTGAGTTAAACGTCGATTTTGCCGTTCTATGGCGCTGAATATATCTTGAGTTTCGGATGTAAAAGAGTAAAGTCTTAAAGCTGATTCTATCGTTGCTTGGGTAGCTGCTAAAGGTGTCCGCAATTCGTGAGCAGCATCGGCAGTAAATTGCTGAATTTGTTGATAAGATTGATAAATTGGTTGCATTGCTAACCCTGACAACCACCAGCTAGAAGCGCCTACCAAAATCATCGCAATGGGTAATCCTAACAGCAAAATTAGTTTGACATTAGCTAAATAATTGTCAATATCTTGGAGACTTCGTCCCATCTGCATAGATCCCCAAGAGATATTGTTTTGAGTGTGCAGACTTAAAGAAATTTGATGATAGCGGCTTCCTTGGGCATCTTTTAGGGTTTGCCAAGTACCTTTTTTTGAAATTAACCGCAATTCTTGAGGCTGAAAACCTGCCAACGTAACAATTTGATTTGAATTATCTAATAATCTTACATAATAATCGCCTTGGTGAATGGCTCCTAAAATATGGCGCTTTTCCCTTTCTTCTGGTAAAAGTTGCTGAGTAGTTGGTTCTAAGCGTCCCGGTTGCTTCAAAGTGTTTTCAATACTGTCATGGAGAGTTCCCGCGACGGACTCCAATTCTCGATCTAAAGTTTGCCAATGAGCATGGACTATAGCCTGATATACCCCCAAACCACACAATCCGAGGATAAACCCCATAACAACGGCGTACCAAGCCGCCAAGCGCCAGCGAGTGAGGTGAAAAAGCCTATTTTGGTTCATGATTGAGACGATAGCCGATACCGTGTATAGTCTCAATTAGGCGATGGGGTACAAGCCCCCGATCAGAGCTAACGTTTTCTATTTGGGAGAGTTTACGTCTTAGTAACCGCATTTGCGCCGCCACAACATTACTTAGGGGTTCATTGCTCATTTCCCAAAGCTGATTTTGAATTTGATCGCGGGTAACAATTCGATTGGGGTGCTTCATAAAGTATTCTAGTAGCTGAAATTCTTTGCTAGTTAAGGTAACAAATTGGCGATCGCCCGTTGAATTTTGAATATAAACAGTATAAGTAGCGTAGTCTAAAGTTAAATTACCGATTTGTAGTTGTTGGGATTGAAAAGATGGCGATCGTCTTTGTAATGCTCGTAACCGCGCCAGCAATTCTACCATCCCAAAAGGTTTTACTAAATAATCATCTGCACCTGCGTCTAAGCCTGCAACTTTATCCTCCATTCTGTCTTTAGCTGTCAACATCAAAACCGGGAGAGTTTGTTTGTACGATAGCGCAAGCGCGCCCGTTACCGGGCTTCGCAGTTTTTTACAAAGTTCTAATCCTGATAACCCCGGTAGCAACCAGTCAAAGATCGCTAAGGTATATTCAGTCCACTGATTTTCTAAACAATACCAAGCTTCATTGCCATCTAAAACCCAGTCAACGATATACTTTTCTTGGTTTAAGGTACGTTTGATTGCTGCACCCAAATCTGGCTCATCTTCGACTAAAAGAACTTTCATAAAAACTAGCAAATTGAAAGTAGTATTTAGCGTTTAAAGGTAAAGCGACCGTTCACTTTTTCGCCGCTAATGTCCGAAAGAATTGCTATATTATATTCTCCCGATGCTTTTTCCGGGAGCAAAGCTGCATAGTGTTTACCTCCAGCATCATAAGGGAGATGAAGGGATTTTTGCGTACCATCAGGTAACTGAATTTGCGCTGTTACTTTAGCATTAGAAATTGCTTCGTGATTGTCGCTTTTTTGCAGATAGAAATCTAGGTGAGTGCCATTATTTTCTACTTCAGATACAAACTCTAAATGATAACCACTGGATTCTACAACTTGACCTCCTTTAGATGCTTGGGATTGTTTGGTTTCCGGGGATACAGAAGGACTTTGTACAACTTCTACGGGGGAAGAACTTGGGCTACTTGTAGAGGTAGATGGTATATTCTTGCTACAAGATCCTAAAAAGATTAATCCGATACTGTTGAGAATAATTAATCTGGTTTTAATGTTCATTTGCTTCTCTTTATTTTTTTGATGATTGAAGAATGTTTCAAACGGTCTGTAACTTGCAATTTGGTGAGATTTTTTCCTTTTATAAACTATATAAATTCTCACTCTGCTTTTTAATGAATAGGTAAATCTTGCAGTGTAAAATCTTCTGATTGAATTGGCTTTGTTTGAGGTACTAATGTTTTCCCAAATTGAGCGTACAAAGCTGGTAAAACTAATAAAGTTAAAGCTGTAGAAGTAAATAAACCTCCTAGCACCACAACTGCTAAAGGTTGGAGAATTTCTTTACCTGCGCCACTCCCGACTACTAAAGGGGCTAAACCTAAAGCCGAGGTGAAAGCTGTCATCAAAATAGCATTTAGACGCTCCATTGAGCCTTGAATTATTGCTTCTTTAAAAACCATCCCCTCGACAAATTTGGCATTGTAATTATCAACTAACAACAAGCCGTTTCGAGTTGCTACGCCAAATAATGTAATAAACCCAACTAGCGAAGCAACAGAAATAACCCCACCCGTTAAAGCGACAGAAATTACACCTCCGACTAATGCTAAAGGTAAGTTAATCATAATCATTAAAGTTGAAGGAATAGACTTTACTGTTAGATACATTAATACAGTAATTAAAACAAAGGCGATCGCACTAAAAGCTAATATATTCTGCGTGGCTCGTTGTTCCGATTCAAATTGACCGCCGTACTGAATAAAGTAACCCGCAGGTAACTGTACTTGTTGCTTGACTTTTACGCTAATTTCATCAACTATCGAGCGCAAATCTCGCCCGGTAGCATTGGCGGATACTATAATTAGCCGCGAAACATTTTCCCGATTAATTGTATTTGGGCCAGTACCGTAACTAATTTTGGCAACTTGAGCTAAAGGAATTTGTTGATCGGTCGGAGTATTAATTAACAAGTTACCAATCGCTTCCAAATTGCCGCGATCTGATTTTTTTAACCACACTACTAAATCAAAGGTTTGTTGCTGCTCTAACACTGTTGAAACTACTCGCCCATTAAGAGCCGTTTCGATAGTTTCTGCTAGTTCTTTAATTGTTAAACCATAACGAGCCGCCGCCACTCTGTCAAACTGAATTTGCATTTGTCTAATAGGGACTTGCGGCTCAAGTTGCAAATCTACAACCCCGGTAACAGTTTTCATTACTTCTTCAACTTGGCTACCAATAGTTCGGAGTTGTTCTAAATCAGTACCGTAAATTTTAACAGCGATCGCACTTCTAACTCCTGACAGCACTTCATCTAAGCGGTGAGAAATAAATCCGCCAACATTGGCTGCAACTCCTGGCAATTTTGCAAATTCTGCGCGCAATTTTTCGATACTTGCTTCCCGGTTTTTTATCCCTAATTTGCTCAATTCAACATCTAATTCGCCAAAATTGACACCGCCAACATCACTATCTCCCGGTGCGCGTCCAGAACGTAAAGCGATTTGCTCAAAAGCGCGATCGCCTTTTAGCGCATCTTGAATGGCAAAACCAGCGCGGTTAGTAGCTTCCAAAGACACGCCAGGATAGAGATTTACAGAATTAATCAGCGATTTTTCTTGAAATGGTGGTAAAAAAACTCGTCCTAGGGAGGGGACGATAGCGATCGCAGCTACTAAACTTCCTAAAGCGATCGCTAAAATTACTTTAGAGTTACGCATCGAAAAATTTAAAAGCGGACGATAAAACCCTTTAAAAAATCTTGCTACAAAAGGTTCTCTTTCCAGCAAGCGACCAGAAGGTAGTAAAATCGCACACAAAGCCGGAGTAACGGTAAGTGCTGTCAAACTAGAAGCTAAAACGGCGACTAAATAAGCAATTCCCATCGGTGTAAAAATGCGCCCTTCTACACCAGCTAAGGCAAAAATTGGCGAAAAGACCACAACAGTAATTAAAGTTGCGCCAAATAAAGAGTCTCGCACCTCCTGACAGCCAGTAAAGACAACTTGTAAAGGCGATCGCTTTTGGGATGAAAACTTGTTTTCCCGCAAAGAACGATGGACATTTTCAGCATCGACAATCGCATCGTCAACCGCCGAACCAATAGCTACTGCAAGTCCTCCCAGGGTCATTGTATTAAGTCCTTGTCCCAACCAGTTCAGCGCTAGTAAACCCAATAACAACGATAGGGGAAGGGCGGTAAGACTTACAACTAAAGTCCGCCAATCCATCAAAAACGGGATAAGAATTAAAGCAACAATAATGCTCCCTTCAATTAGCGCTGATCTGACATTATCGATTGATGCTTCGATAAAGTCTTCTTGACGGAAAGTAACAGTAACTTTAATGTTTTTGGGTAAACCTAATTTAAGCTCGGTGATCGCATCTTCAATCGCACGAGTTACCGTTGGCGTGTCTGCAAGGGGCTGTTTATTCACAATTATGATAATTGCTTTTTGCCCGTTTAAACTAGCATCGCCGCGCTTAGTAGCCGCCCCTATTTGCACATCTGCTATATCTTCTAACTTAATGGGGATACCATCACGAGCAGTAATTACTGATTGCTTCAAGTCTTCAATCGAGCTAATGCGTCCTATACCCCGTACTAATAATTCGGTGTCGGAGTTAGTTAAATAGCCTCCAGGAGCGTTAATATTAGCCGATTGTGCAGCTTCGGTCACTTGTTGCCAAGAAATATCAAAGGCGCTAAGTTTTGCCGGATCGATCAATACTTGATACTGGCGGACATCTCCACCAAATACTACTATTTGACTAACTCCTGGTACTGCTAAAAGGCGATTCGTAACTTGCCAATCTACAATTCGGCGCACTTCCATTAAACTATTTGGCGTTTCTCCATCCACCGTAAAAGCGTACTTAATTACTGTCCCAATGGGAGAACTAATTGGGGAAATCTGGGGCGGTTCAACTCCTTGGGGTAGCTTATTTACAGCAAGTTGCAATCGTTCCGTTACTAATTGTCTGGCTTGATAAATATCTGTTCCCCAATTAAAAATAACCTTGACTACAGAAATACTCACAGCAGAAGAAGACCTTACCGTTGTAACGCCAGGAGTACCATTAATCGCGCTTTCTATGGGCAAAGTTACCAGAGATTCAACTTCTTCGGGTGCAAGTCCTGGCGCTTCTGTTTGAATTTCGACTTGGGGAGGTGCAAAGTTAGGGAAAACATCTACAGGCATTTGCGAAGCGACGCGCACAATCCAAACGGTGATTAAAGCCGCAGCTATAATAACTAACCAACGTCGAGCAATTGACCATTTGATGATGGTACTGAGCATGATTACTTTTGATTTTTGGTTGATTCATGAGCTTCTGTAACGCGATGATTGTCATTCCATAGGGGCGATTTATTGGCAGAAATTTCGATAACTGGCATCAATTGGGGTGAGGTACGACGACCTACCCAAAAAGCAGCAGATGCGATCGCACCACTAGCCGGAATCACCAACCACCAAGGAATCGTTGCATCTTTTTTAACGGTAGTTTCAGGATGAACGGTGGGGGTTTTATTGTCGCTGCGTAAGGATTGGGAGTAAAGCAAATTGCCGCCCTGGGTAACAATGCGATCGCCCTCAAATAAACCGCTTTTTACTTCAACCATGTTTCCCGAAGTTTGCCCTAACCTAACTTCGGCGCTTTGGTAAGCATCGCCATTTTGAATGTAGATAAGTTGTTTACCCTTAGCTTCCACTACTGCATTGCTAGGAATTGCCAAAATAGCTGTGGGCGTTTGGTTTGTTAAAACTTCTAATTGGGCAAACATTCCCGGCTTTAGCTGACGATCAGAGTTATCTAATTGCGCTTGGACGGGGATAATTCTGGTTTCACTTTCTACAACTGAGCCAATGCGGGTAATTTGTCCGCTAAAAGTGCGAAGCCCGTTACCGGGCGCGCTTGCGCTATCGCGTAAACTATCAACTTTTACATTTACCTTTTGACCTAGAGCAATTTGGTTTAAATCTTTTTCATAGATATTCGCCGTCGCAAAAACCTGGTTATCATTAACAACTGTCATTAGCTTGCCCCCCGCATCTTGAAACGACTGTCCGAGGCTAACTGTGCGATCGCTAACTATGCCAGATATGGCAGCAGATACTACAACTAATCCTTTCTCGTTCGCACGGTTTCCTAGCTGCTTGAGCCGCATTTGGTAGGCAGCATGACTTAGACTGATGCGAGAATTAGCAACTTCTACCGACGATTGGGCGCGTTTTAGTTGGGCTTCAGCTTCTAATACTTCCCGGCGGCTATTCGCTTTAGATAGTTGTGCCTTACCTTCGGCTAAATGAGCTTGGGATTCGAGCATTTCCCGACGGGGGAGCGCTCCTACGTTAACTAAATCGCGATCGCGATCGTATTGTTCTTGAGCTACTTTAAGTTCGGTGCGAGTTTGTTCAATTTCTGCAATAGCTATTTGACGCTGACGTTGGAGATTTTGCTTTGCTAGGTTTAAATCGGCTTGCGCTTGCTGCAAATCGGCTTTGGCTTCGGCTTGTTTTTCCTGGGATTGTACGCGCAATTCTACTAATTCGGGACTGGATAAAACCGCAACGGGCTGACCTTTTTTGACGGCTGCCCCAGGTTCTACCAGCAATTCAACAACTGTCCCCGGAATTGGTGCAGTAACTTCTACCTTTTTGCTAGGTAGAGTTTCAATCTGTCCGGTGGTTTTGATTCCTACTAATAGCGTAGTTTGTTTTACAGGCTCTACTTTCTGTCTCTTATACACATCT
>NZ_PVWN01000143.1 GCF_003003885.1 Chlorogloea sp. CCALA 695 | reverse complement strand
AACTAGCACAATTGCAACTATTACGGTCAGAGGTACTAATTGATAACTGGGAAAATGCCTACCGCGATCCCCACGTTGAGAGTAATTTCTTTAATGATATTGTGCGCCAGACGATGGCTATGGATTTAAGCGACTTGATGGAACCACTACCACCTCGTAAACGCCGAGCAAAAACAACCCTCAAAGCGCAAGATTCTGTAGTAAGTGTAGTAGATAAGTCTGCTGTGCTAGCAATGATCGAGCAATTAAACGCTCTTTCTCTTCTTGACAATGAATTACCCTTATCCGACGAAGAACACAAACAACTTGCTTTAGACTTTGCTCATGATGAAGATATTTTTGCTTGGTGTCAGGCGATCGCTCTCTGGATTGAACAGCACCAGAGTATGAAAGTTTCTCTAGAGCAACTACAGCAATCGCTGGGTATGCCATTGGTCGAGGTTTGGCTAGGGCTGCTGCATTCCCCTACCCCTTATCAGTGGGATGGCACGGGGGAGTTTTATCGGGATTCAAGGGATTTTTGGATTATCAATTAATCATTTTTACCTTACAATTGAGCAAGTCATTAAAGTAAGGATTTAGCTCTATGAAAAGCGCTACTATTACCAGTAAAGGACAAATAACTATCCCCAAAGAGATTCGAGACTACTTGAAGTTAGAAATTGGCAGCAAAATTGGCTTTGTGATCGATGAAAATGGCACGGTTAAGGTAGTTCCTCTCAATGTACCAGTTACATCATTATCTGGAATGCTACGCCGTCCGGGTTTGGCTGCCGCAACTATTGAAGATATGGAATCGGCGATCGCCCAGGGTGCAAGTGATTGGACTTGATACTAATCTGCTAGTGCGCTATGTGACTGCTGATGATTTAGAACAGTGGCAACTAGCCGCCGGGTTAATTGAGGCAGAGGGGCAATTATGCTTTCTGTCCAATATTGTTCTTTGTGAGTTGGTTTGGGTACTTCGAGGTCAGCCCTACCAATTTACTCGCCCACAAATTGCTGAGGTTCTAGAAGCCATGCTTGCTACTCCTGTAATGGAGTTTGAGAATCGTTCCTCCGTATATCAAGCTTTGCAACGTATGAAATTGGGTAAAGCTGATTTTTCTGATTACTTGATTGGTGCAATTGCTCAACAAGCTGAGTGTTCTACCACCTATTCTTTTGACCGTAAGCTAATCGGTGAAAAAGGTTTCCAGTATCTACGCATTTCCGACAATCCAATAGATAGCGCGCTCAGGTAAAAAGTTGATTCCTTTATGACCAAGCTTCCCCCACGCAAACTCCCTAACTCAGACCGCCGTGATCGCGAATTCCTATACCTCCACGAAGTTGATGCCCTGATTACTGCCTGTCGCCAAACCCGCACTCCTATCCGCAACCAAGCTCTAATTATGCTGTTGTTCTGTCAAGCGCTGCAACCATCGGAAATCTGCTGGCTGCGCTGGTGTGACCTCAATTCCACCGCCAATAGTCTACTGGTGGTTCGCAATCGTTCTAAATCCCTCCGCCTCCAACCGCAAGTCGTAGTTAATCAACAACTTTTGTGTCTTGCGGAAATTGAGATTTTGCAGGGATTAGTACAACTTAGTAAAACTGACTGGATATTAGAGAGCGAGAGAAAACAACGCCTAAGCGATCGCTCTTTGCATCATATCGTACAACAAGCTGGCGTTGTTGCTGGTTTGCCATTTCCGGTTCACCCATATATGCTCCGCCGTTCTGGGCTGTATTACCGCGCTGCCTTGTTGCTGCAATCTGCCAATCTGTCTTTGCACGAATGCTGCCTTCTGTGGAATTATTACGCTACCTCCTCAGCTATGCCTGCTTCCTTTCAACTTGAGTATCAGGCCATTAACCGCAAACGTGAGGAGACTTTTTTGCTTACTTTTGAGCAAATCAAAGCTTTTTCTGGTATCAGCGCCGATGAAAATATTATCGACTATCTTTTGGGTGCTTATTTATTATTCCCTCACTTGCAAGAAATTCCCAAGGACTACTGGCTGACCCCCTCCCACTGGCGTTCGAAAACTTTGCCGAAAACATCTAGGACTGCCTTTGCTAGGATTCGATAAGGGATTTCTGAGATCAAGCATTCGGATGTTGACGAGGAATCGATAACTGCTCCACTGCCAATCGCTTGACATCTTCACCCCGGCGGTCGTACTTAGCAGTGGTTGCCGGACTAGCATGACCAAGTAATTTCTGCACTGTGATAATATCAATTCCAGCGTCTAGCAGGTCAGAGCAGAATGTCCTTCTCAAATCATGAGGGCTAAAAGATTCTAATTGAGTTAGCTTTGCCCGATGCTGCAACACTCGCCAAATTGCGTCGGGGTGCAACCGTCCCAAATGCAGGTGACCTCCGCGACGAATTCGACATAACAATGCTCCCGGTTCCACCCCTCGCACCTCCAGCCACCTCCCAGCATAGGGTCGAGCTTCGGTTGAGAGATAAACTCTGCGACTTTTTCCACGTTTGCCTTTGCGAACCAAAATTTCTCCAGTGTTCAAGTTTAAGTCTTGATGCTCCAAATCGACCAACTCTGACCGCCGTAAACCCGTACCCAGTAACATGACAACGATCGCTGCATCTCGAATGTCAATGGGACTAGACGAATAACAAGTAGCTAATAATGCGGCAATCTCTGACGGAGCAAGAGAACGTCCCCTCGGCTCCCAGTCGGCGGGGATGTTGGGAAAATCCACGGCTTTATTGTAATCTGTAGCG
>NZ_PVWN01000142.1 GCF_003003885.1 Chlorogloea sp. CCALA 695 | reverse complement strand
CAATACAAACCCTTTTATTCTTCTGGATGAAACGCTTTATTTACTATTTATTGATTTCGGAAACTGACATAAGAGGGTTATAGCAGTTTTCAAATGAATAAACCATAGTGAGCGAACCAGCCGAGGGCATCATCAGCAGAAATGCACTCGTTGATAATTCTGGTTAAAGCAAGGTTTGCGTGCTTCACCAGTTCAAGCCTTAGCCGAGCGTAAAAGTTGCTTGAAAATGACCAACTTTGGCTCCCATTGGTGAAAGGTCGGGGGAATAAGGTGGCAAAAACACTACTTTCGCGCCTACCGCCTCGATTGCCTCTCTTACTACTAAGGCATGATGAACAGGCAGGTTGTCCATCACAATAATCGCTCCTACCCACAATTGAGGAATCAGAATCTCTTGGATGTAGAATAAGAACACGTCAGTATTAACGCAAAGGGCAATACTCATCGTGGCAATCAAGCCCTTAATACTCATGCCACCAATTAACGAGATGTTCTTGCCTCTATTGCCCGAAACCTCGCTGTCATACAAGCGTTCACCAATGGGAGCGCGACCATAAGTGCGAGTCATCCCTAGATGAATGCCCGTTTCATCAATGAAGACCAGATTGCGCTCTTCGATGGTGAAACTCCATAGCCGATGAGCAAACCGTAAATCCTTGACCCGTTGAGTGTCTTGCCTTGATGCAATCAGAGTTTTTTTTGACACTTAACTTAAGCCAGCTTACGGCTCGTTGCATCGTCGATACACTTACCACTACCTCTGTTTGTGTGGCAAAGCGTTCACACAACTCTTCGAGCAGAGCATCTGGTTGATTTGTGACTAAGGCTTCAATAATAGGCAAATGTTCTTTTCTAATGAGCGCCACCGCTCCTCCCCCATGCGGCTTAGGCTGCACTGTACCCGTTTCACGATAATGTCGTCTCAGATCTCTGATGAAAGATAAACTCACCTTGAATCGCTCTGCCAATTGCCGTTGCGATCCTTCTTTCGCGTCATACGCGGCGAGTATTCGTTGCCGTAAATCAACTGATAAGGAAGCAGGCATGAGCAGCAATTTCCGATTAGTCTGAACTCGCTTAGGTTACCAAATTGTGGCTTACTCAGTCAATAACCGCTGTAACCTCTTTTGTCACTTTCCGGGATTCAAGAGTAATAAATAAGTGAGGTTATCCAGAATTATAATAGGGTTTAAATTGATTCATTGCCGCAATTAAATGATTGAATCCTAGCAATAAATGTGAAGAAGGCAAAATATCTAGCCAGGGGAAAATTAACCAGAATAGTAAGAGTGGTTGGATAACCAGACGCAAATTATTCAAATTACTTTTCCATCCGCATTCATGGTTCCATTGTTTATGATTAGAAAAATCTATTAAACTATCCTCTTTTACCTCAAGTTGAATTTGATGAGCTTTGTTTATGCCTAAAAATGCTTGGGAATTTAAACTAATCATTGTGTAAACAGAAAAAATAATTTTCCACCATCTCTCAATATGTTTAAAATTAGTAAATCTGTAATCTGTCCAGCCTAATTCCTGTTTACAAAAAGCGAAAACCATATTCTACCCATGTTCTTAATCCATATAGGTCGCCTAAAGTTTTCTTCAGCTTCCCTTGAAGATTCGTCATAACAAATGAAGTAGAATTTTCCGGCATTGTTTCTGGGTCAGTTGTTATTTTCCAATAAGTTATGGCTCTTTTTTTACCATAAACTATTTCACGGATATATTTAGTTTCTGATTTTTGATTGCTAAATGTTCTTTGAAAATTGAACCACTTATTAGCTCTAACGCTCTGATTAGCTGGCAGCCAGACACCATGATTACTCCTAATTGCTACAACATAAGCTAACTGATATTCTGTTAATTTATGAAGGAATTGGCTGCTTTCCCCATAGAAACTATTAGCTAATATCAGTTCAATATTAAAGCCTAATTCCATCAATTCTGTAATAAATTCTGATGCTAATTCTATTTTAGTTCTGTATTTGTCTGACTCTTTTAGCGTTCCTTTAGGTTTAAATATTTTCACTGCTAAAGGAAATGTTATCTTAGCATAAACTCCCTAGGCATTGACAGAAACTATTCCTCGGTCAACCTTCCCTACACTTCCCAAATATTGTCGGGCTACCTAATCAGTTTTCTTACCTTTTTTTCTGTCTCCGGTTTCATCTATTACTACGGTAATTGCCTTTCCATTTAGTGCTTTCTTGAGTTTATTTAATCTTCGCTTTTTTAATTCCTCTACTGACCAATCGCAATTCGCTATAAAATGATGTAATGATTGGGCTGAGTTTATGCTTATTACTTTAGCTATTTCTGGTAAGGATTTTCTTTTTATTGGTGACGTTATTCCCAAGTGTAAGTATTTGAAGCATTCATAGTTTCTTACTTCCTTGAACAGTTCTCTGTACTCTGCACGGGTGCGAGTCTATCCCTCTTTTGTCAGTTTCCGAAATCAACAAATAGTAAATAAAGTCTTTCATCCAGAAGAATAAAAGGGTTTGAATTGATTCATTCTGCTAATTAGGTAATTAAATCCAAGCAATAAGTTGGAGTTGGGGAAAATATCTAACCAAGGAGAAACTAACCAAAATAATAAGAGTGGTTGGACAACTAATCGCAGATTATTTAGAACATTTTTCCATCCGCTTGCATGGTTCCATTGTTGATGGTTAGAAAAATCTATCATATTACTTTTTTGACTCTCAGTTTCAATTTGAGCAGATTGCTTTAG
>NZ_PVWN01000085.1 GCF_003003885.1 Chlorogloea sp. CCALA 695 | reverse complement strand
GCTGAAAAGGCTGCTCAGGGCAAATCTGGATTTGTTCCTGTCGCCACCCGATGGGTCGTTGAACGCTCAAATGCCTGAGTAGAACGTTGCAAAAGTTTGGTAAAAAACGAAGAAGCGTACTTTGGACAATGCTAGAGCAAAACTCAACCTCTGCTTTATCAGACTGATGCTCAAGCGCTTAACCGCAGCCTAACAAGATATCAAATGAGTTCTATATCAAATCCATCCGCAGGTGTGGGTTCGCTGTAGCCCATGACTAAGAGGATCGGAATAAAAGGGAGAGAAGGATTTTGCCGCAAGCGACGAGTAACTTCAAACCCGTTCATCTCTGGCATCATCACATCGAGTAATACGGGGTCTGGAGGATGGGATGCAATGCTCTCTAGTGCTGTGCAACCGCTATCGGCAACTTCAACAATATATCCTTCACTCTCTAGAACTGTTTGCAGTAAAAAGTAATTATCAGGAAGATCGTCAACGACCAAAATGCGATCTATCGGTGTGGCAATTTCAGCAGGCGAATCAATCATTAATTAATGACAGAAGACAGTTAAGTTTTTTGACTAACTTTTTCTTAATTATCCTAGTTTCATTGACTTGCTTACTCTAACGATAGAGAGATTTTTCTACCTATTGTTGGTTATGTTCAAACAGATTTATGATTGCCTTTATCAGACTTTCTGGCTCCACAGGTTTAGTAAGGAAAGTCTGGAATCCTGCCTGAAGTGCTTTTTGTTGGTCAACTTCTGCGGCATAGGCGGTAAGAGCGATCGCCGGAATCTTTCCTCCCCGCTCGGCTGGACGCAACCGAAGAAGCCCGATTAGCATATAGCCATCCATCTGTGCCATACCGATGTCGCTGACAATTACATCTGGAATAAGTTTATCCATTGCTTGCAATGCCTCCAAACCAGAGGCAACGGCTGTTACATCTGCTCCGCTCTGTTCTAGCAGAAATGCCTGAAACTCACGGGTATCAGTATCGTCATCCACGAGCAAAATTTGCCTATTGTCTAAAGGTGCTGCTGTATCTGCTGGGGCTATGGTTTGCTCAGGCACGAACGGCGCTGCCTGCAAAGCGAGCGGCAATTGCACAATGAAGGTTGCGCCTTGATTCTCTCCTTGGCTCTCTGCCGTTACTGTACCGCCGTGCATTTCTACAATTTGCCGCACGATCGCAAGGCCCAGCCCCAAGCCACCAAATCTGCGCGTCGTCGAGCCATCCTCTTGCCGAAAATACTCAAAGACATAGGGCAAGAACTGCGCCTTGATCCCAATTCCTGTATCAATCACCCGAATCTGAGCTAGTTGCTTGGCGTGCGTTAGTTCAACCGTTACTTGTCCACCATTGGGTGTGAATTTCACCGCATTGGTGAGTAAGTTCCACACCACCTGCTGCAATCGGGCAGCATCACCAGAAATTGGAGTGATCTCCGAGTCAAGATCGAGCGCGAATCGAATATTTTTCGCTTCTGCTGCCAGGCGTACCGTTTCGAGCGCCGCAGAAATCACAAACGACAGACTGACGGGAGCCGCATTCAATGTCAATTTGCCCTGCATGATGCGGGAGATGTCGAGCAAGTCTTCGATCAATTGCGATTGCAATCTGGCATTACGCTCGATCGTTTTTAAGGCTTCTGCTCTGCGGGCTTCATCCAGCTTGCCGTTTTGTAGCAACCGCGTCCAGCCCAAAATCGGATTGAGGGGGGATCTCAGTTCATGGGACAGCACTGCCAAAAATTCATCTTTGATGCGATTGGCGCGTTCGGCTTCTTCTCGTGCGGCTTGTTCTTGTTGTAATATCTGTTCACGATCGCGCTCAATTTGAACGCGATCACTAATATCTGTGTTTGTGCCAAACCAGCGGAGAATGCGTCCTTGCTGATCTCGAATTGGGATGGCGCGAGACAAAAACCAGCGATACGTGCCGTCTTTGCTCCGCAGTGGAAACGTGTCCTCCCACTCCTCGCCCGTTTCAAGGCATCTGCGAAAATGCTCAACCACGCGATCAACATGATCGGGGTGATGAACTTTTTGCCAGCCCCAGCCCTGCATTTCCTCTAGGGTCGTCCTTGTGTAGTCAAACCAGCGACGGTTGTACCAGAAGATCCAACCATTCTCGTCGGTCATCCAGGCGAATTGAGACATATTATCTGCCAGGGTACGGAACCGCTCCTCGCTGTCGCGGAGGGCTGCTTCTGTTTGTTTGCGATCGGTGATATCTCGCGTCACTCCTGCGACTGCCTCGACGGAGCCAGTCGCATCAAACATCGGCACGAAAATATACTCGTAGGCTCTGGTTCCAACCGCACTCGTGTAAGGCGTTTCATCTTTAAGCGGTTGGCGCGTCTCGATCACTTGCTGAATCTGATTTTGCAGTCGAGCCGCTAAATCTTCGGGGTAATCTAACTCAAAAAAGTTTTTGCCCATTGCTTCAGCCGATATTTTTTGCCAGAGATCGAGCAACGATTGACTGATGTAAGTGAATCGTCCTGACAAATCGAAGGTGTAAATAAAATCGGGGACGGAAGCTGCGATCGCGTCAAGCTTTCGCAGTTGTCGTTCAAGTTCGGCAGAGGTCTGCCGCTGCGTGTTTTCCGCTCGTTTGCGATCGCTGACATCCGAGAACACGATCGCCACCTGGTGCATCGCTCCATCGCCAACGGGCGACACCAATACATCAAACCAGCGATCAAAGGCATCTGAGCGGTTTTCAATCCGAATTGACTCACCCGTATTAACGACCTGCGCGTAAAGGTCGTTCCAATATTGCTCAATTCCGGGTGCTAGTTCACTCGCCGTTTTGCCTTCCGGGTTGGTAATGCCAGTCTGCCGCTCGAAAGCCGGGTTCGCTCGCAAGATGCGGTGATCGCAAGGCGTTCCAGCCGGATCAAACAGCACTTCAACCACGCAAAAACCTTCGTCAATCGACTCAAACAAGGTACGATAACGTTCTTCTCCTTCGCGTTGGGCTGCCTCAGCCTGCTTGCGTTCGTCTTCGACGCGCTTGCGATCGCTGATGTCGTAAGACACAACCAGCACGGCATCCACTTCCCCTTGATTGTTATATAGTGGGGTGCCATGAGAGATGTAATGGCAATCGTGGCTGTTATGCTCAAATTGAAACGGCTCGCCGCCCAGCGCCTGACGGTAGTAAGGTTCGTAGCGGTTTGCTAAAGCGGGATCGAGTGCTGACCAGAGGGTTTTGCCCACCAAATCCTCAGAGGTCATGCCTGCCCCTGCCAGCGCCAAGCCCTCTGCCAGCACATAGCGTAAATTGGTATCCACTAGAAAGACCGCCGCATTCGGCAAGTTCGCTGCAACTGCACGCAGGCGGGCTTCGTTTTGGTGCAGGGCAGCTTCTGCCCATTGGCGATCGCTTCGTTCTTTTGCCTCTCGTAATGCTCTTTGCACGCACGGAACTAGCCTCTCTAACCTCTGCTTGAGCACATAATCTGTTGCTCCTCTTTTTAGCGCTTCGATCGCCAATTCTTCGCCTAAGCTGGCAGAGACAAAAATAAATGGAGTTTCAGGGCGCAGGTTACGGGCAGTTTCCAATGCAGCGATGCCATCAAAATCGGGCAACGCATAAGCTGCCAAAATTAGGTCAAATACCTGAGTTTTGAGTTCTGTTATAAAGTCGGTGCGAGTGTCAACCCTCAACAGTTCATAGTCAATCCCGCCATCTGTCAGCATGGCTTGTATCGCCTCAGATTCAAAGGACTTGTCTTCGAGTAAGAGAAACTGGAGTGTTGACATTATTTGCTTTTTGCTGGAACTTAGGTAATGAAAAGTATAATGCTCCGCAAGGAGTGCTTAAGCTGCTACTACTTCCAACGAGCCGTGCTGACTGGCTTACACAATCAGCACGGCTCAGGAGCGATAACTGCAACCAGCAATAGAAGTATTATAAATGGATAGAGCCACGGCATCGGCAACAAAGTGGCTCCTAATGTAATCGCTACCAGATAAAGTGCTAAATAGCACCCAAGGAGTAACTAATTGAACTAATTATGGAAATTGTTTATCAAAAGTTTCAAAAATTACAGATTAAATTAAATCACTAACCCAAAGCCATGTTAAATGTTTTTCCCAGGTCATTGGAATGATTAACTTGGAAAATTTTTGTTGAATTGTCGGTCAGATCCCCAAAAATTTTCGTTTTCTTATCAAGGCAGGGTCTATCTTAGGGTGCTACTTAGTTGTTGAAAAATTTTCTAACGTAAGCATATAGTTCACTCCAAGCTAAGGAAAAAGATTTATATGACCACCGATATTTCTACGCAGAGCAACAAGGGTATCAATGGGGCGCTGTTGATTGGTGTTCTCTTGATTATTTTAGGAATTGTGGCGATTTTTCAACCAGCAGTCTCGACGATCTTCGCTGAAACTTGGTTTGCTTTGATCTTGATTTCAGCAGGAGCAGCCAAGCTGGGCTACGCATTTCAAACCCGCAACTCTGAAGGCTTTGTTTGGAAGCTGTTATTAAGCATCCTCTATATTGCGACAGGCGCAATGCTGTTTTTTTCCCCTTTGAAGGGTGTTTTAACACTGACCCTGTTGCTTGGTAGCTTTTTGTTAACTGAAGGCGTGTTTGAGCTAATCCTAGCATTCCGGTTACGTCCGCAACAAAACTGGACTTGGGTGCTGGGTGACGGTATCATTACCCTATTGCTAGGCGGAATTATTTGGTTTCAGTGGCCCAATGATGCTCCTTGGCTGATCGGGACTTTAGTTGGTGTCAGTGTTCTTTCCACTGGCATTTCACGGGTGATGCTGTCATTAAATAGAAGTTCTAGCTTTAATAGTTCTGACCAAACTACTTAAATCTAAAACGTTTAGCTCAATTGTCATATTTACTTGGATACGAGCAAAACTAATTGATTAAAGTAGTTATTAAAGTTACCCAAAGCTAAATTAACTAATTACAATTGGCTTTAAGTTTAAAGATTTAGCACTCATACAAGTGCTAAATCTTTTGTTTAACTAGAGCAGCTATTTTAGCGATATATAAAAAGATAGGGCTGTAAGTTTGCTAGGGTTTTAGTAGTGGTATATGAAGAAAATAAAGTCTCAAGTTTGACGAACGGAAACTTCATTATTTAGTCAAAAACGCTGTTTCTTAATTTCTCACTTGTGTAGGAAATTGTACGCAATGCCAATAGTGGTTTAGAGAAATACAGTAGGAATAAAATTCACATCTATGATTCTGCTAAATTGCTACCTATGTAGATAATAGGGAAGTAATTGTAATCCTTTGATAAATTCACAAATGGTTCAAAAAATACAATTTTTGAAAGTTAAATTCAGAACTATAGATGTACAAGGTTGACTTTAACAATAAAACTTTTGATAGAGAAGAAAAAAGTTTATTATTTATAACCTTAAATTCTCAAGACCAATTGAAAGGATTATAAGGATTGATGGCGATGGAAAATATCAACACGGCAAAAATGACAGAGCGTTACCTTGCTTTGGGTATCGGGATTATTTATTTGCTTTTAGGGATAGCTGGATTTATACCAAGTTTCATTTCATTACCAGGAACAAACGAATCTTACATTCCACTTGATGAAGCCGTGGGTGCTTATTCTGCGGGTTTCGGTTATATTTTCGGTGCAATTCCCACCAACTTCTTACATAATCTTGTTCGCTGCGCCGTAGGCTTGTTAGGAATTACTTGTTACAACAATGATACTACTGCACGCTTATTTAATCGTAGTTTTGCAGTTAGTTATGCCTTGCTGGCTGTTATGGGATTGTTGCCGTTGACCAAGACCTTTTTTGGCTTAATGCCACTGTTTGGCACTAATGTTTTGCTCAATGCATTAGCGGCAATTTCTGCTGCCTACTACGGTATTGTTATACCAGCTAAAGTCATGGGTGTCAGTGTCTCACGGAATATTTGATATCTTCGTCTATAAAATAAGCTACCAAATCAGTAGGTAGTTGCTAATTGACACGAACACCGGAAGACAAAACAACAATTTTCCTCCTTGCTAGACACGATGACAGCTACTCTGGTTCGGGCTAGCAGGGAGGACTTTACCGCTTACTGTCTCTCAACTATTCAATTGTTAAAAGTAGAAACTAATCACAGAAAACTTAAAGTAAATTGATTTTTGAGTTACTAAAAAATGATTGTTGTTCTGCCTAACTTTCTCCATAGCAACCCGCTTGGATGTAGCAGTTTCAAGGTAAATGTTTCATTTCTAACATCAAAACTATGAAAACTAACCCAGGTATCACCATAGATTCTAGTCCTCCAAAAGTGGAGCGTCAAAAAAATAGATGGCGGGCTATTGGCATAGTGCTATTTATAGCTATTTTGGTTAGTTTCTTAACCTACAGACTAGAAATTGTTTTAGGTAAAACTCCTAGTTTAGATAAGACTTTTACCCTTGTAACACAGGCTGCACCTCAAGAAGTTGGTTCTTATGATGTTTTGGGATACGCGATTAATCAGCAACAAGCAACCCCTCTACTAGATACAGAAGAGGGACGCAAACAACTATCCCCGGAAAATGGCGCGTTTGCAGTTACGAATGAAACTTTAAAGCTGGGGCGGGATGCTTTTTACTCAGAAACTTTTGGTAATGAAATTTTCCAAGCTGATGTAGTTGGAGCGCTGAACAGCCCTATCAATATTATAACTGTAGGTCAGGCGATCGCTAAACTCGGTAACAAGCATACAACCAATCTCCAAATTCCCGTAAATGAAGATGTGACAGTTGGCGATCGCACTTTTAAAGCTGGCACACTATTAAATACAGGATTAGACGTACCTGCAAATTCTTTCGTCCCATTAGGTATGCGTGCCAGCTTCACCAAAGGTAAGTTGAGATTTGGTATTACCTGTGCTTTATGCCACGCCACAATTGATAATAAAACTGGAAAAATCTTGGAAGGCGCACCAAATAATGACGTTAATACGGGTTTGGTTCTGGCATTTGCCACTAATTCCGCAGCCATGTTTCGTCAAACAGATATTAATCCTACTCAAATTTCAGCAGGAAAGCATACTTACATTAACGCTAATGGTGAAAAGTCCCGCTTACCAGATGCTAAAGCTTTAGAAGATGCAGTCGATGCAAAACTACTAACTTGGTCGCCTGGAAACTTTGATTCTACTGGCACTCTCGTAAACAATCCCTCACAAATTCCATCTTCTTATACTTTTGATGCTTGGCCTTACGGTTGGAGCGGTCATTCAGCAATTGGTTGGTTTCACGGTTTAACTACTTTAAATAGCAACGTCCACGCCACTAATTCAGACGGGACAAATAGCGCTGATGCGAGTCAAACATTATTAGGAATTGATAAGGAAACCTATTTAGGCACAATCCTTCAAAATGCCGCAAATCCAGCTTTTAGATTACCTGAAGAATCTAAACCATCAGAATTTTTCGACATAATCGATCCCACTCCAGGAGAACCTGCAATTAATAAAGTGATTCGGATGCCTGGATATCCCAAAGGTTCGCCGTTTATGTTAGATGGTTTAATGGCATCTTCCCCTGGCTTTCCCGTTGGCGAGCAGCTTAACGCGATGTCTGCTTGGCAAAATACTCTGGCTCCACCACCCATTCAAGTTAGTGATGTTGGTTCTTTAGAAAAGGGGGCGGCTGTATTTACTCGTGCTGGCTGCATAGAGTGTCATAGCGGACGCTACTTTACTAATCATGATGTTATTGCTCAAAACGAGATTGGGACTCAACCCTCACGCGCCCCTACCTTAGCACCATTTACTAAAAACTTCACCACACCCCAAACCTAGCCCAATAGTGTCTCTGTTCCCTTGCCGTCTAATCCTCCGGTGTTAGAAGTCTCTACAGATATTACGCCACAAAAAGCGCAACAGTTAGCTTTTGGCATAAACAATCCAGCAGGCGGTTATAAAGTACCAAGTTTGATTGGGTTGTATCTAACTGCACCTTATTTACATGATGGTGGCGTAGCTGCTAGTGCTTCAGCATTAAAGCAAGAACAGGATGGACAATTTGTGGTGGCAAATCCTAATGAGCTTGGTATGGCTGGTACATTAATGCAAAATATTTTACCCGATCCACAAGCAAGTTTACGGCTGTTAGTCGATCGTAATTTGCGTGAATCAATGATTGCAGCTAACCAAGCCAATCGAGATTTGCAAAAATCGAATGTAGACGGTAGAGGACACGCTTATTGGGTAGATGCAGAAGCAGGTTTTACCACTCAAGAACAGACAGCTTTAATTCAATTCCTCCTCAGTTTGGATGATCAGCCAGAAATTCTACCTAGTGAAAATTGATAGTATTCTTTGACATCCTCCCCGCTCTAAAAAGACGGGGATTCCAAAGATTACTCTTTGGGCTTCCTCTTTCCACGAGTTGACTTGCTTGGAGGAGTTTCCTCACCCAAGTATTGGTCAGTCTCTCCAGAGGCGTAGGTCCCGTGATAGGATTTAGTTATGTTAATTGATGCGTACATCAGTCCTATGATTACTGAAACAAAAATATGTTCTTCTTGTAAAATAGAATTGCCTATTACATCATACTGGAAAGATAGATCGAAACCGAGCGGTGTTAGGGCTTATTGCAAAGAGTGTAGCAATACATCTAGTAAAGCTTGGCAGAGACAAAATAACACAAGAATGACTGCATTAAATTTGCAGTTCAGGGCAAGTAGAAGGGGATCGGGTAAATGCGTAGTTTGCAAAGAAGATGCGTTGAAAAACAGGAATGTTTGCAAAAAACATTATGTTGTAGATATAGCTAAAGCAAGTCTTGGACGAGCAGATTTACAAACTGTTCAAATTCTTATTGAAAAGTTTGAGTTAAATCCCTTTTGTATTTACACAGGGGAAAAACTAACGCTTGGTATTAATGCCCATTTAGACCATATCTTGTCTAGAAAAAATCATCCAGAACTTAAAGAAGATTTAGATAACGTAGAGTGGATTTCTGAAAAAGCTAATTTAGCTAAAAATAGCATGGACAAAGAGGAATTTATTGAATTTTGCAAATTAATTTACTCTAGGTTTTGAGGCAGCTATTACGCACAAAACGGGCAGTACGCAACGCTTCGTCTAGCACTTTGTACTGTACGTCTGTCCCTCTTAACTTTGCCTCAAATACTAACATCTTATGTCACTTAACCTGACATAACTACATCACAAATATACGGGAATATCAAATATTCAAGGTAGGATAAATCCTACTACCAGCTTTCATCCCTGGGCTATCGCAACGCAGGGTTTTCAGCATCTCTTTTATAAAGTAATTACTTATTTATGGGTTTTATCTATTCTTTAGCCTACTATTATTACTTATCTACCAAACCCAGAACTAGCAAGAGCCACTGAATAGCTTGCCCTTGTCTTAACTTTAAAAACCTACTTGTTGATACTCACTCATATACTTGGTACTAAGATAATTTTGTAGCAATTGCTGGGAGATACCTGTTATCATAGCGACCTCGCCCAAGTCAAACTTTCCTAACAGCAGTAATTTAATTAATACCTCAGTTCGCCGGGAAATATATTGGTTTTGAATATCTTTCTGCATAATTGTTCTCCCTAGTCAATACGCAACTATCGTTTCCGCATTGCTCCTACTTTGACAACAATAATGCTTTTAACAAGTATTCGTCTGTCCGTTAACGTACCCTCTTTTACTCTTTGTCAAGCGTCCACGATACTTATTTATGCTGAATAGTCTTACAGGATTGTGCGCAAAAGCGTCTGTACGTTAGCGTGCTGAAAATTCTCGATCCAGTTTGTTATTCTGTAAGAAAGCTTACATAGCTTTGTACTAAAAAATTCACCCTGCGTCAAGAGTCCTCACCGATGCCGTTGGTTGTTTGCTTTTAGCAACACCAGTTCAATGAGGCTCCTTATGTCTATATATTCAAGTTCCCGTAACCCGGTTGGCAATGAGTTAATAGCTGCTTTGCCCCAACAGGAGTATGAACGTCTCCTACCTAACCTTGAACCAGTTTCCCTGTCTATTAAGCAAGTCCTTTACGAAGCCAACGAACCGATTGAGTATGCCTATTTCCCTAACAGTGGTGCTTCCTCTATGCTCAACTTGATGGAAGATGGTCAAACCATTGAAGCGGCTACCATAGGTAAAGAAGGAATGGTTGACGTTCCCCTATTGCTAGGAACAACTCAAATTCCGCTTCAGGTTATTGTCCAAATTCCTGGCGATGGTCTGCGGATGAAGGCAGAAGTGTTCAAAGCCGAAGTCTACTGGGGTTGCCCACTGCAATTTTGACTTCTACCCAATGTCTCACCAATGCCAAGCATCCGATGAAAAACAAACTTTTATCCGCCTTATCTAAAGAAGAATACAAACGCTTGCTGCCGAATTTAGAAGCAGTTTCCCTACCTTTGAAGCAAATCATCTACGCGCCCAACCAACTCATTGAGTACGTCTATTTTCCCACCGATGGCATTATTTCTCTAGTCAACGTCACCCAAAACGGCGGCATAGTTGAAGCGGCGACGGTGGGTAATGAAGGGATGGTCGGTATCCCTATATTACTGGGAGGCAATGAAATGATCGGTCAGGCGATTGTGCAGGTCGCTGGGAATGCGGTGCGGATGAAGGCAGATGTATTCAAGGGCGCTGTCCCAAATGGTAGCCAGTTTCACAACCTGCTGCTACGCTACACTCTAGCATTGATGAACTTAATCTCCCAAACGGTCGCCTGCAACTCCCTGCACTCGGCAGAACAGCGCTGCTGTCGCTGGTTGTTAATATGCCAAGACCGCGTGCAGTCAGATTCTTTTTTACTTACCCAAGAATTCCTCGCTCAAATGCTGGGTGTGCAACGTCCAACGGTAAGCGGAGTTGCCACCATTCTGCAACAGACGGGACTAATCCGCTACAGTCGTGGCAAAATGACTATCTGTGATCGCTCTAGGTTAGAAGCTACTTCCTGTGAATGTTATGGGATAGTCACTCAAGAGTTTGAGCGCTTATTCAAAGATACTGCCCAAAAGTCGAAGGATAGTAACAGCAACGGCAACGGTCTATTTACTCAGATAGTTCAGCCGCAGGTAAATGGACAAGTTGAGCATCCCCATTGACTTGGAATAGCGTTCAGGTTTTGTGGCGCAACTCCTACTTCTCTTGTACCGGAGTCAAATAGTATGCTTAACTTGCTCCTATCGCTACTTGCAATCGATAGAAACAAAAAGCCTTCTTAATGCTGTAGAGCAGGAGCTTAGTTATAGATACTTTTAATGACTCCCGGCTCTATTCCTCACCGAGTTAAAATACTTATTTTTGTTCTTGCTCTCTTCGAGCCTTGATTTTCCGCCATAGTTGAAGCTCTATATCTATTTGTTCTGGGATCAAGGGCGGAACCTCTCCCGACCATAACTGTTTTAACTCGGCTTGGGTTATGTCTGTCTCATCATCAGATGACATAAAATTATCTTGAGCGAACTTTTTGTTTAGAATCAAATCCACTACAGTCAGGGCAACCGCATAAAAAATATGGCGTAGGCTAGGCTATTGTAAAAAAGTTGGAGTAGCGCCGTGAGCCAGGGACAGGTATTGGATGCCAGCATTTTAATGCACTTTGCAAGTTTAGAAGACCCAAGAGATAACCGGGGCAAAGAGCATTTACTGCTAGATATCATTACTATTTCCATCTGTGCTGTTCTCAGTGGAGCCAAAGGGTGGGAAGACATAGCAGAATACGAGAGGGCAAAACAAGAGTGGTTGAGTACATTTTTGCCTTTGCCTAATGGCATACCGTGCGCCGATGCCTTTGCACGGGTGTTTGCTAGACTTGAAGAGCAACAACTTCAAGAGTGCTTTGGAAGCTGGGTCAAAGCCATCAGTAATCGAGTGGCAGGGGACAATGTGGGCATAGACGGTAAAAAATAGCGGCGTTCCTACGACAAGAGCAAGGAGGAAGCAGCAATTCATTTGGTTAGTGCTTGGGCTTGCCGCAATCGTCTCGTCTTGGGACAGTGCCAAGTTAAGAACAAATCAAACGAAATTAGCGCCATACCTGAACGTGACTATTGGCACTGGCACTCTCTGGCTGCATCGTAACGATAGATGCAATGAGCTGTCAGAAAGAAATTGCCACTGCCATTGCCCTGCAACAAGCGGATTATGTTCTAGCGCTAAAAGGCAACCAAGGAAGTTTATTTGAGGATGTACAGTGGTTATTCAACCAAGCTCAATCGGTAGAATTTGCAGGCATTACCCATGATTTCATCCAAACCGTTGACAAGGGACATGGGCGGATTGAAATACGTCAGTGTTGGACGCTTAGTGACTTGACCTATCTTACCCAAAAGCCACTGTGGACAGGCTTGCAAAGTGTAGCAATGGTGCATAGTGAACGTCGCCTTGGTGGACGTGTCAGTACACAAACTCGCTATTTTATCAGCAGTAGACCTGGCAATGCCTCGGAAATTGCCCAAGCCGTGCGTGACCATTGGAAGATTGAAAACTCCTTGCATTGGGGCGGAGTGTCTGCGAGGGAAGCTTCCCCCGCAGAACCTCCTTTGCTGGATGTGTCTTTTCGTGAGGATAATTGTCGTATTCGTTCTGGCTATGCCGCTCAAAACATGGCGTTGCTACGTCATATTGCCCTGAATCTTTTGGGTCAGGATAAATCTACTGGGCGAGGCATTGCTGCCAAGCGCAAAAGAGCAGGATGGGATCAGGCTTATCTCGTCAAAATTCTCACCCAATGATTTTATGCGGTTGCCCTGTTATACGGGTACAATAGATTGTTACGTAGGTTTTTGTAATACGATAAGAACGTTCATCTCACGCGCTCCCCTTCGTTCAGCTATGTATGACGAGCAACGAACCATTCACTTAACCGAGGTCTCTGCAACTAATTTTCCTGCTTCCAATGACTACAAGTACAAGTGTCGCCTACAAGTGATTTCTGATGAGGGACACATCCTAAGCTAACAGACATTTAGTTCGCCATAACTTTGTTTCCCTTATTACGAATACTTTTATTCCAGTTAATCGACAGTTCGCCATTATTAAGTAATCTCTTTAAGAGTTCTTTAAGTTCTTGTCCAGACTGAAATAAGCAATGGGCAATGAACTCTTTGCAGGAATGCCATACTAATTCAACTAAATTAAAGTCTGGGCTATAAGTAGGTAAA
>NZ_PVWN01000141.1 GCF_003003885.1 Chlorogloea sp. CCALA 695 | reverse complement strand
GCGTGTTCTCTTATTCTTGAACAATTATTGCCGCGTATTAGCGTTTGCAATCTCTCTTTCTGTTCCAGAAAGGGAAATCCTTTTGCAGGCATTGTCCCCTCCACCCCTTGCCCAATCAACTTTATATATTATACTTTTTTAAAGTCTATTAGCTTAATACTGGATTAAAGACTCAATTTAAAACAAAGCAATTGTCTTAATCTATCTGCCTTAAATAATAGTTTAAGGCAGATATAGCTTTGTTTTAGCAGGAAAGGTTAACGCTGGTTAGACGCTGCTGACATGGCTACTTATTTGCTCCGTGCTTGCTGATAAAAACGTTCAACATTCTGAACATATTTGGCAGTTTGACCGCTAGTACAGCTTGTAGGATTACCTGTCATCCACCAACAAGCTGTACGACGCACTGCCGTAGTCTCATTATTGCTAGTAGCTGCATACTGCTTTGGTAGCTCTCGGCGCACAATACAGCTGACTATACTCCTTGCTACTCCTGGGCTGCTTTCTAGTTGTTTGGGTGTAACTTCACGCCCAAGGCATTGCTTAGACCAGCTAGGAATAATACCCGGTGTAATTTGCCACTGGCTGTATAGTCCATCGTCTTGAATGCTAGTTTTTGGTGCAGCTAGGCGCAGCGCATCAACCATTGCTTCAATTTGAGGCTTGCTTAACTGCTGTGCTTGGGCAGGCAGCGTCCAAAGCGCCAAACTTACAAGCAATCCCCTCAGTAACAATCGTCCCATTATTTTTCCTCTAACTCTAAACGAAACTTCAGACGCTTAACAGTTCGTAATGTTTCCTGGTTTTCAAATGTACTACCACTTGTATCAGCCATATAAACATGAAAGCAATCGTTCCAGCCCTACTTGAGTGGAGATTCATCGTAGTGTGCCAGCAGGTCGGCTATATCTTGGTAGATGGCAATGCACCCTGCCTGACGTAGGTTTTCCTCGGAGAAACCACCAGAAAGTACACCAATTGTGCGTAGGTTCGCACCCCCTGCTGCTTCTGCGTCATAGGGTGTATCGCCCACAACAATGACATTATTAGGAGCAACGTTACCTAACTTATCCAGCGTAACAAAAAACAGATCCGGATCTGGCTTAGACGATTTTACCTCTGTGGTAGTGGTTGCCGCATCGATTAAATCTTCAACATTCAGGATCTGTTTGTAGACTGCCACATCGTCCTTGGTAGCCGAGGAAGCCAGCGCAAGGAGTTTGCCATCTGCTTTAATTAGACTGAACAACTCACGCACTTGAGGAAAAGCTTTTATACGGGGATGATATTCACTCTTGTACAGTTCTCGGCGGTAATCTCGCATCCGTTCACCGAAAGTGGGGCTTTGACCATCATCTGATTGGTTAAGTTCTTCCACGGAGAAAAAGACTGGCATTAACTTGTCACTCCCTTTACCGATTTGGGAGCGGATCTGCTCGTATGGGATCTGATGACCAAAGTGAGTAAAGGTTCTCTCCCAAGACTGGGCATGAAAGTCAACAGTATCAACCAGTGTTCCGTCGATGTCAAAAATTACGGCTTCGATCACAAATTGCTTGCTCTGATGTAGAGTTGTAAAACGTTAATGTATATTGCAGCAGAATTAACACCAGAAATGTTCTGCCGCAAGATAGGTAGACGGGCGTTGATAGGCAACGGGAAATGTATCCGAAAATAACTTAAAAGTAGGATGAGCCTAGATTTTAATCAGAGAATTCGTCGTGGCTTAACGCGCGTACCATTCTAACCAGAGGCGGCAATGATAGAAGTAGAGCAAGCAAGACCACTCAACCTCAACACGATTAACTCTGTTAGAATTAGCGCTCAAGAAAAAAATGAGGCACGAATAAAGTTGAAAACTGTTGAGCAGAATTTGTTATTACTAAAGTCTTAGAGATGAGCAAATGTACAGCTTTAGAACCAGCCCCGACGAGATTCTACGCCCCATCGGGGCTATTTACTGATGAGGATTTGCGCCAATTGAGCGCTGAATACTTAGGCGAACTTATCGTTTCCCCCGGCGGCAGCTTTCGCACTTCGGGTGATTTGGGGCCCACTCTGTCGGTTGTATTGGGAGTGCAGCAAACCCCAACCGAATACTAATGAATCAGCGTATGAGCAAGACGAGCGCGGTCGGTGGAAGAGATCGCATTCCAACTTCTTATCGTACCAAGTCGAAGGAGAGCGCTTTGTCACGGTACGATGGCAAGCGCCAAGACAGCAAAGCAATTTCTGTCGCAGTACTACCCAAGTAGCCGCTTAGACTGTAATTCTTTTCGCAGTAACCAAATTTGATTATACTTACACCTGCTAGCTGATAAAAGCGCGGGTTCTGCTTTATCTACAGGACTCGACACTCAAGATATCATCGGTTAGTAGCGGCATTAAGAAGATGAGCCAATGAGTGTAGTAGCTAGAAAACCATTAGTTATCCCGATTTCAAATGCAGATTAAGCAGGTTTCATCTCTCTCCTTTGGAGAGTCTAGGTAAGCGATTTCGCATTTTCTTACCCATTCAAACTAGCACTTCCTATTTGCAGGATTTATATCTTTTGACTTCTATCTGATGTTAGCGACTGCTAACCTAATTGCGGGCTGCATCTGCTTGATTTGACAGACATTGTGTGCGACATTGTGTGCAAATAACCATCGATTGCCAACTCTGAATCTATCCCAGTAATAAAATTCTACTGATCCAAATGTGAATTGTGGCAAGGGAAATAAAAGCATTGAAATAAGCA
>NZ_PVWN01000013.1 GCF_003003885.1 Chlorogloea sp. CCALA 695 | reverse complement strand
AGTCTTGGCTGGGTTAGTTATGTACGGACTGATTACCGTGATTCACTAACCAACGAATCGCACTTTAATTGTTCTTGAAACGGCAAGCATTTCACTTCATCTCTTTCTCGATACCCCTGACTCTTTTTTTTCGACTTATCCCGATTTTTTTCCTAGCATCACTAATATTTTGTTGTGTCACACCTTCTCCCCACAACAAAGCCATTTGAATTTGTGTTTTTCCCCCATGTTGTTTCACAAACTCTCTAAATCTTTCCCCATCCCTAATCTTCGTTTTTGGCTTCCCAATTGCCACTTTTGCTTTACAGCTTCCAGTTTCTGCTTGACGCGCCAACCACAGGTCTAGAGTATTGCGACTGATATTAAACATCTGACTCACATCTATTTTGCGCTCACCTCTGGCTACTGCTATTACTTTTTGGCGCAGCTCTTCATGCTCAAGGGGCTGACATTCTGATTTTGATCTCTAAGTTTTATTACTATTATAAGTCCTAACTGAACTTCGTATTGCTATATTGTTCATTTTCAAGCTTTTCTAATCCTCTATTAACAAAATCTTCGCTACTTTTAAATAAATAAATCTAGGACTCCTGCAAATACAGAACTTGTACTCTTAGCAACGGTTATTACTGTAGACTTTATGCCTTTGGCGGTACTTTTAATTACTGCTTCTCCTCTTGCGCCAGCTCAGGCTCCTCCCACTAAGGCTAGAGGAACTGCTATAGGACGAACCTGTAACCCCTAAAACTCCAACTGTTGCAATTGCTCCTACAACAGCGCCTAATTTATTAGTAGAAGCTGCAGTCTTGGATAAACACTCGCTACCTACTTCAAAAGCAATATCTTGAACAATATCTTGAATAATATCTTCTGGTTTCACTTTATTCTCTTAAATTATATACAGAATTTAATATGTGTCGTGGCGTTGCATAAAGCTTGCAAATTAGTTGCAAATGCTAAAATTATGATACAAAAACATTTAATTAACGAGTAAAAATGTGAATGTATTCAAGATCCAGTAGCTAACTTTAATTTAAAACAGTATATTCGCGTAGAAATATTTTTGAATTGATTGGAGATTTAGTGAAAATATTAGTTTAAATTAAGCAAAATACAAGTGAAAACCTGTTTGAAAGTAGCTTTTTAAGCTTAATAGTTGCTTTGCATAATTTTGCTTAATTATCTTTTGAACAATGGTAAAGTAAATTATTTACTCTGCTGCTTTCTTTAAAAACCTTAGCTGGAAACGTTGTAATAAGTAATATTGAACTATGGATTCATGACTAAGTGCGATCGCTCTACTACAACAAACATGAATAACTATTGCCTTGGCGATCGCAAATCATCTTGCTCATCATCCAACCCCCAATCGTCGTCATCATCATCTTGGGCTGGATTAGGCGACTTGTAAGGTGGTGTCAGCACTCGGTAGTCAGCATCGTATACAGACTCAGTTTTTCCTTCTCTAGAGTTTTCAGGCTCCCGGTAACTGTAGGAATACACCGAGCCTTGACGTTTGCTGCTTTTGGCTTGGCTATTTCCCTCGTAGCTTCTAGAGTCTTGGGTTGAAACCTTGGCATTCTCAGAGTCTTGCGTATTTTCTTCATATTGCCAATCCTGATCGCTAATAGAATCTTCTAACCAGTCATCAGCGCTATTATTGCTTTCTTGGGGTCGCTTAGTAGAAGTGTTAGACGATGGTTGAGGACGAGGCGGCGGTTTAACTGGGCGTTTTCTGCTGGGTTTGGATTGAGCGAAATAATTTGCTACGTTAAATAAACTAGCGATCGCTAATGATGTACCCCCACCCGCCGCTAAACTAACTACAATCCACACGGCTAACGGCAAAGCTGGAGTTGTTAAGCCCAAAAATACTAAGGGAAGAACGGGAGACCAATTTTGCACTAATAACAGTGCTAGTCCTCCTAGGATTGCCAATAGCAAAATGATTTGCATACATTAGTCGCGCGTTAGGTGAAACGAAAATAGCTTTAAGTTGCAAAAATATTTACAACCTAGAACTATATTATATTGTGCCTTTAAGTACGTCCTTGCCACCGTTCAATTGGAATACAATCAATGTCCAACTGATCTAGAGCGCGGGCTACTACAAAATCTACCAAGTCTTCAATGGTTTGAGGGTGATGATA
Organism: Chlorogloea sp. CCALA 695; assembly: GCF_003003885.1. Classification (GTDB taxonomy): domain Bacteria; phylum Cyanobacteriota; class Cyanobacteriia; order Cyanobacteriales; family Chroococcidiopsidaceae; genus Aliterella. Next base: position 101,699 of record NZ_PVWN01000013.1, on the reverse strand, counting down.
CCATGCCGGAATTGCTGGTACTATTCTTGCTCCAGCCTGTGCTAGAGCGGTCAAGTTTTGCAGGTGAATTAGGCTAAAAGGAGTTTCGCGCGGTACTATTACAAGTTTGCGCCCTTCCTTTAACTGCACATCTGCCGCTCGTTCTAGTAAGTCGGAGCTTAAGCCCGCCGCTAACTTAGCGGCGGTACTCATACTACAGGGCATAATTATCATTCCTAGAACGCGAAAAGAGCCACTAGCAATATTTGCACCCACATCACCCCAAGGATGACAAGTTAGCTTACCTAAGCTTTCGACTCCAGCTTGCTGTCGCCAGAATTGCTCTTGCCCAACTGGTTCTACAGGCATCCTAATATCTTGCTCTGACTGCCAAACCATATAGGTAGACTTGGAGGCAACAAGTTCGATACTGTATCCCGCAGCCAACAGAAATTTGACGGCGCGGACAGCATAAATCAGTCCAGATGCGCCAGTAACGCCCAAAATTAAAGGTAACTTTGGCACAGATAGGGAATTTAATTGAGTAAGGTTAGACACGCAAAGTAAAATATAGAGAACTATAGCTCATCGTCAGTGTAAGGTTCTAAGTCATCCTCGCTCAATGGATCGGTATCATTAACGTTGAAAGTGTCGTTACTTGCTTGGCGATCGCTATTATTACTATTGACTGTAACTAAATCAATTTGCTGGCGGTAATAGTCAACGCTTTTAACTTGAACTTCTACGCGATCGCCTAAACGGTAAGAAGCGCGATTCTTTCGCCCAAACAGCGCTTGCAATCTAGCTCTGTACTCGTACCAATCGTCTTTAAGCGAACTAACATGAACTAACCCTTCAACTTGTAATTGTCTGCCATTTTCTGCAGGTAGGGCAATTTCGACAAAAAAGCCGTAAGACTGGACTCCAGTAATTAAGCCTTCAAAAACATCACCAGTACGCTGCTTCATAATTTGGGCTTTTTGCAGCCCTAGCAAATCTTCCTCCGCGTCTTGAACCTCTTTTTCGCGATCGCCCATTGGAATAATTACTCGTCCTAAATCTGCTTCTAGTTCTTGATGAATCTCTGTAGGCAGCACATTCCAACTAATATTACCCCGTGCGGAACTATGACGAAGATTAACACCTTCTTTGGCGCGGGTAGTACGGCGATCGCGTCCTTGTTCAAATATGGTATGCAATACCCTTTGAATCAGCAAATCGCCGTAACGTCGCAAGGGGAAAGTACAACGAGTGTAGTAATCTAAACCTAAACCAAAGTGCGGCAGAGCTTGCAAGCTATAAGTAGCGTTTTTGAGGGTTGCTTGCAGTAAATAATTTAATACTTGCTCTGATGGCAAGGTCGCATATTGCTCTAAAAAACGTTGAAAATCAATTGGTGTAACTGAATTATCAGTAAGTGCTATTTGCGCTCCTAAATTATGTGCTAGTTTAATCATTTCCTCCACGTCTTCGACATCGGGGGCTGATTGGGAGCGATAAATTGCTGGAACGCCCAGGGCTTGTAAGTGACTTGCAACTACTTGATTTGCTAGTAAAACAAATTCTGTCACCATTAACCCTATTGCTGGCGACGATTGCTCGTTTTCTGTTGATGTAACTACTACCGCCCCTAACATCCCTTCATCTTGGTAATAATTGAGGCGGGGTGGTAGCTTGAGTTCAAAACTGCCTCGTTGTAAGCGTTGACCTCTAATTAACTTGCTTAATGTTAAAAGTTGGTCTAGCTGACTATTTACTTCGTCTTCTGAGCTAAGGGATTGTTTGGCGTTTACTTGGCGATTTACATTGATGATCGTGGGCTGAATTTCAAATTCAACTATTTGTCCGCTTGTCGCATCAATAGTAATCAAGGCAGAGATGCAGAGGCGATCGCGCTCCGGTAGCAAAGCACAGGACTCTAAAACAGCCTCCGGTAACATTGGCAGCACTGTGTCGCCCAAATAGACGGCGCTACCTCGTTTTAAACTCTCTCGGTCTAAAGTAACTACTTCTGGGGTAATGTAATGGGCAACATCAGCGATATGGACTCCAAGTTGCCAGTGTCCAGCCGGAGTTTGTTCTAAAGAAAAAGCATTTTCAATAATTGTTGCTTCTATCCCTGATTCTTCTCCAATTGTCAAAGTAAAGAGCGATCGCAAATCCATCCGGGCTTTGATCTCATCTTTACTTACAGATTTGGGTAAACTTTGAGCAGCAACATCGACTACTGGTGAAAAAACTCTTGGTAAGTCATGCTTACAGCAAACTAAATCGATATCTGCGGCGGCTTCCGCATCGCTACCGAGAATTTGGACTACTTTACCAATGGGCGGAAACTGAGCTAAAGGGTAGCGTTGAATTTCGACATGAACTAGATGATTGATTGCTGATTCTAGATTATGTTCGCCGTCTGGTTGCAAATCAATTTCAAACAATAAGCGATCGTCTAGAGGTACTGCACGCATTGCGCCGTTATTTGCCTGCTTAATTCGTGCTAGTAAGCTGTGATTGGAGCGCTCGACAATTAACTTTACTTCTCCTTCAGGACTGCGACGGCGGCTGCCTTCCTTGGTAAGTTTGACCAAAACGCGATCGCCATTCCAACCTGTACTGAGGTGACTTTCGCGAATATATATGTCTTCTACTCCTTCGCCTTGTTGAATGGCAAAGCAAAAGCCTTTACTAGAACAGCGCAATTTTGCTTCAATCAAATCTTCTTCGTATACTCGGCGATATTTGCCGCGATCTTTGGCAACGATGCCAACTTTTTCTAATACATCCAAAGCGATATGTAATTTATCAATGGACTGCTCCTCAGAGCAATCAAGTTTTTTCTCTAAGACTTTAGCAGCAATTAATTTATCATCTGTAAAATTTGCGAGTAGTGTAGCGATTGAAAAAAGTTCCATGTAGCGAACCGCCCTCCGGTGGAAAAATTATTATTGCTTCAACAAGTGCGATCTAACCTTGCTGCTAGCCAGTAGACATTTCAGCTAGCGGCGCGAACTTCAAAAAGCATCGCCTACTTGTTACTTTCTTTGACAAGGTTTAACTCAAGAAGTCGCCCTATACTTAATTTTGTAACGGTAATGATGCGATCAATTCCTTAGTCTTTAAGTGGGTAGCTGAAGTAAACTTGCTCAAGAGGTTGCAAACTATCTTTATATTTATTCTAAATCGAGCGGACTTATCAATAAACATCTAGGATAAGAAAGTAGTGCCTAAATGTCGGATTTTACTAAAGTAGCCACGCGATCGCACTTTAAGTGTATTATCTCAGTTTTTGACTCCAGGCGATCGCCCTTGACACGTAAAACTAGGCGACGCTAAACAAATAAAGAAAATTATCTTAGCAAATTGTTATATGTTGGCTCAATTTCAAGCACGTTATCCTACCGCCAGTCTATTATCGCAATTACTGACTATTTATCAAGGTAGATTTATAGTTCAAGTATCCGTTCAAATTGAAAATGTTATCCGTGCTACAGGCATAGCCGCCGCCGAAACCGTAGAACTTGCTGAAGACAAAGCAAGACTAAGAGCGATCTCGCTTATTTCTACTCCTGAAATTACTCCCTCCGTACAAGTAACATCACCCCAAGAAGGCGATCTTGTTCCTGCTATTTCCGAATTAACTGCTCCAATTAGTGTTACAAACTTGAGCAATTCAGAACGTAGCTTTGCGCCAACCTCTCCCCCGGATCTAGACGATTATCCAGAATTTGCGCCTATTAGTTCAAAAGATTACTCTGCGCCACCGGAGCTTAATTCTGACCTGGTAATTGAGGAATTTGGGATTGAAACTATTAGCCCAGCTACTAATAATCCCGTTGCTTCTTTTAACAACGTTACCCCCTTTATCTCGCCTACCTTTACACCGGAGTCGCCGATAAACGATTCCATAGAGCCAATAGACTTATCTGATACATTGATTGCAATTGAAACTGAGCTAAGAAACTTGCGCTGGACGGCCGAGCAAGAACGGAAATATATCAACCGCATTTACAAAAAAGCATCGCGCGATTTGCTGAGTACGGAACAATTATTTGAATTTTTGAACTACCTACAAGTATTTGCTCAAACTGGCAAAGAACTTGAACGTTTGGGGTGGAATAATCAACAGGGTCAAGATTATCTGATGGAAAATTATAAAGTGCGATCGCGCCAATACTTAAGTTACCAAGAATTAAAAGATTTTTTCCAGCATTTGCAAGCAACGAGCTAAAAAAATGAATCCTCTTGATTTCCACCAAGAGGATTCACTTTCCCAATAATTTTAGCCTACTACAGCCATGGGTCGGCTACCCGCAGCGTGACGGTTAATTACTTGATCAATCAGACCATAATCTTTAGCTTCCGATGGAGACATAAAAAAGTCTCGCTCGGTGTCCTCTTGAATTTTCTCAATCGGTTGACCCGTATGTTCGGCTAAATGCTGATTCAGCTTTCTTTTGTGGTAAAGAATTTCTTTTGCCTGAATTTCAATATCCGTAGCTTGTCCTTGCGCTCCCCCTAGGGGTTGGTGGATCATAATCCGCGAATTGGGTAAGCTCATCCGCTTGCCTTTTGTCCCCGCACTGAGCAAAAAAGCGCCCATACTTGCGGCAAGACCAGTACAAATAGTGCAAACATCAGGGCGAATGTGTTTAATAGTATCGAAAATACCCATACCTGCCGTTACCGAACCGCCAGGAGAATTGATATAGAGGAAAATATCTTTTTCTGCGTCCTCGGCATCTAAAAACAGTAGTTGAGCAACGATCAAGTTGGCTAAGTTAGAATCAACCTTTTGCCCTAAAAACACTATCCGCTCTCTTAACAAGCGGGAATAAATATCAAAAGCGCGTTCCCCGCGACCGGATTGCTCAATAACGATAGGAATCACTTAACAATCGTCCTTTATTTTTAGAATATTCTTTAATTTTAGCGATTATCTAGAGTTCCCTCCGCTAAAAATTTAATCTCTACTTACTTGAGGACTGGGACTAGCTTTAACAGCTATAGGCTGGCTAGGTGGGATTCTTTCAATGGCAATTAGCGATTCTATAATTGATTTAACTACAGGAGCGGCGGTAGTAGAGCCAAAAGCGATGCCTTTTGGTTCATCTATTACGACTAACACTACGTAACGCGGAGCCTCTACAGGAAAAATACTGACAAAGCTAGTAATTTTCGCCCCACTAGAATAGCCGCGACCTGTAGGACTTGCTTTTTGAGCAGTGCCAGTTTTTCCAGCCAATCGATAGCCAGGAATTTGGGCAGCTTTGCCTGTACCTTCTTTCACCACCTTTTCCATCATTTTGACTACCTCCTGGGTAGTTTTGGGCGAAAAAAGTTGCTTTTCTGCGGGTAAAGGTGGTTGCCAGTGGCTTTTTCCTTTCGCGTCTACAAGTCCGGCGACAACGTGAGGAGTTACTAATTTACCGCCATTAGCTAAAGCGGCAACAAGTTGGACTAGCTTAATTGGCGTTAAAGAAAATCCTTGCCCAAAGGAAGTAGTGGCAGGTTCAATTGGAGAAGAAATGAACTCATTGCGATCTTTAATTTGACCTGCCGTTTCAAAAGGTAAATCTATCCCTAAAGGCTTATTTAACTCTATTTTTTGCAACCATTTGTAATATTCAACAGGTTTCATGCGTTGCATAATTTGCACCATGCCAACGTTGCTAGAATACTGCAAAATTCCGGCGACAGAGAGTGAGTAACGATCTTCTTTTTCCGCGTTGCTGATAGGCCAGCCGCCGACAGTGATCACATCAGGGTCAGCAAATACGCTATCTGGTTGAATTACACCACTATCTAGAGCGATCGCTACATTTATGGGCTTAAAAGTCGATCCGGGTTCATAAAGGTCGGATAACGCCCAATTTTTAAATAATTTAAAATCTGCTTTGGCATAAGTATTGGGATCGTAGGAAGGATAGGAAACCATTGTCAGTATGGCTCCATCTTTAGCATCCATAACGATCGCGCTACCACGTTTTGCCCCAAACTTTTGTAATTGTTCTTTAAGCCTAAGCCTTGAAGCTCTTTGCAAGCGAGTGTCGATAGTTAGCTGTAACCTGAGATCATCTACGTGTAAAAATCCGGCAGGAGAGCGATCGCTCATTAATGCTCCATCGCCCCGCCGATTGAGCTTGACGGTATTTATAGAGCGTTCTAACCACTTTTGTTGACTGTACTCTACTCCTGCTTGACCGCTACGATCAAGATTGACGTAACCGACTACATCCCCAACTAGGTCTTTTTGCGGGTAAAAACGCGAGTATTCTTCAATTAGCTCTAACCCATCCAAGCGCAGCTTACTAATTTTTTCGGCAACTTCTTCACCCAATACTGGCGCTAACCGTAGCCCCGTATCACGGCTGTTAAATTTGTTTTCCAATTCCCCAGCAGGACGTTGGAGTAAGCTACTTAACTTCTTGGCAACTTCTGCGGAGGATTTCTTAAATAATTTAGGGTGAGCGTACAAAGTATAAACTGGTCTGTCGATTGCTAAAACATTATTAACACGATCTATCACCGGGCGACGAGGAATAAACGGACGCAAAGAAATTACTTGCTGTTTTTTTGCCTTACTGGATAGCTCCGCTCCGTGCAGCACTTGCAACCGAAACAACTGCACTCCTAACCCCATCGCTACAGCAACTAAAAACCCCCAAATTAGCCACAGCCGAACCGAAAACAATTGCGGTTTTAAATAGCTGTCATGCTTTGCTTGTAGGCGCAATTTCTGCCGCCTTTTACCTTGGCGATCGCCATTAGAACGATTAGAGGGGGGAACTGAAGTTGGCATTATGACAAAATAGCGAGGAGGTCAGCGTATGAGCCTTTGTCTGGCATTAGGTTAGCCTTAATATTACCCGAATGCAATCTTAATTTATTTTTAATAGCCCGAAGGAATATCAATTTTTGGTTGAGCTTCTGGTTTAATCAACGAGGGATTACTTTTGGGCTTAAATGCTTTCAAAATAATTGCGTCCGCCGGATTTGGTGGGACGAGATCTGTAGATGGCTGCTCCGCTTCCGAGGCTAGTTGATTTTTTAACCCCTCATTAGTGGCGGTTAATCGCCTTTCTTGACGTTGCAAGTTTTCTAGCTTGCGAAATTGCTGACTCCATTGTTGTTGCAAATAAACTGTAGAGCTATAAGTTATTAACGTTCCGGCAATCAGCAATAAGGTAGCGATGCTGGCACGACGCTGCCACAAGCTCAGGTGTAAAAACCAAAGAGGCAACGGGCGCGATCGTAGAGAAGTTGGGGAGGCTAGTCTACGGGGCTTGATAGTAGTTACTTGGCGCTGGGCGCGATCGCCAAGAAGTTGAGTTTTCCCAGAAAGCGGCTTAGACTTAGAAATAACTGAGGCATTGGCAACAACACGCATAAATAAATTCTCAAAATTGATTTAGCTATAATAAGTTACTCTCGGTTATTTTAGAATTTTAATCAATGAAGAAGGGATAATTACAAAATTTTTTGAGATTTGGGCTTGCCAGCAGTGCCTCTTTGCTCTGGCTAATTTCCCTCAAAGTTAGGAAGCAGCAAACAAATAGAATTGTCTTGATTTAACAAAAGTCAACAAATGCGGTATCTTAATCAACAAGCGGCGCAATCATGTTATGCCGCCATTGGCGAAAGAGGAGTTATGAAAATAAAAGTCATTAGTATTGCTTTGGTATTCGGTTTATTGGCAGGCGTAGGAGCTTGCAGTCAAACTGGTGGAGATGGTGCAAGCCCATCACCAGCAGAATCTCCCGTAACATCCCCTACAACTTCACCCTAAAAGCAGGGAGACAACTTTAAAAACCTGTGGTGAGACGTTCTCCTGCAAAAAACTGCTCCAGCAAGTTGAGCTAGGTAAATAATCCTAAATTCAACAAGCTTTTGCCAGATATTTGTAGGAGAATTATTTTAATATCGTAAAAACGTAAGTTCGTTAATGCTGCTACTGCAATTTAGTACTTCTCACTACTGCCGAAAAGCAAGACTAGCATTAGGTTATAAAAAAATATCTTATCAAGTAAGCAATTTAACTCCTGGCTTGCACATCCTCAAACTGAAGCCGTTAACTGGGCTAACAACCGTACCTGTATTATTACCCCAAGAAACAGGATTAGTAGAAGCTATAGCCGATTCTACCAATATTTTTAAGTTTTTAGAGAATTATTGCCCAACGCCCGCGCTATTTTTGCCTAACAAAGCCCAGCAAAGCGAGGCAAATATGCTGGAAGATTGGTTAGATGAAAGTATTGGCACGGCAACTAGGTTTGTGTATTATCACTTTCGCGCCAGGGAGGGTAAATCAATCGATCCAACAGTATTTAGCCAAGTGTTAATTCAAGTTGTACAAAAACAGTATGGCATTACTGACGCTACGGCAGAACTTGCAAAGCAAAGAATAGAAATTGCCATAGCAGAATTATCGCGGCGTTGGGAGCAAAGTAATTATTTAATTGGTGAATTATTAAGCGTTGCTGATTTAACTGCCGCCGCCTTGCTTAGTCCCTTAGCTTTAATTCCCGCCTATCAGCAGCAGTACCCTTGGTTATTCGAGCAGATTAAGCGAATTCATTTAGTTTGCGCTGAACCATTACCGCCGGGAATCGCTATAGGTTAAATAGCTCTTACGCAAAATAAGAAATTAAGGTATGTTAAGCAAACGCCAACAATTATTTATGATTGGCTTAGGTACAAGCTTAATTATGGGGTCAACTTTACTTCTCCCAAAAATTGCCTTATCATTGCCACCAATAACAGAGATTCCAGAAGAAGTATTGCGGACAGAAATTATTACCTCCGCGCGATCGCCCATTGATGGCAAACTTTTAACGGCGGCTCAGTACGCTGAAGTGCAAATTCAACTCCAAGACTCGCCGCCGTTAAAACTAAGTCCTAAAGTGAGGGAAACTATTTTTCTTTTGCGTTTGCGCCAGCTAATTCGCACTTTCGCCCCATTTTTGCCCATCTAAGCACCGCGAGTTTTAGGCAAAACAGAGTTCCATTGCTTTGACAGGCGATGGAACATATAGGTATAAATATGACCATAAGAACTAAATTATATGCAAGCAGGTAGCTCCATGTCTATAACCATAGCCCCCGAACAGGTAGAGCGGATTGTTTGGAATCAGCACCAAGATCCCTTTGAAGTGCTGGGCGCTCACGCCATCGAGCAAGATGGCAAAACGGTTTGGGTAGTGAGAGCCTACTTACCGAGTGCTGATAGTGCTTGGGTTGTACTGCCAGAAGAACGTTTAGAGTACCAAATGTATCCAGTGCATAACCCGCATTTTTTTGAATGCACGATTGATAGCCTGGAACTCTCAAATTATCAACTGCGCCTAAAAGAGGGCGATCACGAACGGGTAATTTATGACCCCTACGCCTTTCGGTCGCCACGAATCACAGATTTTGACTTGCATTTATTTTCCGAAGGCAATCATCATCGTATATATGAAAAATTAGGCGCTCACGCCACTCAAATCAACGGCGTTAAAGGTGTATATTTCGCAGTTTGGGCCCCCAACGCCCGCAACGTCTCTCTGTTGGGAGACTTCAATTATTGGGATGGGCGCAAAAATCAAATGCGTAAAGGTGCTACCGGAGTTTGGGAATTATTTATTCCCGAAGTCAAAGTCGGCGACAGCTATAAATACGAAATTAAAAATCAAGACGGGCATATTTACGAAAAGTCAGATCCTTACGGTTTTCAGCAAGAAATCCGCCCCAAAACTGCCTCAATAGTTGCCGATTTAGATACTTATCAATGGAGTGATTCGCAATGGATGGAAGCGCGCCGCCATAGCGACCCATTGACGCAGCCGATCTCTGTTTACGAACTACATTTAGGTTCTTGGCTGCACGGAGCCTCAGAAACCCCGGCTATAGCACCTAATGGAGAAATTGAGGCAGTAGTTACCGTGTCTGAACTTAAACCAGGGGCGCGATTTCTCACCTACCGAGAACTTAGCGATCGCCTGATCCCCTACGTCCTTGAGCTAGGGTACACTCATATAGAGATGCTCCCCATTGCCGAGCATCCTTTTGATGGCTCTTGGGGTTATCAGGTAACGGGTTACTACGCCCCTACTTCGCGCTATGGTAGCCCGGAAGACTTCATGTATTTCGTCGACCAGTGCCACAAAAACAACATTGGTGTCTTGGTTGATTGGGTTCCGGGTCACTTTCCTAAAGATGGGCATGGATTAGCATTTTTTGATGGCTCCCACCTTTACGAACACGTAGATCCCCGTAAAGGCGAACATAAAGAATGGGGTACTTTAGTATTCAACTACAACCGTCACGAAGTTAGAAACTTTTTGGTTGCCAATGCCTTGTTTTGGTTTGACAAATATCATATTGATGGAATTCGCGTAGATGCCGTTGCGTCGATGCTTTACCTCGATTACTGTCGCGAACCCGGCGAATGGCTACCCAATCAATACGGCGGTAGAGAAAACTTAGAGGCGGCGGACTTTCTGCGCCAAACAAATCATCTAATTTTCAGCTACTTTCCGGGGGTATTATCGATTGCGGAAGAATCGACTTCATGGCCGATGGTATCTTGGCCGACTTACATGGGCGGGTTGGGCTTTAACTTAAAGTGGAATATGGGTTGGATGCACGATATGCTGGACTACTTCAGCATGGATCCTTGGTTTCGCCAGTTTCACCAAAACAATATTACTTTTAGTATGTGGTACAACCACAGCGAAAACTTTATGCTGGCGTTGTCTCACGATGAGGTCGTGCATGGCAAAAGTCATATCATTGGCAAAATCCCCGGCGACACTTGGCAAAAACTAGCCAATATGCGCTGTTTGTTTAGCTATATGTTTGCTCATCCCGGCAAGAAAACTCTATTTATGGGAATGGAGTTCGGGCAATGGAGCGAGTGGAATGTGTGGGGCGATTTGGAATGGCATTTATTGGAACATCCGGCGCACCAGCAATTAAAGCAATTTATGGGCGATCTCAACCGGATTTATCGGCAAGAGCGCGCTTTACATACTCAAGATTTTGCCGAACCAGGTTTTGAGTGGATAGATTGCAGCGATAACCGTCATAGTGTGGTGGCGTTTATCCGTCGCGCGATTGATTCAGAGGAGTTTTTGATTGCTGTGTGCAACTTTACTCCCCAACCTCATGCCCACTATCGCATTGGCGTACCAGAGCGGGGGTTTTATACCGAGCTAATCAATAGCGATGCGCGGGAATACGGCGGTAGCAATATGGGTAATTTAGGCGGTAAGTGGGCGGAAGAATGGTCTTGCCATAATCGGGCTTACTCGCTGGATTTGTGTTTGCCGCCTTTGGGAGTTTTAATTTTGAAACTCGATTTAAACAAAACCGCCTCAATGCCGTAAGTTTGACAAGAGTTACTTTTTATGGTACAGGCTATCAACCTGTACCATAATTTTTAGTAGGTAATATTTAGTCCTACTTTTTATTGGGGCGGACACTGCGTCTATTGGCACGAACTTCGGTTTCTTGGCGACGGCGATCGCGCCAGGAGACGGCGGTTAAGTAAATAATTCCTCCGCTCACAACTACTAGCAAACCAAAAGCTGATACGGCCAAGATCGGTAAAATAGTCGTTTCTTCCACGTTACTTACAATCCATTACGACCCCAAACAACCATAGCAATCGACCATGTAAACAAAACTAATAATGAAACCCAACCCAGTGTCAAAATTTCCATACCAGTAAGCTCGAAACTAAAATTACAAAACAACTCTGAACTTTATAATACTTCCAACGGAGTACCGATTGGTTTTGGCAGGCGATCGCGCCCGTAGAAGTCCAAATGCTTAAAAAACCATCGTCCTACAAAGTTTCTAAATAACGGAGCAAATCTGCCATTTCTTTGGTATTCGGCTGAAATTGGGGCATTGGTGGAGTTTCGCCACTTACGACTTGATGAATCAAACCATAACGAGATTTGTGCTTAGAAACTCGCTGCAAGCTTGGCCCGACGCTTCCATCTCCTTGCCAACCATGACAGCCTGCACAATTCATCTGAAAAATTGCCTGACCTCGCTTCGTATCTCCCGCAAGCGCTAGAACGCCCTTGATATATGGATCGGACACTTGGATTCTATGAATACCAAACACCCATAGCAGCAGCGTCAACAGCACCGCCATAGCTAACAAAATTAGCTGCTGGATAATTGCGTCAGGTTTGGAAAGCTGTTTGTCCAAGTTTACAAGTTGTATCAGAATTACAAAAATATTTGATCTCCCTACACATAGCTTAAAAGTTCTTGCAGGTGTAAGCAAGTAAAATAGTTGTTTTAACTAAACAATTCTCAACTTTAAATTACTTACTTGGATAAAATACCTCAATTACAGCGCCCGATCACATAGCAGTTTTTTTTATCTTGACCATTATAGTTTTTAATAAAATTGTCATTATGCTAAAAATTGATCACAAACTTAAAACCATGCTGCAATAATTACCACACATAAAAATCTAGACGGGCTAATAAATTAGCCCGCGATCGCCAAAGTTATGCAGCATCGAGTATCTACGCCCTCTATCACAAAAATAAATAGAAGCTATTAATCAAATTAATTCTTAACATTAACTGGCAAAATACTCCTTAATTTGTTCAAAGTAGGTATTGAAGGCAAGGTGAGAATAGCTATTTGCAAGATTTCTAACCAAAGGATTTTTGAGTAGTAGTTGCTTGGGAAGACAGTCACTTAATATTTGATGGTAGATTTCATCGCCATACCGATGAATTTTTAATTTTAGACAGTGATTTTGCCTTTACAGAACTTTTCAGGCGATTAGCCAATAGGGTAAATCAAATTAATGGCACTGATGATTCAGGAATATCTAGCTGTCGTGCTGTAGATGTTAACGGAGCAGAACCTAAGTTGCTTGCAGAGAGCGATTGCTATGCAAATTTACTTCTTAGTTAAAATTCAGCAAATAAATTTTCGCGATCAGTGTTAGTTCTTGCTAAATGACGGGAACAATAGCAACAAGCACCACTGATTCAGTCTATTGTCACGCCATTGAGACTATCCTATGCCAGTAACATCTTTTTACGCAGACACTACCAAAGGCGATCGCCGCCATTCACCCTTAGAATTTGTCCCCGATGACAGCCTCCTGGAAGCCGAACCCCTGGTAAATGAACTTCTTGGAGATATATCTACTGAGCCAACCGCCCACCCCCAGCAAAACGCCAATCGTCGCTCTACGGACTTAGTACGTCTATATTTGCAAGAAATTGGTAAGGTAGATTTATTAGCTAGAGATGAAGAAGTTGCGGAAGCTCAAAAAGTTCAACGTTACTTAAAAATGCGGTTTCTTTGCTCACAAGCAGCCCAAAGCGGCGATGAAATCCTTGTACCTTTCACACGCTTAATTGAAATTCAAGAGCGTTTGACGTGCGAACTCGGACACCGCCCTTCTTTAGAGCGCTGGGCTAAAAATGCCCAGATCGAAGTAACCGCACTTAAGCCCATGCTCTCCGCAGGTAAAAGACGCTGGGCGGAAATTGCTGGTTTGACAGTAGACGAATTAGAGCAGGTCAAAACCCAAGGTATTCGCGCCAAAGAACACATGATCCAAGCTAATCTCCGCTTGGTTGTGTCTGTAGCCAAAAAATACCAAAATCGCGGCTTAGAGCTTTTAGATTTGGTACAAGAAGGAACTCTCGGTTTAGAAAGAGCCGTTGAAAAGTTTGATCCTACTAAAGGCTACCGTTTTAGCACTTACGCTTACTGGTGGATTCGCCAAGGAATAACTAGAGCGATCGCAACTCAAAGCCGTACTATCCGCTTACCTGTCCATATTACCGAAAAGCTCAACAAAATTAAAAAAGCCCAACGCAAAATTGCCCAAGAGCAAGGACATACTCCTACTATTGAAGAAATCGCTAAGGAAGTAGAAATGACTCCCAAGCAGTTGCGGGACGTTTTGTTGCGAGTCCCGCGCTCGGTATCTTTAGAAACTAAAGTAGGTAAGGACAAAGATACAGAACTTGGCGACTTACTCGAAACTGATACCATATCGCCGGAAGACGTGCTAATGCGCGAATCTTTGCAGCGTGACTTACACTATCTATTAACCGATCTTAGCGATCGCGAACGGGATGTAATTTTGATGCGTTTTGGCTTAGGTGATGGTCAAGCTTACTCCCTCGCTGAAATCGGACGAGCTTTAGACCTTTCGCGTGAACGAGTGCGACAAATTGAATCAAAAGCCCTGCAAAAATTGCGTCAACCCAAGCGCCGCAATCGCGTCCGTGATTATTTCGACTCCCTCAGCTAGATTGAAAAAAGCACGAGAATTGTTCTCGTGCTTTCACTGGTAAAAAATTAATCCTAATTATTATCCATAAATATTTTTGTCAATGTACCGTATTTTTACTGATTACATTGTCTTTAACTCCGTTCTATACTCGCATAACAACAGGGTGAATTAGGCGCAAACCTTTTTCCTGTACTACTTCTTTGCAGGCGTTCGCGGGACTCCTGCCTAACTCGACCCGTCATTGCGGCTTCTTGTAAAGTCACAAAAGCATTTAAGTCTTCGTCATTGTACTGGATAGTCAACAATTTTCGCAGTTGTTCTTCTGCTTCAATTGTTAGATAACCAGCCAATAAAATTTTTTGTACTAGGTCACTAATCGAAGCCATGTCTTAAACCTCAGCCAACACATTTAACTCTGGGGATTTTTTGGACTACAAATCTATTAAGCTTCAACTCCTGTAAGAGTTAAAGCTAGTAGCACTCGCTCTTGTGGGATGGTCAAATACTTAAACTAGGTTTGGCATCTTTTTGTTTGACGTTAGAAGTGTTGATAAAGTTTCTGTAAAGTTCATTTAAAAATAGCATAAAGGCAAAGATTCTTAGATGCACTGTAAAAACTAGCGCTCAATTGCTAATATTTTTGTGACGCAAGCTTTTAACGGAAAGTTCTGGGGGCGGATTCTCCGTCCCAGAAACTTTTCAAGACAACGGAAAGTTCTGGGGGCGGATTCTCCGTCCCAGAAACTTTTCAAGACAACGGAAAGTTCTGGGGGCGGATTCTCCGTCCCAGAAACTTTTCAAGACAACGGAAAGTTCTGGGGGCGGATTCTCCGTCCCAGAAACTTTTCAAGACAACGGAAAGTTCTGGGGGCGGATTCTCCGTCCCAGAAACTTTTCAAGACAACGGAAAGTTCTGGGGGCGGATTCTCCGTCCCAGAAACTTTTCAAGACACTGAGCTAATAATTTAAGCACCCACTAATTGAGAATATGCAAACACCTACAAAAAATAATCTATTGAAAGGAGTAAATTTATACCTAGTTGGCATGATGGGTTCGGGAAAAACGACGGTAGGGAGTTTAATTGCTACCGAGTTAGGCTACAGATTTTTAGACACCGATGCGGTAATTGAGCAAGGGACTAAGCGCTCGATTAATCAATTATTTGCTGAAGTAGGAGAAACAGAATTTAGGCAAATAGAGACTAAAGTTTTAGCCCAAGTATGCGCGTATACAAATTTAGCGATCGCAACTGGCGGCGGAATTGTTACTAGGCAAAAAAACTGGAGTTATCTGCATTACGGCTTAATTGTCTGGCTAGATGTACCGATACAGATACTTTACGAGCGTTTGAAAGCAGATGATACTAGACCTTTATTACAAACAACCGATCTTTTAGAGACACTGCAAAAGATTTTTCAGCAACGCCAAAAACTATATAAGCAAGCCGATTTACACATCCGCATCAGCGAAGCCCAAACCGCTACCGAGATAGCCAATAGAGTAATAGAGCTTATTCCCAGCGTCCTAAAATAGGATTTATTACCGCCTAACGGGGCAAAGTCGTAAATTCATAGCATTAGAGAGCAGAGAAAACTGTAACTTGTGACATTGAAGTGCGATCGCATCCTCCATTAAACTGCATGGGATACTTTAAAGCAGATTATGGACAACGATCGCGAATACATTGGGGAAGTTGAAGCCACTCGCGTCCGAGTGCTGAGTGAAGCTTTACCTTACATTCAACAATTTTCTGGGCGAATTGTCGTCGTCAAGTATGGCGGCGCGGCTATGAAAGACAGCGCCCTCAAAGACCGAGTAGTTAGAGACGTAGTATTTTTAGCTTGTGTAGGATTGCGCCCGGTAATAGTTCATGGCGGCGGGCCAGAAATCAATAGTTGGCTAGACAAGCTGGGAATTGAACCCCAATTTAACAATGGGCTGCGAGTGACCGATGCGCCCACAATGGATGTAGTAGAAATGGTTTTAGTTGGTCGAGTTAATAAAGAAATTGTTTCTTTAATCAACCAAGCTGGAGGCTCGGCGGTAGGTTTGTGCGGCAAAGATGGCAATTTAATCAAAGCTCGCCCCGAAGGTCGTGAAGGGATTGGATTTGTAGGGGAAGTTAGCACTATGGATGTGCGGATTTTAGAATCTTTGCTTAAAGATGGCTATATTCCTGTCGTTTCTAGCGTAGCGGCAGACGAAAATGGTCAAGCTTACAACATTAACGCCGATACGGTAGCCGGAGAAATCGCCGCCGCTTTGGGAGCAGAGAAGTTAATTTTGCTCACCGATACCGCCGGAATTTTAGAAGACTATAAAGATCCCTCAACTTTGCTTTATAAGTTAGATATCCAACAAGCCCGCGAATTAATCGCTAAGGGGGTTGTCAGTGGGGGGATGATACCAAAAGTAAATTGTTGCGTGCGAAGTTTAGCTCAAGGAGTAAAAGCCGCCCACATTATTGATGGACGAATCCCGCACGCCTTGCTGCTAGAGATTTTTACCGATAGCGGAATTGGCTCAATGATTGTCGCCTCGGAGTTTTTAAATTAGCAGTGTTGCTAATAATTTATCGGTCTTAAAATGGTCTGATTGCGCTCTACTGCTCGGTAGCGTCTTTGAGGCTGAATGATGATTGTGGGATTAATTAACGTAGAATTCCTAATTGTCGAATTAATTAAAACTCCATCGGTTAAGGTCGTTCTAGTGTCTATTACCCTAGTTACCGAGCTTGGATAGTAATTAGGGTAGGCATAAAAATTACTAGGAGCAATAATTACTGGGGCAGGAATGGGGCTACCGTAAACAATTGAACTGTTAACAGGTGGGGAAACTGGGCTAGTGTAAATAATTGAATTATTAACGGGTGGGCGATAAATTGTGCTGCGGTTTTCAATTATGACAATTTGGGCAGCGATTGGCGCAGTGCTAACTAAAATTATTGCTAAGGGGACGAGCGCTTGTAACCCGACACTGCACGCGATCGCGCCACATAGCTTAAAATTATTTAAGTTAAATTGGGGGCGTTGGGTATTCATATTTTTGTCTAAATTAGGCTTGAACAAAGCTTTAACTCAATTCTAATAGTTTCTCAAGTTGGTAAAGTAGCGTGAGTAGATGGCAAAATCGAGAAAGACGAGTTAGATTCAGCGCCTAAAGTGACAGAAAGAACCGAAATTGCTAAAAAAGAATACATCGAAGGAGTAGCAGCTTTTGAACGCGGACAGTATAGAGAATCCGTACAATGTTTAGAGAAAGCCAGCGCCCTAGTTAACCGCGATTCGGGTTTTGGCGGAAAAGTCTTAATTTGGCTCGTAACAGCCTACGAAGCCGCCGGACAACAAGCAGAAGCGATCGCCTTATGCGAACAAATCAAAAAACATCCCGACGCGGAAACAAGCAAGCAGGGAAAGCGGTTGCTATACATTATGCAAGCGCCCCAGCTAAAAAGACCTAGTGAATGGCTAACCCAAATTCCCGATTTAGCGGCAATTTCTGATAATACTAACCAAACTCGTTTGAGTAGTAATAATTCACCCCGCACACCGCCCAAACCCCTTGCTGCGCCAGAACCTATAGATTTGAGTCAGGTAAATACCAAAGACAATCAATTTATTTGGGTATCGTTACTAATTATTGGCTTAACAATTGGCTTACTGTGGGGCAATATTTAAAAAATGCGAAGCCCGTAACCGTTCCAGCTTGCGCTATCGCCTCTTTTACAGCTTACGAAAAGAAAAATTCCCAATTTTTTGAGGGTCGCCAACATGAATAATAAATTTTTTATGCCGAAAATTAGGAGTTTGCTCCAGCGCAGTCGCATAGTTTGGGTGATGCTTTTCACCTCGCTCTTACTTTCAAGTTGCGTTAAATATGACGCAAGTGTAAATTTCAATCGCCCCAGTCACGGCGAAATAGTTCAGCATATTAAGCTAGGAGAGCGTTTAACAAGTTTTAGCGGCGATGCGGCGACGCAATGGTTAAATAGTATCGAACAGCGTGCTAAACACCTGCAAGGAAAAGTCAAGCGCCTTTCCTCCGAAGAAATCACTGTGACAATTCCCTTTGATAATGGCGCTGAACTAAAACAAAAATTTAATCAGTTTTTTAGTCCCGTCGAGTCGCTTGCAGCTACCAAAGCCCCCGAAGAACTACCAGCAATTGACTCTAAACTAGATTTGACTCAAAACAACTTATTGCTGCTGTTACGCAATCACTTAAGTTATGACTTAGATTTGCGGAGTCTTTCTTTAATTGCCAATAACAGTAATGTTTTAGTTAGTCCTGGTTCGGTATTCGATTTAGAATTTAGTCTAAATACTCCTTGGGGGGGTCGGAGCATCGAAAAATCAGCAAACTCTATCCATCCAGAAACTTTTGCTAATGGACGACAATTGTTGTGGAAACTACAACCTGGGCAATTGAACCATATAGAGGTAGTGTTTTGGATGCCAGACTTTTTAGGGATTGGGACAGTATTTATTTGTTTATTTGTGGCGTTGGGAATTTTCTTAAGATATAGTTTTATGCCCGATCCCCAAACCCCTTTATCTTCCCCTATTACTCAAAACCAGTAAGCTAAGGAGCCAAACGTTCAATTAGCCATTTATTATTATCTTGAAGACGATAAAGCAAGCGATCGTGCAAGCGGCTAGGTCTTCCTTGCCAAAACTCAATTTCTGTCGGTACGACTCGAAAGCCTCCCCAATGGGGGGGACGAGGAATAATTTGCTGTTCGTATTGAACTATTAACTCCTCTTGGCGTTGTTCTAAAACCTCTCTACTACTGACTATTTGACTTTGGTTTGATACCCATGCGCCCAATTGACTGTTGATCGGGCGACTATGGAAATACTGATCAGATTCTTGGGGGGAGACTTGGCAAACTTTCCCCTCAATCCGAACTTGGCGTTCTAATTGCGCCCACCAAAAAACCAAAGCCGCTTGAGGATTAGTAGCTAATTCTTGCCCTTTGTGGCTGAGATAATTGGTATAGAATACAAAACCGCGATCGCTAAAGTCTTTAAGTAACACCATTCGCGCCGACGGCTTCCCCTCCATTGTAGAAGTAGCAAGGGTCATAGCATTGGGTTCAGGGAGTTGAGCATTTAATGCTTGGTCAAACCAAGTTTTAAATTGTTTAAAGGGATCGGTAGCTAAATCTATTTCCCTTAATCCATCTTTTGTGTAATCTTGGCGAAGATTGGCTACGCTTGTGTCCATCTGGGGCTGCTTTTCATAGGAGTCTTCATAGTATAGGTTACTTGAAATGCGCCGCTTGGCATCTTTTCAACGTTGGATAATTATTGGGTTTGGCGCTCCGGTGGTGGCGTTAAACGTTTGGGTGCTATCGCAAGTAGTTAGCTATTTTGACCATTTATTCACAGTATTAACGGTAGCGGCAATTCTGGCTTTTTTGCTAAATTACCCGGTCAAATTTTTTGAAAAAGCGCGAATTACTCACACTCAAGCTGTAATTATTGTTTTGCTTGTCAGTGTGACGCTATTAGCAGTTCTGGCTTTTACAATTGTGCCGTTAATTTTCGAGCAATTGCGAGAACTATTGCTAGGAATTCCTGCTTGGCTAGAAATGAGTCAAGACAATTTGGCATGGGTGGATAAATGGGCAAGAGCTAGACGCTTACCTTTAGATTTGACGGGGTTTAGCAATCGCATTACTACCCGTGTGGAAAGCCAGTTACAAGCAATAGCCGGAGAAGCCTTTGGTCTAGCTTTAGGCACGCTGTCCGGGCTTGTAGACACCGCGCTTGTGGTGGTACTAGCTTTTTATATGCTGCTGTACGGTGAAGTTGTTTGGAGAGGTCTAATTGATTTATTGCCTTCTCCCTTCGGCGCGGCTTTGGGTGCTTCTTTGCAGCTAAATTTTCACAATTTTTTTATTACGCAGTTAATCCTCGGACTATTTATGTTTGTGGCTTTAACGCCGATATTTCTGGCTTTGAAGCTGCCTTTTGCTTTACTATTTGCGCTATTTATTGGCTCGGCGGAGTTGATTCCATTTATTGGCGCAACTTTAGGGATTGGATTAGTGACGCTGTTAGTTTTGGTGCAAAACTGGTGGTTAGCTGTGCAAGTGGCATTATTTGCGATCGCTGTGCAACAGGTTAAAGATAATATTCTCGCTCCTAGACTAATGGGCAATTTTACTGGGCTTAATCCGATTTGGATTTTTGTAGCTTTGTTGATAGGAGCAGAAATAGCAGGGTTTTTGGGCGCTCTAGTTGCTGTACCCGTTGCTGGGACTATCAAAGGCACAATTGACTATATTCGCGCCCAGCCAAATAAAGTTGTTTCTACTGTAATTTTTGACGACAATTCACCAAACGGCGATCGCTAATTGGGCAAAAATGTTCTATAACTTAAAGCTAATTGCTCGAACTTCTAAAAATTTGCCCTGCGGCTAAATACAGTTATGAATACCGATCAACTGTTTGCAAGTATTGCCCTATTAATCGATCTTGCCCAAAAAGGCGAAATAGATCCTTGGGATGTACAGGTAATTGAAGTTATTGATCGCTATTTAATCAAACTCCTCGCCAACTACGAAACCGCCCCCCCAGCTTACGAAACGGACTTGTCGCAGTCAGGACAAGCTTTTTTATCAGCATCGATGCTAGTGCTATTTAAGGCTAATACTCTGAGCGCTTTAGAATTGAATCCTGTGGAGCAAGAGGAGGAATTGTTAGCCTTAGAGGAAGCGATCCTCGGTCAATCTAGAACTCACTACGATCGCCACCTGAGCCGCCGCACCGCCGCCTTACCACCCCAAAAACGCGCCGTCACTCTGATTGAATTAATTGCCCAGTTGCAAGTAATGGCAGTTCAAAAAAGCCTGAGCGAACAAGAACACGATAAACCCAATCATCGCCGCCAGGTACGTCCAGCTTCTCGCGCTCAACTTACTCGCGCTACTTTAGAACTTGCTCATCAAGAAAATTTGACAGAAGTAGCAGGAAAATTAGACCGAGTTTTGACAGATTACTCTCAGCAGTTTCAGGGGCAAGGTTGGTTAAATTTAGATCAACTTGTAGGTTTGTGGCATCAACAAACTAACTCCTTAGCTTTGCCTGATAGTAGCCAGTGTGATTTAGCAAAGGGCGATCGCATTAGTGTATTTTGGGCCTTGTTGCTGCTCTCGGCTCAATCCAAAGTAGAGTTAGAGCAAGAGGAATTTTATCAAGAAATAAAAATTCGTACCTTAACCGTACCAGGAGTTAGCGATCGCCAAGACACTGAAAATGTTTATGAAAAGTCAAAAATCCGAGTAGATTAGTATACAGGTAAATAAGTAAACTGCCGCAGTTCTAGTAACATATCTCTCTACCCTTGGGTAATTGCGATTTTTTTTGTAATTGCGTACAACTATTTAACCTCTCAAAAAGTGCTAATTTTGTGAGAAATGTGCGATCGCCCAATAGTAGCCATCTAAGGCTGAAATTGACAGATGATGGAATTTTCAAGCAACCATAATAAAATGGCATTAACGGAGGAGTGAAACTTTATGAAAGCCATGATTTTAGCGGCTGGTAAAGGTACTCGCATACGCCCGATTACTTATACAATGCCTAAACCAATGATTCCCATCCTGCAAAAGCCAGTGATGGAATTTCTGTTAGAACTATTGCGCCAGCACGGTTTCGATCAAATTGTGGTCAACGTCAGTCACTTAGCAAACGAAATTGAAAGTTATTTCCGCGACGGTCAACATTTTGGCGTACAAATTGCCTACTCTTTTGAAGGCAGAATTGTAGACGGGGAACTGGTCGGCGAAGCGATTGGCTCGGCGGGAGGAATGCGGCGAATCCAAGACTTTTCACCGTTTTTTGATGATACTTTTGTAGTTTTATGCGGCGATGCGTTAATTGACCTAGATTTGACAGAAGCGGTTAAATGGCATAAATCTAAAGGTGCGATCGCTACCGTTGTTATGAAATCTGTACCAAAAGAGGAAGTATCTAGCTACGGTGTAGTTGTCACCGACGAAGATGGACGGATCAAAGCCTTTCAAGAAAAGCCATCAGTAGAAGAAGCTTTAAGTACAAACATTAATACAGGAATATATATTTTTGAACCAGAGGTTTTAAATTACATCCCTTCTGGTCAAGAATACGACATTGGCAGCCAGTTGTTTCCCAAATTAGTTGAAATAGCTGCACCGTTTTACGGCATCTCGATGGATTTCCAATGGGTAGATATTGGTAAAGTTCCCGACTATTGGCAAGCAATTCAAGATGTGCTGATGGGCAAAGTTAAAAATGTTAAAATCCCCGGAAATAGAGTTAGAGAAGGCATTTACACCGGGTTAAACGTTGCAGTAAATTGGGACAAAGTAGATATTACAGGCCCCGTTTATATTGGTGGGATGACCCATATTGAAGATGGAGCTAAAATAGTTGGGCCGACAATGATTGGGCCTAATTGCTGGATTTGTGGCGATGCTACGGTAGAACACAGCGTAATTTTTGAATATGCTCGTCTTGGCCCCGGTGTGCGTTTAGTCGATAAGTTAGTATTTGGGCGTTATTGCGTAGATAAGACTGGAGCTACTATTGACGTGCAAGCGGCGGCGTTAGATTGGTTGATTACTGATACTAGACAAGCACCGCCATCGCAGACCCCTTCAGAGCGTCAAGTAATCGCTGATTTGTTAGATAGTCATTAGTTTTAAAACCGACCAATGAGACGTTGCATTGCAACGTCTCTACAGCAATTCAACCCGCGTCTAGTTACTCAAATAAGTGTACCTACTCAAAGATTGTTCGTAAGTTTGCAACAATCTTTGCGCTTCAAGTAGAGTAATCCGCTTTTCTTGCAAAGCTTGTTCGGTACGCTTGCGGATATTTTCGATTAAATCCTCAGCATCGTACTGGACGTAACTGACAACTTCTGTCATCGTATCACCTTTAACTACGTGTTCAATTTCGTAGCTTTTAGGAGTCAATTGGATATGTACGGCATTAGTGTCGCCAAACAGGTTATGTAAATTACCCATAATTTCCTGATAAGCGCCACCTAAGAACATTGCTAAATAATAAGGTTCCGAAGGATTAAAAGAATGCAACTCTAAAACTGACTTCACATCTCTTAAATCGATAAAACGATCAATTTTACCATCGCTATCGCAAGTTAAATCGGCTAAAATCCCGCGCTGAGTGGGTTCTTCGTCTAAACGATGAATGGGCATAATCGGAAAAAGCTGATCTATAGCCCAACAATCCGGCGCTGACTGAAAAACCGACAGATTGATGTAGTAAATGGATGCCATGATTTTTTCCAAATCTTCCAAGTCATCCGGTACATAGTCTTGTTGCCGAGTAATTGCCAAAATCTTCTCGCAACACGCCCAATAGATCCTCTCTACTCTAGCTCTCTCCGTCAGGCGCAAAATTCCCAGGTTAAAGCGACTAATAGCTTCTTCCTTAAACTGGGTAACATCGTGAAAAGTCTCTTGAAAGTTCTCGACATTAATTGATTGATAAGTTTCCCACAAATTCCAAACAATCGGCGGTTCACCTTCAGTCGGGGGTTCTGGCTGTCCTGACGGCACATCGCAGGTACTCAAAACATCAAAAATCAGTACAGATTGGTGAGATGCGATCGCTCTGCCACTTTCGCTAATCAATGTCGGTACAGGCAATTGCCGTTCGGCGCAAGTATCTTTCAATTCCGCCACAATATCGTTAGCGTAGTTCTGCATATTGTAGTTTTTTGAAGCGTAGAAATTGGTTTGCGAACCGTCGTAATCTACCCCCAAGCCACCGCCTACATCCAGATACTTCATGTTTGCGCCCAAAGTCGCCAATTCTACATAAATCTGGCTGGCTTCACGAATTGCGTCTTTAACAACATTAATTGCCGAAATTTGCGAGCCAATATGAAAATGCAATAACTGCAAAGAATCCAGCAAATCTGCCGCTTTCAGTTGCTCTACAGCTTGGATAATTTCGGGAATAGTTAAGCCAAACTTAGCTCTGTCGCCACTAGAACCGCCCCAGCGCCCCACCCCTTGAGTGCTTAATTTTGCCCGAATGCCCAAAATTGGCTTAATTCCTAACTGACGACTAGCAGTAATAACTAAATCTACTTCCTCTATCTGCTCTAAAACAATAATCGCCGTTTGCCCAAGCCTTTGAGATAACATCGCCGTTTCAATGTATTCTCGGTCTTTGTAACCATTGCAAATTAGCAAAGCCCCAGGAGTATCGAGTAGCGCCAGAGCAATCATTAGTTCAGGTTTTGAGCCAGCTTCTAAGCCAAATTGATGGGGTTTGCCAAAACGTACCAAATCTTCAATCAAGTGGCGTTGTTGGTTGCATTTAACCGGGAAAACGCCCTTGTAAACTCCAGGATAATTATATCGGGCGATCGCTTTAGCAAAGCAAGCATTCAACCGCTCGATCCTATCTTCCAAAATATCGGAAAAGCGAATTAATAACGGTAGCCCTAAATTGCGTTGCTTAAGAGCATTAACCAATTCAAACAGATCCAACGAGCCACCGCGATCGCCTTTGGGAGAAACGGTGATATTACCGACGGCGTTAATAGAAAAGTAAGGCTCTCCCCACCCTTCAATCCGATACAAGTCTTCGCTATCTTCAATCTTCCACGACTTCTGTGGTTGGGTTTTAACCAAAGCTACCGATGTTTTTTCCTGTGCCGATTCCGGGTTTTCGGTGGTGGCTTTTTTTTCTATTGCTGATGTGGCGGTTGACTCAACACCCATTTTTTGCTGGCCTCAATTATCACCTGACGAATAGCCAGTTTAACGCATCTCATAAAGAAGGAGACTTTCTAAGATAATCTGATTTAGGCAATTGAGTTATTAATTTTGGAGAAATCGTTTTGGAAAGGACATTTATCGCCATTAAGCCTGATGGAGTTCAACGGGGATTAATCGGCGAAATTTTTTGCCGTTTTGAAACTAAAGGTTTTACTTTAGTTGGCTTAAAATTTATGCAAGCCAGCCGCGAATTAGCCGAAGAACATTATGGTGTTCACCGCGAACGACCATTTTTTGGCAGTTTAGTAGAATTTATCACTTCTGCCCCCGTAGTGGCGATGGTTTGGGAAGGTGACGGTGTTGTGGCTGCCGCCAGAAAAATGATTGGCGCTACCAACCCTCTAGTATCCGAGCCAGGGACGATTAGAGGTGATTTAGGCGTAAACATTGGACGCAACCTCATTCACGGTTCTGATGCCGTAGAAACGGCGCAAAGCGAGATTGCTTTGTGGTTTAAGGAAGAGGAATTAGTCAATTGGCAACCGACGTTAAGCAGTTGGATTCGCGAATAAATAAAGCCCGCCTAGGCGGGCTAACACAATTTTTATTTAGAAACGGGGTCTTTTTCTACTTCTACTGTTGGGGATGAGGTCAAAGTCCGCTTTGAGAAACCCCAAGCAAAAATTAAGGCGATCGCACTAATCATTACCCACTCTGGCGGAATCAAAGCTGAGTCAAACACTCTTAGTAGCAGGCGCAAGCCTACTAGCGCCACCGTGATGTAGCCAGCATCTTCTAAATGCTCAAATTCATCAAGCCAGCGAATAAACAAACCCGCCATAAACCGCAAGGTAATAATCCCAATAGTTGCGCCTGTTAAAACTAGCCAAGTTTCTTGGGAAACTGCGATCGCTGTCGTCACGCTATCTAAGGAAAAAGCCAAATCTGTAAAGGCGATTACGGGGATGGCTTGCCATAAAGAAGCAAAGCCCGGAGCTTGATGCTCGTTGCCATCCGCGTCCTTTGAGGAGCTAAAATACTGCCATGCCAGCCACAGCAAATAAGCCGATCCTAGTAGTTCAAATTGCCAAAACTTTGTTACCCAAGTTGCTGTCAAAATTAGGCTAATTCGCAGTACGTAAGCTACTACTAGACCAATATTAAGAGCTTGATTCTGAAGTTTGGGATCTTCTAATCGTTGAGCAAGAGCCGCCAGGGCGATCGCATTATCTGCCGATAGCACTGCCTCTAAAAACGACAAGATAATTAAAACAAACGCAGCTTCTATCCCTGCATGGTAGGGAGAATTTAAAATTTGGTCGAGCATTAACGATTTCTATATAGTTTTGAATAACTGGCGATCGCTACCATCTTTTAGCTTAACTCTTGTACGACCAATTCAAAAATCTGATAGTGCGATCGCGCTATCAGATTTTTGCCTCTACTCACCCTAACACCCTACTACTGATTGTAACTTTTCATCAACTCGTTTTTCTAATATCAGTAAAAATACGGCTGTAATTACTGAATCAATAGGTTATAATCTCTAGGAGTTTTTCGTAAAGCTAATTTAAAAGCTATAAAAAGTAATTAACTTAGAATCACGAATACGGAGAATTGATTGGGATAGTATAAATTTAAAAATAACTGAATAAATTAGTTATTTAATTGCTATTGTAAGCTTTATTTAACGATAGATGACAAACTTTAAAAAACAAGGAAAAACCACTCACTTGTTTGCCAAAAGATGAGTAAAACAAGTGTAAACAATAATTTAAAATTATGGTAGATAGTAGCCAATCCGAACTAATAATTGAAGCAGGACGCACCGAAAAACAGTATTGGCAGGACTTGTGGAAGTATCGAGAATTATTTTATTTTCTCGCCTGGCGCGATATTTTAGTTAGGTACAAGCAAACAGCTATTGGGATATTTTGGGCATTAATCCGACCGTTTTTAACAATGGTTGTATTTACAGTTGTGTTTGGTAACTTAGCTAAACTACCATCTAGTGCGCCTTATCCTATTTTAGTATTTGCAGCGATGCTACCCTGGCAATTTTTCTCTAATGCGCTAACAGAGTGTAGCAACAGCTTAATAAATAACGCTAACTTAGTTTCTAAAATCTACTTTCCGCGCTTGATTGTCCCCACAAGTTCGGTAATTGTTAGCTTTGTAGATTTTCTCATTTCTGGGATGATCTTGTTAGCGCTAATGGCATGGTACAACTTTGTTCCTAGTTGGCGAATTTTAACATTGCCAGCCTTTATTATTATTGCTTTTGCGGCTTCAATGGGTGCGGGGTTGTGGTTAGCAGCATTGAATGTCAAATACCGCGATTTTCGCTATATTGTGCCATTTATCGCCCAATTTGGTTTGTACATTTCTCCAGTAGGTTTTAGCAGTAGTATTGTGCCAGAAAAATGGCGTTTGCTGTATTCAATCAATCCAATGGTGGGAGTAATTGATGGCTTTCGCTGGGCAATTTTAGGTGGAGAAGCCCAAATATATCTACCAGGATTTATACTTTCTACCGGATTAGTAGTATTGTTATTCATTAGTGGAATTTGGTACTTCCGCAGAACTGAACGCTCTTTTGCTGATGTGATTTAAGCAACAAATACAAAAATGTCAGATACAGTAATTCGAGTTGAAAATCTCAGCAAAAAATACATTTTAGGTCAGCAAAAGCAAGAGCATTACGCAACGTTACGGGATGTATTAGCTAGTACAGCAAAGTCTATTAGTCGTCAGGCATTGAATCCTTTTGCCAAAAAAGCACCGCTCCCAGACTTAGAAGAATTTTGGGCATTAAAAGATGTATCATTTGAAATCAAACAAGGCGATCGTGTAGGATTTATTGGTAGAAATGGCGCAGGAAAGTCAACTTTACTCAAAGTTCTCAGCCGCATTACCGAACCTACAACAGGGCGCATTTCAATTAAAGGGCGCATAGCAAGTTTATTAGAAGTAGGCACAGGATTTCACCCCGAATTAACCGGACGAGAAAATATCTATCTCAACGGTTCTATTTTGGGAATGAGCAAGTTTGAAATTAAAAAAAAGTTTGATGAAATAGTTGCTTTTGCTGAAGTAGAAAAGTTTTTAGATACACCAGTAAAGCGTTATTCTTCAGGGATGTATGTACGTCTCGCTTTTGCTGTAGCAGCGCATTTAGAGCCAGAAATTTTGATTATAGATGAGGTATTAGCGGTAGGCGATACTCAGTTTCAGAAGAAATGCTTGGGAAAGATGGAAGAAGTTGGAAAAGAAGGACGGACAGTTTTGTTCGTTAGTCACCAAATGGGAATGATTACTCAACTTTGTACTAAAGCTTTGATGCTAAATAAAGGTTCTGTAGTTCAAGAAGGAAATGCTGAACATATTATCTCTTTTTATATAAAAACGATAGGTTTAGGTGAAGAAAATAATTTCGTTCGAGCAGAATTATTAGAAACAGAAAAAAGCGTTTTTGTCAGCGAGGCTAAAACTATTAATGCTTCCGGGCTTTCCACCGGAGTATTTACCCATAATGAACCCATATATTTGGAAATTATCTACAAAATTAAAAAGAACTTAAATGATGTTTTACTAGGAATTGCGGTAAAAGATAAAATTGGAAGAAAAGTATTTACTAGTCAAACTGCATTAAAGCAACCTGAAAGCTTGGATTACAATAAAAATACTTTTGTAGCAACTCTTAAAATACCTGATACATTTTTGACTCCTGGTCAATATTCATTTTTGATAGCAATGCACATTCCAAAAATTCAAGTTGTAGATCAGTTAGATAATGTATGTAGCTTTACTATTACGGATATAGGGTCTGAGTTCTCAATGTATGAAGGTTTAGATTATGGATGTGTGTTCGCAAATTGTGGATGGAGCATACAACAGTTGTAAAGACTAATTAGACTTTAATAAAAAGTCAACTAAATAATAAAATTAAGGAAGTAGCTATGGTTGTTGTAAGTCCCCTCACTGGTTCTAAGGATATAACGCTGGTAAAAACTATTGAATCGTCTCAACTTATAAATGATTGGCAGCGAGACTTTCATATAGATATTACTGCTGAACTTCAAGGTTACAGACAAGTTTATTTGTATCAATGTAATCAAACGTATTTAAAGTTCTTTTCACCGCCAAATATTGCAGGTTCTGGTAAACTCTACGAACAATTACAGAAATTTGATTGGTTTTATATGCCTGAGAAGTGGGAGCATAAAATTGCTTTACGTAACTTTTTAAAGTGTAAGCATATCCTAGAAATAGGATGTGCATTCGGCTCATTTGTACAGGCAGGATTAGACGCTGGATTCGACGTTACAGGCATCGAACTCAATGCAGCAGCAGTTAAGATTGCTCAACAAAAAAAATTGCCCGTAAAGTACATGAGTTTGCAGGATTTTGCTGATTTATATCCTGAATCTGCGGATGCTGTTTGTAGTTTTCAAGTTCTCGAACACACGCCAAATCCGAGAAATTTTATTAAACTATCTCTTAAAATCTTAAAGAAAAATGGCATTTTGATATTATGTGTACCCAATTCAGAAAGCTTCCTAAAATACCAATACACTTT
Source organism: Chlorogloea sp. CCALA 695 (assembly GCF_003003885.1). Classification (GTDB taxonomy): domain Bacteria; phylum Cyanobacteriota; class Cyanobacteriia; order Cyanobacteriales; family Chroococcidiopsidaceae; genus Aliterella. The sequence goes on along the minus strand of NZ_PVWN01000013.1, from coordinate 72,129 downwards.
ACTTGATATGCCTCCACATCACATGACGCAATGGTCAGAGGCTTCACTTAGAGCTTTAGAAAATATTTTTCCTATAAGACTCGAAAAAGTTATTCGGGAACCACTAGCTAAATATCACGTGTCAGGGTATGTTACTTCATATAGTAATAAATTACAGTCTGTGTCTCCTTGGGCAAAACTGTTGTTTAATCGTTATACTCTGAATCCTTACAAACTACTACTTAATGCAGGTATTAGGAAATTTTTGACTGGGCAAAGTTTATATGTGCAATTCCGCAAAATTAGATGAATTATCTGAATCTCGGATGCGGTAGCCGCTTCCATCCTAAGTGGACTAATATTGATTTTGACTCGCAGGCTAAAGAAGTTATATCTTGCAACCTTAGTGAAGGAATTCCATTTCCTGATGGGTTTTTTGATTTAGTATATCACTCTCATTTACTAGAACATTTTCCAAAATCACTAGCTGAACCATTTATAAAAGAATGTTATCGTGTACTGCGTCCTAAAGGCATTTTGAGAGTAGTTATTCCCGATTTAGAGCAAATTGCACGCCTGTATTTAACAGCTTTTGAAAAAGTTAGCAACTCTCCTCAAGAATGGCAATCAAATTATGAGTGGGTTTTACTAGAGATGTATGACCAAACAGTAAGGAACAAAGCTGGTGGATACATGGCTGACTACCTCTTCAAAGATAAGATTACCAATGAAGAATTTGTAATTAGTCGCTGCGGAAGTGAAGCAAAAAAATTGATCGCATTTGGACATCAACAACGCCAAAAGTCTCAAGTTCCTGTAGTGATAGAAAGTAAGCCTAAGCAGGTTTTAAAAAAGGTATACCTTTTTTTTCGCTATTCAACTTACCGCCGAGAGTCCTTAATTAAACTTTTGTTGGCTAAAGAATACACTGCTCTTCAAATTGGACGCTTTAGGCAAAGTGGTGAAATCCATCAGTGGATGTATGATAGCTACTCGCTGTCAGTATTATTAGAAAAATGTGGTTTTGAAAATATAGTTCAGCGTAATGCCACTGAAAGCTATCTAACAGACTGGAACAGCTTTAAGCTAGACACAGAAATAGATGGCACAGTTTACAAACCTGACTCTTTGTTTATGGAAGCAATAAAACCAGCTACATGAATGCTTTATATTAATTCGTTGGGTAACGTTAATGAGACAGCACTTGCCAATTATAGCTTATACAGTTCCTCCTCTAAATAAAGAGGAAGATAAGTGATGAAATCACTTAGCGTATTACATATTAATACATGGGGCGGTATTGGAGGAGCATTTATTGCTTCAGATCGTCTTCACCAGGGATTGGTTGACCTAGGGATTGATTCTACTTTAGCTTATGGAAAAATATTTAATAATAGTGATTCTAGCCTTAAGGCTTCAAAAACTTATAAAAAACTTGAGCAGCCAAACAAGTTTGAACGTGTCTTGTCTAAGGGTTGTAAAAAAATTGGTTTGAATGATATTGGAAATATATCTTCACTACTATTGGCAAAGAAAGACTATTTTAATCGTGCCTCTATTTTAAATTTTCACAATCTCCATAGTGACTATTTTTCCTATCTTGCTCTCCCTAACTTGACAGAAGATAAAGCTGCTGTCTGGACGCTACACGATATGTGGAGTTTCACAGGACACTGTGCTTACAGTTATGACTGTTCAAGGTGGCAAACTGGATGTGGGAAATGTCCTTATCCTAATTCACAGCCTGCTGTTGAGAGGGATGCTACTCACTTAGAGTGGAAAATAAAAAGCTGGATTTATAGCCGCTTTAAACTCACAATTGTTGCCCCCAGCGTATGGTTGACTGAGCAAGCGCGACAGAGTATGCTTAATCGCTTTCCGATTTATCATATCCCTTATGGTATTGACACAAATGTTTATCAGCCACTTGAAAAGGAGCAATGTAGAACCTTACTGGGTCTACCAGTGGGGAAAAAAGTGTTGATGTTTGGAGCGCAAAGTCTAACTGACCGACGAAAGGGGAGCGATTTATTACTCAAAGCCCTATCTTGTTTACCTAAATCTCTCAAGGCTGAAATCGTGCTATTGACTATTGGTGATGATAGTACCGTTAGTATAGAAACTTTGGGAATAAACACTTTTAACCTTGGTTATATAGGTAGTGATCGCCTCAAGGCAATTGCTTATTCATCTGCTGATTTATTTGTTTTCCCCACTCGTGCCGATAATCTGCCTCTAGTGCTTCAAGAAAGTATGGCTTGTGGAACGCCCATGGTTTCCTTCAATGCTGGGGGCGTTTCTGACCTAGTACGTCCAGGAATCACTGGCTACTTGGCAGAACCTGAGAATGCACAAGATTTCTCTACTGGAATAGTAAAACTATTAGAGGATCAAAATCTACGCAATCATATGAGTCAACAATGTCGAGCGATCGCGTTAGCAGAGTATTCATTGCAACTCCAGGCTCAACAGTATATTAATCTGTATCATCAATTGCTGATAAATTAGGTGGGTTCGTTTTTTATTTGTAATTACCTTGTCAATTGGACGATTTTATTTGATGTAAAATATATGCTGACTTTGCTTGTAAAAAAAAATTTGTAATTTGTCACTCGACAAGCGGGTAATTATTAGCTCAAGCAGCACCAGAAAAATTTGAAATAAGCAAACACAGAAGCTAGTTATTTGTTTTTATACAGAGTTTTTAAAATTATGAATTATCCTAAATTAAATGCACCATTAATATCGATAGTTATTCCTTCTTTCAATCAAGGCAGTTATATTGAACAGACTATTACATCTATTCTGGGTCAATATTACTCCAATTTAGAGTTAATTGTAATAGATGGTGGTAGTACTGATTGCACTCTGGATATTATCAATAAATATGCTCATTCAATTACCTACTATGTTTCTGAAGCAGATCAAGGTCAAGCTAATGCTATTAATAAAGGGTTTAGAATAGCGAAAGGAGATATCCTAGCTTGGCTAAATTCTGATGATATGTACTTACCCTGTACTTTATCAAAAGTAGCTAACTTGATAGAAACCTCAACAAAACCTAAATTGATATACGGAGGCTGCTTGCATTTTTCTGAGGGTAAAGAAAATACCTCTGGTTATCTACCGCCTAATTTCGACTTAGATAAATTGACTTATTTGGATTATATTGTTCAACCTAGCACTTTCTGGTCGCGGAGTTTATGGGAAACGGCAGGTGAAATCAATGAATCATATAATTATGCTTTAGATTGGGAATGGTTTATTAGAGCAAGTAAAATCTGCGAATTTACACCTATTCGTGATTATTTCTCAATATATAGAATACACGATAATCATAAAACAGGTACAGGAGGATTGCCAAGATCCCAGGAAATTGTGAAGGTAGTAGAAACTTATGCTAGTGAAGAATGCGTATTAGCATATCAAAATATTTTTAAGCAAATTTATACTCCAAAAATTAACGAAAATCGTTCCTTACCAGTGAGACTTTTGCTGAAGATTCTTAAACGTTATTTTTACTATAAATACGCTCGTTGTTGGGTAGATGCTGCTATATCCATGCTTTAATCAGTTAAGAAATAGATTAATTTTAAGGATTGGAATTTAAATTAGTTGTTATTAATCAAAATTTGTAATTATTTTGGAGAGACAGAGATGATCACATTTTTTACAACAGCAAAAGATTTTACAGGTAAAACTAAAGTTGCTCAAATCAATGCAATCAAAAGCTGGAAAATAGCCCATGAAGAAACTGAGATAATATTATTTGGAGATTGCACAGGAGCCAGCGAAATAGCTGAAGAATTAGAGCTTATTCATATACCTGACATCAAAACTTCCCGTCAAGGAACTCCTTTTATCAATGATATGTTTGAAAAAGCTAGAGATGTAGCTAGTAATGAAGTTTGTTGTTTCATTAATGCTGATATAATCATCTATTCTAAGTTTATTCAAAGCCTGACAAAAATACATAATCTATTGAAAAACAACTACTTAATAGTTGGTCAAAGACAAAATATAGATTTAGATGAACCAATAAACTTTACCCCCAACTGGGAAGCTGAACTTGACAGTTTAGTAGTTGAATCTGGAGTAATTCCTCCATTTGACCAAAGTGGCAGTGACTTTTTTGCTTTTCCTAAATCTCAATATCAAAACGGAGACATCCCAGATTTGATGGTAGGAAGAGCGGGCTGGGATTTATGGATGATTTACAATGGCAGGCTTAAAGGATTTAAAGTAATAGATTTATCAGACACTTTTATGATCGTACATCAAAATCATAATTATTCCCATCGCAAAGTTAAGTTTGATAGTTACGATCAAGATGAAGAATCTTTTTCAAATTATAAGAAATTGCCCGAAAAAGAAATGTATCTCTACACCTTACCTGCGTGTAACTATACTTTTAAAAACCAAAAATTAGAACGCAATTTTGCGAGAGGTAATTTTAAAAGGTTTCTCACTTATGAAATTAGATTGAGAAAAAGTAACCCATTCATTAAAATATTAATTGATAAAATTACTACAATATCTGAGATTAGGCAGAAAATTAAGCGTACTGCTAAACAAATTAAAAAAATTCTTAATTAGTTATGTCTTTTTCAACACCAGTTGCTTTTCTCATATTCAATCGTCCAGAACTAACAAAAATCGTATTTGAAGGAATTCGCCAAGCCAAACCTAAAAAATTATTAGTGGTTGCTGATGGGGCAAGATTCCCTGAAGAAGTAGAAAGATGCGAGAAAGCTAGAGCAATTGTTGAGAAAGTTGATTGGGATTGTGAGGTTTTTAAAAATTATTCTGATGTCAATCTGGGTTGTAAATTGCGTGTTTCAAGTGGTTTAAATTGGGTATTTAATATTGTAGAAGAAGCAATTATTCTTGAAGATGACTGTGTTCCACACCCAGATTTTTTCAGATTTTGTGAAAAAATGCTAGAGTATTACAACAGCGATACCAGAATAATGATGATTTGCGGAACAAATTATTTGCACAATAAAGTTAACATTGAGGAAAGCTATTTTTTTTCTAATTATTACCCTGTGTGGGGCTGGGCAACTTGGAAAAGAGCTTGGAGATTATATGACGTTGATATACAAAATTGGGAAACATTCAAATCCAATAACCAACTAAAATGGATTTTTTCTAACAAAAGAATAGCCCAGTATTATGAAAATATGTTTCAATTAATTAAAGATAACTTTAATACTTGGGATATACAGTGGTGGTATACTTGTATTTTCCAAAATAGTCTAGCGATAGTACCAAGAGTAAACCTTATTTCAAATATAGGATTTGTTGGCACACATGCTGAGACTCAGAGAAACATTTGTATAAATATGCCTACCTATGCAATTGACACAAATAACTTTAAGCATCCGAAATTTGTTACTCCCAATATACTTTTAAATCAAATGACCTATGAACTATCTCATGCCTGTATTGATATGTCATCACAATCAATAGATATTAATTTTTTCAAACTTACGCTACTTAAGAGAATTAGGGATAGGGTTAAAAAAAGATTACAGACTTAAACTCTTAATATTAAACATTGCTCTTAGCGAATGAGAAAATATATTGTTTGGATAACTAAGGTGTTTTAACACTTAAAGGCTTTAAATAACTACTAGACACTTATTACTGTTATACCCTTCAAACACTCTTTAACTCATGTCTAAATACACATACGAAGATTCTGTTAGTTGGCTACGAGAGCAACCACAGTATTCTGAAATGGTTAAACTTTGCTATCTTGATGAAAATAATCTTACTGCTGCTAAACGCTTTTCATTTAGTGAAGAATTTACTGAAGTTATAAAATTTCTACGTATAGATAACATAGATAAGAAGCTGAAAATACTAGATATTGGTTGTGGTAACGGCATCGCCTCTTATGCTTTTGCATCGCTCGGACATGAAGTTTATGCGATAGATCCTGATGAGAGCGAAGATGTAGGGTTAGGTGCAACAAAAAAGTTAGCGTCTGTAGTTAGTAACGGTTCAATATCTACTCACCAGGCTTTTGCTGAATCATTACCTTTTGCAGATGCAACATTTGATATTATTTACGCACGTCAAGCTTTACATCATTTCACCGATTTACGTAAAGGTTTATCGGAATGCTCAAGAGTATTAAAACCTAAAGGATTATTACTAGCAACTAGAGAACACGTTGTTAGTAATAATGAACAATTGAAAACTTTCCTTGATGAGCATCTTTTACACAAGCTTCATGGAGGTGAAAATGCGTATCTTTTAAAAGATTACATATTAGCAATTGAGCAGTCAGGGATAATAGTATTGAATTTATTGGCTCCTTTTGACACCGTTATCAATCACTTTCCTTTATCTAACTTGGATCTCAAAAACCTTTTTTTTGAACGATTAGCTATAAAAATTGGAGAATTACCAGCAAAAATTATTTCCAAGCTACCTTATATAGAGAAGTTTTATCGTCATTATTTATCGCAAAATTGCAATCATCCAGGCAGACCATATTCTTTCTTAGGGTCTAAACAGGAGATTAAATAATGCGGATTTTTTATGATGGGCTAGTTTATAAAGTATCGCCTAATCGAGGTGTTAGTAGGTATTTTCACAACATAATTAGTAAATTGCCGGAAAATTGTACCCCTTTACTAACAACTTACGATTCTGGAGTAAATTACCCATCTCATCCGAATCTTCAGCTATTTAAGTATAAGAAGTTAAAACTTGCATGGATTTCCTCATTGCTAGAACAATATTATTTTAATTCTGTTAGTAACTCTAACAAATTCGATATTGCTCACCCAACTTACTATTCGTTATTCACTCGGCAAGAGATTAGTAAATATAATTGTCCAGTTGTTTTAACAGTTTGGGACATGATCCATGAACTTTTTTCTGAACAAATAGATGTTAGCGGTTGGCAAGCGGAGAAAAAGCGAAAAGCTATTTATGCCGCACAAATTATTATTTGTATTTCTGAAAATACTAAAAAAGATTTATTAGAAAGATATTCATTGCCAGAAAGCCAAGTAAAAGTTACTTATCTAGCTTCTAGCATAAATGCAAGTATTGCTTATGGTACTGAATCTGTCCCGTTTCGACCTTACTACCTTTATGTAGGAGAGCGCAATAGTAAGTACAAAAACTTTAATAGTTTGTTATCAGCTTTTGCTAAAGCTGTCAGTGTGCGCTCCGATCTAGCATTGTGCGTCGTCGGTCAACCTATTAACCAAAGAGAAAAAAAATTGATTGGTAAGTTTAAGCTTGCAAATCATATTGAACACTATAGTTACCCTAACGATTGTCACTTAGCAAAGTTATACCGTTGTAGCATTGCTCTTGTTTATCCCTCTTTATATGAAGGGTTTGGTATTCCTCCTTTAGAAGCTATGTCCTGCGGTACCGTTGCTATTGCCTCTGACTGTTCGAGCATTCCTGAAGTAGTGGGTGATGCAGGCATATTGTTTAATCCTCAAGCTACACTGGACTTAGCCGATATTCTGCTTTCTCTAATTGATAATTCTCTAGAACGCGAGCGCCTAATAGCTAAAGGATACCAAAGAGCAAACATGTTTAGCTGGGATAAAACTGTAGCCCAAACTTTTGATATTTATCGCTCTGTTACTTGAAGCAAGGAAAAAGTAGCTAACTTCTTTAAATGTGTACGTTTTCTAAAACATATAATATTTGGAGCAAAACTTTACTCCCTTTTTAAAATTAAATCATGGATTTATAACTACGCAAGCCGTAACTACAAGCATTCTTTATCCAATATTTTAAAGCAAATAATAAAAAAGCTTTCTTTCAAAAAATATGATGAACTACCTTGTTCAGTGGGCAACCGTGTTCTGATAATAAAAAAAGTGGTGTCTATTAACCTCAATTAATTTAACCAATAATGACAAATATTACTTAAAATGTTTTACAAACCTTTTATTATAGGTTACAACCAATTCCACCCAAAGAGTAAAAAGAACAAGTTGGAGAAGCTGAAATGTATAAAATTATGTGGCTAAAAACCACACTGTATGCCGGCGAATTATTTTTTTATTTTTGTCAAGCTTCACTTGAGCATTATCGACACAACGAAATTGGTGTTAAATTAATGAAACATAATAGCTTTATTTCAGAGCTTTAAAAAAAATAAGCAAGCGAGCCGTTTAGTTTTTCAGAAGTAATAAGCAATATTATGGAGTGGTTAAATTTAGTATTTGGTAGTTTATTTATCATAACTGGGCTAATAAGGATGGAAAATTAAAGCTACAAACAAAATTTTTGATTGGCAATAAAGGCAAAACCATATCGTATTTTTAGTACAAAAATAAATTTTTTATGTTTAAAGATAACCTCAGAAAAGTCATTAAGTTTTTAGGATTTGAGTTTAGAAGATATGCTCCTTCGGCATCAGAAACAGCTAGACTTCAACATTTTTTAAACTACCATAATATTGATTTGGTTTTAGACGTAGGAGCTAATATTGGGCAGTATGCTAAATATCTTCGCAACCTCGGCTATTGTAAAAAGATAGTTTCATTTGAACCCTTATCAACTGCATACTCACAGTTACAAACTATGAGTAGCAAAGATCCTTTATGGGATATTGCACCGCGCAGCGCAATTGGAAACAAAGAAGACAAGATTAGAATTAATATTTCTGCTAACGGCGTTAGTAGTTCTATTTTAGATATGCTAGAATACCACGCAACAGCTGCCCCTGAGTCCACGTACTGCGACGCGGAAATAGTTAACTTAAGCAGGCTAGATAATATTGCTAAGAAATATATTGCCAAAAACATTAATTCAATATTTTTGAAGATAGATGTACAAGGTTTTGAAAAGCAAGTTATTGAAGGGGCAACTCAAATTTTACCAATAATCAATGGCATACAAATGGAGTTATCTTTAGTACCTCTTTACAATAATCAAGTTCTTTTCAAGGAGATGATAGAGTTCATGGAAGCATTAGACTATGAAATTCATGCATTTATTCCTGGATTCACTGACCCAAAAACAGGTAGACTGCTTCAGCTAGATGGAATTTTCTTTAAAAAATGAAAGTATTAGTTAGTCATTCTGAGGGTAGAGGCGGTACTTGTGGTGTAGCTTGAGCTTGTTTTTTGCATCAAGCGCAAAATGGCTATCTGGCACAACCTTTCGTTATCGAAGATTTAGCTCAAGGAATTTCTTGGGTACTAGAGGATACCGAGCGTCACAGTAAATTAAGCAATCGCGCCCGTGAGAAAGTAGAACAAGAGTTTACACTTGATATTCAGGCCCAGCGCTATTCATCTATTTATCAGGAGCAACTGTCTTAAGTTGGGCTTGTAATATAGGTTATTGATCTACTAAGTACAAAACTCAAAGTAGTAAAAAAAATATTTGTACATTATAATAAATTGCTCCCAAACTATTACAAATAATAAATTAAAATAAATGTAAGATTATTCTATCATTGTCAAATTTAATTGATTTTATTAGTAATACTTTCTGCCCATGCAGATTTAGCAACTTTAACACCTACAAAGTTTAAGAGAATGTAAGTATGCAACTAAGCTTTGAAGACAACTTGCTTCGCTTCGCTATATACCTATTGCCATTTTCAGCTTTTGCATTACAGCAAGAAGGATTGGGATTTATTCAACTACCACTTCCGATTATTTTATTTGTATTAACACTTTTTGTTTTTCTAAAAGGCATACAAGGTAAGTTGGTTTTAGGAAACACAAGCTCAGTCTATACTATTGTTATTTTTTTCAGTCTTGCTCTAGCATCTACAATTTTAAGTTTTTTAGTTGACGAAACCTATTCTTTGTACAAATCGATAGGAGTTCTTGTTTCTCTTATAATTCTAATTGCTGTTTATTACACTGTTTCTGCCGTTAATAGAAATCCTTACAAATCTCATATATTCTTTAATGATTATATTAAAATATCTATATTTGCTTCAGCAATGGTAATTATTGAATTTGGAATTACAACTATTTTACATCATAATTATTTGCATGAATTTCTTAAGTCTATTACTGCACAAATTCCTTATAATACTCCATTACTAGCAGATTTAGCTTCTGACGATAGATACAGAGGAATTATGGTTGAGCCAAGAGAATTAGGCTCCTTTACCCTTCCAGTATTTGCTTCAATTATGTCCGTAGTATTTATTAATAAAAATTTCAGGATTTACAATTATTTAATTTTGTTATTAATTATTGCTGCAAACATACTAACTAAATCGGTCACTAATTACTTCTTAATGATAATAATTGCTGGTTTCTTTATTATTAAAAGGAAATCTAATTCAGGTAAATCTTTATCAATAGTAAATGTATTTATAATTATATTAAGTGGAGCTATGATCATAGCTAGTACAATAGTTCTACTAATCCAATTCCAAGATTATCTCGATCCTATAGTTCAAAATAGATTAAAATATCTAGTTGAATTTGCTCAAACTGGATATTATGATAATGATAGTAATTTGAGCGTACAAGTAATTTTAAACGCTTACAATTCAGCTATATATTCTTTGCAAAAGAATCCCTTACTGGGAGTTGGCTTGGGAAATATTAGTCAATCTTATGAATCAGCAGCTTTGGCAAGAGGAATTGAAACACGCCTTAATCAGCATGATGGATATTCTATGTTATTTCGGTTATTAACCGAGGTTGGTATCCTAGGTACTGTAGGGTTTTTATCTATATTTTGGAGCAGAATAAATCAAAGTTTAAAATTGGTTAATTGGTTCGGCAGATATGCTTTTGAAGCTACGAAATCAAATCGATATAATGAGGTATATCAAGAAATATTAAAGATAAATTCGGCAGCGCTCGCAAGTCTTTTATATGCTTTATTAAATCAACCTACTTATTGGAATCTGGTAGTTCCTTTACTATTTGGCTTATGTTTTAAAATAAATTTTGCAAAATTAGACCGCTCAATTCAAGAAGAATTTTAATAGTAATTACTTAAAAAATACAGCAATTCTTATCAGTAGTTGGAGAAATAAAAACAGTTATGGATACAATCAGTTACGTTATTCCTACTTTAAATAGTGGTAAAACGCTGGATATGACATTACTTTCTTTGCGATCGCAAAAAGATGTAAATATTAGCATCATCGTAGTTGATAGTGGATCTACAGATAATACGTTGGATATTTGTGAGCGCTGGAATGTAAAAGTTTTATACGCTGAACCAGGTAATATGTATAGGGCAATTAATATTGGCTTACACGAGTGCGATACTGAGTGGCTAGCTTATATCAATTCAGATGATTGGTTATATCCAAATAGTTTAGCTCAGGTAATTGCTTGCGGTCATACTGCTAAGGCAGATATTGTTTATAGTAACTGTGACTTTACAGATGTTTGCGGTCGTTTTATCTATTCATTTGCTCCCGCCTATCCGAAGCAACTACGTTCTTTATTTCAAAGCGTAATTCTTGGTTTTTCCCAGCAATCTACAATTTTTCGCAAGCAAGTTTATCAGCAACTAATGGGGTTTAATGAAAATTACTGGTTAAGCGCTGATTACGATTTTTATTTTCGAGCGCTCAATTATGGTGCAGTGTTTACATTTTTTGATGCAGAACCAGTAGCGTGTTTTAGAATTCATTCAACCCAACTTAGCAACACCAAAGCCAAGGAAATGCAAGCCGAAGTTCAAAAAATACTTACAGAAATTGGCGATTTCCCAAGCAGCTATGATTGGTTTGTAGTGTTACAATGGCGAATAAAAAATATTCCTCACTACATTATTCGATTGCTAAGACAATCTTTGATTGCAGGCAAGCTCAAAATCAATAGTTCACTGAAAACATAACTTTAAAAATTGAAAGGTTCATTTTTCGTATGTATCACCAATTATATACTCAAGGCAAGTATCTTGATAATAATCCAACTTGGGATGTTGAAGATTCACCTTGGAAAGCTCAAGAAATTTTCAAAATGATCGAGAAAAATGATTTAAAAATAACCTCAATAAGCGAAGTAGGATGCGGTGCTGGAGAAATTTTAAATCAACTATATACTAAAATGCCTGAAAATGTGCAGTTTTCGGGCTATGAAATATCTCCTCAAGCTGGGAAATTGTGCCGAGACAGAGAAAAAGATAGATTAAACTTTTATTTAACAGATATAACTAAAGATGAAAATGCATTTTATGACTTAATATTATGTATTGACGTGGTTGAGCATATAGAAGAATGTTTTAGTTTCTTAAGACAAATAAGCACCAAATCCCGCTATCAAATCTTTCACATCCCTTTGGATTTATCTGTTTCTTCTATACTCAGAGTAAGTCCAATTTTATCGGCAAGAGAAAAAGTAGGACATATTCATTATTTTAGTAAAGAGACAGCTTTGGCAATACTAAAAGATACAGGATATGAAATAGTTGACTGGTTTTACACTGCTGGAGCAATTGAGTTAGCAGCCAAATCATTTAAGACAAGATTAGCAAAAGTTCCCAGGCAACTAATGTATGCCTTAAATCCTAATCTTGCTGTTCGATTAATGGGTGGATATTCATTAATGGTTCTCACAAAATCCTAGAATAAAATCAATAGCTTTAGGACTAATTTCTTGATGCGTATTCTACTTTGCGTTCAGAATTATAAACCTGCTTACTCCTTTGGCGGAACAGTAGGTAACGCTATAGCCTTATCTGAAGGACTAGCAAAATTAGGTCATTGCGTTAGTGTGGTAACGAGTACTGTCATTGAGCGTAATAAAACTCCAAGCTGGCGCAATTGGACAGAAACAATTGCAGGTGTTAACGTATATTATCTAGGCAGTTGGTTAACTTTTCGTAAAGCTTCCTTAAATCCATCAGTGTTTGCTTTTGCTAAAGCGCACTTAGCTCAATTTGATGCTATTCATATTATTGGCTTATACGATTTTTTAGGGATAGCGATCGCTAGTTTTGCCAAGCGCTATAATATCCCTTACAGTGTTGAACCAAGCGGAATGCTAATTCCTATTGTTCAAAGTTTGCAGTTAAAACGTATTTATCATCAATTGTTTGGCGCTCGTCTACTAGCAGCAGCAAGAGCTATTGTCGTAACTTCAAAAATAGAGTGGGATGATGCAATCAAGTTTGGTATTCCATTAGAGAAGTTACAACTTAGACCAAATGGCGTTGATTTGAGTGAATATCAGCATTTACCACCCAAAGGAAAATTCCGGCAAAAGTGGGGACTATCGCTACAAGATCCGCTTATTCTTTGGCTAGGACGCATTGAAAAGAAAAAGAACATAGAACAGTTGCTCGTAGCTCTGTCTAACGTAGTCGATCTAAAATGGCAACTAGCTATTATTGGACCAACCGAATCAGAGCTATATCTAGGAGGCTTACGTAACTTGTCGCGGCAACTCGGCATTAGTAAACTTACTCATTTTCTACCTGCTGTCTACGGGGATGAAAAATTATCTGCCTACGTAGATGCTGACATTTTTCTGTTAGTGTCTATTCATGAAAATTGGGGTAATACTGTTCAAGAAGCGATCGCCGCAGGAGTTCCTGTTTTAGTTACTAACACCTGCGGCGTGTCTCAGGCAGTAAAAGACCGAGGGGGATTGGTAGTAGAGCAAAATATTGACGCAATTAGCGATGGAATTAGAAATTTACTAACAGATGTTGAGCTATATCAAAGTTACAAAGCTCAATTACCTGCCCTGTCGGCTAGTTTATCTTGGGATGAACTGGTCAAACAAATGGCAGAAATATTTTACTCCTGGAAATAGTTATTTAGGTAAATCTAACAGAGCCTATTTTTGGTATGCAAAACAAGTCATCTTCTCAACAGCATTGCGTATTTTTAGAATCTTCAAAGGAAGATGTAACAAAGGCAATTAAACTTTGTTTGGAACAAAGTGGGATTTTATCTCAAATCTCTAGCAAAACTAGGGTAGCAATCAAGCCTAATCTTACTTACCCATACTACAAACCCGGAGTTACAACTTCTCCTGTAGTAATTTATGAGACTGTTAAAATATTGCGGGAACATACATCCCACATAATAGCTATTGTTGAAACCGATGGGGGTTATGGAGCTTGGTTTGCCACAGAAGCGTTTAAAGGTCACGGGCTGTATCGTCTTGAAGATGAATTTGGCATAGAAGTTATTAATTTGGGCGATGAGGAAAGAGAAATGATTGATTTTCGTTCTCGCGGGCGGATATTTCAGCTTCCTTTACCTAGGCGCTTGTTACACGAGACAGATATCTTTATTACTATGCCAGTTCCTAAAATTCATTGCATGACTGGCTTGACTTTGAGTTATAAAAACCAGTGGGGGTGTATTCCAGACATTATGCGCCTGCGCCGTCACTATATTTTTGATGATGCAATTGTAGCGATTAATCAAGCTCTCAAACCAGTGGTGCTTGCTGACGGGACGTATTTTTTAGATCGTAATGGTCCTATGGAAGGCGGCGACCCACTTAGGATGGATTTGATCGTTGCTGCTAGTGATGCGGGTACTTTTGATCGCTATGTTTCAAAATTGATGGGCTTTCCCTGGCAGCGTGTATCTCATCTCCGGCGTGCCGTAGCTCTAGGAGATATGCATTCACAACTAGATGAGATAAAATACAATGTATCTCCTGCAGAAGCACGAACTCATACATTTCATCTTCAACGGACTTTGCGTAATTTTATTTCTTTAGCTGGTTTCCATAGTCGTTTTATCACCTGGTTTGGTTATGAATCCTGGTTTGGGCGAGTAGTTTTGCACTATATTCTTTATAGTATTGCTGGCAAACCAGTTAAACCCCAACCCGAACCGTTGAATATGTAACACTACTTTCGTGTTTAAGGTTATCTGTTGCCGAATCATTTAAAACTATTACTATGGCTTAGTTAAACAATTATAAAGTGACTATTTTGTCTCTTAAGAGCAAAAGATACCGTTTTTCCTGTTGGGTTAGCTACGCATTAATCTTAAGTTTGGTCAGTTTTATTCCTACTAGGTTAGCGATCGCCCAAATTAGCGCTCCTAACCCTCAAGCAGTTTTCACTTTGGGCGGCGACTTGTTAAGAGAAATATTTACTGCTCAATTTGCTAAGATACACCCCGATCTAGAAATCTGGATTTCTTCTGGTTCTCCTACCAATGAAGCAAATTGGGCATTTAATACCGCAAAAGTTCCCCTTGAGAAAGTCTACCTTGATCGTCGTGCCATAGATACTGTGACTAACTTTACTTCTCTAGTTGCCGATTTTAAAAAACGCCATTTTCAGCATCTATACTTAATTACTGCTGACTATCATATGCGACGAGCCAAAGCGATCGCATGTATCATATTTGGCAGTCAAGGAATCGCTTTTACTCCGGTTTCAATTCCCACCGATAAACCTGTAGAATCATGGTGGCGGGTGCTGCGTGATATTTGTCGGGCATTGCTATGGATATGTACAAAACGCACGGGTGCTAGTTTAAATCAGTAACATGATTTAGCTCATCTTTAGAGGCAAGGCAACAAAGCCTCAAAATTACTGCTGAGAAATGCGAAGCCCGTAACCGGGCGCGCCTGCGCTATCGCACTTTGGGAAGTTAAAGTTACTATTAGTAGTATACTTCCGCCCATCACCATTAAGGAGACTAACGCTCTTGAAAACAGCATTAATTTGTGGAGTATCAGGACAAGATGGAGCGTACTTAGCCCAGCTACTCCTGAATAAAGGCTACACGGTCTGCGGCACATCCCGCGATGCTCAAATATCCTCTTTCCCTAATCTTGTCCGTTTAGGCATTCGCGAAAGCTTAAAATTAGAATCCGTCGCCCTCAACGATTTTCGCAGCGTATTGCAAGCACTGGCAAAAATTCAACCAGATGAAGTTTATAATTTAGCCGGACAAACTTCTGTTGGTCTTTCCTTCGAGCAACCCGTAGAAACCCTAGAAAGTATTTCTATCGGTACTCTCAACTTACTAGAAGCGATTCGTTTTTTGGGTAAATCCATTAAATTTTACAATGCTGGCTCTAGTGAGTGCTTTGGCGATAGTAGCGACAAACCCGCCGATGAAACTACGCCTTTTCGTCCCCGAAGTCCTTACGCTGTAGCTAAATCTGCCGCTTTTTGGCAAGTTGCTAACTACCGCGAAGCTTACGGCTTATTTGCTTGTTCTGGCATTCTCTACAATCACGATTCCCCTCTGCGTCCAGAGCGATTTGTTACTCAAAAAATTGTCTCCTCCGCTTGCCGTATTGCCCAAGGGAGCCTGGAAAAATTACATTTAGGTAATATTGACATTCAGCGCGATTGGGGATGGGCTGCTGATTATGTAGAGGCTATGTACCTTATGTTACAGCAAGAGCAGCCAGATGATTATGTCATTGCGACAGGGGAGAGTTGCTCTTTGGCAGAATTTATTGGCGCAGTTTTTAGTTGTGTAGGCTTAGATTGGCATGAGTACGTTGTCAGCGATGCTAGTCTATTTCGTCCTACTGATATTGCTGTAGGTAGAGCTAACCCCTCTAAAGCCAAAGAAAAGCTAGGATGGCAAGCAAAACATAAGCTTAAAGCTATAGTTCAAATGATGATCCAAGCAAAGCAGACACAATTACAAAAATAATTTGAGCAACTTCGCCATAGATGAGAACTTTCAAGGGATACTAAAGTCAGTTTCAAAAGAGCTTGCGTAGATATAGTCGAATGCGTCTAGACAATTACACTGTTGGCACTTATACCCCCGGCGCGACCCTAGTTAAACAACTTCTTTGGTACTTTGTTGGCTCTCCACTCTTTCGCAGCTATTGGCTGCCCTTTACAGACTTCAAAGTTTGGATTTTACGCCGCTTTGGTGCAGAAATTGGGCAAAAAGTAACTATTAAACCCGGCGTAAAGATAAAATTTCCTTGGCGCTTAACTGTAGGCGACTATGTATGGATTGGCGAAAATGCTTGGCTAGATAATGTTGCCCAAATTACGATTGAAAGCCATGTTTGCCTATCTCAAGACGTGTATTTGTGTACGGGCAATCATGATTATAGCGATCGCAATTTTAAACTTATTCCTGCCCCCATTCATATCGAACAAGGTAGCTGGATTGCGGCTCGTGCGATCGTTGGCCCTGGTGTTACGGTAGGAGCCGGGGCGGTTTTAGCTTTAGCTAGTGTTACTGGGCGTAGTCTCCAACCTATGACTATTTATGCTGGCAACCCTGCTCAAAGTTCAAAACGACGTATAATTTGATACTTGTTTCAATACCGATAATTCTAGGCTCAAAGTATAAATTAAGTTAATTTTTATTGCAATGTCCATAGCTAGGATCTAGTGTTGTACCTTAAAGTTTATTGATATTTTATTTTAATATTTAAACGTTGTTATGTCGTTGATTATTTAACAACTATATAGGCACAAAAATGTATTTTGTGCTACCGTATCTCAATTGAAAACAAGTAGCAAAAAAAACTTATTTCTCAGTATAATTACACTTGTTCCCAAATAGAATGTAAGCTAAATTCCTTGTGTAATTTTTATTGTGCATCCCCTTACATTTTTGCTATTTACTGAGTTTTAATGGCTTAGGATTGTAAATTTCGCTTTTTTGTGATTTTTCTATATCAAAACAATTTGTAATGATTTTTCTTTTAAAAGCGTAATTTTGGTCAAATTTTGCTAAGAGTAAAAAAAGCCGCAGTAAATAGTAATAAATATTTATCAATTCATGAGAACATCATTAAAAAAAATCGAGCGCTGGGAAGTTGCGGATGCTAGAGAAAGATTTATCAAAACCTGCTCCAACGAAACTGAAAGTAGTAAAGCAAAAAAAAGACAATAAAACCGACGAACTGCATAATGCTATTAAATTATCCATTTTTACCCAATTTTATCCTCCAGACTATGCAGCCACAGGTCAATTAATTGAAGAATTAGCGATTCAATTAGGAAAGCTAGGAATTAATGTAAAAGTATTTACAGGACAACCAGGCTATGCTTTTAAAAAGGAATCTGCTCCCCTAAAAGAGCGTGTAGATAAACTATTTATTAGGCGGAGTCGTACAGCTAGACTGTGGAATTCACGCATTCGCGGTAAAGCTATCAACGGAATTTTATTTTGCCTGCGATCAGGATTGCATTTAATAAAATCTGCTAGTAGAGGAGATATTTTACTAATTACCACCGCCCCACCTTTTCTGCAAGTATTGGGCTATCTTGCTAACCGTTGCTTCGGTACGCCTTACGTATGTTTGATTTATGACTTATATCCCGATGTTGCCGTCGAACTAAACGTAGTTTCTCCCAAAAACTGGTTAGTACAAAGCTGGAATTGGCTGAATAAAAAAATTTGGCGGCAAGCACAAAGTATTGTAGTGTTGAGTTCCACTATGAAAGAGCGAGTCATAGCAAAGTGTCCAGAAGTTAAAGACAAAATTTCTGTAATTCACAATTGGGCAAACCCAGACTGGATTATGCCCCTTGCCAAACAAAACAACTGGTTTGCTCAAAAACACGACTTAGTAGATAAATTTACAGTAATGTATTCAGGAAACATGGGTCGCTGCCATGAAATGGATACAATTATGAGCGCTGCCAAACAACTTCAAAATGAGGACATTCAATTTGTGTTTATTGGCGGTGGAGCAAAACAGCAAATCTGTGTCCAACAAGATTTGCCTAATTGTCGATTTTTACCCTACCAAGAGAAACACGTTTTACCTCATTCGCTGACAGCCTGCGATTTATCCTTAGTTAGCATTAGTTCGGGAATGGAAGGATTAGTAGCACCGAGTAAACTTTATGGTATCTTAGCGGCAGGTCGTCCTGTAGCGGCAATTTGCGAACCCCATTCTTACTTAAAATTACTTTTATCAGAAGCTAACTGCGGCGCAACTTTTAATAACGGCGACGGAACGGGACTTGCAATATTTATTCGTCGCCTTGCTCAAGATCGAGAATTAGCCCTGAACATGGGTATGGCGGGGGGAGAATACTTAGAATCTAATTTCACTCCAGAAATTATTGCTCTTGAGTACTCAAAATTGTTGCGTCTGGCAGTAAAACCAGAAAAACTCAAATAGTGCAGTTAAGGCAAATTCTGTAGCCAGCGTGAGGTTTATTCCAGAAAATACGGGAAAAGAAGACATTGAACGTTAAACTGATTGAAATTTGTAATTGAATCCAACCACAAAAAATTTGTCCTTCACCGGATCGCTAATTAGTAGCTAACTTATGGAAGAGCAACAACGAACACAGCCATTAAACTTTGAAAAAAATGGCAAACATTCACAGTCATCACAGCCAGTTTATACAGATTCCTCACTAAGCAATTTTAACCAAGCGAGCGATGACTTGGATTTGCGGCAGTTACTTGTAATAGTACGCCGTCGAATTGTGGTGATTTCGGGTGTAGCGATTTCTATTGCTGTGGGGATAGGATTTTGGACTTTTAGTCAGGAACCTAAATACGAAGGTACTTTTAGGCTGTTAGTTGAACCTGTAACTAAAGAAAATAAATTAGAAGGATTAACACAAATTACTGGTGTAAATCCTAATTTGCAGCAAAGTGGTTTAGATTACAGTACGCAAATTCAAGTATTACTCAGTCCCGAATTGATGGCTCCAATTATTAGGCAACTATCTCAGCAATACCCTGATATTGACTACAGTGCCATGATAGAAGCGACGACTATTGAACGCTTTGAAAAAACAAATATTTTAGATATCAGCTACCAAGATACCGAAAAAGAAAAAATTGAGTTCGTGCTGCAACAGTTAGCCAAAGATTATTTAAAATATAGCCTCCAAGAGCGACAAATCAATCTGCGAAAGGGTATTGATTTTGTAGATTCCCAACTGCCGGAATTGCAATTGCGAGTCAATAGCCTGCAAAAGCAACTGCAACAATTTAGGCAACAATATAATTTTATAGATCCAGAAGTTAAGGCACAGCAATTATCCGAGCAAGTCGATAACGTCCAATTACAGCGTTTAGAGACACAAAAAGAATTAGCAGAAACCCGTTCGTTGTACGCAAGTTTTCAAGCTCAATCGGGGGCAGCGCTAGCTGATAATCCAGCATTTTATGCGGCGACAAATTCTCAAGAACGATCCGATACTGCTCAAGCACTCAAAGAAGCCCCCGTATATCAAAAATTAGTAGGACAGTTGCGAGATATAGAAAGTCAAATTGGGGCAGATTCAACGAGATTTCAAGATGACAGCCCAAATATGGTATCGTTGCGTAATAAACGTGAGAACTTATTTCCAGTATTAAGGGCAGAAGCGCAACGGATATTAGGTAATAAATTAGTAGAACTATCAACAAAAATTTCTGGCTTAGAAGTACGTTTAGCAGAAATTAGCACCGCAGAGAATACATTAAATAACTCCGTTGAGCAATTGCCAACCTTAGCTCGTCAGTATACAGACTTGCAAAGAGAATTAAAAGTAGCAACAGAAAGCTTAAACCGATTCTTAGAAAAACGCGAATTTTTACAAATAGAAAATGCCCAAAATGAAATACCTTGGCAGGTAATAGCCGCTCCTAAATTAGAAAAAGAACCCATTTCCCCCAATATTAAACGCAATTTGATACTCGGGGCGATCGCCGGAGTTATGACCGGAATGGCGGCGGCGCTACTAGCGGAAAGGTTAGATAATGTATTTCATACTCCTGAAGACCTCAAAGATTTAACAAAATTGCCGCTACTGGGGATAATTCCTTTTAATAAGGGTCTTAAGCAACTTGCACCTTTAGCTCAGGCAAAGGTAGAGAAGAAAGCCGAAGGTTATAAATTGGTGTTGCCTAGTATGAGTAGCACCCAAAATGAATCTTACTTTCCTTTTGTGGAGTCTTTTCGCTCTCTGCATACTAATATCAACTTCTTGGGTTCCGACACACCCATAAATTCATTAGTTGTTACTTCCGCCCAAAAAGGCGATGGCAAATCCACAGTATCGGTGCAACTAGCCCAAGCCGCCGCCGCCATGGGGCAAAAAGTGTTACTGGTAGATGCGGATATGCGCCTACCTCAGGTTCATGCCCGCCTAGGCTTGCCCAACGAACAAGGACTAAGCAATATTATCTCCACTAATTTACCGATATACGAAGCAATTCAGCGATCGCCTTTAGGGGATAACTTATTTGTGCTCACGTCAGGTCAAATTCCGCCTGACCCTATTAAACTGCTCTCATCTAAAAAGATGCAGAATATTATGGCTCAATTGCGGACAGAATTTGACTTAGTAATTTACGATACGCCGCCAATTCTAGGTCTAGCCGATAGCAGTATAGTAGCGACTCATACCGCCGGAATTGTGCTAGTAGTCAGAATGGCTAAAACTGACCGGGCTGTGGTCAGACAGGCTTTAGATGGTTTAAGACTTTCTCGCGCTAATGTCTTGGGATTGGTCGTAAATGGCGTGAGAAAACATAGCGGTAATGCCTACAATTACTACTACTACAAAGCCCGTACTCCTAGCGTTAACTCATGAACCGTTAAATAAAGTGAAATATAAAACCGATCTACGCTCTTGGCTACTAATAGCATCAGCTTTAAGTATCGTAGGCAGTGCGCTTGAAGTCTCTGCTACCCCTGTTAGTAATTCGTGGTCACAGATTGTCAGCCGCAGTCTGCCCCCCGGATGGGCAATTCGCCTGCCATCAATAAATTGGTTCAATGATCGCCTAGGTTCACCGGATGACAGATTTATTAGAGTTATTTCCGCAAATCAATCTACTGTAGAAGTCAATATATTTGACTGTCCAGAGCAAATAAAGTCCTGTTTTGTAGGAAGTGTTGGCGTAAGTAATCGCAAATTAGACCAGAATAATCAAGAATTGGCAACACCAGTTGCTCTAGGTAAAAATTTGCGCGGTTATCTATTAACCACTCCCGAACTTTCATCAATTTTATGGGAGCAACAAGAGCAAACTTATACCGTTACCCAGTCAGGAGCGCCGCAAAAATTAATCGAGATGGCAAGAGAAATTGCCTATGCTCCGGCGGTTAATAGCACAAAAGTATTGCCAGCAACAACAGCCCCACCAAAATTAGCCCAAGCCAGCAACAACAAGACACCGCGATCGCCTTTGCATACTCGTCACCCGGTATTGACCACCGCCGAGCAACTAAATCAAGGAGAAATTTTAGTTAATACCCGTTACCGCCAATCTTTTCCGGCGGGAAATGCTAGTGATACTGGCTTGACAGGTCAGCCAACAATTGGTTTTACTTGGGGCGTAACCGATAACCTAGAACTAACGGTAGATGCTCAAACCGTTGATAACTCTGGCCCTGGTCGTCAAGGGAACTTTGATGTCAAAAGAATTAATGCCGATGGTACTAGCCCGAATTTCTTTCAAGAAATTACTTTTCAAGGCAAACATAGAATTTGGGAAAATTCATCGGGAAATCAAGCTGTTAGTGGGGTAATTGCTGTTTCTACAGGCTTGCAAGGACGACCTTACAGGTTTACAAATGCTACAACAGGAGCGATCACAGGCCAGGGGAGAAATAGCGGGCTGGTTACTTCTTTAGAAATACCTTATACAGTTTCACTGAGCGATCGCGCCTCGTTGACTTTATCCCCAAAAATTGCTTTTTTGCCTGACAGCCATGCGTTGTATTTTAGTACGCCACCCGTCGCCGATTCTGGCTCCTTTGGGACAACTTTTGGTGTCGCTGGGGGTCTAACTTATCGCGTCTTACCCCGACTTTTACTTTGGGGCGATGCCTTTGTCCCCTTTACAGGCAATAATTCCATTAACCGCGAAACCGGACTTCCGGCTCGTACAGTAGCTTTTAATGCAGGCTTGCGCTACCTAGTTAATCCTCGGTTAGCTACCGATTTATTTGTTTCTAACACTTTAGGCAATACTGGAGCCATGTCTGTGGTAGGCGATCGCGCTTATACGTCTTTGGGTCTAGGCGTAACATTTTTACCAGGAGTTACAGGTGCGAATCGCAGCTACGCCCAAAGTGGCACAACTCAGGAGCCACAACCTAGTAGTGAAGCTGGATTTGCCTTTTTAGACGGCGGTACAGTTGCTAGTAACAAAGCCGTTCTTAATCTTGCTGGTGGAAGCCAAGGAATATTGACTTCTTTGCGCTACGGACTATTAGACGACTTGGAATTTGGAATTTTTCTTGACTATATTTCCGGCATCATAGACGAATCAGAATTTGGTTTTAGTGGCAAAATTAGATTTCAGGATCAAGCTGATGGCGATCCTTTTACTTTGAGCGGTGTGGCTACCTTAGCACGCTCAAACAACGTCCTGATTAACCTGATCAATAACAATCGCAATGAGTTTGAGCAAAGAAACTTAGATAAAGGCGGGTTTGCTTTTAGTAATGAAGGTGAGGGAGAATTATTTATTATTACTCTTTCCGCCCCCTTTCATTATCAATTTACAAGCGGAAGTGCTGTTTGGTTTACACCTACGTTGGGCTACATTCAACGTAACGGCTTGCAACTTGCGGGGTTCAATTTGGGTGGCTCCTTGGCGCTAAATAGACATTTAAATGCGATCGCCGAAGCCGGAATTAATTTTACAAGTGACGGCAATGCCTTTACTGGCGATACTCTAGAAAATGCTATTCCTTGGACTGTGGGTTTGCGCTGGCAACCTGGAATGGCGGAAAATACCCCCCAATTAGAAGCTTATTTAACTAATCGGGTAGGCTCCTCACCTTTTGAAACTTTACGAGTCCGGGCTGATAATAATCTAGCTATTGGTGTAGGTTTATTATTACCAGTTCAATTTTAAAACCATGAGCGACTCCCCCTGGACACCGCTCCATGCTACTTTGCACCGTACCCTGAAAGTGCGCCATCTATTACCCAAAGATCGGTTGCTAGTTGCGGTTTCTGGGGGACAAGATTCTCTATGCTTAATCAAACTCTTGCTAGACTTACAACCTAAGTGGGGCTGGATGCTAGGGATTGCCCACTGCAATCATCGGTGGCGCACCGATTCCGAGGCAAACGCCCTCCACGTCGAAAACCTAGCCAACGCCTGGTCAATCCCCTATTACGGGGCTATTACCGACCGTTCTTTGCCTAGCGAAGCCGCCGCTAGAAAATGGCGTTACGAGGCTTTAAGTGAAATTGCCCTAGCCCACAATTACCAGTACATCGTTACCGGACATACCAGCAGCGATCGCGCGGAAACCTTACTTTACAATTTAATTCGTGGGAGCGGAGCCGATGGCTTGCAGGCGCTCTCTTGGCAGAGACGGCTCGATTCTGGACTCCAACTAATTCGTCCCTTACTCCAAATTACCAGAGCCGCTACTGCCCAATTTTGTCAAGCTACGAAGTTGCCCGTCTGGGAAGATAGCACCAATCTTGACTTGAAATATGCACGCAACCGTATCCGCCACGAACTATTACCCTACTTGCAATCCTTCAACCCCCAAGTAGAAACCTCTCTAGCTCAAACCGCCGAGCTATTGCATTGTGAAGTAGAGTATCTAGAACTTACCGCCCAACAACTGTACGCCCAAGCCCGTCACCCCCACGAACTCCTAAAACTTAATTGTCAGGTGCTGCAAGCTTCCCCCCTAGCCTTGCAACGCCGAGTCCTGCGCCAATTTCTTTTTCAAGCCCTTAATCGCAGTCCTAACTTTGAGCAAATTGAGAAACTAATTGCCCTGATCTTTGCTCCTAATAAAGCCCAAACCGATCCTTTTCCTGGAGGAGAAGTGGCTAAGGTAGAAAATGGCTGGATTTCTTTAATTTCACCTTAAACAGCCTTTTTATTTAACGAACCACAGAACTTAACAACTTGTCCCGAATTTGCTCTACTTGACTTTGCTCGTCAGGAACTTGCAAGTTTTCAACACTAGCCGAAATTGCCCTTAACTTATGCTTTAACTCCTCTAAATTATCTTGAATTGGTTGCAGCATTTCTTCGTAAAGATTGACTTTACCCCAGCACTGCGCCGTTAGTGCAGCTTGAGAGTATAAGTTTGACTCCATTTCTTGCAACTCCTGGCGAACAGTTTGCTGCGAATTAGTTTTGCTAAGGATATCTGCTTGCAATTGCTGAGTGTGCGCCCCTAACTGCGTAATTTCCTGTTCCAGCTTTTGTAGTTCTTTTGCTTGTTGCTGCTTAATTGAGTCAATTTGCACAATAATCGGACTCAAATCACTTTTATAGTCCTCTTGTTTAGTCGCTGGCGTAATTCCTTGTCGCTGCCACAGTACCGACTGATGCTGATTTAAAACTTGTTTGCGCTCCTGCAAGTTTTGACGCTGACCAACTAAAGTTTGGTCTAAAAATTCATAGGTGTCTCGCTCCTCAGCTATTTCAGTTCTTAGCCTAGAGACATCGCTATCGCTAGCTTGGCTCAACTTTCCTTGCAAGTTATCAATATTTTGCTGTAAAAGTCTGAGTTCTTCCTCTTGATCGTTAACAAAGCCCGAAGCACCTGCCAAATCTCTTTGCAACTCTTGAATTACGTGCTGTAGCTCCTCTAAAGACATATTCTCTAGCGCGTTCAAATCCACCTCTTGAGATTCATCAAGATTATCTGGAGCGACTAATCGATGTAATTGATGATAAATTTCCTCTTGCTTGCGTAACTTAATGCCGAGAATTTGCGCGTCTTCTTGCTTTGTATTGCGAGCAGAATTTTGCATCTGTAGTTTTACTAAATCTTGCTCCAGAGCCTTTTGATCGGTTTCCCACTGGGTTGTGCGGCTAGTCAATATTGACTTAAGATTATCTACTTCTGCTTGCTGGCGTTCGGCGTTAGCACGTTGCTGCTCGAATTGTTGCCAATGATGGCTCAAGATATTTTGTTGGTTATCAACGGTTTCTATAGAAACGTTTAACTGTTCTTTTAAAGCTGCTTTGGGGGCGACACTATTTGCCAAAAGATCGAGCAGTTGTTGCAATTGCTGCTTGGTACTATCGTCTAACACCGTACCTTGCTGCTCCTCCAAGCGGCGCTGTTCTCCCCGCAAGTGTTCCCAAGCCCCCTCTAATTCGGTGCGATGGCGCTCCACTTCCCCTTGCAGTTGTTCTACATTATGTTGGGCGGTCGCAAAGGCTTGTTTCTCCCCTTCTAGACGTGCGAAGTCATCTTCTATATGTTGCAACTCGTCTAGCCGCCCCTCTAACTCGGTATTGCGGCGGTTTAACTCTTCACTTTGATAAGTTAGAGACTGTTTCCATTGCTCAATTTCTTCTTCTTGACCTTTAGCTTTTTCCATCTGCCGGGAAAAACCTTGTAATATTCCTACCAACGGTCGACCAGCTTCGCGAATTTGCTGTGCTTGTCTATTGGCATTCAAATCAGCTAATACTAACACCCCAACATTAAAATTATTAGCTTCCTCGGCGGCGATCGCTTCTTCTCCCTGCACAGCAGCCCAACTTTGATCGGGCCTTTGATACGCCAGCAACCTTAATTCCGCTTTCGCCGATGCCATAAATCCAGTCTTATTTTTTTGCTTTTGTACTTCTGCTAAATACAGCACGCCGATCGCCCTCTTAAATATAATTAATGCCCGATTGGGGCGGCTCACCTTTGCCTAAAAAATCGTTTAGTCCGTCTGCATTAAACTTAGTTGAACAGCAAAATGAAAAAGTTTTCTGATGGTTCTTGGCTTGCAAACTACTAGAGCAAAACTGCCTTACTTCTATTTTGGACTGATCGAGGCAATCCTATCCACTAAATAAACTCTAAAACTACTAAACCTGTGCAAATTATTCGTTATCTATGAGTAACTATACTCCCAGCGCCGGAGAAACGCCATCAATTTAAAGTTGGGCAAACTTAATCCGGCGTTGAAAGTGAGGAGGCTCAAAGGTGATCTTTGCTCCTGCTGCCGACAATTTATTATTCTTAACTTCTTGCCAACACTACTGATTAAACACATAAAATCTTGAATAAATTTTGACGAGCCTACACTTCTGGTCTAACCTTGGGCAAAATGAGTTCAAACATTTACACTAACCAAAATCAGGAGATTGATTAGTTAAATGCAAGGCAACCTCAATGAAATCGATATCCGCAGTATCTTACAGTTGATTCTAGGTCAAAGAACTATTAAACTATTTGTAGAAGCTTATAGCGGCAGCTACATTACCGAATCCTTCGCAAGATCGATCCAAGCCCAGAATTACACAGTTTTCCGTCTTTGCCAACTCGCTCTTGGTTTGTCTTTTTCCTCAATGGTCAAATTATATATGCTACCGATAGCAATACCAACTTGTTTCGCTTGCGCGACTACCTGCGGCGCTATCAAATTGGTAACATTATTGACAATATGCAATTTTCCTGGGCTGAAACCCATAACATTCAGGAGTATACCTATTTGTGGACGCTACTAAAACACAACTTTCTCACTCCAAGTCAAGGACGCACTATTATTCATAGCATCATCCAAGAAACGCTATTTGACTTACTTAGTCTACATTAAGGCACTTTTATTTTTGATATCTAGCCAGTAATACCACAATTAACTACCTTAAAAATTAGCTCCGCAGTCACAAAAATTATGCAGCAGGTACAACAATGGAAACAATTGCATCCCCACATTAGTTCCTTTGCTCAGTGTCCCCTAATTATTGACGAGCTACAGTTGCAACAATACTTACCCACCTCTACCTTTAATCATTTGCAGCATTGGCTGATGGTTAAACCTCTTTGCAGCAATTAGCCCTCCATCTCAATTGACCTGTAGCCGTGGCTAGAGCTATTTATCCCTTGAGCCAAAAAAGTTGGGTGCAATTAGTTTGTCCACTGCTAGTCGTACCTTCTCTAGTCTTGATAGTTCGCAGTTTTCTCCAGCACAAACTCCTGAAATTGCTTGCATTCATCCAGACCCAACAAATCAAGTCAGCAAAGCTACTTTTAGCCAGCACTAACAAAAAATTGAAGTAGTTTTTTTTGATGATCCTCAAAACACTTTAGGCTACCTATTTGAACTTAAACAAGATTTAATTTTCTGCGACTTAGTGCCATCATCTTCGACCTTAGATGGCTAGATTTTTGTGCCATGCTCCGCCGCTCTAACGCCC
This sequence comes from Chlorogloea sp. CCALA 695, assembly GCF_003003885.1. Lineage (GTDB taxonomy): Bacteria > Cyanobacteriota > Cyanobacteriia > Cyanobacteriales > Chroococcidiopsidaceae > Aliterella. The sequence goes on along the minus strand of NZ_PVWN01000013.1, from coordinate 44,165 downwards.
GTTGCCACACGCCAATTATTGTGTTTAGCCGCAACTTATTTATTCAACGCATCAAAGCCCAACTGTTTGGAGCTACAAAGTATTTGGTTGCCCAGTTAACGGAAAACAATCACTAACATTACTGGAGAAATATCTAAATTTCAGTAGGATTATTGAAAGCTCAACAATTCTTTAATAAATTGCTGCCTCTTTCCTCCTCCAATCCTGACTATTTCCTCCGTAAATTCACCGATATTAAAGCTTACTTTTACTTAGTTTAAGTTAGTTCTCAGTGAATTTTCGCTTGGATACATCGCCCCGGTAGCGTTAAGTTTATTGGGTAGTTTAGTTGAAAACTTGATGTTAAATTTCTATCAAAGCTGAGAAATCATCAAAACTTGAGAGAATTTAATTTATGGGTTTCAACTTTTCTCAAAATTTCTATTTACTCTTGTAGGCACATTATTACTTGAAAGTACAATGAAATAACAACCTATATAAAAAATTAACCGCACAATTTCATTGCTACTATTTAGTCAAAAAGCAACCATTTTAGTAGTTGGCGACTTAAATTGATTAAACGTTATTAGGATAAGTCATGGTAGTACGTTCTTAATCAAGAACGTTTGCACCAAAAGGCAAATTAACAATTATGAGTACAGTTCTAGTTGTAGAAGATAGTATTACGCAAAGAGAGATGATTACAGATCTCCTTAAAGGTAGTGGGTTAGTAGTAGCGATCGCTACCGATGGCATGGAAGCTTTGGAACAAATCAAAACTTTTCGTCCAGACATAGTAGTGCTAGATATTGTTATGCCCAGAATGAATGGCTACGAGGTCTGCCGTCGCCTGAAAACCGACCCCAAAACCCAAGGTGTACCAGTCGTCATGTGTTCCTCCAAAGGCGAAGAATTTGATCGCTACTGGGGGATGAAGCAAGGCGCGGATGCTTATATCGTCAAACCGTTTCAACCAAAAGAATTGGTCGGAACTGTCAAACAACTACTCCGAGGTTAAACATTATGGAACCCAACACCTCAACCAGTAGCAAGCCTAGGCAACATTTAACTGAGTTTCAAGACTTAGAAAACAAAGAAGGCGAACTTTACCTGCGTTTTTACGTAGCTTCAGAGCGAGAATTTGCTTTGCCAGCAACGGTAGTCCGCGAAGTAATTTCCGCGCCTTTAGACCGCATTACACCAATTCCCAACGCACCCTACGCGCTACTGGGGACGCTAAACTTGCGCGGTAGAGTAATTTGGGTAGCAGACCTTAGTTACTTTCTAAACGAACCCAATGCGCTCAATACCGAACGAGCAGAAATTTCAGTCATAGCCGTCGAACAACAAGACATCATGGTCGGATTAGCCGTCGATCGCATTGTCGGGATGGAATGGCTAGAAGCAGAAGAAATACAACAAAATAATTCAGACAGTACCACCGGATTTGTACAAGGTGAGTGGATGCTAGATGAGCTTTCTAGCAAAAGCCTACAACTGCTGGATCAAAAAGCAATCATCCAAAGTGGGCTATGGGTCGCATGAAATCTCAGCAAGCAGAGGAGCAAATGACATCAAGTAACGATCGCGAGCAAGAATATCAAGCGGCACAAAAAGCTTATATTCAAGGCAACTATCCAGAAGCGGCAACTCTCGTTGACCGATTAGTCGAGCATTTTCCCACCGACCCCAGCAGCCGTTTGTTACGGGGTCACATTTACTGCATTTTAGAGCAGTACAACGTAGCTAAAGAGCAATATCACCAGGTAATAAGTTTAACTAGCGATCGCGACTTGATTGATTGCGCTAGTAGCGGTCTTGAAGCGGTTGAGCAGTACGAAGCTCAAGATACTTCACCCAATCGGGCTACTGCTCCAGAACCAGAATTAGAAAACACCTTTCTAACTAATGCTGAACCCCAAAATTCTTTATCCTCACCACCAGCCGCAGATTTTACTGATTTTAGCTTTGACGAAAGTAGCAACAATTTCTTAGCAGCACCTTTTGATAGCTCACAGGCTCTAAACGACCCGAATTTAGCCAGCAATGACTTTCAAACCTCTGCTGACCCTTTTGCTTGGAGCCAGTCTCAAGAAGAAGCGGAAGCTGCCCACAACTCACCTTTTACGCCAGAGCGTTTTAGCCTCAGTTCTGAAGGGAACCTGGAACCATCCGATAGTAGTGAAGATCAAACTTTCTTAACGATGGGCAAGCCATCTCAAGAGACCTTATCCCAAGGAATCGCTTTTGAGCAGCTTGATTTGCTCAACTCCCAAAACATAGAAAGTATTGCCAATGACGAGCAAGACTACTTAGCAACACCACACCAAAACGGATTTTCAAGCCAAAACGGTTCTCACTCAGCACCACAAGCTAGGGAAAATACGCCAAGTTTCGACACAGCGCTAGACTACATGGACGAAAATCGTACGGGCGATTTTGATTTAAGTATGTCCTACAAGGATGCAAAGGAAATTCGCTCCTATGGATCGTCGTCGGATTCAGCTTCTTTAGAAGATATGTCAGAGCCGCTTTTGCTCCCCGATGATGATGAATTAAGCAGTGGTTTTTTTCTGCCAGAAACGACAGCAGAGGAAGGAGAAGTATTTAGCATTAATAATTCCCCTTCTTCAGGCACAAACTACCAGCCAGAACCGATGGCAGTTAACAGCCCTAGTAGTGGGAACACTGGTAGCTTGTTAAATCTTTGGGACAATGGGGGTTCAGAAAAAAAACCTTTCCTGACGGCAGTAACAGTAGGATTTGTCTCTACTTTAGTCGTCGCCGCCGTAACTTTAGGCGCACAACTATTATCTCCAGTGGATAGTCGCGCGGCTGTACGGAATAGCGGTTTAGCTATGGCGGTCGCCGCCGGACTTGCAGGTTTTGGAACTACTAAAGTTTTAGAAGGGAAATCAGCAAAATACCGCAGTCAAACAACGCAGAATCTAAAAGCCCAATTTGAAGTTCTGCGTACTGGTAACTTCGATGCCCAGGCTACCGTTTATTCTCAAGATGAATTTGGTTCATTAGCAACCAATTTCAACACCATGGTCAAAGGGCTATCAGAGACGACGGGAGAAGCGCAACGCAAAGCTTTAGAACAAGAACAAGCTAAAGAGGAACTACAACGCCAAGTAATTCGCCTCCTAGATGATGTAGAAGGAGCCGCTCGTGGTGACTTGACAGTTCGAGCGGAGGTTAGCGCCGACGTTTTGGGAGCCGTTGCCGACTCCTTTAACTCGACAATTCACAATCTGCGCGAAATTATCCAACAGGTAAAAACTGCCGCCCAACAAGTAAATAAAGGAGCGACTGATAGCGAGGTTTTTGCCCGCGATTTATCTTCTGATGCCTTGCGCCAAGCAGAACAATTAGCCGTCACCCTCAACTCTGTGCAAGTGCTAACCGACGCGATTCAACGGGTAGCTGAAAGCGCCAAAGAAGCCGAAACCGTTGCCCGTTCTGCTTCTGCTACTGCCCAAAAAGGCGGTGAAGCTGTAGATCGGACGGTAGAAGGAATTCTGGAAATCCGACAGACCGTAGCAGAAACGACGCGAAAAGTCAAGAGATTAGCCGAATCATCGCAAGAAATCTCAAAAATTGTTGCCTTGATCTCGCAAATCGCCTCTAGGACTAATTTACTCGCACTTAATGCCAGTATTGAAGCCGCCAGAGCCGGAGACGCTGGGCGAGGTTTTGCGATCGTTGCCGATGAAGTCCGTCAACTAGCAGATCGAATTGCCAAAGCCCTGAAAGAAATCGAACAAGTCGTTAGACAAATCCAAACCGAAACGGGTTCAGTAATGACGGCGATGGAAGAAGGCACTCAACAGGTTATTCAAGGAACTAACTTAGCAGAACAAGCGAAGAAGTCACTCAATGACATTGTTCAAGTATCCAATCGGATTGATACTTTGGTGCGCTCCATTACCGCAGATACAGTCCAGCAAACAGAGACTTCTCGTCAAGTTGCCTCCGTAGTGCAATCGGTAGAACTAACAGCCCAAGCAACTTCTCAAGAAGCACAGCGCGTTTCTGGCTCCTTGCAAAGCTTGGCTGGAGTAGCTGGAGACTTGCTACATTCTGTCGATCGCTTCCAGGTGTAAGGCAGTTTTGAAACCGGCTCAAAAACCTCAAAACTTCCCCACCCACAACTATTTTGTCTCCCGTACCTAAACCCCATAAATCAAACTATTGCTATGCTGCCAGAACAACAACAGCGTATTTTGGGCTACTTCATTGAAGAAGCTAAAGACCACCTAGTTACTATTGAGCAAGGATTGCTGAACTTGCAAACCACGCTCCAAGATTCGGAAATGGTCAATGAACTGTTTCGCGCCGCTCACTCGGTTAAAGGTGGAGCCGCAATGCTCGGAATTAGTAGCATTTTGCGGATAGCTCACCGTTTTGAAGACTTTTTTAAAATTCTTAAGGAATCTCCTAATTTTCCGGTCAATCGCACCTTAGAATCGCTGCTATTAAAAGTATTTGATACGTTACGCGCCTCGGTGGAGCATTTGGAAAGAGCCACCTTGAACGACGAAACAGCCAGCGCTTTGATGAGCAAAATAGAGCCAGTTTTTACAGAAATTGACCAACATTTAGCCGCCGAAAGTCGCCCCGATGCCAATAACAATGTAGAAGATCCGGTAATAGCAGCTTTTCAAAACGATGTTCCATTGCTACTGCGGCAGATGTTGGAGCTATTTAAGCAACCGCAATCTTCCGCCTCTACTCAACAACTTCAAGAATATTGTCAGCAATTAATTAACTTAGGCGCACAATTTGGCTTACCGGGTTGGATAGAGCTTTGCCAAACGGCAGCAAAGGTTCTATCCAATCCCCAAAACACCTACCGCACCCTAGCACCTGTTGTCATTACTGAGCTTAAGCAAGCGCAAGAATTAGTTGCTGCTGGATATGCTACAGCAATAATTAGGGGCGAACAATGGCAATCTCTGCTCTTTACCCCATCCTTAAATATAGAGGAGACAGAAAATGAGGCGATCGCCCTCGATTTATTTGAGTTTGAATCGACAGATCGAGAAACCACCGATTTATTCGCTCTAGAACTAAATACCGAAACCCCAGATTATCTTGATGCGGACGCTCAAAGTGAAATGTTCGCTCTCGATAATTTGTTTACAGATCAAACTACCATTCAAGACCCCAGCACACAATTCAACTTTACCGATTTATTTGAAGATAATTCTGCCAGCACTGGCGACGCTCAACAGAGCGATAGTTTGTGGGACGACGAAGTATTTGCACCTATTTCAGAAGAAGACAACCTATTTGCAGCCGAAGATGACTTAGAAGCAGAGGATAGTTTAGAGCAATTTACTTACGCTCAAGAGCTAGAAAATACTAACCCCTCCTTAAACGATGAATTTGACAATTTAGATAAGCTCTTAGAACAATCTCCGGTCTTTGTAGGTTCTCCTACGGTGCAATCACCGCCCGCCGATATCGTGGCTAGTAGCCCCCAACCTCTAGGCGAAGCCACACCAAGTCTTGCCGCTAGTTCAAAGCGGGGAGTATTTGAGCAAATGATGCGCGTACCCGTTAAGCATCTAGACAACATCAGTAACTTAGTTGGAGAACTGGTTGTTTATCGTAACAGCTTAGAACAAGATCAGCTAAGACTAAGACAATTTCTAGATAACCTCTTGAGCAAAGTCCAACAACTCAGCGAAGTAGGGTTCCAGATGCAGGAGTTGTACGAACGCAGCTTGTTGCAAAGTTCGCTCACTAACCGCAAAAAAGAAGTGTCCCCGGCTGAAGGTGCAGGTTCTAGCAATACTCACTCTACAGGTATCGATTTTGATGCTTTGGAAATGGATCGCTTTACAGGCTTCCATACCCTCACCCAGCAGATGATTGAGTTAATTGTCCGGGTGCGCGAATCATCTTCTGACATCGAATTTGTTACCGATGAAACCGATCAAGTAGCGCGTCAATTCCGCCAAGTTACAACTCAATTGCAAGAAGGTGTAACGCAATCGCGCATGGTAACTTTTACCGAAATTGCTGGACGATTGCCCCGTGCTGTCAGAGATATTTCTTTGAAGTGCGGTAAGGAAGCGGAACTAATTATTAATGGTCAAGATACTCTAATTGATAAGGTGCTGTTGGAGCAACTGTATGACCCAATGACGCATTTGGTCAATAATGCCATTGCTCACGGCATCGAAAGTCCAGAGGTGCGTACAAGTCAAGGCAAATCACCCATAGGTAAAATAACTGTTCAGGCATTTTACCAAGGCAATCAAACCGTTATTTCTGTAACCGATGATGGCGCGGGTATTGATACAGACAAAGTTTTGGCTAAAGCTATCCAAAAAGGGCTAATTTCTCCAGAAAAAGCTCAAACTATGGCTCGTCCTGATATTTACAACCTGCTATTTCATCCTGGCTTTAGTATTAAAGACACCATTGATGAATTTGCCGGGCGAGGTATTGGTATGGATGTGGTGCAAACTAGCTTAACTGGGATGCGCGGCTCGATTAGTACCGACTCTACTTTAGGATCGGGAACTACTTTTACTATTCGCTTGCCTTTAACCCTCAGTATATGTAAAGCGCTGTGCTGCTTAAGCGATAAAGCTCGTATTGCCTTCCCCATGGATGGGGTAGAGCAAATGATCGAACTTCCCATTAAAGATATAGTTACAAACGCTCAAGGAGAAACTTGTCTCTCTTGGCGGGATAACTCTTTGCTACCCTTTAGACACCTTAAAGAACTTTTAACCTACAATCGCCACCTTAGTCGTGGCAGTATCTACGGTAGCGGTCGCTCGGAAGACACGATTTCATTAATTGTCCTGCGTAGTGGCAACACATTTATGGCGGTGCAAGTAGACCAAGTGCTAGGGGAACAAGAAATTGTAATTAAGCAGTTTGAAGCACCCGCACCGAAACCTTTGGGAGTTTCTGGAGCTACCGTTATGGGAGATGGGCGAATTATGCCCATTGCTGATGTACTAGAATTAATGGCTCTAGCTACAGGACGGTTACAACGAGAACCGCTTAACCTAGCCGATTCTATGGATGGGAGAATTCCAATTCGACCTGTGCTTAAAACTGAGCCAATGGTATTGATTGTTGACGATTCAATTACCGTTCGAGAACTGCTATCAATGACTTTTAACAATGCTGGCTACCGCACTGAGCAAGCGCGTGATGGTCAAGAAGCTTGGGATAAACTCAATGACGGGCTACCTTGCGATATTGTCTTTTGCGATATCGAAATGCCAAGAATGGACGGGTTAGAATTACTATCTCGCATCCATGAAAGTCCCAATTTTAAGAATTTACCCATTGCGATGTTAACTTCTCGCGGTTCCGATCGCCATCGCCAAATGGCAGTGCAATTAGGGGCAAGTGGCTACTTTATTAAGCCCTATCTTGAAGAAGCTTTGCTAGATGCGGCTCAAAGGATGATTAAGGGGGAGGTATTAGTTACTGCTCCTAGTAGTGTATAGATGCGATCGCCTAACTATAGTTAGGCGATCGGAGCCAATAAACTATTCTGCTAGGATTAGCGAGTAAGCAAAAACCACTATCTAAGGGCTGAAACTTCCTACTAAGGAGTCTCGCCCTTAATTTAGTAAGCCGATAAAAAGGCAACCCCGCGAGCAAAATGGATTGGTAAGCGCGATAGCGCAAGCGCGCACGCAGGGCTTCGCATTTATGCCTTTAAAAGTCCAAATTTGGTTTTTTTTAAATCTCTGTCGCATCGGCGCTGAGAGTGTCAAAATCAATTTGATGACTAAACTTATTTGACTGCGGGAAAACTAATTTTATGACTTTCACTCCTAGGGTAAAGCGGGTTGATGTTGATGAGCAGCAACAATTAAAGCAAGCTTTGAATTTACTTAAAGAAAAACGTTTTGATGAAGCAATTACTTAATTTACTGCCATTATCCAAGCTCATCCTACGTCAAAAAAAGCTAACCTAGGCGCAGCTATTGCTCACTTTCGTCAACGGCAATACGACCAAGCCATAGCCTATTTTGAAACAGTGATGCGCCTCGACCCTCTAGCGCCTCAAGCCCCTCTGTCTTGGGAAAATCTATCTCCGTCAAGGTAACGCGCGAAAAAGCTGTGGAAAAATTGGTTGATGCCATTAATCTAGCCCCAAAACTAGCCCAAGCTTACGTAGTTATGGGACGAATATTTGTCAAACAAGAGCAATATCCAGAAGCTATTCAACAGCTAAAAAAAGCATTGCTTTTAGATCCGCGTATTGTTGCTGCTCGTTTGAACTTAGCTCAAGCTTATGTTAAGCAAGACTTCTTACCAGAAGCCGTAGCAAAACTTAAAACTGCGATAAATATCGCTCCGCAAAATTTGAGTAGTTACTTACAACTAAGTAAGGTGTATTTACAGCAACAAGAACAAGAAAGTGCGGAAGCTGCTTTATTAACCGCTACAACAAAAAGTAGTGAAGCCCTACCTTTTGTTTTGTTACAATTAGCACAAGCCTTGTTAGACGCGAAGCTCTTAACTCAAGCAAGTGAACTCTTGCTAACTATACCCAAAACCCCACAATCAGCACCAATAATTCACAAGCTTTGGGGTGATTTGTACCATCGTCAAGGTTTATTCAAGGAAGCTACCGAAGAATATCGAGCTTCTAGCGTCCTAGCATCAAGCGCAAATATTTCTCTTGATGAGCTAGATAATTTTGATAGTCTTAACGATTCCTCTGGTGAGGATTGGGAAGAATTAGCAGATAGTTACAGAGAATCTGCACTTGCACTACTTTCTGAACAGTCAGGTCGGCGACATTTAGAAAGGTAAAGAGTAGAAAATAATTAGAGTCAAAGCTAGTTTTCTACTTTTTTGTGGTAGTTATTTCTATAGGTTGTTATTTACAAAAATTGAACTATGACGAATCATCTTGTATACGTCATCGTTTATAAGCAAGAATTTGTCAAATAGGTAGATAGATTAGGTATAGTTGACCTGTCTTTTAAAACTTTTGTCCCTCATCTATCTTTACCCAAAGTTCTCCAAGACCTCGGCTATCAAACAATTGCCAGAGTTTCTATGCCCGTACTCAATCAATTTACGGTGATTAATCAGTATTTTGATGATTATGCTTTGATGCCCCATGATAATGATTTTGCTTCAATGGTGCGCGATGTAGAATTTGTTGATGATGAACTGCGATTTTACTTTTTTAATCTCGGTGAAACTCACTACCCTTATATGCTTAATGGCGATGACCTGCCCCACATTTCTGGAGTACATGGGGTATTTAAAGAGATGGACGAGGTACTACTAACTAGAGCAACTTCCCCAGCCAGCAAATTTTTTGACCTAGCAGAAATGCAACGTTTGCACAAACAACAAGTTAATTGCGTTGAATATGTAGATAAGTTAATGGGCGAACTTTTTGCCAAATGCCCCCCGAATACTCACATTATTGTCACGGCAGATCATGGAGAGTTATTTGGAGAAGATGATTATTTTGGGCATGGCCCTATTATGCACGAAAAATGTTTTGAGGTTCCTTTTTTAGAAGGATTATGCCCGAAAACTTAACTTTGAAGAAGTTTTTGGAACCTAATAGCACTAAGATTGGTTACAAAAAATTAAGTGGCTACAGAAGCGGTTTTGTTAAGTTATATACATGGCAACAACTAAAGTCGTAGGCAAATCAATATTGGCTTGGTGATAGCGCGCAGTTAAGCATACTTTGACAAAAAAAGCTGTATTAAACAAAAGTCTTAACAACAAACAAAAATATCTGCTTAGATAAATAAATTATATTAAAAGAGTTGAAGTTTCCGTAACTTGGCAAATAATTTCTATTGCTAACGTTGGTAGTAAAAATGCTTGGGGTACTTAAACAAAAAGTAATAAATGATTATTGGCATAAATTTAATTATTTTTATGTATAAAAAGGCAAATAAATATGGAATTCACCTGTTTTTCGCTCAATCCTATGGGAATGACTCATTGCGGTAATGCGATTTCCACAAATAGGGCTGGAGGAGTAGGGAGCTTAGACCTAGAGCTTTGCCTTGATAATCAACTAGATTTAGCCCCAGAAAACTTAGACAAATTGTTAGAATTATCCAGCTTACCGGGCGGGGTAGGATTGCGATTAAAAGCCGAGCAGATAATTACAAGGGAGTCTTTACTAACAAAAATTAGTTACGTCCTTCACTAGTTAATAGTGAGTGGAGAAAACTTAGAATTACTCTAGTTTTTACCCGAAAGCCCTAAGCGGCGATTGTTGTTAGAAATAACTGATATTAATCAATTAGAAGTTATAGAAAATAGTTGCAAAAAAGTAGAAATTGCTGGCTTAGTAGCGCGGGGAAATGAAAGCGGCGGCTGGGTAAGTGAAGATGCGGCATTTATCCTCGCGCAGAAATTACTTGCAAAACAATCTTTGCCTGTAATTGTTCAAGGTGGTATAGGAGTACATACGGCGGCGGCCTGTCGGGCGGCGGGGGCTTTGGGGGTAGTGCTAGACGCTCAACTATGGCTAATGCCAGAGTCTCCCCTACCTAGAGAATGGCAGCAGTATTTAATTAACTTGAGTGGCTCAGAAGCGGTACTAATTGGCGAAAGATTAAATGCCCGTTGTCGCGTTTTGTCTCGCCCTGGTTTTGCTGTTATTAATAACTACAACAATTAGCAGAGCAGTTAGACCAACAACCAGAATTGGCTAAAAACTGGCAACAGCAAGCGCAAGCGCTAATTGGTTGGGGTACGCCTGGAGAAATAGCTTATCCCATTGGGCAAGCCAGATGGTATGGCGCTACGGAAACACGTTAGGACAGTGTTTAAAGGCAGCATCAACACAATCACCAAAGCTGTAGAATGTATGCTTGGAGCGATGAAGAACTATACAAAACTAGGATGTTTCACGGTACTCGGTTTCAAGGAGTTAAGCATATTCGTCAAGTTAGTAATAATGGCATTGAAGCGGATTTATAAATCTTAGGAATTGATACCTTTTTTAGCCATATTCAAGAGCCAATCTTTCAAATAGACGTAATTATAATAGACGTGGCGGCTCAATTAATTGCTTATTGGATAGCGGCATCGGTAGGCGTTGATTTTCATACCTTCCCAGTGCAAATTACCTTTTTTAAGCATACCAAATCCTCCCGCTAGGAAGCCCGGTTGTTGGTAAAGGAAAAATGAGCTTTACAAGTGATAGACAAATAGAAGCTAGCATTAATTTTTTTGATGCTGTTGGTAATATAATCGCTAAATTGAATGCTTGCAAGAAGTATTTATGGCTTTTCCTACCAAATATCATAAATGTTTTACGTCTCCCATCAATGCCTATTTATCTGATAGCTACCTCCAAGACAAAACTAATCTAGTATGCCGTTGGTTAGAAGAATTTTCCCTAGATTTTTTAAAGGAAATGGGGGGAATTATTGCGGTAACAATTGCTCACTTAATGTTAAATAAGCAAGAGCGAGAATTTTGGTATAGTTTACTCGAAAAAAGCTTGCGGCGTAACGAATGGTTACTAGGAAGAATTGTTGATAAAGACGTTATTCGCCAGTGGGCAAAACAACATTTTGCTCTCGAACTTGCACCCAAATTTTATCGACAAGTTTAGGTAAACCTGTATTACAAGTTCCAGAATTAGCAAACCTAACTGCATTACCCGATGTTTCAATTAGCCACAGTCAAAACTTCTACGTGGCGGTGGTTTCTAGTGTAGGATTGCAAGTTGGGATAGACCTTCAAAAATTAAATGCTGTTCGCACAAATGATTGGCTAGATGTAGCTTTTAGTTCTCTGGAGCTTGCCATATTAACACAATTCTTACAAAAAAATTCGACTTGTTAATGGGCGCTTGGTGTGCTAAGGAAGCTACTGCAAAAGCCGCAGGAATAGGATTACAAGGAAATCCGCATCAATGGCAAATAACAAGTTATAACTTGTTAAGTCAAGAAATTACGATTTCCTATGCCCAAGAATCTTTTGTAAGTAAAATGTATTTTGGCAAAGAAGAAGTTGTTGCTATTTGTCAGAAATAAACTAATTTAATCAAGAGAAAAGAAAATGTCTGTATTAAACACTGAATCTATCCAAGTAAAAGTAATTGCGGTACTTCAAGATATGATTGCTGATTGGGAATTGGATGATATTAATGAAATTGATGCAGAAACTAAGTTGATGGAAGATTTTGCTTTTGAGTCTTTAGAGGTAGTACAGTTTGTAGTATGTTTAGGAAAAGAATTTGAACGAAGAAATTTACCTTTTCAAAACTTATTTAAGCACGATGGTGATTATGTAGATAAAATCAAGGTTAAAGAAGTTGTAGGGTTTTTAAATAAAAATATTTCAATCTAAAGAGAAGTAGTTTTAATTTGCTAACTAAGATAAGCTTTAGCTGATAATAATTAAAAACTCCTATGGTTTTTATTTTCCAAAAGGTAGCTATTTGCGTTAATTTAAAATAATTAGCCAAAGAAGCGGAGATTTTTAGCGCTATTGCAGGTATGGGTGAATCAAGAAAATATTAGAAGATGAACGATAGGGAACTAGACATTTTCTTAGAATACCTTAAGCAAAACCAAGGTTGCGACTTGACGGTTTACAAGCACTCAACCTTACAGCGTCGCTTAGGGGTAAGGATGGGTCAAATTGGCATTGATAATTACAGCGCCTATTTAGACTATCTTAAACATCGCCCTAATGAACTTCCTATTCTACTTGACACTATTTTTATCAATTTTACAGGCTTTTTTCGTGATACTGATGCTTGGGAGTATCTAGCCAAGGAAGTTATCCCCAAAATTCTCAACCGAAAAAAAGCTCACGAACCCATCCGCATCTGGAGCGCTAGTTGTGCATCGGGAGAAGAAGCCTATACGTTGGCGCTGCTATTGGTAGAAGCCTTGGGAATAGAGCAATACTTGCTGCAAGTTCAAATTTACGCCACCGATGTAGATGAAGCGGCTTTACGTCAAGCACGACAGCATTGTTATACTAATGCTCAAGTAGCAAGTGTCCCCCCAGCGCTTTTAAATAAGTATTTTGAGCTAACGTCCCAAGGTTATGTTTTCAATCCTACCCTGCGCCGCCGCGTAATTTTTGCTCGTCACAACTTGCTTGAGGACGCACCTATTTCTAAGCTTGACTTACTGGTGTGTCGCAATACACTGATGTATTTTAACCACGACGCCCAAGTAAAAACTCTGGTTCGCTTTCATTTTGCCTTAAAAAACCTTGGCTTTATCTTTTTAGGGAAAGCGGAAACTTTAGTTAGTCGCTCGTGTCTTTTTACCCCTGTAAGCGTCAAACACCGAATTTTTAGTAAAGGAGCTAACCTAGAATCTAACGATATACTGCTGTTAAGTAATAAAAATGTTCAAAGCAACATCGACCTGTTTACAGACTCTAAAGGTTTTTGGCAATCTGCTTTTGAAACAAGTCCTATTGCTCAACTAATTGTTACGCCAAACAGCAAACTTATCGGCGCAAATAAAAGTGTTAGAACTTTGCTAAATATATCCGTTAAAGATTTAGGCTATTCGTTGCAAAAATTACCGCTTTTTATTCAGTTAGGAGAATTAAACTTCCAAGTGGAGCAGACTTTGCAAAATCGCTCTCCAGTTACGCTCAAAAATGCCCAATGGTCAACCGATGGGATAGTCTACGAGTTAAATATAGATATAGTTGCGATTTCTGATTATCAGGGTAGATTTTTAGGCGCAAGTATAACATTGAGTAATGTTACACCCTAGAAGCAATAAAAAGTGCGAAGCTCTGCGAGCGCGCTGGCGCTATCGCAAATTTATTTATATTAACTAAACTCATTTTTCTCTATTGCTACTCCACAATCTCCTTATAAACTATTTTTATTTTTAAGTTACAATTGCAATCTCCCTAACTTTAAAAGATTATGAAAAAAGTTTTAATGATTGGTTTAGATGGAGCTACCTTTTCTCTTTTAAAACTATTAATGGATGATGGTAATATGCCATTTCTAAATGAGTTTATCAGCCAAGGAGTACAAAGCGATTTAATGTCTACATCTAATCCGTTAACGCCCCCAGCTTGGACTTCTACAATTACGGGTAGAAGCCCGGATGTACATAGTATCTATGATTTTTTACATCCCCAACCATCGGAAGACAATGTTTTTTTAAAATTTAATGATTCTCGAAATATTCGCTGCGAAATATTGTGGATTACAGCTAACCGTTAAGGTAAGCGAGTGACATATTTAAACTTTTATGGAATGTCACCACCAATACCTGTCGATACTTATTTGATTTCGGGTTTTGTTCCCTGGAAACATCTCCGCAGTGCGACTCATCCTCCTAGTTTATTTGACACTTTAAAAGCTTTACCTAACTTTAACTATAAACATTTAGATATGGATGTTAGCGAAGAAAAAAAATGTATTCAAGGCTTAGAATCAAACGAGTACGAAAACTGGATACATACCCAATCAATAAGAACGAAAGCTTGGGCAGATATACTCTGTCATTTGATGGAAATTGACCCTATCGAGCTAACTGCAATTGTGTTTGATAGCCCGGATAAATTATAACATTTATGTTGGCGGTTTTTAGATCCGCTTAACACGATGCCAAAAGTTATTATCGAGCCTACTAAGGACATTTTTTAAACTACCAGTATTTGAGATCGGCTGAGGATTTAGTTCTCATTCACGGTTTAGGTGCTAATTTGGCGTTTTGGTATCCTGGAATTGCTGGGATACTATCTAGACATTACCGAGTAATTATTTATGATTTGAGGGGACACGGTAATAGTAGTATGTTTAGTTGTGGCTATACTGTAGTAGCTATGACGGTATTGCAGGTATTATTAGATCAGCTTGGAATAGTAAGCGCGCACATTGTCGGACATAGTTTTGGGGCTAGAATTGCTTGCCAATATGCGATCGCACATCCTCAGCAAGTCAAGTCTTTAACTATAGCTGATACTCAGTTTTACTGCTTGCAACCAAAAATGCCACTGCGCGACTGGTTTTATTGGCATATTTAGAAAGAAAAACTTATTGAGCAAGGGGTAGATTTCCCCTAAGAAGATGAATTTATTAACTTTCATTTGCTCACAAAATTAAATCAATTTAATAGTAAATCGGTTCGCAAACCTTATTTAAAAAATCGAGTATTAGGGCGCAGAAGTCAACAAAAGTGGCAGAGCTTAATGGACAATACTATGGCTATCAAAGAGTTTGATGAAGATGGAATTATTGCCACAGATTTTAGCTTAATTTCTAGTCCTACTTTAATAATTTATGGCGAATACTCTCCCTGTTTGCCTACTTATTGGAAATTAAAAGAATTACTACCCAATTGTCAATCTAAAATATTACCTAAAATAGGGCATTTTCATCCGGTGGTGCAACCAAAGAAATTTGTTTATAATTTAGGGAAATTTCTCCAAAAAAATGCAAAAGCAGAAGAATTATTTGCTCTCTCAGCCACAAAGGAACTATAGTTAATGATTCAAAAAAAAGTAGCAATAGTTACGGGGGGTAGTAGTGGAATTGGTCGAGCGACTTGTATTGCCTTAGCAAAAGCAAATTACTTTATTGTATTTGTAGGTACTAATTTACAGCGAATTAATAATACCTTAAACTTGCTACCAACTTCGGGGAACTTAGGCTTATCGCTCAATGTAACCAAAGAACAAGCAATCATAACAATGGCGACTAAAACTATAGATTATTTTGGCAGAATAGATTTATTAGTGGCTAGTGCAGGCTTGGGAAAATCTACTTCTGGGCGGCTTGTTCCTTAGGCTACTGCATCGCTTCCTTACGATGAATGGAAAGCAATTTTAAATGTTAATCTTACCAGAATATTTCTCAGCAATCGGGCAGTTTTGCCAATAATGATCGAGCAAAAATTAGGACATATTAATAATATTTGCTCGTCTTCTACTCGTCATGGTTTAAAAGGAGAACCTTATGCTCCGGCTTATTATGCTTCTAAGTTTGGTGTAGTTGGTTTGACAGAATCTTTAGCACAGGAAGTTAGTTCTCATGGTATTCCCGTCCAAGCAATTTTTCTGGGTTTAGTTTAAACTCCAATGATTGCTCAAACGGCATTAGTGAGCCGCTACGGTGGAGTAATGAACGTTGATGATGTTGCCGAAACTATTATTTATTTAGCTACTCAAAAGATAGATGCAACAATTATTAATCCGCATCTAATACCATTTGTTCAACATTAAAGAAAGTAATAATTTTGACTAATAATTTAACAGCTAAAGTAATTATTATTACTGGGACAAGTAGCGGTATTGGTAAAGCTTGCGCTAATTTACTAGCAAGTCAAGATAGCCAAGTAGTTTTAGTAGATATTAATCAAGAAAAGCTCGACAATACTGTAGCAGAAATCAAAAAAAATATAAATAATTCAGCGAATATTTTTGGATTGACACTCAATGTTTGCGATGAAGCGGCTATGAAAGAAATGACCGCTCAAACTTTAGCAAAGTTTGGGCGAATAGATTGCTTAATTGCTAGTGCGGGGATACTACGCATTGGCAACAATTTAAGAACAGTAATAGATACTCCACTTTCGGAATGGGAAACAATATTGCAAACTAATCTTACAGGAACTTTTTTAAGTAATCAGGCGGTGTTACCTGCAATGATTGCCCAAAAACAAGGAGATACTGTCAACCTTTCTTCGGTATCCGGTCGTCAAGGACGGGCTTTTGATGCAGCTTATTGCGCCTCTAAATTTGGCATTATTGGGTTTTCGGAATCTTTAGCGGAGGAAGTTGCAGCTTATGGGATTCGGGTACAAACAATTTTACCGGATGCTGTAGATACGCCGTTGTGGGATTAAAATGACCCCCAGTCTATGAGAGCGGCTTTAGCTTTACCGCCGGAAAGAGTCGCCCAGTTGATACTGCATCTTTACTCTCCCCCACGATGCTTTTATGTTAAATACAGTAATTGCGCCTTTTAAGGGGCGAAAAAAACGTACTAAAGATAAAAATACTTGATGGCGCAGGAGTCAAGAGTAAAATAATTTTCCTGCCATCACCCGATAAAATTTAATTATCCTCCTCATCAATTACTATGCAACTTACTCACACTCCAGCTATTAATAACAGTCACAGGCGGCAACTTACACCCCTAGAAATGCCTGTACGTTTGCTGCTTGGTCCTGGCCCCTCTAATACTCACCCTGATGTTCTCCAGGCTATGAATACGCCCCCGGTGGGACATTTAGATCCGGCATTTTTGAAGCTTATGGATGAAATTCAATCTTTGCTGCGTTATGTGTGGCAAACTGAAAACCCGCTAACTATTGCTATTAGTGGCACAGGAAGCGCGGCAATGGAAGGCGCGATCGCAAATTCTATTACACCTGGCGATACAATCCTTATTGGTGTAGCTGGGTACTTTGGCAATCGTTTAGTAGACATGGCGGGGCGCTATGGTGCAGAAGTACGCACTATAACCAAGCCTTGGGGGCAAGTTTTTAATCTCCAAGAACTCCGTAGCGCCCTAGAAGCACATCGTCCGGCGATTTTGGCGCTAGTTCATGCTGAAACTTCTACCGGGGCGCGTCAGCCGCTTACAGGGGTGGGGGAGTTGTGCCGAGAATTTGACTGTTTGCTATTAGTAGATTCGGTGACAAGTTTAGGTGGTGTGCCGTTATTTTTGGATGAGTGGGGAGTAGATTTAGCTTATAGTTGCAGTCAAAAAGGTTTAGGTTGTTCCCCTGGTGCTTCACCGTTAACAATGAGTCCCCGCGCCGCACAAAAGTTGCAACAGCGCCAGACAAAAGGTAGTAACTGGTACTTGGATATGGAGTTATTAAGCAAGTATTGGGGCAAAGAGCGCACCTATCACCATACCGCCCCGATTAACTTGTACTACGGTTTGCGTGAGGCTTTGCGGTTGCTATCCCAAGAAGGAATAGAAAATTCTTGGCAGCGCCATCAGCAAACGGTAGAGTATTTGTGGCAAGAGTTGGAAAATATAGGTTTAAAACTGCACGTAGAGCAAGAATTTAGATTACCAACGCTAACTACTGTCTGCATTCCTGAAGGTGTAGATGGGAAAGAAATATCTCGCCAGCTACTCAATGACTACAATATTGAAATTGGCGGCGGTTTGGGCGAATTGGCTCAAAAAGTTTGGCGAGTTGGATTGATGGGTTACAACAGTCGCAAAGAAAATGTAGACACACTAATTGCCGCTTTAAAACAAGTATTGCCCTAGTATCGTCCCCTTTGCCAGGTAACATAAGTTAAAAACATAATTTAGTTACCTGCCTTTATGTCTGCAAATAATTTAACCCTCAATTTGGTTGAAGGTTCGGTATCTTTTAGCTTCTCCGCCGAGTCAGCCAGAGAAATGCAAAATGCGATCGCGCAATTAATGACTAATATTAAAGCGGCGGGGGTAAAAACTCCTGGCACTAAATCTAAGCCTCAACCGCCGCTAGAGTACCGCTTTACAGGGAATGTATTTCTTGAGATTTTCTGCAATCCTAATATCTGGGCTACCCCTTTTGCGGCTAAAGTCTTAATTACTTTGCGAGATGATCATATTCGCTTAACTACTGAAGCTGAACTAACTCGCGTAATTGAAGACCTTAACCAGTATTTAGAACAGGTGGGTTGATATTCACCCACGACTGAAGACTTGTTTTTTGATAAAATTTATCAGTTAGAAGCTTGGAGCGGTTTGTTTTTAAACGTCTACCAAACTCTAACTGTTAGGGTTAACCGATGTTTGGATAAATCTTTGCAATGTGTTGTGGGTTCTCCTCTCTTGATGTTAACTGAAGGGTAGTTAACAACGATTGTTGCTGTTGAAAATTAGTCAAAATTTAGTCGTTAGCCCAATGTTCACAACCGATTAAGTCACCAATGCGATCGCGCAACAAAAAGTCGCATTCTTCCAACTCACATTCTACACAAACCCATTCCCGTGGTGGAATGTACTCGCACAATGTGTATATTGGCTGCTGCCGACTGATTACACCTCTTTCTACCAATTGACGCGCTTCGTCTTTAATCACGTTTAAAGAATATCGAATTGATGGCAAAGTATTCACACTCATGATTTTATCCTAATTACTGATTTTGTTTTGTCACGCTCAATGCTCACCAGGCTAACAAACATTATTAAAATCAGCCTCAGTAGCCAGAGTTTTGTATTTCGTTATACTGAATTGTTTTCATTATGGCGCTACAGCCCTAATAATTATATTAAAATATGTTGCTAAAATTAGCAAACGTTGACAAGTTCAACTAAAAATTATTTGTGGTACTAGCTGTAAATAAATCTATTTTTGGGGAATTTTTAGAGTTTTAAAGGGGTTAAGCAGTTTTTAGCAGGTTTGCTACTTAATAATTAACGCAGCCACTAATAAATAAAATACGTCTTTAGATAAAACAAAGTTATTTATTAAATAAGAGGTGCAGAGCAACAGTTTGTGCTTGAGGCATTTGTCCGTAGGAAAAGATGCAAGGGATCTCTAAAGGAATAGCTGGCGTGAGCTTTTCGAGAATATAAGGGCTACCGTAAATAACTAAAGCTTGTAAATTGTGAGAGCTTAATAATTTCTTAAACCAATCTATGCCTGTTTGTGTTAAGCCGGAACTACCACGAAAAGGATTACCACGAATAAATAGTTGCAGCAAAGTGGGTAAGTTGTCGGTTTCTGGAGCTGGGTCAAAAGGCGTATGGCGATCGCATAACACCGTAGTATAACCAAGAGATTTAGGTAATGCGACAGATGGGCTTTGTTCGGTTAAAAACTTGTTGCTACCGAGTAAATTGTCTACAACAATTAAGTTGCGTCCGTTGGGAGATGGTGATAGAGGGATTGTACCGCTAACTATTTGGGAGCAACGCAAGATTTGACTTGCAGCAAGTAAAGATTCTGGTTTAGCTAGTTTTAGAGCAATCTTACTTGGCTCTATTTTTATGCCTCCTACCTGGCGCTTGGCGTGCCAAATTCGTTCTACCGATTCTCGTATCCTTTGCGCCGAAATCTGACCGCTCTTGACTGCCTCACACACGGCATTGATAGCGCCTTCGGGATCGGAGGGCATAAGTAAAATATCTGCCCCAGCTTCTACAGCTAAAACGGGAGACTCGTTAATTCCGTAACGTTTGGCGATCGCATCCATCATTAAAGCATCGGTGACAATTAAACCTGTAAACCCTAATTTTTCCCGCAGTTGTCCAGTTAAGATCGGCTTAGACAAGGTTACTGGGTACTGTGAGTCCCAACACTCGATAAGTAGGTGGGCGCTCATAACGGCATCTACCCCCGATGCGATCGCGCTTACAAAGGGCGCTAATTCAATTTCTGCTAGACGACTGGGATCATGAGGGATAATAGGTAAATCGACATGAGAATCTGTTGTAGTATCCCCATGACCGGGGAAATGTTTGGCGGTGGTGAGTACCGGGTAAGCTTTCGCACCTTTAATAAAAGCATTGGCTAAAGGGCTAACAACGGCTGGAGTTTCCCCAAAAGCGCGGACATTAATTACTGGGTTATCGGGATTGTTGTTGACATCAACTACTGGCGCAAGTATCCAATTAATGCCAATTGCAATTGCTTCGGTGGCGGTAATAGCGCCGATTTGTTCGGCGTATTGCTGGGCGATGTGGGGATTAGTACGGGCAATTTGACTAATTGCCATTGGTGGCGCAAACCAAGTAGCACCAGGGAATCTTTGCCCAACACCTTCTTCTATATCCGCCGCAATTAGTAAGGGAATTTTTGCCCAAGCTTGCATTTGCTGGCTTCTTAACGCTAATTCCGCCGCACTTCCGCCTAAGAAAATTACCCCCCCAACTCCCAATTCGACCAAATGCTGCATGGTTGCATTTGTTGCTTCCCAGTCTGGATAAGGAATTTGATGATCGAACAAGTAGCCGCAGGTACGGACTACAACCATTTGGGCGACTTGCTGGGCTAGGGTGAGAGTGTCTATATCAGGTAGAGATGCGGACATAATCGGAACATACCTAAATATTGAGACTCAGGTATTTTACTGCAAAATTTACTTGTCTTCGTCCTCTGCATATTCGTCGTCATACTCATCTTCATCTAAGTTTTCATCGGCGGGGCGATCATGGTTTAGTTGGTTAAGTAATGACAATACTTTAGTACCCCGTTCGATGGAAGAATCTTCTTGAAATATAACTTCTGGAGTTCGACGCAAGCGTACTCTTTGCCCTAATTCGGTACGTACAAAGCCTGTGGCGGATTTTAATCCTGCCATTGTCTCAATTTTTGCTTCTTCACTACCATAGACGCTGACAAAAATTTTGGCGTGTTGGAGATCCCCTGATACTACTACATCGGTTACGCTGACAAGTCCTGCGCCTACACGGTCATCTTTAATATCGTGGATAAGCATTTGGCTAACCTCGCGTTTAATTAATTCGGCAACGCGAGAAACGCGACGGTTTGTAGCCATAGTTATTTTAACTCCTGATTGTGGTTGTATTATTCAAATCTAGTCTATACCGTGCCTAAACCCAGCATGGCGCGGAGGGTAAAGACAGTAAAGAAAATTACGCCAAATAGTAAGCTAATCAGAGCGATCGCACTAGCGGGATTTTTAAACAGAGGCGCTAGGGGTGCAAAGGCATTGATAGCAACTCCCAATATAATTGTTACTAAATAGCGTGGGTAACGCGAAACATTGTCCCAAAATCCGTCAAACATATCTTTTTATAAAGGTTTTTCAATATTTTACTATAGCAACTGCGTGTTAATAGTGTTGTTTGTTTTGACAACGTACTGTACTAGATATAGAGAAAATCGAGGTAAACAGTAGTAAATGTTACAAGTACAACCTACGCATTATCGCCCTTTTTTAAAATGGGCGGGTGGTAAAAGTAAACTTATTGACCAATATATTCCCTACTTTCCGCTAAGTTTCACTAATTATTACGAGCCTTTTTTAGGTGGGGGTGCAGTATTCTTTTATTTTTGCGGTGTTAAACCTGATGCGAATAAATTTATCTCAGATATTAATCCTGAATTAATTAATACCTACTGTTGTATCAAAAATAATGTGGAGCCGTTGATTTCATTATTAAAAACTCATCAATTGCAACACAACAGAGATTATTATTATAAAGTGCGATTGCACTGGGAAGGCTCAGAGATTGAAAGAGCCGCACGATTTATTTATTTAAACAAAACTTGTTTTAATGGGCTATACAGGGAGAATTTGCGAGGATTATTTAATGTGCCGATGGGTAAGTATAAAAACCCCACAATTTGCAATGAAGATTTGCTTCGTTCGGTGTCTGTAGCTATACAATCTGCCGCAGTTTCGTTAAAACCCTATGATGAAATTAGCTCTAAAAACGAGCAGGATTTTGTTTATTTCGATCCGCCTTATTATCCTCTAAGTGCTACTAGCAGTTTTACAACTTACAGCCGCTATGTGTTCAAGGAAGCAGAACAAATTAAGCTGAGAGATACATTTGCTGAACTTGCTAATTGGGGAGTAAAAGTTATGTTGTCTAACTCCAATTGTGCTTTTGTTCGAGAGCTTTATGCTGACTTCAATATTTACGAGATATTAGCATCAAGAGCAATAAATTCTAAAGCTGAAAAAAGAGGTAAAATTACAGAGTTATTGATTACTTCTTACTAAAAAGCTCAGTTAAAATAACTCAACTTGTGTTTTTTAACATTAAAATTAAAAAATATTCTCAAAATGTTCAACTATTGGAAATGGCTCATAAAAATGATGTAGTAATTTTTTCCATTGTTGGTACTCTATTGAGTTTCTACAGCCAATCGTATGAGCTTCTAAGGTTTTCCACCTAATCAGCAGTAGATACTTTCCTTGTACTTCTAAGCATCTGTGAAGTTCGTGAGACAAGTATCCGTCTATAGACGCGACAATACTTGAAGCTTGTTGAAAAGCTGATTCAAAATCATTTTCTAGATTAGGTTTGACATTAAGCATTACCGCTTCAAGAATCATTCAAGGATTGGCTTCTAACCAGGCTACTAAATCGCTGAGGTTAGTAAAATCTAACAAAGCTTCCGCCAAGTTTTCTAATTGGGGGAGCGGTAAAGCTTGAATTTGCGATCGCACTTCCGGGGGAACCGTCCCAAGTCGGCGTGTGAGTAGGCGCACAACTACTGCTAATTCACCTTGCTGTAATCCTTGCTGTAATCCTTTTTGGAGAATATCTTGATAAATTACTGATTCTTGCATAATTTCCTGTCTGAAGCGATCGCACTTTAGTTTTCTTTCTCAGCTTCTAACCAGGCTACTAAGTCATTGAGGTTAGTAAAATCTAACAAAGCTTCCGCCAAGTTTTCTAATTGGGGCAGCGGTAAAGCTTGAATTTGCGATCGCAATTGATCGGGAACCGTCCCAATCCGGCGTGTGAGTAGGCGCACAACTACAGCTAATTCACCTTGCTGTAAGCCTTGCTGTAAGCCTTTTTGGAGAATATCTTGATAAATTACTGATTCTTGCATAATTTCCTCTTTGAAGAATTGACGAATCAAATTTTTCTTAAACTTTAAGCCTGCTAATAACTGAGTGCAGATAGCTACGTCTTGTCGTTGCTCTAATGACTCTATGTTACTAATTTGCTGAGAAATTTGGGTTAATAATGCCTCTGGTTCTTGGGTAGCTGCTAAGGTAGCTAAAGGCAGAAGTGCAGTATCTTCAAGGAAGATTGCTGCATCTTGCTCCCACATTCGCACTGGCTTGATAGCTGTGTCTAGTATTTTCTAAATGAAACTCTGTTTCGATAACTGTGGCTTTTGCAGGTTGTTTGAGCAAAATTACAACTTGCGTTACAGGTTGTCGATAACGACGGTGCAACCTTACCCAATAATCTAACATTCGCAATGGTAGCGGTGGGTTGGTATCAACTTCAAATTGAAATTCTAAATGTAAAATTCTTTCTTCGGTACGCAGAAAAGTTACCGAGTCTGCACGGATTGGTTCGATACTGAGTTCGCTTTTAATAACTTCTCCTACCGTAATCGGTTTACCTAATAACCAACTAGCAAAACTATCAGGATATTTTTCGGAGAGATATTTGCAGAGATTATCGAATTGTCTAGCACTCATAATAATTGTTTAAATACTTTTCACAGGAATAATACCTTTGTCAAAAATGACAGACTTGGTATCAATACCGCTAATTTCTAGGCGATCGCTATACAATTCAAAAGCTGCAAAACTAAGTTCACTCTTTGCGCGTGCTGTCCACGCAGAAGCACCTACTGGGCGCGTCCCAGCCCCCGCACCACAAGTTAGATAGGTTGTACCGTTAATGCTGCGAGTGCGTTCGTAATCATGGTCGTGTCCGTTAATGTAAAGCTGTACTCCGTGCTTTTGAAAAATTGGCGATAAGGTTTTGATAAAGGGCTGATTTAAACCGTAACTTCCAGATGAATAAATTTGATGGTGTCCAAATACTATTTTCCAAGGCGCTTTACTGCGGCTGAGTTCTTTGTCTAGCCAAGTTAATTGAGTTTTCCAATCGGCGTTATGGTTAGTGTCTAAAGCAAAAAATTGAACTAAATCTTGCCCAAATGTATAATAACGCCCTTGCATATTAAAGCCGGGATAGCGTACTTGAGGTTCGCCGTTATCGGTGCGGATATCATGATTTCCCAAACAAGCTTGAAACTTTACGCCTTGACTAAGTAATTCTTGATAAGGACGCTCAAATACAGCGTTGATTTTTTCAATTTCACCATTGTTGTAAATATTGTCTCCAGCTAAAACTACTAATTTGTAAGGCTTTCGTTTGTAATACCGCGTCATCGCTTGGGCTACTGCATATTGACCTTTATCTCCCGTTCCGGTGTCGGCGACAGAAACAAAACGTAAGGGAATTTCGGAAGTGGATGTATACTTAACGGACTTCGCTTCTTCTACATTTACACTACTAGAAGCACTCTGTTTGTTTAGTTTGCTAGTCAAAAAAGCTAAACAAAGGGCGCTAAAGCTACTTAAAGCTATAAATTGACGACGGTTGAAACGCATATATTACCTTGAATGATAAATTAGGGCTAAAAGTATTGTTTGTCCAAAATCACCGCACTCGTAAAAATTTAGCCTATTTACTGTGTTTAGGTAAATTCGATGTCCCAAGATAGGTCAAGTTCACCGCCGCCAAAACAACAAAGTCCGTCAGGTTTACAGACGCAAAGTGTCAAACTTTTACGGGGAATAATTCAGGTGTCGGAAAATGCGATCGCCCGGATTGAATCTTCACCACCTGTAGACTCAGCAAATAATTTTGCTCAATTTCAGCAGTTTTGGAAGGCAATACTAGCACCAATCCGCTTTTTGCTCCCAACAAATCTATCAGAAAAGTTATCTGATTTAGGCTTAACGAGTATTATTGCGGGATTATTAGCAGTTGTAGTATGGACAACTACTTTATTTTCTCATCCGCCACAAGTAGCGATTATTCCGCCGGAACCTGTACCCGTTGTAACGACTCCTGAACCAGAAGCAACTGTAACTGATCCTCCAGAATTAATCGCACCAGCAGAGGAAAGTAAACCAACAGAAGTTATCCCCACACCGAAAATAGAAGTTACTCCGACTCCTGAAATAGAAGTTACCCCAATACCTGAAGAAGTCGAACCGACTCTCAAAGTAGAACTCACACCAGAACAAAGCTTGATTGCATCAATTCAGGAGCAAATAACCCAAGAGGGCGATAGCATTTCCGACGGCTTAATTCAATCAGTTCAAGCTAATTTTGCTGGTGGTAGTTTAGTAATTCAAGTTAAAGACGATTGGTATAATCTGGGACAATCAGAGCAAGATAAATTAGCCCAAAAGCTACTAAATGAGGCGCAACAACTAGATTTTACACACCTGGAAATTACCGACTTACAAAAAACTTTGTTAGCACGGAGTCCTGTAGTAGGGACAAATATGATTGTGTTTAAACGGGTAGCAAGTTAATTTGCGATCGCCCTTGGCGCTACCCCCTGGGTAATCGCGTCTCTATACGCCTTAACTTGCAAATCTATTCCCGTAATCGCTGTACCTACAACTACAGCGTAAGCTCCTAAGTCTAAAGCTTGACGCGCCATTTGTGGAGCAGAAACGCCACCTTCACAGATTGCAGGGATATTTAGCTTGACTATTTGACTCAATAATTCAAAGCCTGGAGGTGTTAAACCTTGGGTTTGGCTGGTGTAGCCGTACAAAGTAGTCCCGATGATGTCTGCACCCGCTTTTAATGCTGCGATCGCATTATCTATAGTATCTACGTCCGCCATTACAGGTTTACCTAGTTCATGAATCTGAGCAATTAAACTCGTAATAGTTTCACCTTGGGGACGATCTCTAGATGTAGCATCAATTGCAATGATATCTGCACCCGCTTGAGAAACCGCCTCTGCATGATGAAATTGCGGCGTAATGTACACATCATACCCAGATATTATTTGCTTCCACAGCCCAATTGTGGGGGCATTGCAGCGTTGTTTTACGGCTTGAACGTGGGCGGGGGTATCGATTCTAATAGCCACTGCACCTTGGTTTATGGAGGCTTGGGCGATCGCGGCAATTACACTAGGTTCATACAATGGCGAATTTGCAGGCGCTTGACAAGAGACAATTAAGCCATGACGTAAAGGCTCAATAACTTTAGTAAAATCAACGGTCATAAAGATAGGTTTTAGCAGCTTTTGGTTTACTAAATAGCATATAGGCAGTAAGTGCAATCGCGCGTTGGTAGTTTAATGGGTTTTAGTAAAAATAATTTAAGTTCCCTGGGACTTTTTTTGCAGGGAATCAAAAGTTTGAGCAATATTTGTCATGGTACGGAATAGCTTATGTGGCTGGTCAGGAAAAATTTGAAACTCAAATCTTTGATAAAACCTCACTGCTTCATCGTCAATCGCATCTACTACCACTGCAAAACAACCAGTCGTTTGACTAACTCTGAGACTACGGTATAAAGCGTCCATAATTAACAACTTTCCCCAACCAAATCCCCTGTAATCGTCAGCCACCGCTAATCTCCCAATAAAAACCGTGCCAACTATCGGATACTTGGGCAATTTTTTTACAATGCTTTGGGGTAATTGTTCAAGATTTATGCCAGTAGTAGACAAAGTATAGTAGCCAATTATTTTTTGACGTTCTCGGTCAAAAATAACGTAGGGAATAGCAATATTTCTTTTTTGATCTTGGGTAGCTGCAAAGTGAAAATACCGATCTAGTTGTTCGTTACCGCAGCTAAAAGTTGCTCTATCGTGGTGTTTTTCGAGTGGTTCTATACAAAAATTAACGGATTTTGGGTTTAACACTAATAGGAGTGATTATTTATTCATCATTTGCTCATACCATTGAGCATCAGCATAAGCGCGATCGCTAGGTGCGGGGGGATTTAACAAAGCATCGACAAAAGCTTGGCGATCGCGATCGGTTAATTGGAGAAGTTCGCAATCTTTGATGATTTGCATAGAAGTCTCCGCCAGAACTGCAACCATAAATTCAGTCAAATTCTGTCCGCGCAAAAAAGCAGCCCTTTCCATCAGGTGCTTTTGCTCCTCAGTTACACGAGCTTCTAACCGCGCATTTTTTCTAATTTTATTGACTCTGGTTGAATCTGTATTCAGTTCCGTACTCATGATGTAAAAATTCCGTGCCTAGGAATATTATTACATATAGTACGCGCTGTAGCCGTACATTTTTACTCTCAATCAGCTAGAGAGCAAACAAAAATGAAGTGTTAAACTTGAGAACATCCTTACTGTGCTGAAGTTTGAGCCAAAATATTTAAATAAGCTTTGACGGTGTTAGAAAGTCCCCTTTCTAGAGCTTCAGCTATTAGAGCATGACCGATTGAAACCTCTAGAATATTAGAAATTAAGCAGAATTTGCTGAGATTTTCTAAATTCAAGTCGTGTCCTGCATTAACGCCCAATCCTTCACTTTGAGCCGCTTTAGCCGCTTGAGCATAGTCATTAAATACAGTCTCTACCCGTCCTTCACGAAATGCCGTTGCGTAAGGCTCGGTATATAATTCAACTCTATCAGCCCCAATCTTTTTAGCTAATGCCATTTGATGAGGAACAGCATCCATAAATAAGCTGACACGAATTTGATGCGCTTTAAGTTCTTGGATAATCGGAATTAGACGTTCTCCGTCCTCCACAAGATTCCATCCACAGTCTGAAGTAAACGCATCGGGTAAATCAGGGACTAACGTACACTGTGTAGGCTCAATCCGACACACAATTTCCATAAATGGGGGATGAAACGGATTGCCCTCAATATTGTATTCAGCACCGCTAAATTCATCAGCGAGTAACTGCGCTAAATCATCTACATCATCAGGTCGGATATGGCGCAAATCAGGACGAGGATGTACGGTGATGCCATAAGCTCCTGCTAATAAGACTGTTCTCGCGCTTACGGTTACGCTTGGTATGCCTATATTCCGAGAATTTCTCAATAGAGCAATCCGATTGAGATTGACGCTTAGGTTAGTCATTTAAAAGTTGATAAAATGTTTCCTGTGTATTCTATCAATCAGAGGAAGTACCATAATTAAAAGCTGCTAAAACCCAAAAAATAGATATAGTTAGGGCGTTCAAAATAGTATTTTAACGCCCCAAATCTTACCCAGCAATTTAGGCGTTAATTGTTGCTACTTCTCTTTCGACAAGATCCTCAACCATTGGCTTGCGTGAAGTCAAATCGAACTTATAACCATCGGGGAGAATGTGTAACTTAGCTCCACAAATTGCTAAAGCTTCATCTTTGAGGATTTCACCAATATTAGTGTGAATTATGTCCGCCACATCTACAACTGTTACTGCACCTTCGCCAACTACTTGCAGTTTATTATTCTGTACTAATACAGAAGTATTTTCATCAATCCCAATTCCTAAGACGGCAGGTTGCTGTGCTAGCGCCGAAAGTAAGCGCCCCAAACGCCCACGCTGGAGAAAATGTTGATCTACGACTATTCCAGGCAAAAAACCCATACCAGGAGCCATTTCTACAACATTGACGCGCGGATTTGTTTCCGAATCGCCTTCAACGATCATCACATCAGGCATCATCGCTGCACCTGCACTTGTCCCCGCAACTATTATCCCTTCTTGGTAGCGTTTTTGAATCGCCGCGTCAATTTCGGTGTCTTTGAGTATACTGGTGATTCGAGATTGATCGCCGCCAGTAAAAAATATCCCTGTAGCTTTGTTTACTGCTTCTAAGTAAGTAGATGAGCTTGCATCTTCTCGTTGCACAGTGTCAACTATACGAATATCCTCCGCTCCTAAGCGCTCAAATACTCTAATATAGTTCTCTCCTACTTCTCTAGGCATTTCGGTCGCTACGGTCATTACCACAATTCGCGCATTTACTCCCCCAGCACGACGCACAAATTCGCGCAAGATTTTACAATCTCCCTCTTTGTCTTCCGCACCACCAATAATTAATAGCTGTCCACTGCTTTCACTCACGACAATATCCCTTCAAGCTTTTGTGACTATTTCTAATAAATCATGAAGAAATCTGCTAATAAAACTACTGTTCGGTAGATATCTATACAGAAAATTGTGACTTTGCGGTTTGAAGATTGAAGAATCAGGAATAAGGTTTTTGGCGCTCAATAAAAAAGATGGGTACTATCCATCTTTGCTAGAACTAAATTTAAAAGCAGTTGTGTTAAAAACTATTCAACCAAAAGACTCCGCTCAATTAAACCGTTGAGAAACTCTTTAGCTCTTTCTAAAGGTAGATGTCTGGGTTTGCCTTCATATACAATTTGATATTCATGGTCATCTGACCCATCTCCATAACCAGCTATTAACTTAAGATGAAAAGCTTTTTGGGCAAGTTCTTTAATTTCATCTCTGAGTTCAGCTTCCTTTTGAGATATATTTGGCTGTCTCATAAATGGATTTTCTAAAGTGTTTTGTATATTGTTAACCAAAAGCGTGATGCCTTACACCTTTCAAAAGTTATATTTTCAAGAGAGCGCATTTAGCTAAAAGGAGTTTTTTATGGTTCAATCTCGTAACATGGAGATTCGCGTCAATGCGAGAAAATCTGACGCATTCGACATTTTTAATATCAAGCACTACCAGGGAGCAAACCCTTATTTGGAAACGGGAGCATTGGTATTTAACTTTACGCTAACAGGGTACGAAGAACCGTTAGAAATTGAGGAATATTTACAAATAATTGGCGAATTTTATCCGCAGATGCTCAATGTTGAAGGTGGTTACAACTCCTACGCGCAGTTATTCGCCCGGACGGTTGCAGAAGTTGGACAGCTAGACATGGGTTTGCATTTGGATAAGTGGAGTTGCAAACAAGGGGAAGACGAAGCAATTATTGCGGTGCAATCGCTCCACGCGCGGACAAGTAAATCGGTTGTGTACTTTGTGTGGGACTGGTTTGAGGCGATGACTCAAAAGCAGAAAATTGTCTTTGACGAGCAGATTAGAGTAATTCAAGATATGTTTAGGCGAAGTGCTTACGGTGGCCCAACAGTTTATGCTTTGTTACGTACCGCCGCCTTTAAAAGTATTCCTACTTTTTATCTGTGGGATGAAGGGTTGATGCAATACGGCTATGGCAAAAAGCAAGTTCGTGGTATAGCTACAACTTTTGACAGCGATAGTCATATAGATTCAGACTTTACTACTCGTAAAGATGATTGCAAGGCTTTTTTAAATACTTTGGGCTTTCCCATCCCTACAGGAAGTATTGTTTTAACTCGTGACGAAGCAATTTCTGTAGCTAAAAGTATCGGCTACCCTGTCGCAGTGAAGCCTGTAGTCGGTCATAAAGGTATTGGGGTGACGGCGGATGTACAAGACGCGGAAGAATTGAAGGCGGCTTTTTCACGGGCTATTAAGGCGATTCCTGACGACCAACCGACGCGGGTAATTGTCGAAAAAAGTGTTTCGGGGGCAGATTTTCGGTTGCTATGCGTCAATGGTCGGTTTGTTGCTGCTACCGAGCGCCGTCCTGCTTGGGTGGAAGGTGATGGAAGACTGAGTATTGATGAACTAATTGAGCGAGAAAATCGCACCAAAGCTCGTAGAGATACGCCAACTTCGGCTTTGAGTAAAATTCAACGCGATGAGGCGATGGAGTTGTATTTAGAAGAACAAGGTTGGAGTTTAGATAGCGTCATTGAAAAAGGACAGACTGTATATCTGCGTAAAGTTGCTAATTTGTCTGCGGGTGGGGTGAGTATGGATGCAACTTCATCGGTGCATCCTGATAATATTGTGTTGGCGCAAGATATCGCCCAGCATTTTAGGTTAACTTGTTTAGGGATAGATGCGATCGCACAATCCTTATCGAACTCCTGGAAAGATGGCGGTTTTGGGATTTTGGAGATAAATTCAGCACCGGGTATTTTTATGCACCTCAACCCTGCTACGGGAGAAAGTGTAGATGTTCCATCGCGGATTTTGGAGACATTTTTTGCTTCTGATAGCGATGCCAAAATTCCCTTAATTACTTTCAATAACATTGCTGTGGAGGAGTTAGAGGCAATTATTGACTATATTCTTTTACAACATCCTGACTGGACAATTGGTGCTGTTTGTAAAGAGAGAGTATCTATCAATCGTGCTGAAAAGAATCTGAATAAAGACTACAACAGCAACGTACAGAATTTGTTACGCAATCCTAAGCTTGACTTACTAATTGCTGAGTATCAAGGAAATATTCTCGAAAGAGAAGGGATGTTTTACACGGGTAGCAACATCGTAATTTTGGATAATCCCACCGAAACCGAGATGATGTTGGCGCGAAACATGGCTGAGGAGGCAATTTTGGTAACAAAAGAGAGCAATAGTATCTCTATTAAACGCCAAGGTTTGATTGAACAATACGATCTTGGGGAAAATGAGCCATTTTCTCGCGTCTATCTCAAAGAAATTGCTACGATTTTGTAGGTCTTCATTGCAAAAAACATCGTGCATCGGATTAGCGCCACACCGGGAGGATGGAACCCCCAAGCGGAGGGAGTCATCTTTTTAGAACAAACTCCTGCTCCTATAGTATTATTAACGGCGGCGGATACAGATATTCAAACAATTGCCGCCGCCGTAAGTAAGTTACCTGTAGGTTTTCCAGCCTTGCGGGTTGCCAATCTCTTACAATTGCAACAACAGTTAACTATTGATACTTATGCGGAAGAAGTTTTAGAAAAAGCGCAAGTTATTATTTTGCGCCTCTTGGGGGGAAGGGCTTATTGGAGTTACGGTTTAGAAGTAGTACAGGAAACTGTACAAAAAACAGGTGCAGCTTTAATTGTTATTCCTGGAGACGATCGCACCGATCCTGAATTAATTAACTATTCTACCGTTGCTTTAGCTACTGTCAATCAGTTGTGGCGTTATTTTACTGAGGGTGGAGTTGAGAATATTATCCACGCTTTGCAGTTTGTTTGCGATCGCCTTTGGCGCTACCCCCTGGGTAATCGCACTCTAAATAATTCTCCCTACAATCCACCACCGCCCCAAAACGTTCCCCGCATAGGCTTATATCCTTATACTTCGATTACGGATGCGCCAAGAGTTGGCATTTTATTCTACCGCGCTCATTATTTAGCCGGAAATACAATCCCCATTGAGGCACTTTGTCAAGCTTTGACGGCTAGGAATTTACAAGCAATCCCTGTATTTGTATCTTCTTTGCGCGACTTAGAAGTACAAGGGGAATTATTAGAGTATTTACAAGGAGTTGATTTACTTCTCAATACAACTAGCTTTTCTTTGGCGCGATTGGAGACGGAAACGCCGCAGCTAGATTTATGGGAAAAGCTAGATATCCCGGTATTACAGGCAATTTTTAGTAGCGGTACGGCCCAAAGTTGGGAATCGCAGTTGCAAGGACTTTCACCCCGCGATTTAGCAATGAATGTCGCATTACCCGAAGTAGACGGGAGAATTATTACTAGAGCAATTTCTTTTAAAGGAGTAGAAGCGCAAAATCCCGATTTAGAAACAGATGTAGTTGTTTATCAACCAAAAGGCGATCGCATTGATTTTGTTGCAGATTTAGCAGCAAAATGGGTAAGTCTGCGTAACTCCCCACCCCGAGAACGACGAATTGCGCTGATTTTGGCAAATTATCCTAACCGTGATGGTAGGCTGGCTAATGGCGTAGGTTTGGATACTCCCGCTAGTTGTATTGAAATTCTCAAAGCTTTGCAGGCGGCGGGTTACGAGGTGAAAGATTTACCCGCCAGTAGTGACGAATTGATGCAACTATTGGTGTCTGGAGTAACTAACGATCCCGAAGGACGCGAGTTGAGAAAAGTTAGGCAATCTTTAGGCGGCGCAGAGTATGAGGAGTATTTTGCAAGTTTACCAGCAGCAGTAAAAAAAGGAATCTGCGATCGCTGGGGTGACGCAAAAGATAACTTTGCAATTGCTGGGGTGCAGTTGGGTAATGTGTTTGTAGGGATTCAGCCATCACGAGGTTACGACAAAGACCCTAGTTTGAATTATCACGCGCCAGATTTGGAACCTACCCACGATTATCTAGCTTTTTACTATTGGGTGCGCGAGGTATTTGGCGCTAATGCGATAGTGAGTGTGGGTAAACATGGCAATTTGGAATGGTTGCCTGGTAAGAGTATAGCTTTATCAAACGAATGTTACCCAGAAGTAGCAATAGGTGCGATGCCGCATTTTTACCCATTTATTGTCAACGATCCGGGAGAGGGATCGCAGGCTAAACGACGCGCCCAAGCGGTAATTTTAGACCATCTCACGCCGCCCATGACTCGCGCCGAACTTTATGGGGGTTTGCAGCAATTAGAGGGCTTGGTTGATGAATATTATGAGGCGCAAGGTTTAGATCCGGTGCGAGTTCCAATTTTACGCGATCGCATTATGCAATTAGTTACCCAAGAAAACTTAGCTGTGGATACTTCTACAGAAATATCCTCAATTTTGAATTATCTAGACAGCTATTTGTGCGAACTCAAAGAAGCCCAAATTCGGGATGGATTGCATATTTTTGGGCAATGTCCCCAAGGAGTACAACTACGCGACTTGATAGTGGCAATTTCTCGTCAACCTAGTAATGGACGAATTGGTTTAACTTCAGCGATCGCAACAGATTGGGGTTTAGATTTTGCCCCTTTGACTACTGATTTGGGACTTTCGTTATCAGCGATTAGTCAGCAAATCCTGACTGAAAAAAATTACTCTTGTCGCACAGTAGGAGATGCGGTAGAAGTTATTGAAGAATATGCAGCTAGTTTAGTTGAAAATGCGATTACCCAGGGGGTAGCGCCAAGGGCGATTACCCAAGGGGTAGCGCCAAGGGCGATTACCCAAGGGGTAGCGCCAAGGGCGATTACCCAAGGGGTAGCGCCAAGGGCGATCGCCAATCTAGAAACAACTAATCCTCTGATGGATTGGGTAAAACTCCGCTTAATTCCAGCATTGCAACAAACCGACCGAGAAATTATTAACTTATTGCATGGACTTGATGGCGGCTACATTCCTAGCGGCGCTTCCGGTGCGCCTACGCGGGGTCGTCCAGAAGTATTACCAACGGGGCGTAATTTCTATTCGGTAGATATTCGCGGTATTCCGACGGAAACAGCCTGGAGTATTGGCAAGAAGGCGGCAGAGGTATTAATTGAACGCTATACCCAAGAAAACGGCGAATATCCTCAAACTTTGGGCTTATCTGTTTGGGGAACTTCGACTATGCGGACGGGAGGCGATGATATTGCGGAAGCGTTGGCATTACTTGGAGTACAGCCTGTATGGGATGGAGTTTCGCGGCGAGTGGTAGACTTTGAAATTTTGCCATTATCAGTTTTAGGTCGCCCCCGCGTAGATGTAACTCTGCGGATTTCTGGCTTTTTCCGCGATGCTTTTCCCAATTTAATCGATTTATTTGATGCGGCGGTTACAAAAGTAGCGGCGCTAGAAGAAGCAGATGATCAAAACCCCATAGCAGCAAAAGTAAAAAGTGAAGTGCAGACATGGTTAGCATCGGGTAAAAGCTTAGAACAAGCGCAAATAAACGCTCATTACCGAGTTTTTGGTTCTAAACCTGGGGCTTATGGTGCGGGTTTGCAAGGCTTGATTGAGGCGCAAAACTGGAATGATGACAGCGATTTAGCCCGTGCATACATCAACTGGAGTTGTTACGCATACTCCGGCAAAAAAGAAGGTCGCGCAGCGCCAGAAGCTTTTGAACAAAGGCTCAAATCAATGCAAATTGTATTGCACAATCAAGATAACCGCGAACACGATTTGTTAGATTCGGATGATTATTATCAGTTTCAAGGCGGCTTAACGGCGGCGGTGCGATCGCTAACAGGCAAAAATCCTCAAACTTATTTTGGTGATAATTCCATTGCAGCTAATCCGCGCGTCCGTCAACTAAAGGAAGAAATCGCCAGAGTGTATCGTTCTCGCGTCGTCAATCCTAAGTGGATTAGCGGGGTAATGCGTCACGGCTACAAAGGTGCGTTTGAAATGGCGGCGACGGTAGATTATTTGTTTGCTTACGATGCTACAACCCGTTGCGTTGAAGATTATATGTATCAAGGTGTCGCGGATGCTTATTTATTCGATCCCGCAGTGCAGGATTTTGTGCAAAATAAGAACCCTTGGGCGTTGCGAGATATGGCAGAACGGTTGTTAGAGGCGCATCAACGGGGGTTGTGGCAAGGTGTTGATGCTCAAATGGTCGATAAATTACGAAGTTTGGTTCATCAAGCAGAGGCGATCGTTGAGGAGAACGTCAGTCCTAAATAAATAAGGATATGGGATGATATCTATCGTAAAAACCTTTATTGTTTGCACGTCCAAGAAGATATTTTCTACTGCCTCTAAGACGTTTTAGCTAATCTTTAATTCAATTTTTTCTGCTAAAATTTACTAGCTTAATACGACTAGATTAGTTAATCTTTCTATCAATACAGGTCATAAAGTCAATGAAAATAGAAGCTAACGACAAAGAAGTTCAAGATATTTTCGCTCTAGGTTACTTTAAAATACCAAGATTTCAACGACCTTATTCATGGATGGAGGAGGAGGTTATTAATTTTTGGGAAGATATTGTCATAAGAGATTACAAACACTATTTTATAGGCTCAATGGTTGTTTATCAAACAGAAAAACCGTATTATGGAATAGTTGATGGACAACAAAGATTGACAACTATTACATTAATGCTGGCTGCTATAAGAAATGCTTTTCTTGATTATGAAGATGAAAACTTAGCTAAAGGAGTACATCAATATATTGAAAAAGCAAACATAGATAATATAAATGAATATATTTTGAATGCAGAAACCTCGTTTCCTTATTTACAAGGATACATACAAAGTTTTAAAAAAGTAGATATAAAATGTAATGTAGGGAATGAAGAACAAAATTTAAAATCCGCATTTGAATTAATTAATAAAAAGATTTATGATATAATTCCTAAGTATGATAAAAATGATTGTTCTAATTCCTTGTTTCAAGAACGAAAAAATCAAATTATAGATAGCCTAAAAAACATAAGAAATAAAATTCTTTCATTAAAATTAGTCTTTATTCAATTAGATAATGAAGATGATGCTTATTTAATTTTTGAAACTCTTAATACTAGAGGGAAAGACCTTACTACACAAGATTTAGTAAAAAATTTATTATTACAGAAGTTAAGGGCTTCTAATATTAATTTAGACACATATAAAGTTATATGGAATGGGATATTAGAAAAATTTGATGATAATGGATTAGATAAAAATATTGTAGAAAGTTTTTTATATCATCATTGGCTTTCTAAATATGGTGATACTACTCAAAAACAATTATTTGGTGAAATTAAAAAGCATATTAGTTCTTCTAGTAGCAACGAATCTGAGAACAAATCTCATCTATTATTATTAGAACTTCAAAAAAATTCAGAGTATTATGTTTCTATTGTGTCTCCAGAGAACCATCAATGGAACCCTGAAGAAAAAAACAGTATTCAAAAATCTTTAAAAGCATTACGTCTTTTTAATGTCAAACAACAAACCTCAATGATTTTATCTATTATTAGGGCATATAGAGAAGGAAAAATAACTTTAAGAATAGTGCGTAAGCTTCTATGGAAAATAGAATGTTTTCATTTTATTTTCAATGCAATCACTTCTCAAAGATCCTCTGGTTCAATTGCACCATTATATTCCAAAATTGCTCAAGACCTATCTAAAACTGATAGTCTAGATAAAATTCAGTCAATTATTAATGAATTATCAAGAAAGCTTCAAGAAAAACTGCCTAGCTTTGATGAATTTAATGTTGATTTTATGGACTTAATATACACAAAAAATAAACAAAGAGACAAAAAAATTATTCAATATATACTGGAAAAACTTATAGGTGAAAATATAAATGGGCTACCAATTGATTATATTTCTGCCAGTATTGAACATTTACTACCTCAATCAAAAGGAGACGAAGCAATAGTTGGTAATATAGGAAATTTAATATTAGTAGATAAAATAACCAACGGTGAGGACTTAAAAGATTTAGACTTTAGGAAGAAAATTGATATTTTGAAAAATAAAAAATATCCGCTTGATGTTGATTTAATAAGTGCCAATCAGTGGAGTGAAAAGGAAATTAAAGAGCGAGGTGAATCAATGGCTCATAAAGCTTATTATGAAATTTGGTGTTTATAAGTTAAATAAGCTATTGCAGGTCAAAGCCAACCTTAAGATAGAGAGGTTGGCTTCAACTTCATAAATCTTGGTTTTGGGCGAAAAAATACACGATTATTCAAAATATCTTTATTTGCGCTACCGCAAGGGATCTAGGCGCTAAAATCGCACCGTTTCCGCCAACTAATCAATAATCAACGGATTTACTTTACCGTGAGGACAATAAATAGCGAATATTTGCGATCGCATTTACCTATATAAACTGCAAAGTCTCGCAATTCAAACCGAGGTGCGATCGCTCTTGAAGTCTAGTCGTATTGAGCAGGTATTGTATAATTAGTACCAGTAGTAAAGCAATGATATAAGCCGCTATGTCAACCCTTGAGCAAATTGAAGCAGCTATTCTCACACTTCCATCAGAGGAGTTTCAGCGACTTAGACAATGGCTCTTTGACGTAGATTATCAGCATTGGGATGAACAGTTAGAGAAAGATATCGCAGATGGCAAGTTGGATGCTTTGGCAGAGGAAGCGATCGCCGAGTTCAAAGCAGGGTATTATTGAAAAATATGATGCGATCACTAATTTTTACTCTGATCTCAGCGTCGAATGAAAGCAAAAATTACCCTATCTCCGCCAACCAATCAATAATTAGCGGATTTACTTTATCTGGGGCTTCGTCGTGGGGACAGTGACCAGCATTGGCAATAGGCTTCACTTGCACAGGTTGACCAGTGGCGCTCAAGTCTTGATAAATCTTCGCACCATTAATCGGAGTCCAGGGGTCAGCTTCTCCCCAAATTACCAACAACGGACACTTTACTTTAGGCAATAACTGAGCCGGGGTTGGCCCTGGAGGTGCAGTTAAAATAGAAACAAAAACCTGTTGCGCCCCTGCGTCGCAAGAGGGTTGATACAGCAGGTCTACAAGCTCATCGGTAACAGCCGTGCGATCGCGGTACACTTGCATTAAACTCCGCCTAATTTGCCCCTTTTGCCGCACTCTATTAAACAAAACTTTGCCAGTAATTTTAGAACGAAGCAGGCGATTAAATGCTCCCATTACAAGCCTCAAAGGCGGATTTAGTTCGTGGGGACGGTGGCTAAGTCCTCCCGCACAATTAATCAAAACTGCACCCGCCGCAATTTCTGGATGATTGGCAACTACCATCAAGCTTAATAATCCGCCGATAGAATTGCCCACAAATACCGCCTGTTGCTGAATATGCGCCGTCCAAAAATCTTTAACTAATTCTTCCCACACTTCCATTGTGTAGTTTAAAGGCGGCTTATCAGAGCTTCCAAACCCCAGTAAATCTATCGCAAATACTTGGTATCCAGCCGCAGCTAATACAGGAATATTTTTGCGCCAGTGTCCGATAGAAGCACCGAAGCCATGAATTAGCACTAAAGGTTGTCCCGTACCCATGACTGTATAGCCAATCTTATAACCTTTCCAGTCCCAAGTTAGTTTGTCAAAAACGCCAATTACCTGTTGCTCAGTTATCACGATAAATTTTATTAATATTTGTAACTACTCTAATTGTAGATTAAAGTCCCAAATCTACTGCCACCCGATGAGCACAAGCAAAGCCCGAAAAAGCTACAGCATTCAACCCCTGTCCGGGAAACGTACTATCGCCCACGCAATAAAGCCCAGGTATCGATGTCCGGTTGAACGGCATACCCAATAATCCCATCAACTTCCGCCGGGGAATAGGGCCGTAAGTGCCATCTTGTCGATTTAAAAACCGCCTGTGAGTGCGAGGCGTTCCCACTTCCATATAATCCAAAGCCGCATCTAAACCCGGAAAAATCTGCTCTAAACGCTTAATTAGTTTCTCCGCCGCCGCTTCTTTCTTTTGTTCGTACTCGTACTGAGAAAGTCCTTGCCAATCTTCTACCCAGTTTGGGGTAAAAGTATGAATAATATGATGACCCGCCGGGGCTAAATCGGGGTCTAGTAAAGTTGGAATCGAGACAAAGATAGTCTCCTCCATCTTGTCCCAATTTTCCACCAAAATATGATGGCATTCTGTACCGACAGGCAACAATTGCGCTTTTACACCCAAGTGCATATTTAAAAAACTCGGAGATTTTTGGTAGCGCTGCTGCCATTTTTTCTCAGAAGCTGGCATTTCTGCTTTTGGTAGCAACTTCTCGAAAGTATCCCAGCGTGTCGAGTTAGAAACTATCCTTTTTGCCCGATAAACTTCCCCGGAAGCCAACTGCACGCCGACAGCGCGATTGTTTTCGGTCACAATTTTTGTAACTCTAGCTTGGTACTTAATTTCGCCCCCAGCTTTTTCTAGCCCATCTACTAATTTTTGGGCAATTTGACCGACACCACCTTTAGGGTAATTAATCCCGCCATAATGTCGGTCAGAAAACACCATCCCCGCATTAATCATCGGTGTCAAGTCTGCGGGAACTACCGACCAGATGTAGCACTCTATATCAATAAACTTCAATAACAACGGGTCTTTAATATACTTTCGCGCCACATCTCCAGCATTTTGGGGCAAATACTTCACTAAACCCAAGCAAGCTAAAGGATGCTGAAAAAATACCCGCGTTAAATATCTTGGTTCTTCTAACGAAAGTAAATCCATCCGATTGAGACAATTAAAGACATTCCAGCACTCATCATAAAATTGGCGGATACCCTGCTTTTCGTGAGGAAAATAAGCGGTCAGTTCTTGCAAAAATTTCTCATAATCACGATGAACTTTTACCTTCAAATTGTTTGGTAAATGATAGTGAATCTGCACCGGGTCGGGGATGGTTTCTAAGCTAACATTAACCGCCTCTAACGCCTTAGTAAGTAGGTTAGTAGTGCCAGATGTGCCAAAACCAAAAATCATTGACGCGCCGACATCAAAACGGTAGCCTTCGCGGTCAAAATACCCCGCACTTCCCCCAGGAATGAGATAGCTTTCTAGAACTAGCACTTTAGCGCCCTTAGCCGCCAACTGAGTAGCCGTAACTAAGCCCCCAATACCAGAACCAATCACGATCGCATCAAATAAAGTTTTGGCAGTAGGCATAAGTCAATGTTTAAGAGTTCTAGATAAAATTCTCGCGCTTGCTGGATATACAGTTTAGCGCTTTTTGGCTCCTAAAACTATTGCAAAAAAAAACAGGATGGGTAGGCGGATTGAGCCGACCTATCCCATCTGCCGATCCTTAAAGAGAGGAGAACACTGAAAATTACTATAAGCTTGATTGAGAATCTGTGTCAATAGCTGTTGCAAATTATTTTCAACTAGCAGCAAAAACCAACCTCACAAAACTGACTTTTTTTTCAGATTGACCGCAAGGATACTATGATGAGGCATTTAGAGAAGTGCTACCCCTAGCTATGACGCTGCAACTGCGTATTTACGTCCCCCCCCATCCTTTAATCAAACACTGGCTAGGAGTTGCCCGCGATGAGGCTACGCCGTCAGTATTGTTTAGAAGTGCAATGACCGAGTTAGGGCGCTGGCTGACTTACGAAGCAATCCGCGACTGGTTGCCGACAGAAGACACCATTGTCCAAACTCCCTTAGCACCTTGCGAGGCGACAACAATTGATTATACGATTCCGATTGCAGTAGTACCAATTTTACGAGCCGGGTTATCGTTGCTAGAAGGGGCGCAGACATTGTTACCTTTAGCCTCAATTTATCATTTAGGATTAGTGCGAGATGAAAAAACCCTTACGCCTAGCTGCTATCTCAACAAATTACCCGAGCAGTTTGCTCCAGAAACTAGAGTATTGATTCCTGAACCTATGCTGGCGACGGGAGGCTCAATTATGGCAGCAATGGAACAATTAGTAGATAGAGGAGTAGATCCGGCTTTGGTGCGAGTTATTTCGGTTATAGCTGCTCCCCCAGCTTTGCAAAAACTCAGCGTTGCTTATCCAAGTTTAATTATTTATAGTGCGGCCATTGACGAAGGATTAAACGATCAAGGGTTTATTGTGCCAGGATTGGGAGATGCGGGCGATCGCACTTTTGGCACTTGAATAGCAACCTTTCGGTAAAATAGTTTGTATTTAGAACGAGTCATTTTTGCAGGAAGTAAGTATATGAATCAGCGCGATGGATTTACAGGGGGCTTTATAGCTGGGACAGTTGTAGGCGGTGTCGTTGGTGGTGTAATTGGCGCTCTACTTGCTTCCAGAGTTCTGAATGAAGCGGACAGCAATACCGAAACCCTGCGCAAATCTAACTTAGTTGATGGCAATAACTCAAGGTCAAAACGCCGACCGCTTAAAGCTTCCTCCGAGCAAACCATAGAAGTCGCGCGGCGCTCTTTAGAAGACAAGATTGCTCAACTAAACGAAACCATTGACGAAGTACGCCTAAACTTAGGCAATGTTAATGGCAATCCACCTAAAGCCAATTTAGAACGTACTACTTTAGGGGAATAATCGTTGTCTGGTTAACTCTGACTATTGCCCGATCAAAAATCCGTGGAAATCAGCTAAATTAAAATCAAACCTGTATTACTTTTAAAACTTACCACTTGCTAAATTATGTCTTCAATCGCGCTCCTGGCTAGTACACTGTCTACTTTTATCACCATTTACACGGGTTTATTATTTGTTCGCATTTTGTTAACTTGGTTTCCCAATATTAGTTTTTATGACCAGCCCTTTGCGACTTTAGCCCAGCTTACCGACCCTTACCTCAACTTATTTCGGTCAATTATTCCGCCCCTTGGTGGGATGGATTTGTCGCCAATGTTGGCAATTATCATTCTTCAGTTGTTAGGTGGTTTTGTGGCAGGAATCCCCGCGCTTGTGTAGAGGCAAGTAAGATTTACGCCTCCATAAACTAAAAATGGGTAATGGGTAATGGGTAATGGGTAATGGGTAATTAACCGATTCCCGGTTCCCAATGACCGATTCCCAATTCCTATCTTCTAACTTGTCCGCTAAAACCTGCGGCTTTGAACTGCTTGAGTTGCAAAGGTAAGGGCTGATTGGCGGGTACAGAAATTCTCATGTTAAACTCGCTTAGACCCGCAGGTATTTCAGTAATCGAACCTAGTCTAGTGCGGTTTTGCATTACCGAATCATTATTAGCATCGTAAATGCGCCCAAACACATCAGCGTCAAAAACAGACTTACCAGAATTATTTTCAGCTTTCCCAGTCACAATAAAGCAATTAGCCGCGTTGGTTGCACCGCTAGTAACCGCTCCCATAGCAAGCTCTGGCGGACATTCTTTGTAACCAACATCTGTTAATTTGATTTGAGTTAGCGCACTTGCTGAAGGGGTATATACCCAAGAAATTATCCCTAGTAGCATAGTTAAGGCGACAACAAATAGGGATTTTAACCGCATACACTGCACCAAAAAATCTTTAAAGGCAACTCTTTGAGCTTACCACGCGATCGCACTAGGAAAAAATTACCCTACTTTGGGGGCAATCATTATTATTAAAGTTTTGTCATAATGTAATCAAGTGCCAAAGCGCAAGTTAGCTATGAACCCAGCCGATCTTGAAGCCGCCCTAAAAGCTGCTTTTAGCCGTTGCGATTACAATTTTTGCCCTTTAAGTGAGGAGCAAAAACAAATCATGCTGCAAGTAATAGAGGAATTGATAGAACAAAAAGTATTGGCTGATAATGGATCAAATAATCCTTTAGATGAACTTTCCTCAGAGCAACGTCAGAGCTTTTGGCAATATATTCAAGTTCAAGAGCAACAAAATCTCTCTTGGAAAGCCCAGCTACTAAATGATTGGCTGCAAGGGCGCGATTCGGGAGCAATACAGTTTATTCGGGAAGTTTACGGCTTTGAGTGGCTTAATCGTATCAAACCCAGACACATTGCTAAATATGCCCAAGAAGTTTTAAAACTGAAACTAGGCGATCGCATTGAAGTATCTAACGGCTTATGGGAATGGGTGCAAGAAACTGGCTCTTGTAGTCGGCAATGGTTCTCCTGTACGGTAATTGCTGTAGATGAAACAAGTTGTACAATTCGTTTTAGTAACGGTGCTGAGTACCAAATTCAAGGGGCTTATAACTGGAATCGTTACAATTGGCGTTGGGTAGAATAATCGGTTGTGAATTAAAGAAGTGTGGGGTAGGATAACAACAACCCTTATAATTGAGTTATAAACCTATGGAATGCCCATTTTGCGGTCATCTTAAGGCTCATAAACATGGGTGTACACCCAAAGGTCATCAACGATTTAAATGCTCTAAATGTAACCATACTTTTACTGATACCCTCGATACCCTTTACTATCGAAGCCAACTGTGTCCTGAAGAAGTCCACACTATCCTGCAATCCCATAGTGAAGGTAGCAGTCTCCGAGGCATTGCTCGCATCTCAGGGCGCTCATTCAACACTGTCGCAAGTCTCGTGCAGCGAGCCGCCATCAAGGGGCAGATGATGCATAATCAAGAGATTCAATCTGTTGATACCGATGAGGTGGTGGCTGACGAGATGTGGCCAGTAGTCCAAAAAAACAGAAACAGTGTGCCTTTGAGGAAGTCGAGCGAGGGGACTGCTGGATTGCAATAAGTCTGGCTCAAGCGA